>NZ_CP138989.1:1385000-2120000 GCF_044594645.1 Algibacter sp. R77976
CAAATGACACTTAAATCTGGTGTAGAAATGACTATCAAAAAGTATGCGCCACAGATAGAACAAGTTATTAATATTGATGCATAACATTTAAGTCCGCATTAAGTTAACACCAAAATTTCGCTGGTAAATTATAATTTGCCAATAAAAAAAATCATTCTACATGTAATTAGTTACATGTAGAATGATTTTTAAATTAAAGCATAACCTTAAGGGTATTTACATACCTCTATGAAGTTCTAAACGTTCCCATCTAGAATCAACTTCTTCTTGTGCTTGTTTAAGAAGTTTAGCTCCTAATTCGGCATCATCTTTAACAACTCTAGAGAATCTAGTTTCTTTATACATAAATTCCTCAAGTGGTGCAGATGGTGCTTTAGAGTCTAATCTAAACTTCTTACCTTTTGGTTTAGAAGGATCGAATCTAAATAATGGCCAATAACCGGTTTCAACCGCTTTTTGTTGATGAATTGCTCCATCTTTTAAATTATAACCATGGTCACCACAATGTGAGTAAGCAATAATTAATGATGGTCCATCATAAGCTTCAGCTTCTTCAATGGCTTTAAGCGTTTGCAAATCCTTCGCTCCAATTGCTATTTGAGCAACATATACGTTATCATAAGAAACAGCTTGTAAGGCTAAATTTTTCTTGCTAGTACGTTTACCAGATACAGCAAATTTAGCACTTGCGCCTATTGGTGTTGCTTTAGACATTTGCCCACCAGTATTAGAATATATCTCAGTATCTAACACCATAATATTGATGTTTTCTCCAGAGGCTAATACGTGATCCACACCACCATAACCTATGTCATAAGCCCAACCATCACCACCAAGAATCCAAACAGATTTTTTACGCAAGTACTCTGTTAATTGTAATAGTTTTTTAGCTTCAGGTGTATCAATAGTTGATAGTTTAGCTTTAAGTTTATCAAGGTTTGCAAAATTTTCTTCTTTTTCTGCTTCCGTTTTTTCGGGGTTGTTTAAAATAGCATCAACTAATTCAGTACCAACTTCTGCTTCTAATCCTTTTAATAGGTTTTCAGAAATTTCCTGTTTTTTAGTTAATCCTAATTTCATTCCTAAACCATATTCAGCGTTGTCTTCAAATAATGAATTTGCCCAAGCTGGTCCTCTACCAAACTTATTGGTTTTATAAGGCGTTGTTGGTAAATTACCACCATAAATAGACGAACACCCTGTTGCATTGGCGATTAAAATACTATCTCCATATAATTGAGTTAGTAATTTAATATATGGTGTTTCACCACAACCAGAACAAGCTCCAGAGAACTCAAACAATGGTTCAAGGAACTGAGATCCTTTTACATTGGTGATGTTTAATTCTGTTCTATCATAATCAGGTAAATTGATGAAATAATCCCAATTAGGATCTTCTGCGGCTTCAACTTTAAGTTTGCTATGCATGTTTATTGCCTTAAAGTCTGGGTCTTCTTTACTTACAGCAGGACAAACCTCAACACAAAGGTCGCAACCAGTACAATCTTGTGCAGATACTTGTAGTACATACGATTCTGCTTCTTTGTTAAATGGTCTACCTATTGCTGGAGCCGATTTTAATGTAGAAGGTGCGCCTGCCAATTTTTCCTTAGAAACTACTTTAGCTCTAATGGCTGCGTGCGGACAAATTACAACACATTTATTACATTGTGTACAGATGTCTTCACCATCCCATACTGGAACTTGATCTGCAATACCACGTTTCTCGAATTGAGTTGTTCCTGTAGGGAACGTTCCATCTACTGTGAATGCGCTTACTGGAAGTTCATCTCCTTTTCCAGCTAATATTTTACCTAAAACTTCTTTTACAAAAGAATCATCAGTACCAGTCATCATTGGTTTCAATTCTGTATCACTTGTAATTTGTTTTGGATAATCAACTTGTTGAAGATTTTCTAATGATTTATCAACGGCATTAAAGTTCATTTGAACAACAGCATCTCCTTTTTTAGAATACGATTTTACAATGGCTTCTTTAATTTTTTGAATTGCTTCATCTTTTGGAAGTACGCCAGAAATCGCAAAGAAACAGGTTTGTAAAACGGTATTTGTACGCTTACCTAATTTAGCTTCATGAGCAACTTTAGTGGCATCAACCACGTAAAATTCCACTTCATTTTCTACAATCTCTTCTTGCATTTTTTTAGGAAGAATATTCCAAATTTCATCTTTATCAAAAGGAGAGTTTAATAAGAATGTTCCACCTTTTTTGATGTTCTTTAAAATGTCATATTTTTCAATGAAATTAAATTGATGACAAGCAATAAAATTTGCTTTATGAATTAAATAGGTTGAATAAATTGGGTCTGGTCCAAAACGTAAATGTGAAACGGTTTGAGCACCTGCTTTTTTAGAATCGTAAACAAAATAACCTTGTACATAGTTATCGGTTGTTTCACCAATAATCTTAATAGAGTTTTTGTTTGCACCAACTGTACCATCAGAACCTAAACCGTAGAACATACAATTAAAGGTATTTTTAACAGTTTTTAATCGGTCGCCAACATCTAAACTTCTGTAAGTTACATCATCATTAATACCAACCGTAAAGTGGTTTAATGGTTCTTTTTCATCCAACTCGTCGAAAACAGCTTTAACCATTGCAGGATCAAATTCTTTAGAAGACAATCCGTAACGTCCACCAATAATTTCCGGCATTACTCTATTGCTTTCAACAAAAGCTGTAACAACATCTTGATAAAGAGGCTCACCTAAGCTTCCAGGTTCTTTTGTTCTATCTAAAACTGCAACTTGTTTAACTGTCTCTGGAAGTGCATCTACAAAATGGTTGATTGAAAATGGTCTAAATAAACGTACTATAATAGCACCAACTTTTTCACCATTTTTAACCATGGTGTCAACAGCTTCCATTACAGGACCTTGACCAGAACCCATAATTACAATTACTTTTTCTGCTTCAGGATGCCCTACATAATAGAATAAGCTATATTTTCTACCTGTGTGTTTATAAAATTCATCCATTGTTTTTTCTACTATACTGGGAACTTTATAATAATAGAGGTTTGCAGCTTCTCTTGCTTGAAAAAATACATCTGGGTTTTGAGACGTACCTCTTATTACTGGATTATCTGGATCTAACGATCTTTTTTTATGAGCCATGATATCGTCTTCTGGCATCATGTCTTTTATAATATCATCGGTAATACCATCAATTTTAGAAATCTCGTGAGAGGTTCTAAAGCCATCAAAAATATTCATGAAAGGTATTCTTGATTTTAACGTTGCAACTTGAGAAATCAATGCCATATCTTGTGCTTCTTGTACAGAACCACTAAATAACATGGAGAACCCCGTTTGTCTTGCCGCCATAACATCTGAATGATCACCAAAGATTGATAATGCATGTGTTGCAATAGTTCTTGCTGCGACATGAATTACGGATGGTAATAACTCTCCTGCCATCTTATACATGTTAGGAATCATTAGTAACAATCCCTGTGATGCTGTAAATGTAGTTGTTAAGGCACCTGCTTGCAGCGAACCATGAACAGCTCCTGAAGCACCTCCTTCACTTTGCATTTCTACAATTCTTGGGACATTCTCCCAAATGTTTTTTTGTCCTTTGGAGCTATACACGTCTACATGTTCGCCCATTGGTGATGCTGGAGTGATAGGGTAGATGGCACAAACCTCATTGGTTTTATGCGCAACCCTTGCAACCGCTTCATTAGCATCACAAATTAGTTTTGGAAATTTTTTCTTCATAATAAAGTTATCTTATTAAATAAAATTCACAAAAAGCTACCTAAGTACGATTTTTGGAAATTTCTAATTACGTAGACCTTAACAAGATTCCTTTTTTGACTAAAACCTAAAGGTCGTTCAAATAAATACCCTTTAAAATTAAAAGAAGTATAAAGCATAGACTATGATAAATATCATGTAATGGATAGATTTTAAGTGTATTAAAAAAAATGAGGACTCCAAATGATATGAAGTCCTCAATTTAATCACTAATAATTTCTTAGGGTGTTGAACGCTAGAAATAAATATGAAAAAAAATTAACTTTAGTTCTTAAATAAAATGATATAAATACTATTCGGCATGTAGCCAAGCTTTTTTCTCTAATAAAGCTTCTTCACTTTCTACATGATCTTCATCTGGCACACAGCAATCTACAGGGCAAACAGAAGCGCATTGCGGTTCGTCATGAAACCCTTTACATTCGGTACATTTTTCAGGCACTATAAAATAGAACTCATCAGATACTGGTTCGTTCATTTCATCTGCGTCTACTTCATCTCCATTTGGAAGCGTAATTGTTCCGCTTAAAGCGGTTTCGTCTGCATAGGCCCATTCTTGATCGGGCTCATAAATTGCATTATTAGGACATTCTACAATACAAGCGTCACAATTAATGCATTCATCTGTTATTATGATAGCCATATTAATATGTTTTTATGATAGTATGGAGTAAAATTAAAATTTCTTATGCACGTATAATATGATATAAATCATGTTACATTTTAAACACAGAAGTTATTTTTGGTAAAGACGACTTCAATTTTTTTGATACTAATCTTTTTATGCCTAAAAATTATGATTGCTGAAAAAAATGAAATACAACCCGAAGTTCTAGAAGCCGTGGTTATAAGATTTGTTGGAGATTCTGGTGATGGAATGCAGTTAACAGGAACCCAATTTTCTGATACTTCTGCAATGATTGGAAATGATGTTTCAACGTTTCCTAATTACCCCTCAGAAATTAGGGCACCTCAAGGCAGTTTATATGGCGTTTCTGGATTTCAAGTTCATATTGGTAGTGTTGAGATTAGTACACCTGGTGACGATGTAGATTTATTGGTCGCGATGAATCCTGCAGGCTTAAAAACCAATCTTTATGCAGTTAAGCCAGGGCATACTATTATTATAGATACCGATGCGTTTACCAAAAAGAATTTAGAAAAAGCAAAATATGAAACAAATCCCCTTGAAGATGGGAGTCTTGATAATTACCGTGTTATTGAAGTAGCTATTTCTTCGCTCACAAAAGAAGCTTTAAAAGATGTTGAGGGTTTAGATAATAAGAGCATTACAAGAAGTAAAAATATGTTTGCTTTAGGCATGTTGTATTGGATGTATCATCGTTCTACTGAGCATACTATTGAGTTTTTTAACAAGAAATTTGCTTCTAAACCTCATTTAATAGAATCTAATACTAAAGTGTTAAATGCAGGTTTTTATTTTGCTGAAACGTTGGAGTTAATACCCAATTCATATACCATTTCTCCCGCAAAAATGCCTTCTGGAACGTATAGAATTATAAGTGGTAATACGGCAACAGCTTGGGGTTTTTTAGCTGCTGCAGAAAAATCGGGTATCGAATTATTTTTAGGGTCTTATCCTATAACACCAGCAACAGATATATTACATGAATTAGTTAAACATAAACATTTTGGAGTTAAAGCTTTTCAGGCAGAAGATGAAATTGCGGGTATTACATCTGCAATTGGAGCATCATTTGCAGGAGATTTGGCAATTACAACCACATCAGGTCCAGGTTTGGCTTTAAAAGGTGAAGCCTTAGGATTAGCCATGATGGTGGAACTTCCTTTGGTTGTGGTAAATGTTCAAAGAGGTGGTCCATCAACAGGATTGCCAACCAAAACAGAACAATCTGATTTAATGCAAGCTATGTATGGCAGAAATGGTGAGAGTCCTGTAATTGTAATTGCAGCAGGGACACCTTCTGATTGTTATAAATATGCATACGAAGCTGCAAAATTAGCTTTAGAACATATGACGCCGGTTATATTACTAACCGATGGATATATTGCTAATGGCTCTGAACCGTGGTTAATTAAATCGGTTGCAGAAATGCCAGAAATTAAAAATAATAGAATTAAAGAAGCTAAAGAAAACTGGCATCCATACGATAGAGATAAAGAGACTCTTGCTCGTGATTGGGCAGTTCCAGGTACTTTTGGATTAGAACATCGAATTGGAGGCTTAGAAAAAGATAAAATTACAGGAGATGTATCTCATGTTCCCGAAAATCATGAGTTCATGACAAAAATTAGAGCCGAAAAAATTAAACGTGTAGAAAATTACATCCCTGAATTAGAAACTGAATTTGCCGAATCTGGTGATTTACTTGTTGTTGGATGGGGAGGAACTTATGGTAGTTTGCATTCCGCAGTAAAACAATTAAATGAAAAAGGCTATGATCAAATAGGCTATGCGCATTTTAATTATATAAATCCGCTGCCAAAAAACACAGAAGCCGTTTTAAATAAGTTTAAAAAAATTGTGGTTTGTGAGCTAAACAATGGTCAATTTGCGAGTATTTTAAAAATGAATTTTAATAAGTACAACTTTTTGCAGTTCAACAAAATCCAAGGCTTGCCATTTGGGAATACAGAACTTACAGAGAAATTTAAACAATTGCTAGGTTAATTATGGAAACTACTGCTAAAAATGAATATACGTTTAAAGATTTTGCTAGTAATCAGGAAGTAAGATGGTGTCCAGGTTGCGACGATTATGTTATTTTAAGATCAATGCAAAAGGCACTCCCAGAAATGGGTATAAAAAAAGAAGATGTAGTCTTTATTTCGGGTATTGGCTGTTCTTCTCGTTTCCCTTATTATATGGATACATATGGTATGCACAGCATTCATGGAAGAGCTCCAGCAATTGCATCTGGTGTTAAATTAGCGAATCCAGATTTAAGTGTTTGGGTAGTGACTGGTGATGGCGATTCTATGGCTATTGGAGGAAACCATTTTATTCATGTATTGCGAAGAAATATTGATTTAAATATTCTGCTTTTTAATAACGAAATTTATGGTTTAACTAAAGGTCAATTTTCACCAACGTCTTTAGTTGGACAAAAAACAAAGTCATCTCCTTACGGAAATACGCAACCCCCATTTCAACCAGGTGAACTAGCCATTGGAGCACAAGCACGATTTTTTGCTAGAATAGGAGGGAACACTCCCAAAGAAATGACGCAAATGTTTATTGATGCTGAAAAATTTAATGGAACGTCTTTAATTGAAATATTACAGAATTGTGTGATTTTTAATGATGGATGTTTTACAAAATATACCGATAAAAAAGTTAGGGAAGACCAACAGTTATTTGTTGAGGATGGCAAACCCATGATTTTCGGAAAAAATAAGGATAAAGGTTTAGTATTAAATGGATTAAAATTAGAGGTTGTTACCATTGGAGAAAATGGCATTACAGAACAAGATATTTTAGTACACAATGCGGGTGAACAAGATCCAACCTTGCATCAAATGTTAGTACGATTAGAATATCCTCTTGTAACAGGTATAATAAGAAGTTTTGATGATATTACTTTAGAAGAAAGAGAAGATGCTTTGACAAAAGAAGTAAAGGCGAATTCAAAATTTACAAAAACAGATGATCTCTTCTTTTCGGGCGAAACTTATGAGGTGAAGTGATTTTGGGAATTAGTGTTTTGCATATAATTATTTACACAAAGCGTTAGTGGCTAGGTATTTCATATTTAATACCATATTCATCAAGCATTTGCTTTAAGTAGCGAACGCTACCAATAACCCCTAATTTCCCTTCTTGGCCAGAAACAATTCCTACCAAATAACCATTTTTATCAATTACTGGAGATCCACTTCGTCCATGAGGTTGAGTATCAGTTTTTAAAGTTTTTATATAAAAATAATCCCCGAGGTTTTCAAAGCATTGTAGCTTTATTAGTGCAGGTTTACTATTATCTTTCTGTTTCATTCCCCAGCCAACCGCATATACAATCTCATTTTTTTTTTTTTTTTACTCTTGTAAATCTAATTTTTAGTGGGTATAGCTCTGTATTTAAGCTCTTTATATAAAAAATAATCCAATCTCGTACTTTAAGGGTGTTAAACTGACCTATCTTTTCATTTGGATTCCTATTTATTAATTTCTTTATTGAAATGGCTTTTTCTTTTTTATTCTTCGGGTATAAATCCCAATATTTAAAATCGGGACCTAAATCAATATTATGGATTCCAAGTTGTTTTTCAAAAACCATAAAAAAGTGTTTGCATGATACTCCAATTGTATCGATTCCTGTGTTTACCAAAAATGAATTTGCAATATCGGTATAGGTTGTATCAGTAAAACTAATTTTATTTGTTAAAGCAAAATCGGGCCATTCAGACACAGGTTTCTCAATCCATGGCTCTTTGGTTACTTGAGGTTCATTTTTACAACCGAAGCTCAATAATAAAAAACTGAATATTATTAATCCGTATTTTCTCAATGATGAATTATTTATTTTGTTACTACAAGGTATATTCCCGTTAGAATAGTAATTACTAATTCACTTACTGTTTTAAACCAACGCCGTAAACCCTAAAAAAGCTAAAGATAAAAGCCCCGCTACTAACAAGTTGATAGGAACACCTTTCATGCCTTCAGGAATGTTAGCCAATTCTAGTTGCTCTCTTATACTTGCAAAAACAATTAAAGCTAAACCGAATCCAATAGAGTTTGAAATCGCAAAAAACACAGCTTTTATTAAGCTACTATTCTCCAATCCTAATGCTAATATCGCTACACCTAAGACGGCACAGTTAGTTGTAATTAAAGGAAGAAAAACGCCTAATGCTTGATATAAGGGCGGACTCACTTTTTTTAGAATAATTTCTACCATTTGCACTAACGCCGCAATAACTAAAATAAACGTGATGGTTCTTAAATAATTTAATCCAGCAGGCACTAAAATATATTCATGCAATAAATAGGTTACCGTTGTGGCGATGGTCATTACAAATAATACGGCACCAGACATTCCAATTGATGTAGATATTTTGTTTGAAACACCTAAAAACGGACATATCCCTAAAAACTGAGACAGTACAATATTGTTTACAAAAACAGCGGCTATAAGAATTAAAATATATTCCATGTGTTATTTTGTTTTAGATACTTTATTGAATAAAACAGATAAATATGCCAAAGCTATAAAAGCTCCTGGAGGCAAAATGAAAAGTAATAACGTATTGGCATCTTCCGATACGAAACGGAAATCGAATAGGCTTCCGCTTCCTAATATTTCGCGCACAGCTCCTAAAGCGGTTAGAGCAATTGTAAATCCAATGCCCATCCCTAAGGCATCAACGATTGATGACACCACATCATTTCTTGATGCAAAAGCTTCAGCTCGACCTAAAATCAAACAGTTTACTACTATTAATGGTATGAAGATTCCCAATTGTTCAAACAAGAAAGGGATGTAGGCTTCTAAAACCATCTCTACTATAGTAACAAAAGAAGCAATAATGATAATAAATGCAGGAATCCTAACCTTACTCGGTATTTGAGACTTAATTAAGGATACCACTATGTTCGACATTAATAACACAAATAATGTTGCGACTCCCATTCCCAAACCGTTAAAAGCTGAAGAGGTGACACCCAAAGTTGGACACATACCCAACAACATGACGAAAACAGGGTTGTCTTTTATAATCCCTTTTAAAAAGTTTTCCTTTTGAGTTATTTTCTCTGCCATGATATCTAATTTTCAGATTGGTTAGTTTCTACAAACACATCGTAAGCCATTTGAGCAGCCTCACCAAAAGCACGAGTGGAAATGGTTGCGCCGGTTAAAGCATCAACATCACCACCATCTTTTGTAGGTTTTAAATTAAATTCTGATGGTTTTTTACCTCTAAATTGTCTCATAAATTTTTCATCCTTCATTTTAGTTCCCAATCCTGGTGTTTCCTTTTGTTCGAGTACTACAATGTTTTTGATACTTTCATCAGGATTAAATCCTACCATAATTTTCACTAACCCACTATAGCCTTTTTCAGATGAACCAACAATGGCTGTTCCTATTGGTTGGTTGTCAAAAGTTCCAGTATAAATTTCAATACTGTCTTTAGCTTTATCAGATTTAAGCATTAAAACCGCTTCAACAGGATTGTTATTAAATTCAGGTAACACTTGCTTTAAGGCGTTTACCTTTCTTTCTAGTTTTGCTTTTGCTTTCGGACCTTTGGTGATATCATTTATAAAACCAAGAGATATGCCTGCAATAATTGTAATTACAAAAAGTGCAATAGTCATATTTAAAAAAGTAGATTCTTTTTTACTCATAATTACATGATTTTTGATTTGATTTGATTTCCAAATCGTCTTGGTTTAAAATACTTGTCTATAAGTGGTACAAAGGCATTCATTATTAATATGGCGAATGATACACCTTCAGGATAGGCGCCAAATAATCTGATAACTACAGTAATAACGGCAATACCAATAGCGAAAATCATCATGCCTTTTTTGGTCATTGGGCTGGTTACTAAATCGGTTGCCATATAAAAAGCTCCTAAAATGGCACCACCAGATAAAATATGAATTAACGGATTGGCATACAGCTCTGGATTTACCAACCAGAAAATCCCAGTCATAGCAGCCATAGTTGCCAAAATAGTAACTGGAATATGCCAAGTAATCACTTTGCGTACAATTAAAAAGACACCTCCAAGAAGTAATGCCAATGCAGACATTTCTCCAATAGATCCACTTGTAATACCGAGTAGTAATTCCATAGCAGAAGGTATTTTTTCGCTAATGCTAGACATGGTATCTCCGTACATGAGTCCTTCTTTAATAATGCCTAACGTAGTTTCGCCAGTAACGGCATCTAAGGACAAATTATTTTCAATAGCAGTAGGCCACGAAGTCATTTGCACAGGAAAACATACCAATAAAAATACACGACCAACAAGCGCTGGATTAAAAATGTTGTAACCCAGGCCACCAAAAGAAAGTTTTGCAACTCCAATGGCAATTAAACTACCCACTATTATCATCCAAATTGGAAGTCCAGCGGGCAAGTTAAAGGCTAGAAGAATACCTGTTATAAGTGCGGAACCATCGGTAATGGTAATTTCGGTCTTTAAAAGATATTTTTGAATGAGATATTCGAATACAATACACGAAACAACAGCGACTGATGTGAGTATTAAAGCATTTATACCAAACACATAAATGGAAACCAAAAATGCTGGGATTAATGCGTAAATTACATCATACATCACTTTTTTTGATGTTCTAGCTGAGTGTACGTGCGGTGAGGCTGAAATAATAATAGGATCTGCCATATTAATTCTTTGTAGTGTTTAATTTTTTAACAATACTTTTTCCAAATCTTATGTAGTCTAATAACGGTCTGTGTGAAGGACAAACGTAGCTGCATGAGCCACATTCAATGCAGGTCATAATATCTTCTGAAGCAGCACGCTCATATAAACCCTTTTCAGATAAATTCATTAACAGATGAGGTTCTAGTCCCATTGGGCAAACAAAAACGCATTGGCCACAACGAATACAGTTTTTAGATTCTTGCCTGCTAGCTTCATCTTCAGAAATAACTAATATTCCAGAGGTCCCTTTAGTAACTGGCACATCAGTATTTTTTATGGCTTTTCCCATCATTGGTCCACCATTCACTATTTTTCGGGTGCCTTCTGGTAAGCCACCAACTTCTGCAACTAAATCTTTAATTGGAGTTCCTACTTTAACCCAAAAGTTCGATGCGCTTTCAATCTTTTTACCCGTAACTGTTACAACGCGTTCTATTAATGGCTGATCGTATTGAACCGCTTGATAAATGGCGTAAATTGTTCCTACGTTGTGCACAATAACACCAACATCCATTGGTAATCCGCCTTTCGGCACTTCACGTTTTATAATGGCTTTTATGAGTTGTTTTTCGCTGCCTTGTGGATATTTAACCTGTAACGCGGCAACTTTAATTCTTTTGTCTGATTGCGCTGCTTGTTTTAATACCGCAATCGCATTTTTTTTATTGTTTTCAATACCAATAACAGCATCATGAATGTGTAAGGCATGCATCAAAATTTGAATACCAACAATAATCTCATCTGCTTTTTCAAGCATTAATCTGTGGTCTGCAGTTAAATAAGGTTCGCACTCCACACCGTTAATAATCAAATAATCAACTTTGTTGTCGTTTTTAAGATCTAATTTAACATGAGAAGGAAATGTGGCACCTCCTAAACCTACAATACCAGAATCTGTAATGTGTTGAAGAATATCTTTTTGATCCATTGTAATTTCCTTTTTTAAAGGGAATTCTGGAACGTCGAGATTAGATTCATCCTTAGGGTCGGTTCTTATTACGATACATTGTTTTTTATAACCACTTGTATCAACTATCATATCAAGTTTTGTAACAGTTCCAGCAACTGGAGCATGTATGTTAGATGACACAAATCCGCCAGATTTGGCTATAATTTGACCTATTACAACTTTATCTTTTCTATCAACAATTATTTCAGAAGGAATACCAATATGTTGGGCAATAGGAACATAAACAGTCTTAGGTACTGGCATCCTTTTTATTGCTTTTGATGATGTTATCTTGTTTTCTGCAGGATGAATGCCACCTTTTGGGAATGTTTTAAGCATCTGTTTTAGGTTTTTCTGATTCTACATTCTCTTTAACTACAGCTACTTTTTCTTTTGCTGGTTTTTCCGCTTTCGGTTTTTCCTCTTTCGGTTTTCTTACTTTTTTTGGAGGGAAGTTGGTTTCTATAATAGAATGTGTTGGGCAAACCTCTACACATTTTCTACAAAGGGTGCATGTTACAGGATCTATATATGCTAGGTTATTGTTCATTGTAATGGCATCTTTTGGGCAAACATCCTCACATTTAGAACATCCAATACAAGCAACATCGCAAGCTTTTTTCGCAATTCCACCTTTTTCTTGGTTTAAACAACCAACAAATATTTTTAGGTCGCGTTTGTTGCGTGGTCGCATTTCTATAATATCTCTTGGGCAAGCTTTTACACAAGCGCCACAAGATGTGCACTTGTCTGTGATAATTACAGGAAGACCTGTACTTTCATCCATATACATGGCATCAAAATCACATACAGCAACACAATCACCATCTCCTAAGCATCCATATTGGCAATCGGTTTCTCCACCATAAACCATAGCCGAAATAGCACAAGTTCTTGGGCCTTGATATAGGGTGGTTTTTGGTCTAACATCACAACCACCTTGGCAAAGTAATACGGCAACAGTTGGATCTTTTTCTGCTACTTCTTTGCCTAAAATTTCAGAGACTTGCTTCATAACATCATTACCACCTACAGGACAGAATAGTTCTGAGATATCATCAGTTTTAACAAGTTTTTCTGCAAAAGCTTTACATCCTGGTGAACCGCAACCACCGCAATTGGCAGCTGGTAGTATGTCGTCGACCTCGCCAATTAATGGGTCTTCGTAAACATAAAACTTTTTAGAAACGATATACAATATAACCGCGGCAGCCGTTCCTAAAGAGGCTAGTAATAAAACACTATATAAGATAGAATCAGACATACGTAGTTAGGATTTTAATATGGACATTTTAAAGGCGCTTTTAATGGTGCTTTTAAAAAAATAGAGTGTTAAGTAATAAGGCACTAAAATTAAAAGTGACAATATTCCAGCTATCCATTCTTTTAAAAAATTAGAGGCTATTATTAATGTAGAAAACATTAATATAAAGGGTAAAATATAAGCCCAAAACACAGCTTTAAAGCCCAATGCTCTTTTTAGAACTACTTTTACATGCTCGTTAATTTTAAAAGAGTCGTTACAATTTATTATTTCAACTTCTTTGGTGTTAGATTCTGATATACCACATGCCGCTTTTGCACGACAAGATTCACAATGAATATTTTGTTCTAAAGCAACAAAAACAGAGCTGCCGGTTATTTTAGAGATAACACCGGAATGAACAATTGAGTTTTTACTTGGTATATGCGAACTCATAAATTATTATCTTATAAATTCATTGGTTGAAATTAGTACATTTGCATAGGAAATTATATGATTTATGTCAGGTTTAAAAGGCACGATTATTGAAGTAAGAATTATATAATAAATACTAAATAGCAGGGTAAGGTAGGTAAATGCTGGGTTTTCAGTTAGTCTATTAAATCAGTAGGAATAGTAGGTTTTTAAAACTTATTTACATATTTTTGCCCCTTAATTTTTTTTAAATGGCAGATATTACAATAAAAATAACAGATAGAGAAGGTGTTGCACATACATTGCAAGCCCCAACAGATATGGCGATGAACCTTATGGAGGTTGTAAGGTCTTACGAGTTAGCACCAGAAGGTACAATAGGAGTTTGTGGAGGTATGGCTATGTGTGCCTCTTGCCAATGTTATATTTTAAGCGAAACAAATTTACCAGAAATGGGCGATGATGAAGAAGCTATGCTTTCTGAAGCTTTTGATGTAAAAGATAACAGTCGCTTAGGTTGTCAAATAAATATGACCTTAGACATGGAAGGTCTTGAAGTAGAACTAGCACCAGAAAGTTAAAATTCCAGCGCTAGCAGGAATCTCTTAAAATACATCTTAAAAGTAATTTTTTGGCGTTACCCAAAAGAGTCGGGATTTTCTCTATACCTTTCTTGCGGCGTGCAGGTCTTTTTTTGCCATTTATGGCAGCAAAAAAAGGATGTCGTTTCAATCCCTAAGGCTGGCGTACTTGCTAAATTCATTTTGTTAGAGAAAAATAAAGGTTTTAAAAAGTCTATTTATTTTATACAAAGGGTTGTAATTATACTTAAATTTAGGCTTTAAGCTTTGATTGTTTTTTTTATTTAAACAGATCATGCCTGTGTTGCCTTAAGTCTTTGTTTTATTAATTGGATAAATTCGAATAGAATTAAATGAAATTTCTGCCCATAATAAATTCACGAAATGAAGTTTTTATAGTTGATATAAGCGTCGATAACTTAAAAAAGATACTTAACCCCCAAATTAAAAGTTTCCATTTTAGATGGCGAAAAGAAGGCCAATTTATAATTAGTCATAACTTCTCTTTCGGTTCAGATTTAGTGTTTGATACCAATTACCATAATACAAAAAGTGATATTATTGTTCAAGGTGATTTAATCAAATTATCAGAAACAAAAACAAAAATCACGTTAATAACAAAGAGTAAATATTGGTTTATTATATTTCTTCTTCTTCCTCCATTTTTTATGCTGATTTTGCAATTTTGTTTTGATGTCTTCATTCCCATTCCTTTTTATTTAGTATTTCCTATTATTTTTGTTGTGATATTAAGTTTAATGAAGAAGGAAGATGATAGATTAATTAGGAATTTCAAGGAGTATATAGATAAGAACAAATCACTAAATGATTCTGGTGAAAAAAAAGAATAAAGTATTTATTTGTTTTTTAAAACCCATTAATCACCACCAAACCAAAAACAGCTTCTTTAATTCCCCACTTTTAAATTTCACCCAAAATAATGCCGAAAATTGCTGCTCAAGATAATCTTTAGTTTTAGCCGTAAAAACATCAAAACTTAACCAGTTTACATTGGTATGCGGCAATATTAACCAATCTCTTTTACTAGGAATGTAAAATTTACAACCTTGAAATTGTTTCAAATCATTTTGATTAACATAAAACCCAGCAATACAATCTGTATTTAATGTTTCTAGCTCAATATTTTGATTAGAAAAAGGCAGGAATAATTGAGCCTTAAAATATACTTGTTGAGATAGGCTTTCAGTATTTAAGTTATAAGAATCTAAATAAGGTTTGCAAGCATCAGTATAGAGCAAAGGGAGTTGCTTTTCTTTTAATTTGGTGAGTTTCTCGTTTAAGGAGTCTTTTCTGTTTGGACCAATAAAATGGTCAATTTCAGTATTACCAACCGTAGCGTCATAGAGGTAAAACTTATAAATAACCTCCAAATGAATGGGTTTATTATCTCTTAGAAGTAAGCAATCCAATTCTCCTAAAGTTAGTTTGCCATCTTGTATTTGAATGTTTTCAGCTATAACAGAAATATCGGGCTGTTGCTCTATTTCAAAAGAGACCAAGCGCTCTACATATTTGCCTAAGCGTAGGTTTTCATCTAAAACAATATCTATTTTGTTTGAAATAGAATTAATTTCAAATTGCTCAAGATTAAAAACAGCCTTGTTTTTCCATAAACATGGTGTTTTTAAAAAGCCTTCGTATCTTTTTTGAAGCATTTAAATTTTTGCAGTTTTATAATCGGCTAATTTTCTTGGCCCTTCAAGTAATACCCTTACAATTTGCAGTACGCCATCATCATTAGTGTCTATTTGCCATTTAATCAAAGATATTTTACCATTTTCAATCTCAATACCTGTAATACTTCGTGGGTGAACACAACTACCATCATTAAAAAAAGCAATGTCTCCAGGTTCAGGAAAACGTGGTCGGTGCGTATGCCCAACAATAGTCATTAAGTTATTGTTTTCCGTAATCCATTTTTTAGTTCTACGCTCCACTTTAATAAGTTCGGTATAATTTTTAGCAGGACTTGTAGGATCTGCAATACCCATAACATTTAATGGTTTCCAAAGAACGCGAACCATAAAACGACTCCATTTCCAAAATAAGAAATTCCACCAATCTGCTTGGTGTCCGTGGGTTAAAAATAATTCTTGCCCTGTCATGCAATGTTTTAAAACAATGCCTTCATGGTATTTAATATCTTTAAAAAGCTCTACATCTTCACCTATTTTAGGGTCAAAATAGGTCGATAAATACTTTTCAACATATTTTGGGTCTCTATATACCATATCGTGGTTACCCCAAATCATATGTAAACGATTCTCCTTATGAAACTCTTTCATAAGCATATACACATTTTTATGAGCATTGAGTATCGAGCTAAACGATAGGTTTTCCCAAAGTTCATCACCATCGCCAATTTCGCAATACTGAAAGCCTTCGGTATAATAATGTTTTAATGCGTGAAAATAGATATTTCTGTTGTTTGCAAAATCATCAGCAAAACTATTATCACCTCTGTGGCAATCACTAAATAGGATAAACTTACTATCATCATCAAAATCGATGGTTTTAGCAGTTTTATAAGCATTATCTAATCTTTTCTTGGATGAAAACATGAAGTAAATGTAAAAAAAGCGTTTTGAATTGAAACGCTTTTTTTACAATTTGAGTTAATTTTTGATTTTATCAATTGCGACGGGCGTTATTCTATCCACAAATTTGGTGTAAGCTAATTCAGAAGGATGTAGACCATCAGAAGCAACAAAATCAGGGTTTGATAACCCTAACCTTGTAATGTCTGTTATATATACATAACTAATATTATTTTGTAAACAATAATTTTTAGCAAAGTTATTGTAAAGATTAATGCCTTCAGTTATACTGGTTCGTCCATTACCAAAAGGTGTGAAACCATAATCGGGAATAGATATAACGATAATCTTGTTTTTATTTCCTTTTGCTTTTTTAATAGCGGTATTAACTAGCTGTGGAAACTCTGCCTGATAAATTGAAAAAGGTTTGTTTTGAAACTCATTATTAACACCAATTAAAAGGGTTACTAAATCATAATCGTTACTCGTGTTTTCGGTTTCAATTGCGTTAATTAGGTTTGTGGTAGTCCATCCAGTTCTAGCAATTATCATTAACTCAATACTAGAGATTGATTTGAGATTGGTTTTTATTCTGGTCTTTAATTGCTCTGGGAACCGACAAGTTTCACAAACACTTTGCCCAATTGTATAACTGTCTCCTAAACTTAATAATTTTAGGGTGTCTTGAGCTTCAAAACTTTCCTCTTCCTCAGTTTCTATAGGAATAAAGACTTTTGTGTTTTTCTGGTCTTGAGAATTTATTGGTTCACCACTACAGCCAAAGCAAAATAGTAATATGAAGATTGTAAAATAAAAATTCTTAATCATTTTAGCTTTTAACTAAATATACGGAATTTTTTATTTTTCGGTTTTATAAAAAACAAAGAGGTCGTTTAAAAAGTAATTTTTAAACGACCTCTAATAATGTATTTAAACTCTATTTTTTGTACAAAGGATCTAATCCAATAGTACCAACTAAATGGTTTATATAATCTGGAGATTTCACATCGTTATATAATTTCTTAGTAGTTTCTAAACGTTTGTTTATTTGTAAATCATCTACTAAAATATCATTGTAAGGGTTATTTATAAATGCTTCTAAATACTCAATTTGAGAACCATAATATGTAATATCCTTTTGTTGTTTTAATGCTAATCTTTCTTTGTACCAATCTGTACTTACTACATAATCTCTATTAAAATACTTTCTTAATTCTGGATGGCTAATGTCTTTACCTTCGTAATTTCCATATGCCATAATATTTAATAGTATTTTTAATGGAGGAATGGCTGCATCAATACTACCATCTTCAAAATAGTTTAAAGCTACTTTTTCTTGTGCTTCAACTATATTACTAATACCGTCTACAAAATCTTCTAAATTTTGTAATTCTGGTTTTAGCATACGCTCATTAAATACAGCTGTAGGCTCATCAAACAATCTGTTTAAACATAATAAAGAGAATGTTTTAGTGATTCTATACCCTAAACGACTCGCTAATACTTTCTTGCCATTATATTCGAAATCTTCAAGTTTTTCTAAAGAACCATTTGCAATTAAGTTATTTGGGTCTCTATCTTCTGGAGCCATTCTTGCCCAAATCTCTGGGATTAATAAACTAACGTCATGATCTATTTTGTTTTCAGCGCCAACATAACCAGCAGCAGTACTGAAACCGTTAGATTCAGTTAAAATATGTGACAACAAGGCGTTATTTAAATCGGTTGTTGGTGTCAACATATTAAACGGAGCCTTAGTTAATGCACCTTCAGATCCAGCACCTGTAGTAGATGGAGATTTACCTGTTAAACTACAAATAAAGTCCATAAATAATTCGGGTGTTTCCTGATAATGTATAGGGCTGTAAACAGCTAGAGGTCTAATGCCAGCTTCTCTATCTGCTGGGTTGTTTCTTCTACCTGGTAAAACAGCATTTACAACATGAATTACTGGGTCGTCAAGTTTAATTTTTCTTTTTAAACGCACTCCCATATCAGAGATGTATGTAGCCTCTGTTTCATTATAAACCAGATTTGGTTCTAAATAACGTGGGTTTTTAGTTGGTTCGCCGTCTACAATTCTAGGATGAGAAGGCAAAACAAACTGTACATCGTCATCATCAGAATCTACTATTTCTTTTATGAAATCTTGAACAGGTTGTGTGTATTTGTCATAATTAATCGTGTCTTCGTAAATTTCAATAGCATCTTTTTTAGTTAACTTTTCATAGTTAGTTAAGAATCTACCATCCGAAATAATATCTAACTCAGCACCCTTATCATATCCTCTCACAATAGCTTCATCGGGTCTTTGGAATAAATGTGCTTCACAGTTTGTTAAAACTTTTACACTTTGATTTGTGTATTCTGAGTTTAAATTTTTAAACTTATTTCTAGGTATTGTAATCGATGCCGTAATATCATCTTCAGTTTGTATTTTTTCACAAGCTGAAAAATCTGAACGTAATTTATTTAACATCCAGTTACCTTCTTGGTTAAATCCTATTCTAACATAACTACCAACTACAGGGTTGTTATTGTATATTAAAGAAGTGCCTTTAACACCGTTTATAATCTCTACAGACATCATGTCTTTCCAGTTAAGGGTTGCACCATGCGCTTGTCTGAATAAACGTTTTACAAATAACACTAACGAGCGTACATGTACAGGGATGTTTTCTAACCAAGCATTAAACTCATCTGAGTTTTCATCTGAAGGGGTTAATAGTTTCACAACAGATCCTAAGGTTCTTTTTTCGCTTAAGAAAGATCTAGATTTTGGTCGCTTAATATCTTTATCCTTCCATCTGGTAGAATAATTAAATTCAATAATTTCGTCAGCTTTCTTAAAATCTTCTTCGATATTATGAATGTTGAATCTACTATAGGTAATAGCATTTTGCATAGATTTAGAAATCTCAGACTTACCTCCACCAGAAACCGTACAAGGTTTGTGGCAAAACACACCTTCTGGATACGTTTCTACCATACGCCATAAATTGATAGATTTATGTTTTTCTAGCCTTAGTTTATTTCCTGACGGATGCATGTAGGTCTTGAAAGGCGATAATTTTAATGTTTGTTCTTTGCCTTTAAAGTTCCATGATATACTGTTGGTATTTGTATTAAAATAAGACGATTCTGGAATATAAACGATGTTAGGGTAATTTTTATCTACCGCATAATTTTCAGGTTTAACTTCAATTCTGTCTCCTAACAAGGTTTTAACATTTTCGAATGTATGGTCTAGACCGTAATACTCTTTATAATCATTACAGTTTACAGTATCACCCATAACACGTCTAGCATATGCTATGGCACCGCCAGCATGCTCTTCTTCAGCTAATCCATAAAGGTTTGCTGAATAACTGATTTGAGTTTTTATTTCTTTTTTTGAATATCCAAAGTAGTTATCGGCAATTAAGGTAACTACAACCCCACTTTCATCTCTACAAGTAATTTTAAAAGCACCACCGTCGTTATAAAGTTCATTTTCATCTTTCCAACACATACCATCTTTTTTCTGACGATCAGTAGCGTCATCAAAATGAGGTAAACCAACATCTTTCTTTTTAAGTGTTAATAATTGGGGTGCAAGAACAATACATCCTGTATGACCAGTCCAATGTTCTGGGTCTAAAGCAGCATCGTTGTGTGCTAAATTAGGGCTTCCGGCATTACCAAAAATAGATTCAACAAAATCTAAATTACTAACTAAAGTTCCTGGTGCAAAAAAGCGAACTTCTAATGATTTTTCTGAAATTACACCTTTAACTTCTGGACACACAATGGGTCTTAAAAGCATAGAAACCATAGTTTTAGCTTTGTCTTCTTGATTTGAAGTGAACGGTAGTGTATTTAAGTCATCAGAAGGTTTAAAAGCTGCATGTAAAAAGTGAGCTAATACCACTTTAGGCACCTCTTTTTTATCTAAAGGGACTGGAAGTGGTCCTTCAACAATATGAAAGGTGCCTTTAGTTGTTCTTTTGTCGTGTAAAGGATTGTTTAAAATACCTTGTTTTAATCTTTTAGAATTTACTAAGTCACTTTCAAATGAATTTCCATCTGGTGGTAAACTAGCTTCTCTGGCTTGTCCTTTTTTAGATAATATTAAAGTGTTATTTGGTAGTTTAAACGATTTACTAATCGATATATCTTTTAAATAAGTGTCTATAAAACTTTGTATTCTTGAGTCCGCTGGAGAAAGGTGACTTGCTAAAAGTCTCGATTTTTCTCGAAGACTCATTATAAGAGGTCTTGTGGTTTTTTCAAACTCAGGGTCACAAAATGACTCCTTACTACCCGCTTTGTCTTTATAAACAGGTTGTCCAATTGCAGCTAATTGTAAATTGATAAATTGGATTATGTCTTTTCTTGATTCTTCCATGATATTCTTCCTTTGATTTTTGCTCGTAAACCTTACGAATATTTACGCAAATTTATTACTTGAAAAATATAAAAAACATGTCAAAAGTCATGTTATTGTTATATTTCCACTAAAACGATGTAGTGATTTGTTAGTTATAAATATAAAATAAAAAAGCTTTATTTAAAAGCATTCAAACCTGTAATATCTAGACCAGTAATTAATAAATGTATGTCGTGTGTTCCTTCATAAGTTACTACGCTTTCTAGGTTCATCATGTGTCTCATTATAGAGTATTCACCACTTATTCCCATACCACCTAAAATTTGTCTTGAGTCGCGAGCTATTTTTAGTGCCATATCTACATTATTACGTTTTGCCATAGATATTTGTGCAGAGCTAGCGGTACCATTTTCGCGCATAACTCCCAAGCGCCATGCTAAAAGTTGTGCTTTTGTAATTTCGGTAATCATTTCGGCAAGCTTTTTTTGTTGGAGTTGAAATTGTCCAATAGGTTTTCCAAACTGCATGCGCTCCTTGCTGTAGCGTAGGGCCGTGTCATAACAATCCATTGCCGCTCCAATAGCGCCCCAGGCAATTCCATAGCGGGCAGAGTCTAAGCATCCAAGTGGGGCGCCTAAACCAGATTTATTAGGTAATAAATTTGCTTTTGGCACTTTTACATTATCAAAAGTAAGTTCACCAGTAGCTGATGCACGAAGCGACCATTTATTATGTGTTTCGGGTGTTGAGAACCCTTTCATACCGCGTTCTAATATAAGTCCGTGAATGCGGCCACTTTCATCTTTTGCCCAAACTACAGCAACTTGAGCAAATGGCGCATTACTAATCCACATTTTAGCGCCGTTTAATAAATAATGATCGCCTTTATCTTTAAAGGAGGTAACCATGTCGCTTGGGTTGCTACCATGGTCTGGTTCTGTTAAACCAAAGCAGCCCATCCATTCACCACTAGCAAGTTTGGGTAAATATTTTTGTCGCTGTGCTTCATTACCGTATTTCCAAATGGGGTACATTACTAAAGAAGATTGTACTGAAGCTGTAGAGCGCACCCCAGAATCACCACGTTCTATCTCTTGCATAATTAAACCATAACTAATTTGATCTAACCCAGCGCCTCCATATTCCATTGGGATATAAGGCCCAAAAGCACCAATTTCAGCTAGGCCTCCAATAATTTGCTTTGGGAATTTTGCTTTTTGAGCATACGCTTCAATAATTGGTGATACATCACGTTTAACCCATTCTCGCGCTGCATTCCTAACTAGTTTGTGCTCTTCAGTTAATAACTCATCTAAATTGTAATAATCAGGAGCTTCGAATAAGTCTATTTTCATTCTGCTTAAATTTTTAAATAAGAATTATTAATAAATCAAGATAGTGTCTTAAGGTATTATCTCAAATTTAAAGAATCTTTCTTCATGATGTTATATTTTCAAAAGGAAATCTTTATTTATCCTTGTTTTGTGGTTTAATAGTTTAAGTATTTTGGTTCGTTTAAACATATTTCAATTAAATCTGAAATGTAACATTAAACCCAAGTGGGTTTTTCTGGTCTAACTTAAATAATACCTATCTTTCTAACTATTAGTTAATATTAAGTCTAAAAAAATGAAAACTATTTTTAAAACTATTTTTGTCTGTTTAATAGCATTAATTGGTGTTCAAAGTCTTTTAGCGCAAAATAATAGACCTAATATTTTACTAATCATTGCAGATGATATGGGAATTGATTCTACGCCAGGTTTTGGAATTGAAGGTGATTTACCAGTTACTCCAACATTAAATACCTTACGTGAAAACGGATTGGCTTTCACAAATTGTTGGGCCGCACCACAATGTACGCCTTCGCGGGCTGCAATTATGAGTGGAAAATATGGTGTTAAAACGGGTGTTATGAGACCTCCACAAGTACTTGAAACAAGCCATGCTTCAGTATTTTCTAAGATTGAAGAAAGTAGCGATGCAGATTATAGTATGGCCGCTATTGGTAAATGGCACATTGGAGGTAACGATCCTAACGATTACGGTCATCCGGCAGATTCAGGGGCGCCTTATTATGAAGGGTTATTTACTTCTCAAGTAGACGATTATTACAGCTGGACAAAAGTAAATAATGAAGGAAATGAAGAGCAGGTGGAAGAATATTACACCACGCATATAACAGATAGCGCTATATCTTGGGTAGGTAATCAAACTCAACCCTGGTTTTTATGGTTAGCTCATGCTGCACCGCATATTCCTTTCCAAGTGCCACCAGCAAATACATATACAACGAATCCCGTTGATGATAGAACGACCTATTTGTCAATGATAGAAAATATAGACTACGAAACAAGTAGGCTTCTTAACAGTATGGATAGTGAAACGCTTGAAAATACCGTTATTATTTTTATCGGAGATAATGGAACTCCGGGTCGGGCAAATGAATATTTTCCCAATGGGCATGTGAAATCTTCACTATATGAAGGTGGTGTTAGAGTGCCAATGATTATTTCGGGTAAGTCTGTAGAAAGAGTTAACGCAGTTGAAGAAAGTTTAACACAAGTAACAGATATACATGCAACCATATTAGAACTTGCAGGAGTAGAGGTGTTAGGAGGGACTTTTAATAGCTTTAGTCTTAAACCAGCATTAGCATTCGAAAATCAAATTCCGAGAGAAGTAAATTATATTGATTATGAAAGTGGTGGAGTTCAATCTTGGGCAACTAGAGATGCTACCTATAAACTTATTGAAGATGAAAATGGAAATCAAGAGTTTTATAATATTGTAGATGATTTAAAAGAAGAAAACGATCTATTATTAGGTACACTTACAACCCAACAACAAAATATACAAGAGATGCTTGAAGAAGCGGCTCAAGTATTTAGAACAGATTGGTCGTGTAATGATGGTATTCAAAATGGAAATGAAACCGTAATTGACGATTGCGATAATACTTGTGGAGTTACAGATGTGTTATCAGCAGATTATATAGATTGCTGTGGTACACCTTCAAGCCCAAGTGTCTATTATGAATTTATTGAAGAAGATCAAAGAGTGGTGTATTCTAATAACTACCCAAACCATGATTTTTGTTACGTGTCTCCTAGAGTTCCAGAACCTTATTATAGAGATTATCGTTTTGATTTAAATCCAGAATTGTCTAATGTGGTTACAAGTCTATCAAGAGCTAATGGAAGACCGCTTAACTTTTTTGGTATTGGAATAAATGGGGTGTATATGATGCCTGCTCCTGCAACTCCTTTTATTTTTGTAGATGAAAACACAGGCGAGTATAATTGGGATTGGGTTTTCGAACCCACAACCAACGTTGGTGATGGTCGCGATTTTGTAGGTTTAGATTGTGCTTCTGCTCATGTTAACCCTAACACAGGTTATCATTATCATGGTAATATGTTTGAATTTGTTGAAACTATTGAACCGGGAATCTCTACAACTAACACAATTCCTGAAGAACCTTTACATGTAGGTTGGGCATCTGACGGATTTCCAATTTTATATAAATTCGGACCAGATAAAGATAATAACATTAAAGAGTTAACGCCTAGTTTTCAACTTAAAAGTGGTTTAAGGCCAGGTGATGGTGTTGAGGCGCCTTGTGGAGCGTATTCTGGGAAATATACCAATGATTTTGAATACATAGCCGGTAAAGGTGATTTAGATGAATGTAACGGTATTGAAGCTGGTGTTACTATAAACACAATAAGCAATGGCGAACAAACTTTTGAATATTATTATGTAATTACAGAAGAGTTTCCTCAGATTTCAAGATGTATGAAAGGGAATTTTAGTGATGATTTTGCTAGTAGTTCTCCATCATTAAGCACCGATGTAGATAATGATAACGATGGGTTTGTAAGTGCTTATGATTGTGATGATACCAATGCTAATATAAACCCTTTAGCTACAGATAATCCTAATACTGAGGTAGATGAAAGTTGCGGAAACACCTTAAGTAAACTAACAGTCGATTTAGAACAAACAGGTTATTATATTAATAGTAATCCTAACGATGGTAGTTTTTCTGTAATATCAACAAATACTTATGCTTATAAAGCTAATTTGTATACCGTATCAGGGCAATTACTAAGTTCTAGTGAAGGTCTTGGGGTTTTGGAATTTACGAATATTGGACCATCAGGCATGTATCTTTTAACTATTTCGAAAGATGAAAATAAAATAGGAACATTTAAAATTATTGTGAAATGAGATTTTTAATCCTGTCTTTTTTAGTGCTTTTTAATTTGAGCACTTATGTGGTTCACGATTCAGTTAAAGCCACTTTTAATATTATAGAAAAAGGTCATGTATTAATGCTTGAAATCGATTTTGATACTGATAGCTTCAAAAAAACTAATAACCTAGAAAGCCAAACCATTTCTAAAGCTGTTTTTTTAGAATATTTAAATGCAACAACCAACTGGGAAATTGATGGTGCAACCATTTTGCCCATAGTGTTAAGCATAAAACCTTATGGGCATCACCATACAAAAGTGGTTTGTTTTTTATCTAAAGCACCAATGCAAAGTATCAAATCTATTAAAATAAAAAACGCGTTCTTAATAGATGTCCATAACCATATTAATGTTATCAAGATTGATGTAAATAAAGAATTTAAAGATTTTAAAATGGATAAAAACAGGCAAGAACTAGAAGTTGCATTTTAGCCCTAATTCTAAAGTTTTATCTACATTTTTAAATAAAAATCCTTAGTTAAATTGATATAGTCTTCGGTGTATTGATGTCTTTCTGTTTCGATAATTAAAGTATTCGTTCTAATATCGCTTTCGCGGAAAGAGAATTCTATTAAACTTCGTTTTATTCCTGAAGTTGGGTTGCCTTTTACGTGTAAAATTCTATTCGGATAAAGTTTGAATTTAGAAGCTATTTCTATAAAATTAGTTTCTTCTTTAAAAGGAATAACAACCGAGAATTTTCCAAGTTCTTTTGAAAGTAATTTAGACGTACTTTCAATTAAATGTTCAAAAGGCATAGCGTCTTGAAAACGCGCTAAGTCTCTTTGTGTATCGTCGGTTTTGTAATCTTCAGAATAAAAAGGCGGATTGCAGATTATTAAATCATATGTATCGTCTTCATCTTCTAGTTCTTTAGCAAAATCTTCTAATGAAGCATGGTAGCAAAACAATCTGTCTCCCCAATAGGATTGCTCAAAATTATCAACACATTGTTCGTAGGCGTTATCATCAATCTCAATAGCGTCAATAAGTTCGGCAGTACTTCGTTGCGCAAGCATTAAAGACAAAATGCCCGTACCTGCACCAATATCTAATATAGAAAACGGACGATTTTCGATAAATGTCCAAGCACCTAATAAAACCCCATCTGTGCCAATTTTCATGGCGCATTGGTCTTGGTTTACTGTAAACTCTTTAAATTTAAATGGTTTCATATAAGCACCAATTTTAAAAATTCCAAAATCCAATAATTTAGGACTTATTAATAATTGCAGATAAAATTTTACGTAATTCTTCAGCTTCCTTTGAGAGTGTTTTTAAATCATCTTCAAATTTCGGGTTTAAATCGTTTAAGAGCTTAATCCAAAGTAAAGATTCTTTAGCTTCTTTTCTTGCTATTTTTAATCTGAATTTAAAATCTTTAACACCAAGTTTTTCATTAGCTTCAATATAATTTGCAGCAACTGAGCCAGATGAACGCACTAGTTGTTTCCCGTCTTCAATATTTGATATGGTTGTTGGAAGTTTTTGAATTAAAAGCCTAATGTTTTTTGCAAATAGATAGGTTCTTTCCTCTAAATCATAAACTTTCTTATGTTCCATAATATGATTTCTTGGGATTTGGTACTTTTTAATTTGGCATTTTTATAGATATAAATCAATCAAACCTTCTGGAGTTTCAACAAGAATAGTTTTGTTGTCTCTATCTACTTTAATAATAAACTCATCGTTCATTGGTATTAAAATTTCAATACCATCTCTATCAATTTCAAAAAGTGATTGTGCTGTTGAGTCGTTTATAGTTTTTAAAACACCAACATCTCCAAAGTTTTTATCTGTTATGGTAAAACCAATAACTTCATGGAAATAAAATTTATTGCCTTCAAGTTTAGGTAATAAATCTAGAGGCAGGTATAAACCGCTTTTCATAATAGCATCAGCATCAGCTTCTGTATCTACATCTTCAAATTTAATACGAAGTAATTCAGATTTATGTAATTGCGAGCTTTCAATAAAAAAAGGTACAAGGTTGTTTCTTAATTCTAGAAAAATGGCATCTAGGTTTTCGTAAATATCAGGTTGATCGGTGTCTAATTTGGCTAATATTTCACCTTTAAAACTGTATTTTTTTACAATTTTACCTAAGAAAAAACAATCTTCTTTTTTCATAGAAAAGCTCTTTTTTTTATTTCCGTGAAGACGGAAATCTATTTTAAATTTAACTAAATATTAATGAGATTCCCATTTTCATGGGAATTATTTAATCAAACCTAATAGAAGTTTGATTAAATAAAAAACTCCGATATTGCTATCGGAGTTTAAAAGTATAAAAAATTATTTTTTTATTCTTCTTCGTTTGAAGCTTCAGCTTCAGCAGGAGCTTCTTCAGTTGCTTCCTCTTCTACAACAGGAGCAGCTGCAGCAATTCTTGCTTCGTTAACAGCTTTTTCAGCAGCTAGGGCATCAGCTTTCGCTTTTGCTTCAGCAGTCGATAAACCATCAGCTTTCGCTTGAATTTTAGCTTCTTTTTCTTCTAACCAAGCAGTAAATTTAGCTTCTGCTTGCTCTTCAGTTAAAGCGCCTTTTCTAACACCACCAGCTAAGTGGTTTTTTAGCATTGCGCCTTTGTAAGACAATAATGTCTTAGCAGTATCAGTTGGTTGTGCACCATTCTGTAACCATTGTACAGCACCATCAACGTTTAATTCAACAGTTGCTGGGTTTGTGTTTGGATTGTAAGCACCTAATTTTTCTAGGTATTTACCATCTCTTTTTGAACGTGCATCAGCTGCTACGATCCAGTAATAAGGTTTTCCTTTTTTACCGTGTCTTTGTAATCTAATTTTTACTGGCATAATAATTAATTATTTGAGGTTCACGACCTCGGTTATTAATAAGGGCGCAAAGATACTATAAATTTTTAATTGAAACAGCTTTTTTTGATTGAATTTTAGAACAATAAACAAACAGGTTCAGGGGTTTTAAAGTCGTGTAAAAACGATAGTTTTCCGGTAGCTTTGTTAATACTAAAAACAGCAATATTTTGGCTATTTTTATTGGCTACAAGAAGAAATTTCCCAGTTGGGTCTAGTGTGAAGTTTCTTGGCCAATCACCATGTACAGATATATTTTGTATTCTATCAATTTCACCAGTATTGGTGTTTCTTTTAAAAACAGCAATGGTGTTTTCTCCTCTATTAGATCCATAAAGAAAGCGTTCGTCTTTTGATAAATGAATATCTGCACATTTATTAAAATCCTTAAAAGTTGGCTCTAAAGTGCCGTCTTCATCAATTTGTGAGAACATGTCTTCAGTTCTTTTTATCGATGTTATTGAGGCACCATATTCATTAATAACATAAATGTATTTCCCGTTTTTAGTTAGAGAAAAATGTCTTGGGCCAGGATTGCCTGAAGTTTCAATAATCGCGTCAGTTTTTAAATGGTATGTATTATTCTTTTGTACATATTGGTATATGGCATTTCTGCCTAAATCTGCAACAAATAAGTCGTCCTTAAAAAATTGGGCGGAATGAACATGCGATGTTTCGTCTTTTGTATTATGATTAAAAACTTGCGATGCTTCTTTTAAACTACCATCTGTATTTACTGGATAAATTGAAATAGTACCACCACCATAATTAGAGGTAGCTATTTTAGTGCCTGCGTCGTTAATAGATATGTGGCAAGGGCCTTTGCCTTCACTGCTTACGCGGTTTATAAGAGTAAGGCTGCTATCGTCATTTATTTTATAAGATGATAAAAAACCAGTACCCGTTCCGTTTGTGGAATATAAATATTTTTTATTTGGCGAATAGGTTAGAAATGAGGGGTTATCTATAGCAATGCTAAGTTGTAAGTTACTTAGCGTCCCTGTTTTGGTATTGAAATCTAGTTTGTAAATACCTTCGCTTTCTCCTTTTGTGTATGTACCTATGTATAGAGAAGTATAATTGGATTTACAGTTTAAAAGCGTTACTGATAAAAGCAAAAAAAATAGTTTGTTTTTCATAAGACCTAAATTAGATGATTTCAAAAATACATTTTTTATATTGTTTTTTGTTTACAACTCTTAATAACTACACATTAAAAAAACACAAATTCTATGTATTTTTATATGCTCGTTATTCGTTATTTCTCGAATACACAAATCAACAATAAACTGAAGAAATGTACTTAATTTTCGATACAGAAACTACCGGATTACCAAAGCGTTGGGATGCACCAATTACAGATACAGATAACTGGCCAAGGTGTATTCAGATTGCATGGCAACTGCACGACGGTATGGGTAACTGTGTGGAAAGTCAAGACTATTTAGTTAAGCCAGAAGGATTCAATATTCCATATGATGCTGAAAAAATTCATGGTATTTCTACCGATTTGGCTCAAGAACAAGGTGTGCCATTAGCAGAGGTTTTAGAAAAATTTAATGAAGCTTTAGGTAAAACTAAGTTTGTTGTTGGGCAAAACGTCAAGTTCGATTTAAACATTATGGGAGCCGAATTTGTTCGTGAAGATGTTGAAAACCCGCTGCAAGAGCTTCCCGTTTTAGACACTTGTACCGAACATACAGCAAAACTATGTGAAATTCCTGGTGGGCGTTACGGTAAGTTTAAATTACCAACACTTACCGAATTACACGAGCATTTATTTAATGTACCGTTTTCTGAAGCGCATAATGCAACTGCCGATGTGGAAGCAACAACCCGTTGTTTTTTAGAGCTCATTCGTTTGGGAGAATACACAAAAGAACAGTTAGATGTAGAACCAGATTATTTTGAGAATTTCAAAAAAGAAAATCCCGATACCGTTCAGCTTATAGGGTTAAAGCACATCAATTTAAAAAAGGAAAGTGCTAAAATACAAGCAAGACTGCAAAAAGCGGAATCTGGTGTGTCTTCTCAAGATATAAAAAAGAATGCTTCAGAATTAGCAGATGTTGAGTTTGTGCACTTGCATAACCATTCGCAATTCTCGGTATTACAATCTACCATGAGTGTTAGTGATATTGTTTCTGCTGCCGGCGATTATAATATGCAAGCGGTAGCTTTAACAGATCATGCCAATATGATGGGAGCATTTCACTTTGTAAATGCTGTAAACAAACATAATAAAGGCGTAAAGGCTAAAATAGCTGAAGCTGAAGAGCAAGGAGCAACTACAGATGTAAAGCCTATAAAGCCTATTGTAGGTTGTGAGTTTTTTGTTTGTGAAGACCATTTAGATAAAACTAGAAAAGACAATGGTTACCAAATTGTTCTTATTGCTAAGAATAAAAATGGGTATCATAATTTGGCGAAATTATCGTCTCATGCCTTTGTAAATGGGTTTTATTATTTGCCAAGAATTGATAAAAAATTAATTGAGGAGTACAAAGAAGATTTAATTGTACTTACGGGGAATTTATATGGTGAAGTGCCAAGTAAAGTATTAAACGTTGGTGAAAATCAAGCAGAAGAAGCTTTGCTTTGGTGGAAAGAAGTTTTTGGTGATGATTTGTATGTCGAGCTTATGCGACACAATCAAGAAGATGAAAACCGCGTTAATCCAACTTTAATAAAACTTGCGAAAAAACACGATGTTAAGTTAATTGCATCAAACAATACGTATTACAGAAAACAAGAAGATGCCAATGCTCATGATATTTTATTATGTGTAAAAGATGGTGAAAAACAAGCCACTCCAATTGGTCGTGGCCGAGGATATAGATACGGATTACCAAATCAAGAATACTATTTTAAGTCTGCCGATGCCATGAAAAAATTGTTTCAGGATGTACCTGAAGCTATTATAAATGTGCAAGAAGTAGTCGATAAAATTGAAGCCTTTCAATTAGCACGTGATGTATTATTACCTGCGTTCGATATCCCAGATGAATTTAGACATGAAGAGGATGAAGCCGATGGTGGAAAACGCGGTGAAAACGCATTTTTGAAACATTTGGTTTATGAAGGTGCTAAAAAACGATACGGTGAGGAATTATCGGAAGAAGTTGTAGAACGTTTAGATTTTGAGTTAAGCGTTATTGAGAACACAGGCTATCCTGGGTATTTCTTGATTGTTGAAGATTTTATTCGAGAAGCCAGAAAAATGGATGTTTCGGTTGGTCCAGGCCGTGGATCGGCAGCAGGATCGGTGGCAGCCTATTGCTTATGGATTACCAATATTGACCCTTTGAAGTACGATTTGCTTTTTGAGCGTTTCTTAAATCCAGATCGTGTAAGTATGCCCGATATTGATATCGATTTTGATGATGAAGGCAGAAGTCGTGTTATGGATTACGTAATCGAAAAGTACGGAAGTAGCCAAGTAGCGCAAATTATTACTTATGGTACGATGGCTGCAAAGTCATCTATTCGAGATACAGCACGAGTTTTAGATTTACCATTATTTGATGCCGATAGAATTGCAAAATTAATTCCGACCATGTCTAAACTCGGAAAGATTTTTGGGTTAGATGAAAAGGAATTAGGAAAGAAATTTAGAGCTGAAGATTTAGAAAAAATTAATGAGCTGCTAAACATTGCTGATGGAAGCGATTTACAAGCAGAAACTCTAAACTTAGCAAGAACGCTTGAAGGTTCGGTTAGGAATACAGGAATTCATGCTTGTGGTGTAATTATTACGCCAGACGATATTACCAAATTCGTGCCTGTTGCCTTAGCGAAAGATTCCGATTTATATGTTACCCAGTTTGATAACTCGGTGGTGGAAGATGCTGGGTTGTTGAAAATGGATTTCTTGGGGTTAAAAACCTTAACCTTAATTAAAGATACTGTTAAAATTGTAAAAGCGAAGCATGATATTTTACTTGATCCAGAAAGTTTTCCGCTCGACGATGAAGAAACGTATGCGTTATTCCAACGAGGTGAAACCGTTGGTGTATTCCAGTATGAATCTCCCGGAATGCAGAAACACCTTCGCGATTTAAAACCTACGGTGTTTGAAGATTTAATTGCCATGAATGCCTTGTACAGACCTGGGCCTATGGAATATATTCCAAGTTTCGTAAGAAGAAAGCATGGCGATGAAGAGATAGAATACGATTTACCTGCCATGGAAGAATACCTAAAGGAAACTTATGGTATTACGGTGTACCAAGAGCAGGTAATGTTGCTGTCCCAAAGTTTAGCCGATTTTACAAAAGGTGAAGCCGATGTACTGCGTAAGGCGATGGGTAAAAAGCAAATTGCTGTACTTGATAAAATGAAACCTAAGTTTATTGAGCAAGCAAGTGCAAAAGGTCATGATGCCAAAATTCTAGAAAAAGTTTGGAAAGATTGGGAAGCCTTTGCAAGTTATGCCTTTAATAAATCGCACTCTACGTGTTATGCGTGGATTGCCTATCAAACGGCTTATTTAAAAGCACATTATCCTGCAGAATATATGGCCGCAGTATTGTCGAATAACATGAACGATATTAAACAGGTTACATTTTTTATGGAAGAATGTAAACGTATGAAATTAGATGTTCTTGGTCCTGATGTTAACGAGTCGTTTTACAAGTTTTCGGTAAATAAAGATAATGCAGTTCGTTTTGGTATGGGCGCTATAAAAGGAGTTGGTCATGGTGCGGTTATGACGATTGTTGAAAACAGAAAAGAAGACGGTGCTTATAAATCAATTTTCGATTTTGCAAAGCGCATCGATTTAAGAGCAGCTAATAAAAGAGCTTTCGAAAACCTAGCTTTAGCAGGTGGTTTTGATGGGTTAGATGGTGTGCATCGTGCGCAGTATTTTCATGATGATGGCGACGGCATCACCTTTTTAGAGAAAGCCATTAAGTTCGCTCAAAAATATAAGGAGAATGAAAACTCTGCTCAAATAGATATGTTTGGCGAGCAAAGTAACGTGCAATTTTCCGAACCCGAAGTGCCACCGTGTGAGGAATGGGGAACCATGGAAAAACTGAGTAAAGAGCGCGAAGTTGTTGGTGTTTATATTTCTGGACACCCTTTAGATGATTTTAAAACCGAAATGAAAACCTTTTGTAACGGCACCGTTGGTATGTTTAATACGCTTGAACCTTACGTAAATAGAGAGTTGGTGTTTGGAGGTGTAGTAACCGATGTGCAACATCGTGTAAGCAAACAAGGTAAAGGTTGGGCGCTTTTTACAATTGAAGATTATACTGATAGTTTTGAGTTTAGAATTTTTGGCGAAGAGTATTTAAAGTTTAGACACTTCTTGCTGCAAAATAGCTTTGTGTTTGTTAAGGCGTTTATTCGTGAAGGTTGGGTAAATAAAGATACAGGTAAGAAAAGTGATCCTAGATTGCAGTTTAATAGTTTTCAGTTATTGCATGATGTTATGGAAAACTATGCTAAAAAACTATCTATTCAAGTTGATATTAAAGATTTAGACGAACAAAAAATAATAGCTTTAAAAGAGTTATTACATATGCATCCGGGAAATCAGGCCTTGAATTTTTTGGTATATGATATGAAGGAGAAGATAAAACTAAGCATGTCTAGCAGAAGGCAGAAGGTTAAGGTATGTCAAGAACTTTTAAATGAGTTGGAAGCACAGCAAGTTAAGTTTAAGTTGAATTAAAACGTTTTGCCCGCGCAAGGGATAGAAGTGGATAGCCCACAGCCCGACGAAGGAGGAGCGAGGACTTGTAACGGATAGCCCGACCCTTGTGGTTGCGCCCAAAAAATTAAAATAAACCCAGCTAATAACATCATAGGCAAAACAAATTGTTGGTTTGTAAGCTTTCGAGTTTTTTTTGACTAAATTTGTGTTGTTAAAACGAATTAGGAACATATTAAAATATAAATATTATGGCATTAGAGAATAACAGATGCAACGTTTGAAGAAACGGTATTAAAGAGTGACAAACCAGTATTGGTTGATTTTTGGGCTGCTTGGTGTGGACCATGTAGAATGGTTGGACCAATTATTGAACAAATTAGTGAGGAATATGACGGTAAAGCTGTTGTTGGTAAGGTAGATGTTGATGCCAACCAAGAGTTTGCTGCTAAATATGGTGTGCGTAACATACCTACAGTTTTGGTTTTTCAAAACGGTGAGGTAGTTGGTCGTCAAGTTGGAGTAGCACCTAAAAATGCTTATACAGAAGCTATTGATGGTCTTTTATAGTCATTAAATAAAAAGAATATTAAAAAGGTTTGCCGTAATGGTGAACCTTTTTTTATTTTAGATGCAAATTATAATTTAATAATAGTGAATCTGTTATTAAAGTTTACAACAAAAACATTTAAATAAAATATATGAGTGAACATAAAAAAATTCAAGACGCTATTGATAGCAAGTTTATTGAGCAACGTAAAGTGTTTTTATGGGGTAAGGTTGATGATGATTCTGCAAAGCATGTAATAGACCGATTAATGTATTTAGATGCTTTGGGGAATTATGATATTACACTTTATATTAATAGTCCTGGTGGTTATGTAACTTCTGGTTTTGCTATTTACGATTGTATAAAATCTTTAAATAGTCAAGTATCTACCGTTTGTACGGGATTTGCTGCCTCTATGGGATCGCTTATACTTTCTGCAGGAGCAAAAGGGAAACGTTTTATACAAACACATGCGCGCGTTATGATTCACCAACCAAGTGGAGGAGCACGAGGGCAAGCGAGTGATATTGAAATTACAGCCAAAGAAATTATAATAACTAAAGAGTTAAGTGCACAAATATTAGCGGATAATTGCGGGCAAACTTTTGAAAAGGTTATGAAAGATTTTAACCGCGACCATTGGATGGGTGCACAGGAGTCTGTGGCTTATGGTATTGTTGATGGGGTGATATAAAAGGAAAGCCCCACCTAACCTCCCCATGGGGGAGGGACTCTTACTCTAGTGTAAAAAAAATAGAATTATAAATAAATTTTAAAGAATAGATATGCCGCATGAGTTATTCCTCCCCCATGGGGAGGTTAGGTGGGGCAATTACTTCTCTCCTTTGGGGAGATTAAGAGGGGCCTATGAATATACAATCGGAACTTAATAAAGCAGAGGGTTTTAAAAATCTTGAGCTACTTGCAAAACAAGTGGTTGAGGGGTTTATTTCTGGAATGCATAAAAGTCCGTTTCATGGGTTTTCGGCTGAGTTTGCCGAGCATAAAATTTATAATCAAGGTGAAAGTACGCGCCATATAGATTGGAAACTATTTGCTAAAACAGATAAGCTTTACACAAAGCGTTATGATGATGAAACGAATTTGCGTTGTCATATTATTTTAGACAATAGTAGTTCCATGCATTACCCGAAGCTAGATACGTTTTCTATTGATAGTTTAAATAAAGTTGGGTTTTCTGCTTTGGCAGCAGCTTCTTTAATGCATATATTAAAAAAACAACGTGATGCTGTAGGTTTAAGTATTTATAGCGATAACTATGATTACTATGCGCCAGAGAAGGGTAGTGAGCGGCACCATCAAATGTTATTGAATCATTTAAGTAAGGCTGTTATTTCGAAACCTCAAAATAAACAAACAGAGACTTATAAGTATTTACATGAGATTGCTGAAAAGGTACACAGGAGATCTTTGATTTTTTTGTTTACTGATATGTTTCAAACTTCTGAAGATGATGTTAGGTTGTTTGAAGCGTTAAGGCATTTAAAATATAATAAGCACGAAGTGGTTCTATTTCATGTGTTTGATAAAGCGAAAGAGTTGAATTTCGATTTTGATAATAAACCAAAACGTTTTATAGATGTAGAGACTGGCGAGTATATTAACTTGTATGCAGATTCTATAAAAGAAAGTTATAATAAAACAGTAGATGCGTATTTTGAAGCCTTACGCTTAAAATGTGCGCAATACAAAATAAAATATGTAGAGGCAGATATTAATAAAAATTTTAATAACATCCTCACAACCTACATGATAGAACGTCAAAAATTTGCTTGATGAATTTTTTCAATAAAAAAGGAAAAAAAGATTTAAAAAGGTTTGGGAAATAGAAAAAGGCGTTTATCTTTGCACTCGCAATAATGCAACGGTCTGGTAGTTCAGTTGGTTAGAATGTCGCCCTGTCACGGCGAAGGTCGCGGGTTCGAGTCCCGTCCAGACCGCAAAAAATTGCAAAAAGAAAGCTCTGAGAAATTAGGGCTTTTTTGGGTAATTATAACGACGTTGTGTTGATCTCGAAGTGAATTCGGGATGTAGTTATACCGAAGCGATTTGGTATTCCAATGGAAAGCTTTCCTTTTTTCTGTGAAGAAGATAGGGATGCTTTTTTGTTTTAAGGCTAATTTTCTTCATTTTAAGTATTGGTGTAATATTAATTTAACATTATTTTTTATTAGAAGGATTAATTTAACTATTGATATTTTGAGGTAATATCGTACCTTATACTCTATTTGTAATCATTTATTTATATTAACTATTATGCATAAAGAGATTGATCGTTAAAGTAGCGTTGATTTGGTACATGGTTAAATTGTTTATTTATTCACGCAAATAGAAATTGTATGAGTTTGTTTATTACCATTTTTATTGAGTTTTTACTTATATCTACAAGTGTTCTTGTATTGTTTAAATATAGAGATAAATTAGGTTTAGCACCGCTATATCTAATTTTGGGTTCTATGCAATATTTGTTAGCTAATTCCGGGAAGCCGTTTATTTTCGAGTTTTATGGAATTTATGAAATTTATCCAGGTTTTATAATTTTATTTAGCTGTGTTTTATTTGCGGTACTGTTAATTTATATTAAAGAAGGGGTTGCTAGTGCAAGAGCGTTAATTCTAGGAATCATTATATCAAATGTAATTATAACTTTAATTTCTGAAATCAATTATTTTCAGGAGTTAATAATTAATCAAATAAATAATTCTGCGACAGACATTCGTTTTATTAATAAAATAAGCTCAAAATACTTTTTAATAGGTACCGCTTTATTATTAATAGACTTTTTTTTAATGATTATTTTATACCAATATTTATACTCAAAAATTAAAAAAATATCTTTTTTTTTAATTATCACATTATCACTTTTTGTTACACTAATTTTTGATGCATTTGCTTTTAATTTTCTTGTGTTTTTTGGAACGCCAATATTTGCAAAATCATTAATTAGCCATCTTATAGGTAAGTCAATTGCTGCTCTTGTTTACGCGACAATACTTTATTTATATTTAAAATTATTCGAAAAAGAAAGAACAAAATCAACATCATTTATTGCAAGTCAAAATAGAGATATCTTTTCTATAATAAAGTATAAAAAAAGATACGAAGAGCTTAAAATTGAAAAACTACGAGTCGAACAAAAGTTAACGTCTCAATTAGAAACTTCATTGAATTTTATTTCTGATGGTTTTGTGACTTTAGATGCCAATTGGTGTTATACATATGTAAATGAAAAAGCGGCGGAGTTTGTTGGCAGGTCGGCAAAAAGCTTATTAGGAAAACATATTTGGACCGAATTTCCAGAAAATGTTGGTACAACTTTCTATAGTGCATATAATAAAGCTTATGAGACTCAAAAAACACAATCTTTTGAAGCATATTATGAATCTTCTGATAAATGGATAGAAAGTAGAGTGTATCCGTCTTCTGAAGGGCTGGCTGTTTATTTTACAGATATAACAGAGCGAAAAGTAGCGGAAGAAAATTTAATAAAAAGTGAATTAAAGTTTAGAGAATTAACCTCAAATGCTCCGGTTGGTATTTTTCAAACCGATAAAGATGGTGCTTGTAATTTTGTTAACGACGAATGGCTTAAATATTCCGGGCTATCTTTTAATGAGGCAATGGGTTTAGGTTGGTCTAATGCAATACATCCTGATGATCATGATAGAGTTCTTTTTGAGTGGAGAGAAGCCTACTCCGTAAAAAAGGATATGATATTAGATTCAAGGTTTGTAAGTAAGGCAGGAGTAGTAACATGGATGTCTATTAAAGCAGTAGGTTTGTATGATGCAAATAACGAGTTGTATGGCTATTTGGGCATGTGTTTAGATATCACAGAACGTAAAAAAATAGAAGAAGATTTAGTTAATAGTGAAACGCTATTCAGGCGTTTAACTTCTCAAGCTCCAGCAGGAATATTTCAAACCAATTTAGACGGTAGTTGTAATTACGTAAATGATAAATGGACTAAATATGCAGGAATATCATTTGAAGAAGCTATGGGTTACGGTTGGGCTACCGCTATCCACCCAGATGATAGTGAAAGAATTTCTGAAGAGTGGGAACAACATATTTTAACAAGTAATATTGAGCTTGAAACAGAGTTTAGGTTTCAGCATAAAAATAAAAAAACGATATGGGTGTCTGTTAGAACTGTAGGGACCTATGATGCTCAAAATAATTTAAACGGTTATATCGGTATGGCAATAGATATAACAGAAAGAAAAAAAGCAGAAGAAAAGTTAATTGAAAGCGAATTATTATTTAGAGGATTAACTTCTAACGCACCAGTAGGTATATTTAAAACAGATATTGAAGGTTCGTGCAATTTTGTTAATAATCAATGGATGGAACATACAGGTCTTTCTTTTAACGAAGCTATGGGGTTTGGTTGGTCTGATGGATTACATCGAGACGATAAAAACCACGTTATAAAGGCGTGGAGAGAATTTGTTAATAATGGCAAAGAATATAATATAGATTTAAGGTTTTATAACAAAAAAAACGATAAAACAACTTGGCTTTCTGTAAAATCTGAAGGCTTGTATGATGCAAAGAATGAGTTATATGGTTACATAGGCACATGTATAGATATTACGGAACGAAAAAAGGCAGAAGAACAAGTTAGAGAAAGTGAAAAATATCTAGAAAGTATTATTAATAATATTGGTGACCCTGTGTATGTAAAAGATGCTCAGAATAGAGTGGTTCTTGCAAATAATGCTTTTTGTTCAACTTTTGGTATGGAAAGAGTGGAGATTTTAGGTAGAAATTTAATAGGGAAAGTATCGCAAAATAAAAATGAAGATTTTTTAATTTTAGATAGACAGGTAATTGATTCTGGAATTGAAGTCATAAAAGAAGTGACAATAAATCAAAATAAAGATGAATCCCGATCTTTTTCTGTTAAGAAAACCCGATTTATTGATAATACTGGAAATAAATTTATAATTGGAGTAGTAAGGGATTTAACAGATTTCAAGAGAGCAAATGAGGAAATAAGAAGGGCGCATCAACGCCTTACAACACATTTAAATAACTCGCCACTAGCGGTGATTGAATGGGATAAGAATTTAATAATTCGTAATTGGTCTGTTCAAGCAACAAATATATTTGGTTGGGAGGAAAGCGAAGCGGTAGGAAAACATTTTAGCGAATTAAATTTGGTTTATAAAGAAGAAGCAGAGTCTGTGTCTCTTATTTGTGAAGACCTAATGAGAGGGGCTGTAAAAAGTACGAGTACAATTAATCGAAATAATACAAAAGCAAATCAAGTTATTTATGGCGAGTGGTATAATTCTGTTTTACTCTCTGAAGATGGGCAAATTGAAACTATCTTTTCGCTTGTTCAAGATGTTACAGAACGTATAGATTCAGAGCAAAAAATAAGAGAAAGTGAAGCTAAGTTGTCTAAAGTGTTTCAGTCCAACATTATTGGTTTTTCAATTGTTAATGAAGATCAGGTGAGAGTAGAGGTTAATGAAACTATGGCTAAAATGCTAGAAACAACAAAAGAACATTTAATTGGAAAAACATTCGAAGAGGCTAAAGTAGAGATTCATGATGATGCTTATTACAAACAAAAAAATAAGTTGCATTTAAAATTTATTGAAAATGGGTTTTTAAGTAATGAAACAATTAGTAGAACTTTAGTAAGTGGAAAAAAATTAAGTCTATTAGTATCAGTCGAACCTCTTGAAATATCTGGGAAGCCTCACGGTCTTTTTGCAGTAATTGATATTTCTGATAGAGTAAAAGTTGAATTAGAGCTAGAGAAATATAGGAATAACCTTGAGAATTTAGTGGAGATAAGAACTTCAGAGTTAGAGAAGGAAAAAGTGAAAGCGCAATCTGCCGATTTAATGAAATCTGCCTTTTTGGCAACCATGTCGCATGAATTAAGAACTCCAATGAACTCTATAATTGGGTTTACTGGTGTTCTTTTAAAAGAATTTGTCGGGCCATTAAATGAAGAGCAAAAGAAACAACTAGGAATGGTCAAGAATAGCAGCCAACATTTATTAGGTTTAATTAACGATGTTTTAGATATTTCTAAAATTGAAGCAGGTAAATTAAAAGTTTCTTTTTATCCTTTTAATTATTTAAGAACCTTAGAAAAAACAATAGAATTTTTATTACCTCAGGCTTCTAAAAAAGGACTCGATATTAATTTTGAAATTGCAGAAGAGGATATTACTTTAAATAGTGATGAACGGAGAGTTGAGCAGGTTTTAATTAATTTGTTGTCAAATGCAATTAAATTTTCAAATAAAGGAGTAGTATTAGTAAAGGTAGAAGTGATTAAAGACTTTGTTGTTACAAAAGTTATCGATCAAGGTATTGGGATTAGCAAAAAGCATATTAATAAATTGTTTGAACCATTTGTACAAATAGAAGGCGGTTTAAATCGCAGTCATGAAGGTACGGGGCTTGGTTTGGCAATTAGTAAAAACTTAATTGAAAAGTTAGGAGGAGAAATTAAAGTAGAAAGCAAGAAAGATAAGGGGAGCTGTTTTTCATTTACTTTGCCAATAAAATAATAGAGGAATTAATAAGGTTAATCATTTATTAAATGGTTGTATTTTCTGTGATCTTAAGCCTATTTGCGACAAACTATAGTTTTTATGACTATAAAACATGTAATATTTAGAGGCCTAGTGGTTTTTCAATAAAGGAAAAGAATAATTGTAGTCACCTCCTATGTTATTTGAGGCGATAGAAAAAAGTAATAGGATATGGAACAGTTGGTTATTAATAAGACGCCTATTATCCCAGAAATTTTTGTAAACCAGATAGGAAGTGTTTTTAACGAATAATAAGATGAGTAAAAAAACTATTTTAATAGTAGATGATACTTTTGAGAATTTATATCTGCTAAAGGTGATTCTTGAAGAAGCAGGTTATAATATTATAGAAGCTAATGATGGAGTTGAGGGTTTAAAAAAGCTAAATGAAGTTAAACATGTAGATTTAATAATATCAGATATTTTAATGCCAAATATGGATGGCTATTTGTTTTGTCAAGCGTGTAGAAAAGAAGAAATGTTTGCAAAAATCCCATTTGTTTTTTATACGTCTACGTACACAGAAAAATTGGATGAAGATTTTGCCTTAAAATTAGGAGCTGCAAGTTTTTTAAGAAAACCAATTGATCATGACGAAGTAATTAATACTGTAAATTTTATTTTTAAGACTAAAACAGCTCAAGTAGTAACAAAGGCTGAAAAAGAAAATATTACAGAAGGTGAGGTTTTTAAACTTTATAATGAAAGGTTAATAAGTAAATTAGAACAAAAAAGTTTAAATCTAAGCGCAGAGATAGAAGAGCGTAAAAAGGCAGAGCAACTTTTAATTCATAAAAATGAAATATTAGATTTAATTGCGATTAACACTCCTTTAAATAAAATTTTTGAGAAGTTGTTATTAAATTATGAGGTGGTTCATCCTAATTATTTTGGTTCTATAAGTTTACTTGATGAAGATGGAATACATCTTAACTTTGTTGCAGGTCCATCATTACCTAAAATATATAATACGAAGCTTAAACGCTTCGCAATAGGGGAAAATGCAGGTTCTTGTGGGACAGCAGCATTTTTTAAAGAACCCGTAATAGTCTCAGATATAAGTAAAGATAAGTTATGGGTAAATTATAAAGAGATTGCTGCAGAATCCAATTTGAAATCATGTTGGTCTATACCTATTTTATCTGAAGACAACTTGGTTAAAGGTACTTTTGCTATTTATAGTAGGTCTGTAAATACGCCATCATTAGCAGAAATCCGAGAGCTCAATTTTGCGGTGAGCTTAGCAAATATAGCTATTGAAAAGTTTAGAGCGGCAGAAGAAATTAAAAAGAAAGAGGAGTCTTATAAAGCATTAATAAATCAGGCTAGTGATGCTATAATTGCATTCTCTCTAGACGGAACAATATATGAATTTAATAAAGCGGTATATGTTAATTTAGGGTATACAAAAAAAGAGTTTTTAAAACTAAACATTAAGGATTTTATAGTTGGAGAGGTTATTGATAATCCAAAAATTTATGAAAAGATTCAAAATAAAGAACATGTAATATTTGTAAGAGAGTTAAGGTGTAAAGACAAGTCTATAATTGAGGTAGAAGTCTCTGCAAAATTACAAAAAGATGGTAAGGTACTTGCTATTGTTCGTGATATTACAGAGCGGCAAAATATTTTAAAAGAAATAAAAAAAGAAAAAGAGTTTTCTTCTGGTCTTTTAGAATCTATGCGTGAGGGTTTGTATGCTATTAATTTAGAGTCAGAAATAATTAGTGTAAACCCTTCGTTTTGCAAGATGACTGGTTTTACTGAAAGAGAGTTATTGGGTTTAAAGCGTCCTTACCCATTTTCACCACCAGAATTGAAAACAAAAAATGATGAGCGGTATTTATTATTAACTCAAAATAAAAATGAATCTAATTACGAAAACATCTATATGCATAAAGATGGTACTCGTTTTCCAGTTCAGGTTAGAGTGGCAAGTATTCATGATCATAATGGCGCGAAAATTGCAAATTTTGCAACTATTCAAAATATCACCGAACGTAAAAAGGCTGCAAACGATTTAAAGCGATCTAAAGAATTTACAGAAAAGCTTATTATGTCCATGCAAGAAGGGTTGATAATTCTCGATATGAATGGTAAAATTAAACTGGTAAATGATTCTTTTTGTAAAATACTTGGGTATACTGAGGAGGAGCTTATTGGTCTATCTATGCCGTATCCATTTGCTCGAGAAGAGGATTATAAAGAAATAGCCAATATAGATAAAAAAATAGCCAACGGTGAAGCACCAGCTTTTCAGTTTGAATTTATTAGAAAAAATGGAGAAACCTTTTTAGCGTCCTTTCTAATTGGGCATATTAAAAATAATAAGGGTACTCGTATAGCTTTGTTTGGAACACTAAAAGATATCTCTGAAGAAGAAAAAGCAAAACAAATATTAATAAACAAGGCTAAAAAATCTAACTTAAAAAAAGAGGTAATACTTGAATTAGCAGGTTTAGTTGGTAAAGATTTTAGTATTTCACTTAAAAAGATAACAAAATTAGCTGCTAAGACATTAAATGTAGAAAGGGTTAGTATTTGGGTTCTTAATGATGATAATAGCACCATTAAATGCGAAAATCTTTATGTATTAGATAAAAATAGTTATGAGAAAGGTACTGTGTTAAACTATGCAGATAATCCAAATTATTTTAATGCGTTAAATAAAAATAAAACCATTCTTGTTAAAGATGCTCAAAAAGATAATATTACTAAGCTTTTTAAAACAAACTATTTAAAGCCTAATAACATCACATCGCTTATGGATGTGTTTATTAATAGTGCAAACGGATATTATGGTATTATTTGTTTTGAGCATGTTGGAGATACATTAAGAAACTGGACTGCCGAAGATCAAGAATTTGCAACTTCAATTGCAAGTATTGTGTCGTTAATGGTTGAGAGTAATGAACGTAAAATAGTAGAAAATGAAATTGCATTAACGAATGCCAAGTTAACAGAGGTAAATGCAGAATTAAGTAGTTTGCAAAAGCAGCTAGAAGAAGAAAATGTATACTTAAGAAACGAGTTAGATTTAGTTTTTAACTATGAAGAAATGGTATATGGAAGTCTTGAATTTAGTAATGTCCTATCTGAGGTTGAAAAAGTTGCGCCTACAAATGCTACCGTATTGTTGTTAGGAGAATCTGGAACAGGAAAGGAATTATTGGCAAGAGCTGTTCATAACACGAGTCTTCGTAATAGTAAGCCTTTAATTAAAGTTAATTGCTCAGCTATACCAAGAGAGCTTATTGAGAGTGAGTTGTTTGGTCATAAAAAAGGGTCTTTTACAGGAGCTTTTAAGGATAAAATAGGGAAATTTGAATTAGCTAATGAGGGTACTTTGTTTTTAGATGAAATTGGAGAATTGCCGTTAGATATGCAACCTAAGATATTAAGGTTTTTGCAAGAAGGAGAAATAGAAGTGGTTGGAGGTGCAGGATTAAAAAAATTAAATGTTAGAGTTATAGCCGCAACCAACAGGGATTTAATCGAACAAATTGAGAAAAAGCAATTTAGAGAAGATTTGTACTTTAGACTTAATGTTTTTCCTATTGTAGTGCCACCTTTAAGAAAACGCAAAGATGATATTCCTTTATTAGTTGATCATTTTGTAGATAAGTTTAATAAATCTTACGATAGAAATATTAAATTTATACCTGATGATTCAATGAACAAATTGTTGTCTTATCATTGGCCTGGTAATATTCGAGAATTAGAGAATTTAATCGAAAGAGCTTCTATTCTGTCAAATGGAGAAACGTTATTAGTTCCTGGTTTCGAGTCAAAAAAACAACAAACAAAACATCTAATTCATAATAAAGACTCGTCCTTAGATGCTATTCAGCGTAGTCATATTCTTCATGTATTAGAGCAATGTAATTGGAAAATAAGTGGGACAGATAGTGCTTCAATTATTTTAGATTTAAAGCCAAGTACACTTCGAGATAAAATGGCTAAATTGGGAATAAATAAACCAGATAAAAAATAACGGAATACCGTTTTTTTAGTTAAACAGCATAATGATTACACGGTATACCGTGTAATCATTATGCTGTTTTTGTTTTTTGTAAGTAAAATAAGTAACTGTTAATCAGTTAATTGCGGTTTATTTTTTGAAATGATAGACTTGTGGCATGTGGGTTGCTTATTGAATTGTAAAAAAACTCATATGAAAAGTGAAATTACATTTGATAATGTGCGATTTTGGCTCGACCAACATGTTATTCATTGTAGTTTTAATGAGAGATTTGATAAGCGATTTCATGAAATTGAAGACGCTTTTTTTGAGGTTGTAACAGCATTTATTATAGGTAATTACAAACCTATCTTGATTGATTTAACTAAAGTGAATCGCTTTAAAGCTTATCATTTATATAGATTTATTTCAAGTAGTGCTCAATTAAGGTCTTTTGTGATTTCAAAATCATTTTTAGTAAAATCTTTTAATTTAAAACTACTTTTTGAATTATATAATATTGGTGATGACGGTGTTATTCCTACTAATATATCTACCGATTTTAATAAAGCAATTCAATTTAGTGAAAAAAGATATTTAGAGTTTAATGCAATTTAGATATATGAAAGAAGGCGTAATAATATATAAAAATGCTAAGTTTTGGACAGATGGTTCTGGAATACTGTTTTGTAAGTTTAATACTAACGATTCTGGGTTTAATTTAGATTATAAAACTGCAAAACATTATGTAAATGCAATTATCGATTTATGTAATGGTAGAGCTATGTCTTTTCTTATTGATGTGCGAGATGTAAAAGGTGCTTTCTCTGTTGCAGCTGCTAAATTAATCTCAGAAAGCTTGGAATTAGTAAAACTAAGAATATCAGAAGCTTTTTTAATAAATAATATAGGTGCTTCGCTACTAATTACTGCATATAAACGAATTTATAATCCAATTACACCATTTAGGGTTTTTAGAGAGTTAGATTTGGCTAAGACATATAGTTTAGAAACCAAAAACAAGTTTTATGGAAGCATTTAAATATAGCTTGTTGGGTAGTCTTAGTCATGAAATAAAAGAAATTATTAGTGAGCATTCTATTTTTTCTGTAACCGATGAATTAGGTAGAATAGAATATGTAAATAATGATTATTGTGAAATCTTAGAGCAAGATGCCAATATGCTTATTGGTGAAACTCATGAATTATTAAAATCTCATTTACATGCAAATAAAGTATATGCAGATTTATGGAGAACTATTAAAGCTGGTGAAAAATGGAATGGAATTTTAAGCGATAGTTCTTATACAGGTAAGCAATTTTGGTTAGATGCAACTATAATACCAATTAAAAATAAATTAGATAAAACTATTAGTTATGTTGGTGTATATAATGATGTTACCAAGTATCACTTACAAAATATTCAATTACAAGAGCGTAATAGCATACATTTAAAATATAAATCAATTTACGAATCAATAAATGCAGGGATTATAGTTGTTGCAGATAATGAAGGTAATATTATTGAATGGAATAAAGGTGCAGAAATAGCTTTTGGGTATTCTAAAGTAGAAATTATTGGATACCCATTAACAATTTTAATAAATAAAAAAATTAGAAATATAAAGCAGTTATTACGTACTATAAATAAAACTCAAAATAGCGAAAATGTAAATACTATAGAAATGGTTTGCATGCGTAAGAATGGAGAAGAATTCCCTGTAGAGTTTACCTTAAATACTTTAAATGTAAACGGTACTGTTTTTTATTCTGCCGTTGTACTTGATATAACAAGACGAAAAAAAGCAGAAGAAGAATTAAAGGAAAAAACTAAGAATTTAGAATTGTTTTTGTATCGTATCTCACATGATTTAAAAGCTCCATTTTCTACAGCTGAAGGCTTGCTTGATTTGTTGAAAAATGAGGAGAAGAGTGAGCGAATAGAGTCTCTAACAAGCATGTTGGAAACTACAATAAAAGGTGGAGATAAGTTAATTAAAAGTCTGTCTGAAGCATCAATTAACTCTTGTAGTAAAGATGAATTTGAGCAAATAGATTTTAATAACATTATTAAAAATGTATTAAAAATGTTTTCTGGTTCAAAGAATTTTGAATTGTTTGAAGTAAATATAGATGTAGATAAATGCCAAAGCTATAATTCTAACCCAGAATTACTATGTTCTATATTTCAAAATTTAATACATAACGCAATAAAGTATTCTAAAAAGCCAACTAAAAAGCATGTGCCTTGTATAAATATATCAGTAAAAGAGTTGCGAGGAGAAGTATTTATTAGTGTAAGTGATAATGGGCAAGGGATTTCTGAAAGTGATGTCGAAAAAATATTTGATTTGTATTATAGGTCGGCCCACGAGAATATACCAGGAAATGGTCTTGGCTTATATATTGTTAAAAATATTATAGAAAATTTAAAAGGAAAAATAAGTGTTAAAAGTGTAATTAATAAAGGGACTAGGTTTAGAATTAAATTACCTATTCTTAAATAAAAACCAACCGATTATGAAAGTAAATTTTATGTTAATTGATGATGATATAATAGATTTATTCATCAACGAAAAGAATATAGAAAAATTAGAACTTAACTCTAAAATAAAATCTTTTACTAGTGGGGATTCTGCTATAGATTATTTAAAAGAAATAGCGACTAGTGAGAATCTAAACGATATGTTTGTTCCAGATTTTATATTGTTGGATATAAATATGCCCAAAATGAATGGGTTTCAATTCATGCATGAATTCAGGAAGTTAAGCGATTCAATAGAAAAAGACATTAAAGTATATATGTTATCAGTATCAAATAACACCAAATTTATTGATAATGCAAAAAGTGGTAGGTTTTGCAATGGGTTTATACAAAAGCCACTAACAGTAGAAAAGTTAGATGCAATGATAGAAAACTTTGAGTTGTCTGTAAATGAATATCATTTTGAAGAAAGTATTTAGGTTTAGAATTTAATAATTAACTCTAATTACAATTGAGCTTAAAAACGATTAATCATTTGGATTTGGCGGAGTGTTAGGGAGAGATGGCACTTCTCATGAATCGAATGATTATGTTTTACCTTTTGAATAAGTATTAATAGCTGGGAGTAAGTTGAGATTTGCTTCTCTAATTCGGCATTCCGTTTTCGCTTCGAAAACAGGAATGCTTTATTGGTTTATAGCCATATTTAATTAATGTGACTTTTTAAAAACAAAGGTGTCTTATAATTGCTATTAGTCAATTAACATAAAAAGGGGGTTACAAGAAATTGTAGCTCTTTTTTGTTTTACAGTAATTATTTTTTTGTTTAAAATTCGCGTTTGCCAAATTCACTATCAATAAATTTAGATTTGTTTTTTACTGAGTTAAAGGTGTAAGATAGGTTTAGCGAAATCATATCTACCTCGTATACATAATTTGTAGTGGTGTAGAACTGATCTGGTCTTGCAGTGGTAATGCGCTGCTCGTTTGTGTTAAGCATGCCCATGTCTATATTCTGCCATTGTAGTGTAGCTGTTAATCGATTATCAAGAAACGTTTTTCTAAATGTTAGGTTAGGAGAATAATATCTAGAATCTTCTCCCATTGCTGTATTTCTATCCGATAGATAATTAAATGTAAACTGCAAGGAGGCATTATCCCAAAATGAATATGTAGAATTTAAATTGAAAGAGTAAATGGTAGATTTAGTATCTATAGTATAGGCTCTTGAAATTCCATCTCTATGATTAAAATTTAATATACCATCAATCGCATAATTATAAACATTTGCCCCAATTATATTCGTCCAGTTTTTAGCAGGTTTAATAGTAGCTCCAACTTCCAAACCAATAGCATTACTTTTTCCAACGTTAGAATATACGCGGTTTATAATACTATCAATTACTGCGCCTGTAGACTCATAAGCTAAGGTGTTAACACGATTTATTACATTATCTACATGTCTAAAATATGCGGTTGCGTAAATTGAATTGCCGTCTTTCATTCTTTTTGTAATACCTATTTCTGCTAAATCAATAAATTCTGGCAATAAGGTATTGTCTCCTTGTTCAAATACTTCAGAATGTTCACGTTCAGCAAAACTATTCATTTTTAAAGTTGTAGTTCTTTCAACTCTTTTACTATAAGCTGCTTTAATATTTGTCTTGTCGTTTACAGCATATTGAACAGAAGCAGAAGGGAATAATTTTACAAAATCATATTCGTAAATATTTGGTGTAGTTTCACTTTTTAAAGCTTCGGTATAAGTTCGGTCCATAGATTCTAATCGTACACCAGCAGCATAATCCCATTTGCTTTTTTTACCCGTTAACTGTATATAACCAGAATGGATGTTACGCTCTAACTCAATGTCACTCGAAAATTCTGTAACCAAATTTCCATCACGTTCATAAACAAACTCACCTGTATGATCTATATCACGGTATTGATACCCAGTTTCAATAGTTCCAAACGTAAAAGGTTTCCATTTGTAATCTAAGTTAAAACGTTTTCCGTAAAGCGGATTATCATTGGTGTTGTACTCTTGTTGGTAAATAATAGTATTATCCGGGTGCCCTAAGTTGTCATTCTCTGTTGGTCCTCCTAAAAAGGTGTATTCATATAAAAATGATGTTGATAATTTTGAGTCGTCATTAAATGTATGTGCATAATCAAAACTTCCTAAAGCAAAATCGCCTTTACGCACTCTTAAGTTATGGTTGTAATATTCAAAAGTATATAGTCTATTCTCGCTTTCAATTGGAGATACTGCATGATTATCATAATATACAATATCAGCAAGTCTTTCTTTTGTATGTTTACCAGCGAAAAAACCAAATGAGAATTCATTGTTTTTATTCGGTGTGAAATCGACGTTAAAACGGCCGTTATAACTAATATCGTCAAAACTTCGTTCGCCATCAGATGGTAAGAATGTTGTTTTGTTTTCGGCTTGGTTAATTATAAACATGTCACCTTCACGACGCCCAGTTTTATCATTACGTTGATAGCTTGTTCCTAGAGAGATATTCCACTTTTCTGTTCTTTTATTAAGTGTTGCATCAATACCGTATCGTTTTGCAGAAACTTTAGTATCATAAGGTTCTATAGATGGGAACCCACCACGAACATTTATTTGTGCAAACGTACCATTTGCTGCTCCTTTTTTTGTTTTAATATTTAGTATCCCGCCTTTTCCCTCTGGGTCGTATTTTGCAGATGGTGCCGTAATAAGTTCAACTGTCTCCAAGGCATTAGCTGGTAATTGCGCCAAAATAGAACTCGCATCACCTTGAGTTGGTTTACCATTAATTAAAACTGTAAAGCCTTGGCTTCCTCTAACACTAATTCCTCCTTGACCATTAACAGTAACCGATGGTAAATTTTTAATAACATCAACTGCATTGCCTCCTTCACTATTTTGATATTTTTTAGTATCGAATACCTGACGGTCAATTTTATGTACAACAGCAGATCGTTCTGCTTTAACAAGAACCTCGTTTAGTTGACTACCTAAAGTTAATTTTAAAGTACCTAAGTTAATAGTTTGTCCTTTTTTGTTAACCTGAATAGCTTCGGTTTTTAAAGATGTATAGCCCATGAAAGAGGCTTCCAAATAATAGGTTCCTGTTTTTATTTCATTTAAAGCGAAAATGCCATCTTTATTTGTAACTACGCCAGTTATTAAACTTCCGTCTAATTTATATATAGCCGCTGTAGCGTATTCTATAGGCTCATTACTATCATTATCAATAACTTTTCCAGTAATCTGACTATGAGTTAATTGTGTTCCAATAATTAGCGTTAGTACTATTGTAAATAGATATTTCATGAAAGCAATATTAATTATTTTGTGAAATTAATGCTTAAAATTAGAGGAAGCAAAAGAAAATATTAAATGTAATAGAATTAACTAAACTGATATAAAAAGGTTTAAAATAAAAAAGTGAGCAAGGCGTAAATAATTATTAGATGCTAATAGTAATTTTGTAAATTGCCAAAAACTAATAAAATATGTATTCTTAAAATGGTTACTTTAAAACAATTAGCAAAAGAGTTAAACGTATCAATATCAACAGTTTCTAAGGCACTAAACAATAGCGAGGAAATTGGGCAAGAAACAGTACGTCGTGTTAAAGAACTTGCAGAATTGTACAATTATAGACCTAATAAAGTAGCTTTAAGTTTAAAAAACAATAAAACAAAAACGATTGGTGTTATTATACCTAATATTTTAAATAGGTTTTTAGCAAAAGTTCTTTTTGGTATTGAAAGAGAAGCCACAAAGCATGGTTATAATATTATAACGTGTATTTCCAATGAGTCTTTAGATAAGGAAAAAGATAGTTTACAGCTATTAGCTAATGGAAGTGTTGATGGTTTTATACTATCAGTTGCTAAAGAGTCTCAAATGAATAATGAAGTAGAGCATTTTAAAAGAACTATTAAACAAGGGTTACCTATAGTTATGTTTGATAGAGTAGCGCATGATGTGTTATGCGATAAGGTAATTGTTGATGATTTTGATGCAACATACAATGCTACTAAAAGTTTAATAGAAGAAGGGAGAAAGCAAATTGTATTTATTAGTAATATAAATGATATAAGTGTTGGTAAACTTAGAGAACGAGGTTATAATAAAGCCATTTTAGAAACCGTTGGCATGGAACCTTTAGTTTTAAAAGTTGAGAAGAAAGGAGATCCTCAGAAAAAAATAAAATCATTTTTTAAGAAAACTAAAAATATTGATGCTGTTTTAGCAGCAGAAAGTTCTTCGGGCATTATAGCATTAAATACGGCCGTAAGCTTAGGTTTAAAAGTGCCAAAAGATATATCGGTAATTGCATTTGCTAGTAAATCAGATTCAAATCACACACTTCCTCGATTAACGACCATTAGACAACACGCTAAAGCAATTGGAGAAAATGCTGCTCAATTGCTTATAAATAGAATACAAAATACTGGTGTAGAAAAGGATGTGAAAACTAAAATTGTAAAAACGAGTTTAGTAAAAAACAAGTCTACCCTTTAACCTAAAACACGTAAAACATCTTAATTTTGCATTTCGTCGATAAAAAAAGATGCATTTCGTCGAATATTTTACATGTTGTCGAAAAAAATTATAATATAAATTACAAGTTGCCATATTTTAGCAACCCGTTAGCTAAGCGCTTAAGTTACTCCCTAAGTTTAGTTAAGAATAGTTAATCCGCTTTGACTTTTTTAAGTCATTTCCCTCATTTAAAATAGTATAGAGTCGTTATACAAATTGTTGTATTCGGTTTTAAGTTAATTATCCATTTTTTCCCTTAGCTAGGATTTTTTTCAAAAATCTTAGTTCAATTATTCTATACCGAAAAGGATAGAGAAAAAATATGTAACCTTAAAATTTGAATATATGAAATCCCTAAAAATTACTTTAATTGCAGCATTATTTTTTGCAGGTTTAACGTCTTGTACAAAACAAGATTTAAACGAAGATGATATACAAGTTGCGCCAGATACTGAATTGCCTGCACCAATTACCGGAGGTAGTGGTCAGGACTAATTAGTAATCCTGTTTTATAAATTAAAATCCTGTGTATTAATACGCAGGATTTTTTTATGGATGAAAATTAAAAAATAATAGATACATTTGAATAAACAATACTAAAATATTGAAATTCAGATTACTTTTTATTATGGCTGCAATGAGCATTAATTTTTTAAATGCTCAAATTGATGAAAATTTACGAAAAATTGATTCCTTAAAAACTATTGTTGGAAATTCTAAAGCAGGAGACTCCATTAATATAGTAGAAGAATATTTTAAAATAGGTGAATTTTACAGATATTCTTTAATAAGTGATAGTGCTTATGTTTATTATCAAAAAGCTGAAAAGATATATAGAAAGCTAAATAATAAATTTAAAACAGCAATAACCCTTTATGGAATAGCAGTTTGCCAAACTTACGATAAAGATTATACAGGAAGCGAATCAACATCATTTGAAGCCATCAAATTACTAGAGAGTTTGAATGAAAGTAATGAGGTGAAAAAATATAACGCATTTGTTTATAATAATTTAGGAATTGTTTTTGATGAATTAGAACAGTTTGATCAAGCAATAAAATATTTTGAATTATCATTAGATTTAAAGAAAGGCCTAAAAGGAGATTTTGAAAGAAGTAAAGGGCTAACTTTAAATAATATGCTAAAAGTATATCGGCGCTCTGGGGAATATGATTTAGCAATTAAGAAATATGAACAGATTTTTCAGAATAAAGAATTAATTAAAAATCATCCAGAGGTTTATGTTTTAGCTTTAGGTAATTATGCTAACACTTTATATTTGTTAAAGCGTTATGAAAAATTGCCAGGGTTATACTTGGAGGCTTTAAGACTAAGTGATAGCGTAAATGACACGTATGATTCAATCATAATTCATCATCATTTAGCCGAATTTTATAATGATAGAAATCAAAAAGATTCTGCAAAGTATTATGCCTATAAAGCTAAAGAAATCTCAGAGTTATTTAATAATGACGATTTATTAAAGTCATTATTACTAATATCTAAAATTGAGAAAGGTGATGTTGCAACCAAATATTTAAAAGAGTATATCAAATTAAGTGATAGTTTACAAAAAAGCGAAAGGTCAAAGCGCGATAAATTTGCCAGAATACGATTTGAAACTAATAAAATTGAACAAGAAAATATCCAAATTACAAAAGAACGTTTATGGCTATTAATAATTTCAATAGTGTTAATATTAGCGTCGTTTCTTTTATACCTTGTAATATCTCAAAGAAATAAGAATAAAGAATTACAATTTGTCCAAAAGCAACAAGAAGCAAATGAGGAAATTTATAACCTCATGCTTTCTCAAAACGAAAGCATTGAAGAGGCTAGAGATTTAGAGAAAAAACGAATTTCTGCAGAATTACATGATGGTGTCTTGGGGCGTTTATTTGGTACAAGGCTAAGTTTAGATAGTCTTAATATGAGTAATAGTGCCGAAGCAATTAATACTAGAGAACAATATATTAATGAACTTAAAACAATAGAAGATGATATTAGAAAAGTATCCCATGAATTAAATACAGATTTTATTTCAGGATCTGGATTTATAGATATTATTAGAACATTAGTACAAACACAAACCTTAGTTTATAAACTTGATTATGAACTAACACATGACGATGATATAAATTGGGATGCGGTAACTAACATAAAGAAAATTCACATTTATAGAATTATTCAGGAAACACTTCACAATATTTATAAACATGCCAGTGCATCTAAAGTGACTATTAGTTTTAATTTAAAAAACAATGTAATTTACTTAGTTGTTGCAGATGATGGTGTAGGTTTTGATGTGAATAAACTTAAATCAAAATCTGGAATTGGACTAAAAAATATGAATTCTAGAATAAATGAAATAAAAGGTATACTGAAAATTTCTTCTGAAAAAAATACAGGAACAAAAGTAACTATAGAAGCACCAATCTCTTAATGCTATATTATGACCGAAAAAATTAAAATACTTATGATTGATGATCACCCAATGATTATTGAGGGGTATCAAAATACTTTACTATTTGCAAAAAAAGACCATCAAGAATTAGAAATAGATATCGCTAATAATTGTGATCAAGCGGTTGCATTTATGGATAAATCTGTCCATATGGAATCACCTTATAACGTTTTGTTTGTAGATATTAGTTTGCCACCTTCGTCTGATGGTTCAATGAGTTCTGGTGAAGATTTAGCCGAGTATGCTAGAAAAATTCTACCTCAAGCTAAAATTATTATTCTTACTATGTTTAACGAATCATTTAGGATTCATAATATTATTAAAACAATAGATCCTGAAGGGTTTATGATTAAAAGCGATTTAACATCTCGAGAGCTGGCAAGCGCTTTTCAAGCGGTGCTTAATAATCCGCCTTTTTATAGTGGTACAGTAAATCAACATATTAGAAAATCTATTGCAAGTGATATTGTAATTGATGATAAGAATAGAAAAATTCTTCACCTATTATCTCAAGGCGTTAAAACAAAGAATTTAGCGACCCATTTAGACATTTCTTTAAGTGCTATTGAGAAAAGAAAAAAACAGCTTCGTGAAATATTTGAAGTACTAGATGGACAAGACGAAACCTTAATAGAAGAGGCCAGAAAAAAAGGATTTGTGTAGCTAAAATATTACTTGAAAAGAAAATTATTTTTAAAGAAAATCACTTTTTTTTTACGCTTAAAACCCTTGCTGTCATTGAAAACTACTACTAGCCCGCAAAAGAGTTACGGGTTTCCCGCAGTTTAAAAACAATAGTTATAACTATATTTGAATATCAACACTTCAAAAAATTAATTAATCCCTCAATTTTTTTGTTGATAATAGCAATTTACAAAAACCCTGTGGAGGTGAGAGACCCACAGGGTTTCTTCTTTTTATAATTACAAGAAAACTACAAAAATTTAGTTTAAAGGCCTCATTTTAAATTACTGTACATCAAGTGATAGGGTTTAAAATATAACTTCTCGGTAGTCCCATATTATTCCAATATAAAGACCAAGGTATATTATAGCTACAACAAACTTTATAAAGGTTGATGTTAAAAACCCGATAAAAGAACCAAATGCAGCTCTTGTTGCAGTTTTAGAGTCACTTTTGTTTAATAGTTCTCCTATTAGGGCTCCAATAAAAGGCCCAATAATAATACCTCCTGGTATGGGAGCTAATAAACCAACAATAAGTCCAATTGTAGTTCCTATCATGCCATATTTAGTACCTCCAAAGCGTTTTGTGCCTATAGCAGGTATAATATAATCAAGTATCCAAATAAATACAGCTATGACTAAAGTTATAATTAGAAATGATTTATCCATAGGAATGGCATCTGTAAAGTGAAGCACTAAAAGTCCAATCCAACTTGTAAGCGGTCCTGGTAAAACAGGTAGAAAGCTGCCTATAATACCTATAAGCATAAGTAACGCAGCGATGATAATTAAAATAATATCCATAAAAATGTTTAAGTTATATACTAATTAGACTAAAAATCATGCCAAATGTTACATTTATTAACTAAATAATTAGTTTAAACTAATTATTTAGTTATATTTGTTTAACTAAAAGATTAGTTGAATTAATAAATTAAGAATAATTATGAAACAACTTACTAAAGCAGAAGAGGATATAATGCAGATACTTTGGCAACTAAAAAAAGCGAATGTTAAAGCGATTATAGAGCATTTTTCAGAACCTAAACCTGCATATAATACCGTTTCTACAATTGTAAGGATTCTGGAAAGTAAGGGGTTTGTTGATTACGAAAAAGAAGGAAAAGGTCATGTGTATTTTCCATTAATGGAAAAGCAAGACTATAGCAATCAGTCTATAAATAAATTGGTTGATAATTATTTTCAAGGCTCTTTTAAAAGTATGGTGTCGTTTTTTATGAAAAAAAATGATATGAATATTAAAGACTTAGAGTCAGTATTGAAAGAGATTAATAAAAAAGACGCATAGTATGTTACATTATATAATTCAAACCATAGCGTTTCAGTTGTTCTTTTTAATCATATACGATGTGTTTTTAAAGAAAGAAACATTCTTTAATTGGAATAGGGCCTATTTGTTGGTAACGGCAATACTTTCGTTTGTAATTCCTTTTATTAAAATAAGTAGTTTTAAAGGGTTTATTTCACAAGACTACGTTGTAAAGCTACCAGAAATTTTTATAGGTAATACAAATCAAGAAGCCATAAGCCCAATTAATTTATCAGGCGTAATTATAGAGAATAAGTCCTTTTGGTCTTGGGAGTTTGTTTTTTATTTAGGTGTTGGGTTAGCGACACTTTTATTCACTTTCAAATTAGTAAAGCTGCTCATGTTGCTTTATAGAAACCCAAAGTGTAAAGAGGGCAATGTTCTAATTATTAAATTATTAAAAAGCGATATGGCATTTTCGTTTTTTAATTATATTTTTTTAGGAGAACAGCTTAAAAACGCAGATAGAGAATCTGTTTTAAAACATGAAATGGTTCATGTTAAACAGCGGCATACGCTCGATTTATTGTTTTTCGAGCTGTTGCGTATTGTATTCTGGTTCAATCCTTTAATCTATATGTATCAAAATAGAATCATGTCGCTTCATGAATATATAGCAGATGCACAAGCCGTAAAAAACCAAAATAAAAAGGAATACTATCAAAATTTATTATCTCAAGTTTTCGAGACTAAAAAGATATCATTCATCAATCCATTTTTTAAACAATCATTAATCAAAAAACGAATTATTATGTTACAAAAATCAAAATCAAAACAAGTTCATTTATTTAAGTATACTTTATTAATTCCAATAGTATTTAGCATGCTTGTTTATACCTCGTGTATAGAAACTGCTAATGCTAAAAACATTAGTAATAGTGTTGAAAAAGATTTACAAAAAGACACACCACTAATTGAAAAAGTTAAAGCGGTAAAAAATCAAATTCAAAAACAGGGCAATGTCACCAAAAATGAAGAAAAAGGCTTAAAATTACTTTTAGAGGTAATAAAGGGTGAGGATGTTAATCAAAGTTTAGTTGTTGAGGTTCAGAATTATACATCACAGGATGCTCAGTCTACATTAACAAAAAAAATATCTGATGTTTTTGAGCAAATCCAAGTTCAAGGTTATATAAGTGATGCGGAAGACAAAGCATTAAAAAAGCTGCTTATTTTAACAAGTGATAATGGGTTTGAAGATCCGTTTTTTGCAGATGTTATAAAGTATGTAGATATTCCTTTTGGTATAATAGATCAAGTGCCTGTTTTTCCAGGATGTGAAAACATGAGTAATAAAGAACAAAAAGACTGCATGTCAAAAAACATTTCAATGCATGTGAATAAAAACTTTAACATAAAAGTAGCCGATAGTCTTAATCTTAAAGGTAAACAGCGTATTAATATTATTTTTAAAATAGACACCAACGGAGATGTTGTAGGTGTACGTTCTAGAGCGCCTCATAAAACTTTGGAGACCGAAGCTATAAGAGTAATTAATACACTTCCCAAATTTAAACCAGGAGAGCATAAAGGTAAGCAAGTGAATGTGCCTTATTCATTACCCATTGTTTTTGCTATTAAAGATTAATAAAAACATAGAAAAACCAGAGTGAAAGCTTTGGTTTTTCTTTTTTAGAGTTTATAGAATCTAAAAAAATTGTACTTTTCGGGTTTAGTTCCAGTCCATGAGGTATTTATTCGTTTTTGTATTCATTTTATTGCTCACATCTTGCGAGTATTTTAATGTGAAAAAAACATCTTCTGAAGCTATTCTTAAAGAAGAATTGCAGACTTTTAATTGGAATGATGTTGATGAATATCCTAGTTTTGAAGCTTGTGAAGCGTCTATCTCTAAAACGGAAAGAACGGTTTGTTTCCAGAACATAATAACGACTAGCGTTACTGATTTTTTGCAGAAGGAACGTGTTGTTGTTACTCAGGATATTAAGGATACTATAATGCTAAAACTCCGAGTGTCTAATAAAGGCGATTTACAGCTGCTTGATGCTAAAATAGACTCGCTAACTACTCAGGAAATTCCTAATATTAAGCAGTTGCTTAATAGAAGTCTAGATTCTTTACCTAAACTATTTCCTGCTATAAAACGCGGGCAACAAGTTACTACAGAGTTTAAGTTGCCAATTGTTATTCTTGTAAATTAGTTTAATTGAACTTGCTTAGGCTGATGTGATGGCTGCGTATTCTATGATAGAAAACAAATAGTTTTCGTTAAAAATCATGCGACAAATTTATAAGTGTCTACAAAAGGAGAATCTCTATTAATTACAGCAAAAATTCGACCTATAATTTTACATCTCACATTATTTAGAACCAACATTTTATTTTTCCCCTCATCTTGTTTTCTTAAGTAATAAGCTTTTAATTGTGCATCATGCTTTACGGCTGATAAGGCGCACATTTGAAGTAAAGACTTCATTGTTTTGTCTGCCATATGATTAACTTTAGTACCTCCTCTAATACTTGAGCCTGAGCTGTACTCAAAAGGTGCAACTCCTGCATAACAGGCTAGTTTTCTAGCCGAGTCAAAGACCTTAAACCCTTTAGTTGCTATTATAAAATAAATAGCCGTTTTCTCGCCAACACCTTTAATACTTTTTATAAGCTCAAATTGACGTTTTAATTTAGGCTCTTGCTTTACAAGTTCACGCATCTTAGCATCTATAACTTTTAAGCTCGCTTTAAGAAATTTAATTGTTTTCTTGTTTTGAGCTTCTACTGTTCTATAAACATCTAACGACGTATACCCTTTATTTTCTTTAGTTGAACCAAATAATAAAAGGGATTTCTTGATTTTTTCGCGCTCAGTAAAAAGTAATTTTAACTGCTGGATTGATTTCTCTGGCACACTTGATAGCTGTAGCTTATCTATATTGCGAATGCTATAAAAAGTGATATCCTTAGCATCAGACTTATCACTTTTACCTCTTGATATGCCTTTAGATCGCTTAATCTCTACCGCTGGAACAATCCAATAATCAAACCCGTTTTCAAAACAAAAACAGCTTAAAGGGAATGTGTAAACACCTGTGTTTTCAAAACAGAACAGGGTACTTTCTAAATCTATTTTTCCTTTTTTTAAAACAGTAAGCATCCGCTTTAAACCTTTGGTGTTATTCGTAACAACGAAATGTTCCAATGACATGGGATTTGTTTTATCTACTATAACCACATCTAATTTTAATTTTGAGATGTCAATGCCCACATGAAATGAATAATTTTTCATAATTTTATATTAAGTTTTTAAAAAATGTTGAATCGCTTTATAACCTTTATTAGACCTCTGACGTCTACTATTCTATTTGAAGCTTTTCAACTTAAATTCTAAGGAGAAAACAGAGGACTAATACGCAGCATAAGACTAACTTAGTTAGGGATGTAGTTCACCTCTGTTTTCCTTTGAATAAATTTAGTGTATTATTCTTTATGCAAACTAAAGGTTAGGGATTGCAGCGGCATCCTTTTTTGAGGTACGAGAAAAAGATATAGCGGAAAGCCCGACCCTTGGGTAACGCCCAAAATTAAAACTTAATGGCTAGTTTTCGCATAAGTCTTAATACTTCCATATATAACCATACTAAGGTAACTAAAAGGCCCCACGTTGCTAACCACTCTTTGTATTTTGGAGATTTGTTTTTGTGCCGCTCAATATAATCGAAATCGAGAAGTAAAGAGAGTGATGCGAAAATTGCTGCTAGTATATTAAATATAATGGCTGGCCATGAAATACCCCAAATAAATACTTTTATACCAAAGAAGCTTAAAATCCATGAGATTAAATAGATTACAAAAATACTTGTAGCGGCTGTAATTATTACACTTCGTAGTTTTTTAGTAACCACAATAATTCGGGTTTGGTAGAGTAGTAACATGACTATAAACGTTACAACGGTTATACCAATGGCTTGGTAGGGTAAATTTGGAAACTGAGCATGAGCATAAACCGTCATGGCACCAAGAAAGAAGCCTTTTGCAATGGCGTAAAGTGGTACTAAAATATGTGCCCAATGTTGGCGAACAGATATAACAATACTAATAACAATGGCTGCTAACATACCGCCCAAAGAGTACCATTTAATGGGTTCTCCTTTTTCGTGAAGTTTCCACATACCAATTGAGATAATTACAATAATGGCTATAGATAACATGGATTTAATAAAAATACCTGTTACCGTCATGGTTTTTGTAGATGTTTTTTTATCGCCAAAAAAGTAATTATTAAATGCTGGATTAGATGTTTTACTGAATAGGTCCATAGAAGGTAAAACTATTAAATTATTTCTTAAACTGGCGTCCTTTCCATTTGTAACCAGAAAACATAGAAATACACGCTACATAAACACTAAAGACGGGATATACAATAAACCCTAAAATGTAACTTTTTAATACAGGTTTTTGGTTAAAAAATAAGGCTGATTTATAGATTAAAAAGAAGTCTATATTAAACTTTATAAATGTTATGTAAAATAAAGTTTTAAATTTCATAACACCAACAATTGATAGGGCTAGCCCAATAATAATTATGGCATTCATTAATAAAACTACCAGTCCTGTTAGCTTACCAAACCAATTATTATAGGCGCTTGTTTTGGCCGCCCAACGAATACGTTGTGATATTAGATTTTTCCAAGTGTATTGCGATTTTGTTACAACGATAGCTTTTTCGCATTTTAGGTAGTGTAATTGCTTAGGATATGTTTTGCTAACTTTTTCAAGTAGAAAAATATCATCTCCGCTTGCAATATTTGTGTTGCCATCAAACCCATTTACCTCAATAAATATTGATTTTTTATAACACAAATTTGCACCGTTGCATAAAAAAGGTTTTTTGAGTCTGAAACCGCCAATTGTAGCACCTTGCAAACTCAAAATATCTAGTGTTTGAAATCGATTTAAAAAGGTGTTGTTATTGCTATAAGTTACAGGAGCTGCAATACAAACTGTATTGTTTTTTTGTATGAATTCGTCGAAGCTATCTAACCAAAATTTTGGTAGTTTACAATCCGCATCTGTAGTAATTATCCAATCGTTTTTAGCTTTTTTTATTGCTGAGGTAATGGCATCTTTTTTTGGCGAATTCGTTTTTCTGATGTTTGAAATAATCTCAATGTCGCCCTTTGCGCAGTCGAAGGGTCTTGATTTTAAAAGTTTTTGAATAATTTCTGTAGAATTATCATTCGAATCATCATCAACAAAAATAATTTCATAAAGATGTTTTGGGTAGTTAAGGTTTTCAATTGATTTTAATAAATCTGGTAAATTTTCAGCTTCATTTCTAAAAGGGATGAGAATTGAAAATTTTGTTCTAGCAGGAATATCTTCTAACTTAAATGTGGTGGTTTTATTAAATCCAAAAATGAAACTACCAATCAATGCTAGGTAAATTAGTGTTATAAGTAGCCCTAATAAAATCATAGTTGTTCTTGAGTTTTTGGAAGGTTGAAATTAAGAACATAATAACTCCCAATCAAGCTCGGAATCACAAAATTAAGTAGCCACATGATTGTAATGATAGAAAGAATAATCAATTCGTTTATTCCTTCGAACGAGAATAAATAGACAGCTACACTTCCTTTTATAACCACATCGAAAATAAAAATAGTTGGTGCAATTGACGCTAATAAATACATAGACGCAATAATAATCATGGCACTAAAATAACTCATGTCAACTTGAAAAATATGTAGTAAAAAATAAAATTGACATGAAAAAATAGCATAGCGTATTACCGAAATTAGAAAACCTATTATTAATTTATTTTTTGGATATTGAATTACAAAACGTTTTGTCTTTCTAAATGATAACCCTTTTATATTAAATCTTTTATGAGTAATTCCAAATGCAAAGAATGCAATTGCTATAACTACAAAAACTAAAATTTTTGCTAGTTTGTAATAATTTAAATCTGGGTTGTATTTTAAAATAAAAAAGTAAAAGCCAATAACGCCTAAAATTGTTGTAACACCCATTTGTAAAATGTTACTTAATAAATTAATCAACATAATACGTTTTCTAAGATTAGAAAAATAATAGATGGCTTTGGCACCGTATTCGCCAATTCTATTTGGTGTAAATAACGAAGCTGTTAATGATCCTAAACTTTGCTCTGCAGCATCTTTAAATGTGATTTTTTTGATAAAATTCACCAAATTTTGCCATTTTAAAATCTCGAAAAACCAATTAAAAATGCTTAAAAAAAGTAAAAAAACGATGTTTTTTGGCGAAAAAACATTGTTTTTTAATGAAAAACCTATAAAATCAGAAAAACTCAAAGCGCTATTGTTAACCAGTTTATTGTAGATAAAATAAAAAGCACCAACTACTATGCTTAATTTAATAAGCACAAAAAAGAATTGTTTAGTTTTGTATGGCAGCACGTTATGCATTCGAGTTGCAAATTAAATTAATATTACCATATGGCCTCAAGTTTTAAAGTGAATACCCGTTTTTGGTTTACATTGGTTGTTTTTTTCTGTGTTTTGTCTAGTTTTTCTCAAGGCGATACGAGTACATTTAAAGCTCAATTTGCTTTGGGAGTTAATAGTCCGTCAAATGGATTTGTAGACGATTTTGAAGCCAATTCCACTAATTTCCCGACTATAAATCTAGGATTGCAATACATGCTTAAAAAGCAATTAGGAGCTAAATTAGATTTTGGTTATAATCGTTTTTCGAATTTAGACGGCACTCCGGAGTTTAAAGTGAACTATTCCAGAATAAATTTACAATTGGTTTATGATGCATCTATTATTACTAGTTTTTCAAATAGAATGGGGGCTTTTATTCATGTAGGTCCGGGTTTTTCAATAATAAAACCTTTAGGTAATTATGGTGATAATAAAATGTCGTACTTAAATGCTATGGCAGGTATCGAATTGCATTACGGGGTTTCAGATAAGTTATCTGTTTATGTAGATACCTCATATATAAAAGGCTTTGCTAAAGATTTCAATCCTATTTCCAATGGTTTTGGGTCGTTTAAAGGAGATTTATTAACCATAACATTTGGCGCATCTATTTCGCTAAGTGGTTGCTATTATTGTGGAGATTAATGAAGGAAAGAATAATTTTAGGAATAGATCCAGGTACTACTATTATGGGTTTTGGTATTATAAAAGTGGTTGGTAAAACCATGCAGTTTGTGCAATTAAACGAATTGGATTTAAAAAAATACAGCGATCATTATCTAAAACTGAAACTTATTTTTGAGCGGACTATTGAGCTTATAGATACACACAATCCAGACGAAATTGCCATTGAGGCACCCTTTTTTGGAAAAAACGTGCAGAGTATGTTAAAACTTGGTAGAGCGCAAGGCGTTGCTATGGCAGCTGGTTTAAGTAGAGAGATACCAATTACAGAATACCTCCCAAAGAAGATTAAAATGGCTATTACTGGAAATGGAAACGCTAGTAAAGAACAAGTTGCAAAAATGCTTCAAAGTTTACTAGGATTAAAAACCCTACCCAAAAATCTAGATTCTACTGATGGGTTGGCGGCTGCAGTTTGTCATTTTTATAACTCAGGAAGAATTGAAGTGGGAAAGAGTTATTCTGGTTGGGATGCTTTTGTGAAGCAGAATAGTCATAGAACAAGCAAAAGCCCCCTAACCCCCAAAGGGGGAATAAAGAATAATCCTATTGTGGATTTACGAAATAAGACAAAATAGAGTTATTATTTCTACTTAACTACAGGTTTATTTTTAAAAAAGGCCATTGAAAAAATACAATTCTAAATTCAAATAAATTTAATTGACAACACATAAACTTAAAAGTATGAGTAAGAATTCCTCCCCTTCGGGGAGGTTAGGAGGGGCTGCTGCTTCCATCTACATCCACATACCGTTTTGCAAGCAAGCTTGTCACTATTGCGATTTTCATTTTTCAACCTCTTTAAAGAAGAAAGATGAATTGATTCAATGTCTTGTTCAAGAATTAGAAATCAGACAAGGGGAATTAAAAAACCAAACTGTAGAAACTATTTACTTTGGAGGAGGCACACCAAGTTTGTTAACCAAAGATGAATTAAATGTATTGATTGATACCGTTTATAAAAACTTTAGAGTCGTTGAAAATCCAGAAATAACTCTAGAAGCAAATCCAGACGATTTGTCTGAAACCGTAATCAATGAATTGGCTAAAAGCCCGATTAACCGTTTAAGCATAGGCATACAATCATTTTACGAACGTGATTTAAAACTTATGAATCGTGCTCATAATGCTCAAGAAGCTAATGAGTGTTTGTCCTTAGCAACTCGCCATTTCGATAATATATCTATCGATTTAATTTACGGTATTCCAGGATTAACTAATGAAGAATGGATTAAAAATATAGAAACTGCATTATCGTTTAACGTGCCTCACATTTCTTGTTATGCATTAACTGTAGAGCCCAAAACAGCCTTAGCTAGCTTTATTAAAAAAGGTATTATTGAAAATGTAGATGATGATTTGGCTAAAGAGCAATTTAATATACTTGTTGAAACATTAGAGGTGTCAGGGTTTATTAATTACGAGCTTTCTAACTTTGGCAAGCCCGATTTTTTTAGTAAAAATAATTCAGCTTATTGGCTAGGTAAACCGTACTTGGGTATTGGTCCCTCAGCGCATTCATTCAACGGTGACCAACGTGGTTGGAATGTGTCTAATAATACAAAGTACATAAAGTCCATTCAAAGCAATAAACTGCCAATTGAAATTGAAACACTTTCAAAAATCGATAAGTTTAATGAGTATATTATGACAGGTTTAAGAACGGTTTGGGGTGTTTCTTTAAATAAAATTGAGAATGAATTTGGTAAAAACTATAAAAACGATCTTTTACAACAGTCAGAAATTTATATTAAGGAACAATTATTGTATATTGAAGATGACAAATTATTAACCACAAAAAAAGGCAAGTTCTTAAGCGATGGTATTGCCTCGAACCTTTTTAAAATTAACTTATCTTGATTGCAACAATTCAATACAACTCTCGAAAACTTCAAATAGATTTTTCAAAACCATTAGATATTTCAATGCCGCTTGTATCATCAAAAAACAATGTTAATGCATGGTATATTGATGAACCTAAAATTGAACCTGTAAAAGAAGGTGAGTGGACTGCGGCTGTAAGCAAAGGTGCAGACATTAATTTTAATAACATCTATTTTAATCCGCACGCTCATGGCACGCATACAGAATGTGTTGGTCATATAACAGAAAAAGTACATTCTATAAATCAAAATTTAAAGACCTTCTTTTTCTTAGCCGAAGTTATTACGGTTGCTCCAGAAAATGATGGAGAAGATAAAGTTATATCAAAAAAACAATTGCAATTTGCTCTTGGGAATAAAAAAGAGACGCAATTGTTATAAGAACCATCCCAAATACAAGAGAAAAACATTCAAGGCAATATTCAAATACAAACTGGACATATTTAAAAGAAGACGCAGTAAAGTTTTTGGTAAGCAAAGGCGTAAAACATTTACTAATTGATTTGCCAAGTATAGACAAAGAGAAGGATGGCGGCGAATTGCTTGGGCATAATGCGTTTTGGAACAGCAAAGGGAAGCTGCGATTAGACGCTACAATTACCGAATTAATTTATGTGTCTAATAAGATAGAAGATGGTGAGTATTTTTTAAATTTACAAATAGCACCGTTCGAGAATGATGCTACACCAAGTAAACCTGTTTTATATAAAGTTATTAGTTAAATGGAAATATTTTTAGCAGTCATTATTGGAGTTTTAGTAACACTAGGCGTAGTTACCGTTTTAAAATCTATTAAAAAAAAGCAACTGGTTAATTCGCAGTCTACAATACTTTTAGAAAAGATTAAAAAGGTGTGTAAGTTTATAACTGTAGAAGGCGATTTTGCAGAGATTTATCATTACGAAGACGTTAAAGAGCGTTTTTTAAAACTCATTACTAGTAAAAAGAAAGCGTTAGTTGTTATTAACGCAAAGGCACATATTGGTTACGATTTATCTAAAATTGATTTACAGGCCGATACCTATAAAAAGAAAATAATACTAAATCATTTTCCGCAGCCAGAAATACTATCTATCGAAACTAATTTAAATTATTATGATAAGTCCGATGGGTATTTTAATAGGTTCGAAGCTAACGATTTAACAGGTTTGCATAACGAAGCAAAACAACATATAAACGATAAAATACCAGAAAGCGGACTTATTCAAGTCGCTCAAAAAGAAGCCTTAGAAACTATTTTGCTTATCGAAACTATTGTGGAGACTATTGGCTGGAAATTAGATTATTCAGCTCTAGAAATAGAAGCAGGTAAAGTTAAGAAGCTAGAATAATGATAGTTATATCTACCGATAAAAGTCGACTTCAAATTAATGTAATCCACCAGTTCTTAACCACGACTTATTGGGCAAAAGGGAGAACACTTCAAGAAGTAACAAAAACAATAGAAAACTGTTTGTGTTTTGGTGTTTATTTAAACGAAAAACAAATAGGTTTTGCTAGAATTGCAACAGATTATGTTGTTTTTGCATATTTAATGGATGTCTTTATTTTACCAGAACATAGAGGTAAAGGGTATTCAAAAGCATTAATGCAAGAAATACATCAAGAGCCCCAGTTAAAAACATGTAAAGTATGGATGCTTAAAACAGCAGATGCTCATGGGTTGTATAAACAATTCGGCTACACAGATTTAAAAAATCCTGAAAAAGTAATGGAACGTATTTTAAAATGAATATAGAGCAAATTCGAGAATATTGTTTGTCTAAAAAAGGAACCACCGAAGATTTTCCTTTCGATCAAGATACGCTTGTCTTTAAAGTGTTAGGTAAAATGTTTGCACTTGCAGGATTAAAAAAATGGGAAGCAGGAGAAGCGGCCATAAACCTAAAAGCAGATCCAGACTATTCTCAAGAACTTCGTGCCGAACATAGCAGCATTCGTCCAGGGTATCACATGAGTAAAAAACATTGGAACACACTTTACATTCACGAAGGCGAATTGCAGCCGCAACTCATTAAAGACCTAATAGATCATTCATATAATATGGTTGTGAAAGGGATGACTAAAAAAATGAGAGAACAATTAAGCAAATAAGCCACAAACTTGTAGAACCTTCTATTAAGCTGTATTATTGCAATACTAAAATGTAGAACATGAGTCTAGAAAGAGAATTATATAAAAGAGCCGATAATAAATGCGAACTGTGCGGAAACGATGAGCATTTACAAATACATACGCTATTACCACAAAAGGACGAAACATTAAGTAAATCTCTAGTAGCTTGTAAAACTTGTATTGGTCAAATTGAAAACCCAGACACTACAGATGCAAATCATTGGCGTTGTTTAAACGATAGCATGTGGAGCGAGCACGATGCCGTAAAAGTAGCTGCTTGGAGAATGCTTTCTCGTTTAAGAGCCGAAGGTTGGCCACAAGATTTGCTAGACATGATGTATTTAGAAGAAGATATTTTAGAATTTGCAAAAGCAACTGGCGAAGGTGAGCCAGATCCAGAAAAACTAATACACAGAGACGTAAATGGCGTTGTTTTACAACACGGCGACTCGGTTGTTTTAATAAAAGATCTTAAGGTAAAAGGTTCTAGTATGGTCGCAAAGCAAGGCACGGCAGTACGAAATATTCGTCTAGACCGCGAAAACGATAAATATATAGAGGGTAAAGTAGGGCCAACGTTAACCGTAATTATTACAGATTACGTAAAGAAAATATAATATTTGGGCGTTACCTAAAGGTCGGGCTATGCATTGCAAGTCCTCGCACTTCCTTCGTCAGGCTGTGGGCTTTTCATTTCTATCCCTAACGCAAACAACATGCTAGAAATAAGACCAACTTGCGAAAACTGTAACAAACCACTTCCGTTTAATTCAACCGAAGCCATGATTTGCACCTTCGAGTGTACGTTTTGTGCAACCTGTGTAAAAACTATTTTAAACCATGTGTGCCCAAACTGTGGTGGAGGTTTCGAAAAACGTCCTATTCGCCCGGAACATCTATTAGATAAATATCCCGTTTCAAAAAAGGTGGTTTATAAGCCAGTAGATAAATAAACGTATTAGGTATTAAGTTGATGTGTCGGCAATAATTTTCCACGCACCATTAATATTCTTAAAAACTAACATAAAAATACCATCAGCATTTCCAATTTCTCGTTTAATGTGGTATTCGCCTAAAACATAATAAGCGCCATCACTAATTTTAGTAATATCGTTAATTCTAAAACTTAATTTACCAGTATGGTCTTTAGTTGGGTAAGCTTTCTGGTAACGATCTAAGGTATTGTACCAACCATAAGTTACACCATTGCTTCCGTAAAATTTTAAGGAATCACTTTTCCAGTAACCTTCCATGTATCCTTCTAAATCGTTATTTGACCAAGCTATGCGTTGTTGCTTTAAAACTTTGTTAATAGCCTTTATATCGTTTTCTTGGTTGCTTTGAGAATAGCTGTTAAAGAAACAAACCATACAAAGTAATACAACTAGATTTTTCATGTGTTTAAAATATGTTTATGTGATACTATTCGCTATGTGCAAAACGTGTACCAGTTTTTAGCGAAAGTAAAAATAGTAAAAACTAAATTACTGTTTTGTTTTTTTCGATTAAGTGAAAACCGGTTAATTAAAACGAGTAAGTCGTCGATGAAATTAACATAAATTATTTTTTCATCTAAAGAAAAATGGGTTTATCGAAAAAATTGTTGAGTAATGGCATTACTTTTTACTTTTATCATGTATTTAAAAATAATGCTTTCCCTCAAGTTTATTTTAACCTTTAAAAATCAATGAATTATGGATTTTCAAATTTCTAATTGCAACAATTTCTTTAAAGTAAAAGGAATTCTTAACAAGCAAAGTGTTTCTGTATTTAATCAAGAATTTAATAACATTTTCGAAAAAGTTAATAAACTAACTATTAGTATCCAAGATGTTGTAAGTATGGATAAACATGGTGTTGATGCTATTTCTAAACTTCATGAAGAAGCTTTAGCAAGAAACAAAAGATTATCTATAGTTGGTTTTGGATGCAAAGAGCTATACGATCATTTTAAAACAGAAGCAGCAGCATAGTCACAGAATGTTTTTTTGCTTTTTATAAAAGGCATCTGCCTGCAATTGCATAAGTTCCCTCGCTTTTTTGCGCTTGTAAGTGTATAACTCGTCCTCATTTTCTATATCGCTATATATACGATCGTTAATGGCGTAATCTGTTTTTAACATCGCTTCACGCTGGTTTTTATTTTGAAGCACATTTGTTTTTAAAGCCGTTTCTTGGTCTTCTAATTTGTAATCGTAAGCGCCTTTAGGAGATAATAGCTTCGCGAAAATAGGTGAGGTTTCTATAGCTAAAAACAGTAAGAAAATAAAAAACGATGGTAGCCATGGTAATTTTCCTAGGGCGTCTACTCGTGCCATCAATCCATCAAAATTATTGATTATAGGCTGTGTTGTTGCAACTTGGGTATCATAATCACCTTTTAGTTGTGCGATTTGGTTTTCTATAGCTTCTATTTTTAGTTTATTATCAGCTTTTAGTTGTTGTAATTCAGACAAAAGCGCATCATGTTTCTCCCTCTTTTCTTTATAAACAGGGCCTTTTCCTAAAAGTTTAGTGCCGGCTGTTCCTTCAGCTTCAGAGATATAAGTGTCATATAATTGGTTAACTTCAGCTTCTTTTGTGTCAATTTGTTGTTGTAAGGTTAGAATATTGTTTTTTAATCCTTCGATTGAAGGTGTAAACTGCTCAGCAAGTTGTGTCTTATTTGCTAAAGTTAATTCGTTTTTTTGCTCTAATAGCACTTGGTTAATCTCCTTTTCAAAAATTTTCAGTTCAAGAGGTTTAGAAATCACGACTGCAATAATCACCGCTAATATAATTCTGGGCGATGCTTGAATCAATTCGTCTATAATATTTCCCGTTTTTTTAATTGTAGAAACAATATAGCGATCAAGATTAAAAATAAGTAAACCCCAAATAAGTCCGAAGAAAATAGCTGTGTGAAGATTATCGAAAACAGTATAAAGAGCATAACTCGCGGCAATAAAAGCCATAACAGCGGTAAAGAAAACGGTGGCTCCAATACCAGCATACTTGTTTTGTTCTCCTATGGAACAATCTTCTAAAATATCGGTATCTGCCCCAGAGCAGATTATAAAAAAACGCTTTAACATAATGTGATTGATTTTTGATTGATTGACTATTAGAACGTTAAAGCGGGTGTTTTGTTACATTATTTTATAAAAAAAAGACCAGTCTGGTTTTATAACCTGACTGGTCTAAACATAGAGATAGTTAAATTTACCTTATTTTTTTGTGTCTTTATTTTTTATAGCTTTTATTTTTGTTGCTTTCTTTGTTCATATTTTTTTTGAATAGGATAAGGAAGATTTGGAAAAACTTTTGCAATAGTCTTTTCTTCATCTGTTAAATTATTATAGAGTTTATACAATTGGTCTATCTCTTCACGAGGGTACCTTTGACCTTTTGGGTTGGGGTTGTTGTATTTTTTGGCAAGAACATTGTATTCCATAACTTTTTCTGAAACTTTTATAGTTTTAGCGATTTTATTTCCAGATGGTATTGCGGGTGCCATTCTAGGATGATACTCCTTAATTTCTTCTTCTGAGAAATTAGCGTACAGATTATCTAATTGTGTTTTTAATATGAGTAATTCTGAATTATCTGAACTTTTTGAATTTACAGAAGTATCAATTTCGTTCATATATTTAATAAAAAGTCTATGGTAATCGTTAAAATTGTGTTTTAAAATAATACGTTTAAATCCTTCATCTGTATAGAGAAAGCATTTAGTGGGTTTTGATTTTCCATCATCACTTGTTTGAGGTTTCCTGCTTAATCTGTAAAGCACAAAGTCTTTAGGTTTATACTTATTTAAATCAACATTTTTTATTCTCATGGCATCAATTGAAATAGTTAAATCCGTAGATTGTGACCAAGAATCTAATTCTTCCTGCGTAGGGTGTTTTAATTCTTTTTCCGAATATGAACGTAACAATCTGGTTTCAGGATATTTTGTTACTGAAGCACGTTGCTTTTCAGTCATAATATCATAAATAGCTGCCGCTCTTCTAAGCTTATCTTTGTAGATTCTTTTGGTAGCTTCATATTCTGTAATAAAATTGTTGTATTCTTTCATCATGCTTTCAGTCGCACCTTCATTTGCTTGCATGTTTTGAAAGGCAATTTCTTGAAGGTTTTTTGTTTTTTCAATGGTAACTTCATTACTAAAACTATATATTAGAATAGCGAGTAACGGCATAATGATAATGCTTTTTAATACAGTAATTCGTTTTGATGTTTGTGTTTTCATAATTGTAAATCGTTTTTTGATTGATGAATAATTGATGGTGCTTGCAAATTGATAATCTTGCGTATTTGATGAAAATTGTAATAGTATAGTTTGATAAATTTTAGCATCAGCACCTTGCATTAATACCGCTTTATCTGCTAAAAATTCATGGTTTAATTTAATGCTTTGTTTGATTAAGTAGATAACTGGATTGAACCAAAATAGAATCTGTAAAAATTCAATAAATACAACATCTATACTGTGTTTTTGGATGGCATGTGTTTCTTCATGGAGTAAAACTTCTTTGGGTATATTATATGTTTCGAACTTAGTTTTATTTAAAAATATATAGTTGAAAAAAGTATGTGGTACAACGTTGTTTTGTAATAAAACATAGGAAAAACTATTACGTTTAGTTTTAGGGTTATTTTTGATTTTCAGAATTAATTGGTAAAGGTTTACAACGAATTTTAAGCTAAAAATTAAAACACCAATGCTGTATATACTCCAAAGTATAATTGGTAAATAACTGGTTTCTTTTTTTGAAACTCCAATTTGAGCGATACTATTATTTGATAACTCTGAGGTTAATTCAGGAAGTGGTCTAGGTATGACTTCAACATATTGCGTAAATGTTATTAGAGGGATAGAAAAGGAAAGAATTAAAGCTCCTAATAAGTAAAAACGTTTAAATGTATGGATACTTTCATTTTCTAATACAAGTTTGTAAAAACCATAAAAAATGAACAAACATAATCCTGATTTTAATAGAATAGCTAACATGATTATTTGTTTTTAAGTTCCTTGTCAATCAATTTTTTTAGATCCTCCAACTCTTCTTTGGTAAGGTTGGTTTCTTTTGTGAAGAACGACGCAAATTGCGAAGCACTATCATTAAAAAAGTTTTTAATCAGTCCGTTTACATGTTTAGAAAAATAATCTTTCTTTTTTACCAAAGGATAGTATTCTCTAGATTTCCCATAAAGTTTGTATGCAATAAAACCTTTGTCTGTTATACGTTTTAGTAAAGTTGCAATAGTGGTGTTGGCAGGTTTAGGTTCTGGGTAAAGATCTAGTAGATCTTTCATGAATGCTTTTTCGAGCTTCCATAGGTGGTTCATTAATTCTTCTTCAGTTTTAGATAATTGCATTGTTCTACAAGATTAGAATATTTTCTACAAATGTAGAACAAATATTTGTATTCTACAAACGTAGAGATGGATATTTCCTATTTTCTAGACCTCATACTTTCAATAACTACGGTTGCAATAATTAAAGCGCCTCCAAAAAACGTATTTAAGTTCGGGATTTCATTTAAGAATAGAAATGCCATGATTATCCCGAAAATAGGTTGAGCACTTCCAATAATACTGGCGGTGCTCACGGAGAAATACTTGAAACTACTTATAAATAAAGAGTGCCCAATGGCTGTAGTGACTAAGCCTAATATGAGCAGGTATGGTACTTGAGTTTGGATATTGCTAATATCCATTTTGAACATTACTGGGAATAGCAATATACTTACAATTGAAACTTGTTGCATCATGAGTACGGTACCGTCATATTTGTGCACATGCTTCTTTAAAATTAAGTTTCTTATTGAGTAACAAACAGCCGAAAAGATACCCATTAGAATGCCTTTTAAGTGCGTATTTTCAAAATTAAGTTCTGGTGCGAGAATATATATGCCAATTAATACCATGAGTCCCATTAAAATATGTACTGGGTTTAATTTAGATTTTGTAAAAAGAGGCTCTAAAAAAGCTGTAATTACAGGGAATGTAAACATGGCTAGCATGCCTATGGCAACGTTAGATAATTTTAACGCGTAAAAATAAGTTACCCAATGTATGCCTAATAATATAGCGCCCAAAAGAATAGTTGGGACATCTTTTTTTGATTGAATCTTTAGATTTAACTTTTTATAGCGACAAAAGATAAACAGGAAAAGCGCCCCTAATGCACTTCTGCACCAAATGATAACGGGAGTTGGTAAGTCTATGTGTTTTCCGAGAACACCAGAGGTACTAACGAGTAGGGTGGCGATAACGAGTAATAAAAGGTGATTGTTATGTTGGTTTTTCATAGTGTGTTACTAACTTGCGTTAGGGATTGAAGGATTTGTTGAAGCTCCCCGACGCAGGAGGGAGCGACTCCTGAAAGCCCGACTTTTTGCGATCCTGCAAGGTTTTTGTAACCTTGTAGGTATGAGTAAAAAGTAACGCCCAAAATATTATTTAGATAACTCGGTAAAATATTTGTAAAACAACGGAATGGTTTCGATGCCTTTTAGGTAATTCCATATTCCGAAATGTTCGTTTGGCGAATGTATGGCATCGCTATCTAGACCAAAGCCCATTAATATAGTTTTGCTTTTTAATTCTTGTTCGAAAAGTGCAACAATGGGAATACTGCCGCCACTTCGTTGTGGTATTGGTGTTTTGCCAAACGTATTTTTGTAGGCTTTACTCGCAGCTTGGTAGCCAATGCTATCTATAGGTGTTACGTAGCCTTGCCCGCCGTGATGTGGTGTAACTTTTACGGTAACGCCTTTTGGAGCGATGTTTTCGAAATGTGTTTTGAAAAGTTTCGTAATGTTTTCCCAATCTTGGTTTGGCACTAAGCGCATAGATATTTTTGCATAGGCTTTACTTGCAATAACAGTTTTTGCGCCTTCGCCCGTATAACCTCCCCAAATACCGTTAACATCTAGGGTTGGCCTAATGGAGTTTCTTTCGTTGGTGGTGTAGTTTGCTTCTCCGTAAACGGCATTTATGTCTAGCGCTTTTTTATAGTTTTCTAAGTTAAAAGGTGCTTTTGCCATTTCTGCGCGTTCTGCTTTAGAGAGTTCTTCAACGTTATCATAAAAACCAGGAATGGTAATGTGATTGTTTTCATCATGAAGCGATGCAATCATTTTAGTTAAAACGTTTATTGGGTTGGCCACGGCACCGCCGTATAAACCTGAGTGTAAATCGCGATTTGGCCCTGTAACTTCTACTTCAACATAACTTAACCCTCTTAGTCCCGTTGTTATGGATGGCACATCGTTAGCAATCATGCCTGTGTCTGAAATTAAAATAACATCGTTTTTTAATTTCTCTTGATTGTTTTTTACAAAGGTTGCTAGGTTTGCGCTGCCAACTTCTTCTTCGCCTTCAATCATAAATTTGACATTGCAGGGAAGCTGATTAGTGGATGTCATAAACTCCATAGCCTTAACGTGCATATACATTTGGCCTTTATCGTCGCAAGCTCCACGAGCATAAATAGCACCATCTGGATGTTTGTCTGTTTTTTTTATTACAGGCTCAAAAGGTGGTGAGTCCCATAAGTTTATTGGATCTGGTGGTTGTACATCATAGTGTCCGTAAACTAATATAGTTGGTAGATTTTTGTCGATTATTTTCTCTCCATAAACAATTGGGTAGCCATCTGTTTTGCAAACTTCAACAGTATCACAGCCTGCTTTTTCTAAACTAATCTTAATGGCGTCTGCTGTTTTTAATACATCATTTTTATAAGCTGAATCGGCACTTATGGACGGTATTTTTAAAAGTTCGATTAATTCGTTTAGAAATCTTTCTTTATTTTCTGAAATGTAAGATTGAATTTGATTCATGTAAGTTTTTATAAGAGTTAATTCAAAAGTATAAAAAAGAAAGTTTTTTGATACTATAAAGTTTGCAATTTAAAAATGTTGTTTATATTTGCAGTCCTTTAGCGGGCGTGGTGGAATTGGTAGACACGCTAGACTTAGGATCTAGTGCCTCGCGGTGTGGGAGTTCGAGTCTCCCCGCCCGCACCAAGTTAAGGTAAAACGTTTCTTTTAATCGAGAAGCGTTTTTTTTATGCTTAATTTTTGCTAGACGAATGGAGTCTCTATTAGATATATGAAGGTTTTCTTTTAAGTCTACTTTTGTTATACAGTAATGTTATTTAAATAAAGACTCAGTTACAGAGATATTAACACCTGTTATTAAATTAATTCGAGATACAGCACACCTATACAAGTTAAAGATTATATATTTGCAAAACATGTGCTTTTTAGAAGATATATTATTCCTCAAGAAGCACATTTTTAAGTCATTAAATATTAATCATAATTAAAAAAATGAGCAAAGACATTAATTTACAAGCAGCAGATAATATAAGAGCATTAGCTGTAGCTATGGTAGAAAAGGCAAAATCAGGTCATCCAGGTGGCCCTATGGGAGGTGCAGATTTTATGCATATACTATATTCAGAATTTTTTAATTATGATCCTTCAGATATGGCGTGGCCATTTAGAGATCGTTTCTTTATGGATGCGGGTCACTTATCTACTTTAATGTATGCGCAGTATTACCTTTTAGGAAATTATGAAAAAGATGATGTAGCCAATTTTCGCCAATGGGGTTCAATTACTCCAGGGCACCCAGAAGTAGATGTTGCAAGAGGTATTGAAAATACGTCTGGACCATTAGGGCAAGGACACACTATGGGTGTGGGAGCAGCTATTGCAACTAAGTTTTTAGCCGCACGTTTTGGAGATTGGATGAATCATAAAGTTTATGGGTTTATTTCAGATGGTGGAATTCAAGAAGAAATATCTCAAGGAGCAGGAAGAATTGCAGGTCATTTAGGACTGAGCAACTTTATCATGTTTTTTGATTCTAACGATATTCAATTATCTACATCTACAGATGAGGTAACAAGTGAAGATACTGCTGCTAAATATGAAGCATGGGGATGGAAAGTTGTAACTATTGATGGTCATAACCACGATGAAATAAGAAAAGCATTAACCGACGCTAATAACGAAACTGAAAAACCAACTTTAATTATTGGTAAAACAATAATGGGTAAAGGTTGTGTTGCTGCCGATGGAAGTATGTTTGAGGGTTACTGTGAATTACACGGACAGCCTATTGGAGCAACGGGAGCAGATTACGAAAAGACTTTAGTTAATTTAGGTGCAAGCATTGAAAATCCATTTGATATTTTTGATGATGTAAGTGCTTTTTATAAAGATGTACTAAAAGAAAAAACAGCAAAAGCAGCAGAAAAGAAAGCTGTTATTAATGCTTGGAGAAAAGATAACGAAGCTTTAGCTAATAAATTAGATTTCTTCTTATCAGGAAAACTTCCAGAATTAGATTTTGAATCTATCGAGCATAAAGCAGGAATAGCTTCTAGAGCTGCTTCTTCAAATGTATTGGCATATTTAGCTGAAAATGTTGAGAACATGATTGTGTCTTCTGCAGATTTATCTAATAGTGATAAGACTGATGGTTTCTTAAAGAAATCTTCAGCGTTACAAAAAGGTGATTTTAGCGGTTCATTTTTACAAGCAGGTGTTGCAGAGTTAACAATGGCTTGTATTGCAAATGGTATTGCATTACACGGCGGAATTATTCCTGTTGTAGCAACATTCTTTGTGTTTTCAGATTATATGAAACCAGCTATTCGTTTAAGTGGTATTCAAGAATTAGGAGTAAAATATGTTTGGACTCACGATGCTTTTAGAGTAGGTGAAGATGGGCCAACACACCAGCCAGTTGAGCAAGAAGCTCAAATTCGTTTATTAGAAAAACTTAAAAACCATAGTGGTAAAAACAGTTTCCTAGCCATGCGTCCAGCAGATTCAGCTGAAACGAGTGTAGCTTGGAAAATGGCTTTAGAAAACACTAATTCACCATCTGGTTTAATTTTATCTAGACAAGGTATTAAAGATATTCCTGCGCAAGGTGAGTCGAGATACCAAGAAGCTTTAGCTGCAGAAAAAGGAGGATACTTAGTTAAAGAAGTTGAAAACCCAGATGTAGTTTTAGTAGCTAATGGGTCTGAAGTTGCTACGTTATTAGAAGCAGCAGAAATACTTGAAGGTAAAGAGAACCTAAAAGTGAGTATTGCTTCTGTAATATCAGAAGGTGTATTCAGAAATCAATCTAAGGCTTATCAAGAAAGTGTTATTCCAAACAACACACCCTTATTTGGATTAACCGCTGGCTTACCAGTAAACTTAGAAGGTTTAGTAGGAGCGAATGGTAAAGTGTTTGGATTAGAGCATTTTGGTTATTCTGCACCAGCAACTGTACTAGATGATAAATTTGGTTTTACAGGAGAAAAAGTAAGCAAACAAGTATTAGAATATTTACAAACCGTATAATTATATAGATTATGAAATTTTTTATAGACACAGCAAACCTTGATGATATTGCAGAAGCTGAAGCATTTGGAGTTTTAGATGGTGTAACAACAAACCCATCATTAATGGCTAAAGAAGGCATTAATGGTGCAGATAATATTATCGCACATTACAAGAAAATTTGTGATTTAGTTGAAGGTGATGTAAGTGCAGAAGTTATTTCAACAGATTTTGAAGGTATGGTTAAAGAAGGTGAAGCTCTTGCTGCTTTAAACCCTCAAATAGTTGTTAAGTTACCATTAATTGCAGATGGTATAAAAGCATGTAAATACTTTTCTGATAAAGGAATAAAAACTAATGTAACATTAGTGTTTTCTGCTGGTCAAGCTTTATTAGCTGCTAAAGCAGGAGCAACTTACGTGTCTCCATTTATTGGAAGATTAGATGATATTTCTACAGATGGATTAAACTTGATTGCTGAAATCAGACAAATTTATGATAACTACGGATTTGAAACTCAAATCTTAGCAGCGTCTGTTCGTCACACCATGCACGTTATTGATTGTGCTAAATTAGGAAGTGATGTTATGACAGGACCGTTATCGGCTATTAAAGGTTTATTGAAACACCCTTTAACAGATATAGGTTTAGCTAAATTTTTAGCAGATTATAAAAAAGGAAATAGCTAGAATTCTAGTACCTTATAAAAAGTAAAAGCTTCTCATATTCCCAATGGAATTGAGAAGCTTTTTTTATTAAATAAACTTAATTATATTTTTACAAGTTTAATGGTGTTAACTTCTCCTAAATTATTAGTTGCTTTTACTAAATAAAGGCTTTGCTTTAGGTCTGAAATATCGAAGGCATCTCCTTTCTGATAGTCGCCATTAAATATTTTTACTAGTTTCCCCGTAATAGAATAAATAGCTATCGTATCAATGTTTTTATTTATTGAAAAGGTGCTATTTGTTGGGTTCGGAAAAAGTCTTAAACCAACGTGAGAATCAAACTTATTGGTTGATAATGTTGAAGCTTGATTTCCGTAAACTCTAAATTCACCTGGACCAAGATTTATTGATGTTGTAGTTCCATCTACAGTTGTAGTTCCAGATTCATCCATCAATTCATACCAATCTCCAGAATAAGGAAAATTAGGATTTACAGTTTGAGCCGTTACAGAAAAATTAGCTATAACAATAACATTTTTTAATTCTGAACCTGAAGTGTTTTCATCACCTGTGTAAATACTAATTCTAGGCGTTTGCGTACCTGAAGTAATAGCGTAATTACCCTCAAAAACAGCTTCGTTAATTTTTAATGCATTAAGTCTAGCCCAATCGTTATAAATCTGGCTTCGGTTAGCATCACCCAACCAATTGTTTATCCATTGCGGTTGCGGTTTAGTGTCTAACTTACAATCGCCATCGCCATTACCATCATAATCTGAATTAACTACGCCGTTATTACACGTCCAAATAGAATTTTCCATGCCTAACTCTGCAAAATGCCAAACCATTTTTGGTCCTGGAACCGTAAGTGTTACAGCGCCCAATGCAGACATTCTGGATAATGCCGTATTTAAGTCGGTAACATCATGGGATGAGTTGGTGGTAACTCCAAATTGAGTCATTTCATACATAATTCTATCCTTGTCATGGCTTTCAGGATAGCCAAGCGTTCTTTTTTCAGTAAAACCATGAGCGGTATGTCCCATTCTTTCAAAGTTAATATCACTTGATTGTCCTTGGGCTAGGTTTTTATATGGTGTCCACATTTCACTCCACATCATAACACCTTTTGGAATGGCATCTCCTATTCTATAATTAGCCCATTCTTGTTCTTCGTTATCAGCTCCTAAATGCTCGAAAATAACAAAATGTGTTTCGTCTAAACTCCATGAGTAATCTGCGTAATCTTTTAAAATAGCAACACGATCGGCTTGATAACTGTTAGTGCAGCCTTCATCTCCAGAAGAACAATTTTGTGTAAATCCTTTGGTTAAATCCCAACGGAAACCATCTATATTAAATTCTTCAACCCAATGTTTTACAACCCGTTTAGTGTAAAGTTGTGTAAATGAATTTGAATGATCGAAATCTGAGCCAACACTATAAGTGTGTTTTGCGGTTTCATTAAAATATGGATTTTCTGAACTTGGTTCTCCCCAGCCATCGTTATCTGAATCGTTCATCCACATACGAACCATTGGGTTTCTTCCAAAGGCGTGGTTTAATGCGACATCTAAAATAACCGCAATACCGTTTTGATGACAAACATCAACCAGTTCTTTAAATTTATCTTCGGTGCCGTAAAACTTGTCTAAAGCCATGTGGAATGATGTATTGTATCCCCAACTTTCATTGCCTTCAAATTCCATTATAGGCATAAGTTCAATGGCATTAATATTTAAGTTTTTAAAATAATCGATTTTATCAATGATATCTTGAAAGTTTCTGTCGGCATCAAAATCACGAATTAAAACTTCATATATAACTAAATCTTCTTTTTTAGGTTTGTTGAAATTTGTAACCTGCCAGTTGTATGGTGTTTTGTCGGTTTGTAAAACGGTAACTTCTCGTTCTTGACCAGCTGGATAAGCAGGCAGGCTTGGGTAAGTTGAAGCAGGAATATATGGGTCGTCAAAAGGAGATAAAACCAAAGTAGAATACGGATCGGCTGTTTTTACTAAAGCAGGTGAATTTGTAATTGGGGTTTTGTCTACAACCCAATATTGAAATGTTTCAATTTGTCCAGGTGTTAACCCCGTTAAAGTAATCCAGAATTTATTATTTCGTGAAGGATCTTGCTTCATGGCATAACTTGCATCTGGTTGCCAATTATTGAAGCTTCCGGCAACATAAACAAAGTCTTTTCCAGTTGCATAAAGCACTAAAGTTGCTTTAGTAGGATCGCTATCATCATAGTTAATCCCATCTAAATAGGTTTGTGGCATCACGCTAAAATTTGAGCCGGGATCTACTATTACAGAAAAATTTATCGTTTTTGTTACACCACCAACAGTAGCTTCAAGTGTATAATTTTTATTAATTGTAATATTCATATCGGTATATGAATACGATGAAATACCTGTTTGAGAGTTAATGGTACTACCGTCTGCTTTTAAAACATAATCTGCATTTCCACCAGTATTTGATGCTGTTATGCTAAGATTGCTTCCAGATGACAAGATAGTTGTTGTATTAGTTGGTGCGCTTAACGATAACTGAAAAGCGCCTACATCTTCTAAAATATCTTGAGATTTTTTATCTCCGCTTCCATCTTTAGCTTTTACTAAAAAACCAATTCTACCAATACCAGTTCTAGAGAAAAATGAGGTTGGGACAAAAGACATCGTATACGTGTCGGCACCACTATTGTAAGTAAAGCGATTTGTTTCGCTTGAGTTGTCCCAAAAACCATTGGTTGGACAATCTTGTTGACCTGTTAAATTTGTGTTGTAAGACCAAGCCCATAAATATAAGGCGTTGCCTGTTATGCCCCAAGCCACTTCATCAACACTACTACCTTGTATGGTAATAGTTATATTATCACTTTCTTCAAAGGGAGAAGGTGTAACCGTATGTGTAACGGTTTGTTGCTGTGCAAAACACCAATTTATTGATATTAAAAAAATGAGTATTAGTTTTTTCATAGCATTGCGTTTTATAAAAAAAGAGGTTGCAAATTATAAGCATGCAACCTCTTTTTAGTTTTAAATAATATTTTTTAAAGAGGCTTACCTAGACCCTAAATAATAAGCAGGACCTGCAGCATCATTAAAATCTATAGATATTACATAATTTCCTGCAGTTACAGCAATATTATTGTCTGCATCTTGGTCTAATATGCCATCTAGATTAGCATCGCCATAGTCACCACCCCAATTATTGTTCATACGGAATTTAATTTCACCATCTACCATGGTTACATTTTCAGTATAAAACACACCTGGTTGAATTTCTGTTAAACTAGCATCAGGAGATGCTCCCCAATCGTTATAACCAGAACCTACGGCACCCCAAACGTTTGCTGCTTCTTCAATGGTGTAGCTGTTATCATTTAGGTTTATTGTAATTAAATAGTGTCCAGCTGCTGATGCAATATTATTATCAGCATCAGTATCTAAAACACCATCAAGAGTTGCATCACCAAAACTCACATCCCATGCATTGTTCATTCTAAATTTAATTTCACCATCTAATAATTGAACACCAACTTTAAAAGTATCTGTTGTATAATCATAGTAAAATTTAGCATCAGGAGATGCTCCCCAATCATTATAACCAGAACCTACAACACCCCAAGAAAATGGTTCAATTGTATAAGAGTTATCATTAGTGTCAATAGTAATTTTATAATCACCAGCAGTTACAGCGATATTGTTACCGTCATCAGCATCTAAAACACCATCTAAATCCGCATCACCTAAATCGCCACCCCATTGGTTATTCTCTCTAAATTTAATTTCACCATCAACTAAATTTACATATGAAACAATAACACCAGGAACAGCAGTTGTGTAAAACTTAGCGTCGGCAAATGCGCCCCAGTTGTTATATCCAGAACCAACTACACCCCATGTAGCAATTTCGTAAGAACCACCGCCTTCTACTATTTCTGGTAAAACTATTGTAAGTTCTTGTGTTGCAGTATAGGTTGGTAATCCTTCAGTTCCAACAAAGCCTTTTACTCTAAAATAAAGCGTTCCGGTATTTGGTAAATCTGTATTTGGATCGTTATCTAAACCAGCAGTTTCAGCAAAGCCAAGCATAGTGCCTATGGTAACAGCAAGCTCGTTGCCATCAGTAGTTCCAACGGTTGTTGCATCTGTAAAATCGCCTAAAATTGAATTTTCTAATTCGTAAGTTACATTTGTTGGTACTCCAAAATCGGCATCTTGCCAAGTAAAGCGCTCACCTAAGTTGTTGGATGCGGCTACTGTTAATACATACTCATCTAAAAAAGTATTAGAGAAGCTTATGCCTTCAGTTGGTTCTTGAGCTGTGAACACTAAGTCGTCATCCTGGTCACAGGCATTAAAGCCTATGAACGCAATTAATAAGAGTGATAAAAGTTTTATATTTTTCATAATCGTTTAGTTTTAGTTTTAAAATCCTGGGTTTTGTGTTAAATTCGGGTTGGCTTGTAAAGCCGACGAAGGAATAGGGTATAAATTATACGTTGCTGGTATTGACGTACCATCCTTTACACCGCCTTTCCATGGCCATAAATATGTACTACCTGTAAACATTCCAAATCGTATTAAATCTGTACGTCTGTGACCTTCTAGGTTTAATTCTCTTCCGCGTTCATCAATTATAAATTGTTCGGTTAAATCGGTTTGAGTAATCGTACTAGCTTTTGATCTTGTTCGAACTTCGTTTACATAAGTTACAGCTGTACCCATATCTGCTCCTGCAGCTCCTCTTACAGCACATTCTGCATACATTAAGTAAGCATCTGCTAATCTGAATAAAGGAAAATCTGTTGGAGAAAAACTTGATGGTAATGACTCTCCGGTAAAGTTTGTGTTTCTAAATTTTACAGAAGGGTAGCCATCAGTCCACTCTTTATAATCTTCCATTTCAAAATTGTGACCTTCAGTCCAAAATAATTTAGCTCTATCATCCGTAGAAGTTCCTAAATCACCAAATAATCCATACCAAGCTTTACTTGATCTGTGACCACCCCAACCTTCAGTTGCTCCAAATTGAGCCAGAGGCGTTGTATCTGCGTTTAAACTGCCATTTACAATGTATGTCGTGTTACCAAAACTTTGACTTACTTGAGCGTCAGCAATTAATGGGAATATAATTTCGGTTGATGAATCATTATCAGCAGAAAACATACTAACAAAATCGTTTGCAAGCGCATAAGGGCCTTCTGTAATTACTTTATTAGCATACGTCGCTGCATCAGCATATCTAGGGGTTCCTGTATATACTTCGGCATTTAAATATAATTTTGCTAATAACATTTGTGCAGCGCCATTTGTTGCTCTTCCGTAGGTGTTTGTTGCTGGTAATAAAGGTTCAATTTCTAATAGTTCAGATTCAACAAAATCAAACAATTCTTGTCGGGAAGCTTCTGGTAAAGCTTCGGTTTGACCAAATGTGTCTTCTGTTGCTAAAACTCCTTTTCCAAAAACATCTATTAAATAATAGTTAGCTAAAGCTCTAATAAATCGTACTTCAGAAATAATAACCTCTTTGTTTTCTACATCTACATTTGGGAGTATAGAAAGGAGGTTGTTACATTGTGGAATCGTAAAAAAGATTCTATTATATAAATATCTAAAGAACTTATTATCCGGAGTCCAATCTGAAGTCGTAGTTAATTGGTCTAAACCATTATCTCCCCATCTGTTTTTCATGGCGTCTGCTGCAAAATCTTGTAGATTTACAATACCTCTTAAAAAAGGTGATTCTCCAGCATCGTCGCTAATATCTGAACTTCCAGAGCCATCTGCTCCAGAAAGGGCAAAGGATCCATATAACCTTGATAATATGCCTTCAACCGCTTGAGGGTCTTGCGCTAAGAGTTCATCAAGGGATAGTTCTGTTATTGGTTCTGTGTTTAAATCATCTGTGCAACTAATGTTAACAGTGAAGACTACTACTAAACCAAATAGTAATTTTAAAATTTTATTTTTCATAATTTTCATAGTTTAAAAATCAATATTAACACCTAAGTTATACACCGTTGCTCTTGGGTAAAAGTCGTTGTCAATACCCGTAAAATTCTCAGGATCTTGTCCAGAATAATTTGTAATTAAAAAGGGGTTATTAATGGCTCCATAAATTTTAAGCCTTGCATTTTTAATAACATTATCTAAGGTATGACCAAGTACAATATTTTCACATCTTAAGAATGAAGCACCTTCAATAAAATAATCTGAATATTGAACAGGATCTACAATATCTGTAAATACTGGATTTGCTTCTCCTGTAAAGAAATTTAATGTGTTGTTAAATGAATTGCCATCTAAAGATAACGCATTATCAATAGCCCCATGTGTTAATTTTCTTGAGTTATAAATTTCGCCATCTAATTGACCTCTAAAACTAGCACTTAAATCCCAGTTTTTGTAGTTCATATTAAAACCAAAACCAAAGGTCCAATTAGGTTGAATTGCTCTATAATATCTATCTGCTTCAGTAATTCTACCATCGTCATTTAAGTCTACAAAAGATCCTAAAATTGGGTTTCCATCTGTATCATAAACTTGTTTGTGTACCCAAGCAGAGTTAGCTTGTTCGCCTAATGCATGTCTTAATAAAAAATTACCTGTTCCAATCGCTAGCCTAGTTCCGTCACTATTAACTGTAATTTGTTCTGCACCATCTAAATCGGTAACCTCAGTTATATTGTACGATAAATTTCCATTAAAAGATAAATCGAAGGTTTCATTCTGAATTGGATTTAAGTTTAAGTTTAATTCGAAACCTTCACTTTCAGTTGCACCTACATTTTGAATTACTTGATCACTTAACGCTTGTCCTGGAGGAACATTTGTTAATACTAATAAATCTGTTGTTTCTCTTTTAAAAATGTCGAATGAACCTGTTAAAATGTTATTTGTAAAAAATTCAAAGTCAACACCTAAGTTATAAGTTGTTGATTTTTCCCAAGTTAAATCTGGGTTGAATTCTTTAGCATTATAAAGGTTTACACCTGAGATATATTGACTTTCAGGAGATCCTATTTCAAATAAAGGAATAGAAGGGTAGAATCCAACTTGACCAGAAATGTCTTGCTGACCAGTTTCACCCCATCCAATTCTTACTTTGAAATCGTTAATAAAGTTTACATCTTTCAAGAAACTTTCTTCTTTAACTTTCCATGCTAATGCAGCGGAAGGGAAATAACCCCATCTGTTTTCTTCTGTAAAAAATGAAGAACCATCTGCTCTAAATGAAGCTGTAAGTAAGTATTTGTTTGACAAATTAATGTTGGCTCTACCAAAGTAAGACTGTAAGTTTAATTCGTTAAAATATCTGTTATTTGGATTTAGTGGGTCAATATTTAGAATTCTTTGACCGCTAACAGGATCATTTTCATATTCATCTTTATTACCATCGTTTTTAAAATTTTGGTATGAATAACCGGCTTGAACATCAAAATTATTTATGAATGAATTTTCAAGTTCTTTACGATACGCTAGATAAGATTCCATCGTAACATTTGTGATATGTTGTCTTTCACCAAAGCTTTTTCCAGAATTGAATATATATGTGCCAGCAGGAACATTTGTGTCGGGAACAAGTGTATATGAATTGATGGCATTTTCAGAAAATCTTTCAGTAATCTCTGCTCTTGCAGCTTCTAAGCCTAAATTAACAACAGCACGTAATTCAGGTAAAAAGTGCATCTTATAGTCTAATTCAATATTACCAAGAATACGATTTACTTTTTCAGGACGAGATCTTTGAAGTAAAACACCTAATGGGTTACCTGCTCCAATTTTTGCATTAGGATCATTAGGGTTATCCGAAGCCTGTAATTGCTGATAGAAACCACCAAAAATTGAGTTACTATCATAAATTGGCTTAGTAGGATCCATTGAAATTGCACCACCAAGAGCAGCACCATCATCAATTGAATTTTTATCTACAGCAGTTCCTTTAGCATTGATGTCTACTTTTAAATGATCATCAAAAAACTTAGGCGTTAATCTTAACGATGCCGTTATTCTTTCATAATCATTAGTTTGTACAACACCTTCAGTTTCATTATAACCAACAGATGCTCTAAAAGGGATTTTTTTCAATAAATTAGCTCTTACGCCAAAGTTATAATCTTTAGTTACAGCTGTTCTGTAAATTACATCTTGCCAATCTGTATTGTATATAGCTCTATCACCACTTGGAGTGCTAATAATTTGCGATACAGGTTGATTTGTGTCTACACTTCCAACAGGCACACCTAAAGCACTTAAGTTATCAGGAAAGTACATTTGAGCAAATGTTACAAACTCGTCACCATTCATAACTTGAATTTGATCACTTGAACTAACATTGCTTAATGATGTTCTTGCAGAGAAATTAAATTTAGCTTCGCCTGAGGTTCCTTTTTTAGTGGTGATTATAAGTACACCGTTAGAAGCACGAGAACCGTAAATAGCGGTTGCAGATGCATCTTTAAGAACACTAAAACTTTCAATATCGTTTGGGTTAATTAAACTTAATGGGTTGCCCACACCAGCTACACCACCATTGTCTAATGGTACACCATCAATAACAATTAAAGGCGCATTATTACCAGAAAGCGATGAACCACCCCTAATTCTAATATTTGGAGCAGCATCTGGTTGGCCACCTGCGCTAGTTATTCTTACACCGGCAGCTTTACCTTGTAGTAATTGATCTGGAGATACAACAGCACCTTGGTTAAAGTCTTTGGCTGAGATAACTTCAACAGCACCAGTTAAATCTTCTTTTTTAACACTACCATAACCAATAATAACAATCTCCTCTAACTGAGATGTGTCTTCGGTTAATTGAACGTTTAGTTTTGATTGTCCAGAATAAGTTACTTCTTGCGATTGATAACCAATATAGGAAAATACAATAATGTCTCCGTTATTTGCTTCAATACGATAATTTCCATCAAAGTCGGTTGCGGTACCAGTACTGGTGCCTTTAATAACAACATTAACTCCTGGTAGTGGAATTGAAGTGGATTGTTCTGTTACTGTTCCTGTAATTGGTGTTTGTCCAAAAATATAGACGGGCGCCAAAAACAGAAAAAACAGTAAACTATTAATAATTGTCTTCATACAAATTAGTTTAGTTTATAAAGTTTCATTAGTTCGATTATATTTTCACTTCTCCCTTCAAAGCTATGTAAAGAAATTGTAAACAAACAATTAGAAATTACGAAATTAATTACGAAAACGTTTTCGTGTTGATAACTTATTATTTTTTTGTGGTAATAATGAGAAAATCATAAAATATCTATTGAATATAAATAATCTTATATATTTTCGAGCCACACGAATTATTATTATTTTAGAGAGAATTTTAGATTATGAAGAGAAAGATAACTTTAAAACAAATCGCAAAAGAGCTAAATGTCTCTGTTTCAACTGTTTCCAAAGCTTTAAGTAATAGCAAAGAGATAAGTGAAGATACTACACAAAAAATTCAAGCCTTTGCAAAGCTTTATAATTATAAGCCTAATAACATTGCGCTTAGTTTGAAGAATAGAAAAACAAAGACTATTGGAATTTTAATTCCAGAGATTGTTCACCACTTTTTTTCGACTGTAATTCGAGGTATAGAACGGGTTGCCAATCGCCGCGGATATAACGTTATTGTTGGATTGTCTAACGAATCTTTTACAAAAGAAATCATCAATATGGAAATGCTCGCCAATGGTAGTATTGATGGGTTTGTGCTTTCTATTTCTAAAGAAACTTTATTAAAACAAGATTATCATCATTTTAATGCCACTATAAATCAAGGGATTCCTATTGTGATGTTTGATCGAGTTGTAAACGAAGTAGACTGCGATAAAGTTATAGTAGACGATTTTAACGGCGCTGTAAAAGCCGTAAATAAACTCTTGGAAAACGGTTGTAAAAACATAGCTTTAATTACTACAATGGATTATGTAAGTGTAGGTAGGTTAAGGACTCAGGGCTACTTGGAAGCGCTTCAAAATAATGGAGTTATTGCAAATTCTAATTTGATATTAAAGATTGATGATAGTTTGGATGTCGAAAATAATCTTGATGTTTTAGAAACTGAGATCGCACAATTTTTTAAATCAAACCCAAAAATTGATGGCGTGTTTGCAGTTAATGAGCTATATGCAGTCTCCGCAATGAAAGTTGCTCGATTATTAGGCTTGAAGATTCCTGAAGATTTGCAAGTAATTGGTTTTACTGATGGTGTGCTTTCAAAACATGCTACGCCTAGTTTAACAACGGTAAGTCAACATGGACAAAAGATAGGGGAGCAATCTGCAAATTTATTGATAGATAGATTAGAGGCCGAAGATGCTGAAACCGAACAATACTTTACAAATAACGAGAAAAAACGTGATTTTATAAAGATGGTAATTGAGACCGAAATTATTGAAAGAGAATCTACTAAATAGTTTCGTAACGATTTTAATGAATTAGGAAAATCAAAATTGTTTTATATCTTTGACTCGAAATCAAAACTTATATTTTCACTTCTCACAATAAGTTTTGATAAGTAATACCAATTTAGTTTAAGCTAGAATGGTATACAATCGCTTATCAAATAGTATTCATTTAAACATACTATTTAATGGAAAAGCGTAGATTAAGTTTCTGGCAAATTTGGAACATGAGTTTCGGATTTCTAGGAATACAATTTGGATTCGCACTTCAAGGAGGCTTTATGTCTCGAATATTTCAAACTTTAGGAGCAGGTCATGACGATATACCGTTGTTATGGATTGCAGCCCCGTTAACAGGATTACTTGTACAACCAATTATTGGTTATTTAAGTGATAGAACTTGGCACCCAAAGTTAGGAAGACGACGGCCTTATTTTTTAATTGGAGCAATTTTAAGCTCTATTGCATTGTTTTTTGTGCCTCACTCTTCAGCTTTATGGATGGCGGCAGGATTTTTATGGATTCTAGATGCTTCCATAAATATTTCAATGGAGCCATTTAGAGCTTTAGTGGCAGATAAATTACCAGAGTCTCAACGGTCTTATGGCTTTGTGGTTCAAACTTTAATTATAGGAATTGGTACGTGGATTGCCAGTAACTTACCATGGATGATTTCGCAATTGGGAGTGAGTGATTCTGCGCCTCAAGGTGTTGTTCCAATGTCTGTAAAAGTGGCGTTCGCCATTGGGGCTTTTGTTTTTTTAGTTAGTGTGTTATACACCATTTTCACAACTACTGAATATCCTCCGGAAGATATGGAGGCATTTGAAAAGGAAAAACAAAAGAAGAATCAGTTTATACCAGACATAGTAAATAATATAGGGAATATGCCTATAACTATGAAAAAATTGGGTGTCATTCAATTCTTTTCTTGGTTTGCTTTTTTTACAATGTGGAGTTTAGCAAATCCAGCTTTAACAGAACATGTATTTAATGCGCCCGCTCCAATTGAAGCAAATTACAATATGGAGATTCCTTTACAAAAAGAAGCTTTTGATGTTGCAAATACATCTTTTCAAAAAGCTTCAAACTTAGTAGGATCGGCCATGGGAGTTTACGGCTTGTCATCAATGGCATTTGCATTGTTGTTAACGTTTTATACTTCAAAAAAGAATATTAACAGAAAATACGTGCATATGGGCTCACTAATTTTAGGTGGTCTAGGATTTATTGGAATGTATTTAATTGAAAGCCCTGAAAATTTAAAATACTGTTTTATGCTAGTAGGAATAGCTTGGGGAAGTATTCTATCCATGCCATATGCGATGTTATCGAGCTCTGTAGACCCAAAAAAGATGGGGATGTTTATGGGGATTTTCAACATGTTTATAGTAATTCCGCAAATTATAGCAGCACTTGGAGGTATTAATTTTGTCTCTGGTCTTTTAGGTGAAGAAGCTATTAATGCGATGTTAGTAGCAGGAGGAAGTTTAATAATAGCTGGACTATGTAATTTCTTAATTACAAACAAATCAGCAATATCATATCAACCAGAAATAGATGAATAAAATAGGAGTCATATTTGATCTTGACGGTGTTATAGTAGACACCGCAAAATATCATTTTTTAGCATGGAAAGACCTTGCAGACCATTTAGGTTTCGAGTTTACCGAAACAGATAACGAACTTTTAAAAGGCGTGAGTCGTGTAAGATCGTTAGAAATTCTTTTAGATATTGGAAACATTGAGCTTTCCGAAGAAAAAAAACAAGAATTTCTAATTAGTAAAAACGAACATTATTTACAGTATATCACCAAAATGGGGCCGGAAGAAATTCTGCCTGGAGCAACTCAGCTTTTAGATACTTTAGACACTTTAGGAATTAAATACGTATTAGGTTCTGCAAGTAAAAACGCGCCATTAATATTAAAGCAAGTAAACTTATACGAAAGGTTTGCTGGCATTGTTGATGGGAATAGTGTAAGTAAAGCAAAACCAGACCCAGAAGTATTCCTAAAGGGAGCTAAAAAATTGAATAAAGAACCAGAACATTGTGTCGTTTTTGAAGACGCCATTGCGGGTGTAGAAGCTGCAAATACAGCGAACATGATATCAATCGGAATTGGAGATGAAAAAACACTGCACGAAGCCGATTTTAATTTTAACAATTTAACTGAAATTCCTGATAATTTTTTTACCGAGGTTATTTCAGAAAAAATATAGAAGAATAATGAACCAGGATTATATAAAACCAGATAATTGGTCCATCATAGAAGAAGGTTTTGATGCTAGTCGTATTAAAGCTTCCGAGAGTTTATTTAGTATAGGAAACGGTGCCATGGGGCAACGTGCTAATTTTGAAGAACACTATTCCGGTGAAACCTTTCAAGGTAGCTACATTGCTGGGGTGTATTACCCAGATAAAACCCGCGTAGGTTGGTGGAAAAATGGCTACCCAGAATATTTTGCTAAGGTATTAAATGCTCCAAATTGGATTGGTATTAACGTAACTGTTAATGGTGAGTCTTTGGATTTAAACACCTGCAAATCGGTTAATGATTTTAAGCGTGAACTTAACATGAAAGAAGGTTGGTTGTCAAGAAATTTTAAGGCAACGTTACCAAATAATGTACAAGTAGAAGTCTCTGTAAAACGTTTTTTAAGCTTAGAATTAGATGAAGTTGGTGCCATTAATTACCAAGTAAAACCGTTAAATGCTGATGCTGAAATAATATTTCAACCGTATTTAGATTCTGGAATAACTAATGAAGATACCAATTGGGATGATAAGTTTTGGGATACAACAGATGTAAGTCATTTAAATAACCAAGCTTTTATTGAGGCAAAAACAATGAAAACCGATTTCCATACCTGTACATTTATGGAGTCTAAAGTTTACATTTCTGGCAAACCAGTTTTGGTAGATCATAATATTAAAGCAGATTCAAATCAAGTGTGTTTTAGCTATGCTCATGCTGTAAAAAAAGGAGAGACGTATAGCATTGAGAAATTTGGTGGTTATACAGTTGATAGAAATCACAATAAATCAGAATTAGTTAATGTTGCAAAACAGGTTTTAAAAACAGCAACTAAAAAGGGGTTTAATCAATTACTTGAAGAGCAAAAACAAGCTTGGGCAGCTATTTGGGACATGGCAGACATTACTATTGAAGGCGATGTAAAAGCGCAACAAGGTATTCGTTTTAATATTTTCCAATTAAACCAAACCTATTTAGGTAAAGATTCAAGATTAAATATTGGCCCTAAAGGCTTTACAGGAGAAAAATATGGAGGCAGTACCTATTGGGATACCGAGGCCTATTGCATTCCTTTTTATATGGCAACTAAAGACCAAAAGGTTGCTAGAACGTTATTAGAGTATCGCTATAATCATCTACAAAAAGCTATTGAAAATGCTGAAAAATTAGGCTTTAAAAACGGAGCCGCTTTATACCCAATGGTAACTATGAATGGGGAAGAATGCCATAATGAATGGGAGATTACCTTTGAAGAGATTCATAGAAACGGCGCCATAGCATTCGCTATTTATAATTATTACCGTTTTACAGGAGACTATAGTTATATCCCAGAAAAAGGATTAGAAGTATTAATTGGTATTGCTCGCTTTTGGCAACAACGCGCAACATTTTCAACAGATAAAAATCAATATGTAATTCTTGGTGTTACGGGGCCAAATGAATACGAAAATAACGTAAATAACAATTGGTATACAAACTATTTGGCTAAATGGTGTATAGATTATACTCTAGAACAAATTGAAAAAATAGAATTAGAATACGCTTCAGATTTTTCGAGAATAGCTGAAAAAGTTAAGCTTTCTGAAAAGGAATTAGCACTTTGGAAAACGGTTGCAGATAATATGTATTTCCCTTATTCGGAAAAGCATCAAGTATATTTACAACAAGATGGTTTTTTAGACAAAGAATTAATTTCAGTTACAGATTTACCAAAAACAGAACGACCTATAAATCAAAAATGGAGTTGGGATAGAATTTTACGTTCACCATATATTAAGCAAGCAGATATTTTACAAGGTTTCTACTTTTTTGAAGATCAATTTTCTGATGAAGAATTAAAGCGTCATTTTGATTTTTATGAACCATTTACAGTTCATGAAAGTTCCTTGTCACCTTGTGTACACAGTATTCAAGCGGCTAAATTAGATAGAATGGAACAAGCGTATACCTTTTATTTACGTACTTCAAGATTAGATTTAGACGATTATAATCACGAAGTACATGAAGGTTTACATATCACGTCTATGGCGGGAACTTGGATGAGTATTGTAGAAGGTTTTGGAGGTATGAGAATTATGGATAATAAGTTATCATTCACACCAAAAATACCTAAACAATGGAATGGTTATTCATTTAAAGTGAATTTTAGAAACCAAATTATAAAAGTGAATATCGCTCAAAATAATACCAACTTCGAACTGCTTAGTGGTAATGATCTTGAAATTCTTGTGAACAATAAACCAGTATTACTAAAAGGTAATTCGTTGCGTGCTGTTAGTTAAATGACATTAAAACCAAAAAGATGAAATCTTTAAATTTATTAATTCTAACCTTATTTTTATCGGCTTTTAGCCTTAGCAATTCACAAGAGTTAAAATCGCCAAATGGTGAGATAACCATGATGTTCTCTTTAGAAGAAAATGGTACGCCAACTTACGAATTGACCTATAAAAATCAAAGTGTAATAAAGCCAAGTCATTTAGGTTTGGAGTTAAAAGATGATGAAAAATCTTTATTGGATGATTTTGTAATTATTGATACTAAAAATTCAACTTTTAATGATACGTGGACACCAGTTTGGGGTGAAGAAAAAGAAATTAGAAACCATTACAACGAATTAGCTATTAGCTTAAAACAAAATGAAACAGATAGAGTAGTGATTATTCATTTTAGATTGTTCAATGAAGGTTTAGGTTTTCGTTATGAATTTCCATCACAACAAAATTTAGTTTATTTCACAATTAAGGAAGAGAGGTCTCAATTTGCTATGACTGATGATCATACGGCATTATGGATTCCTGGTGATTATGATTCTCAAGAATATGATTATACCGAATCAAAATTATCTGAGATTAGAGCAAAGTTTGATGCAGCTCTTACTGATAATGCATCGCAAACGCAATATTCTAAAACAGGTGTTCAGACGGCTTTAATGATGAAAACGTCTAACGGTTTATATATTAATTTACACGAAGCCGCTTTAATAGATTATTCATGTATGAATCTTAATCTAGATGACAAAAACATGGTTTTCGAATCGCATTTAACACCCGATGTTAATGGCGATAAAGGGTATATGCAAGCACCTTGCAAATCGCCTTGGAGAACTATTATGGTAAGTGATGATGCTAGAGATATATTAGCTTCAAGAATGACGTTAAATTTAAACGAACCCTGCGCTATTGAAGATACTTCATGGATAAAACCAGTTAAATATATTGGTGTTTGGTGGGAAATGATAACTGGTAAAAGTTCGTGGTCTTATACAAATGATTTGCCTGCAATTCAATTAGGTGTTACAGACTATTCTAAATTAAAACCAAATAGTACACATGCAGCAAATAATACTAAGGTAAAACGTTATATCGATTTTGCATCAGAGCATGGGTTTGATGGTGTTTTAGTTGAAGGTTGGAATGAAGGTTGGGAAGATTGGTTTGGAAAAACAAAAGACTATGTGTTTGATTTTGTTACACCTTATCCAGATTTTGATGTGGAGGGCATTCATAAATACGCTAAATCAAAAGGTGTTAAAATGATAATGCATCATGAAACTTCTGGGTCTACAAGAAATTATGAACGCCATCTAGATAAGGCCTATAAGTTCATGAAAGATAACGGATACGATGCTGTTAAAAGTGGTTATGTTGGTGATATTTTACCTCGCGGAGAACATCATTATAGCCAATGGATTGTAAATCATTACCAATACGCCATCGAAAAAGCTGCTGAATACGAGGTTATGGTAAATGCTCACGAAGCGGTAAGGCCAACAGGAGTTTGCAGAACTTATCCCAATTTAATTGGAAATGAATCAGCAAGAGGTACAGAGTTTCAAGCGTTTGGTGGCTCAAAACCAAACCACGTTACCGTTTTGCCTTTTACACGTTTAATCGGTGGACCTATGGATTATACTCCCGGGATTTTTGAAATGGATATTAGTAAATTAAATCCTAATAACGATTCGCATGTAAATAGTACCCTTGCAAATCAATTAGCCTTATATGTAACCATGTACAGTCCGTTACAAATGGCAGCAGATTTACCAGAACATTACGAGCAGTTTATGGATGCTTTTCAATTTATAAAAGATGTAGCTATAGATTGGGATAAAAGTATTTATCTAGAAGCGGAACCAGGAGATTATATTACAATTGCGCGAAAAGAAAAAGGAAGCAATAATTGGTTTGTTGGCAATGTTAACGGTAACGAAGCTAGAACATCAAACATTAAACTTGATTTCCTTGAAAAAGGAAAAAAGTATATGGCTATTATTTATGCAGATGCTAAGGATGCGCATTATAAAACAAACCCACAAGCCTATACTATTAAAACTAAAAAGGTAACAAGTAAATCAAAATTAGCTCAATTATCAGTTCCTGGAGGTGGTTATGCTATCAGTATAAAAGAACTTAAATAATAGCGATATGAAAAGTAATTATTCAAATATCAAAAAAATCAATAAACTTTCAATATGGGCTGTTTTTGTATGCGTATTTACTTTAAATTTATCTTGTAAAAAAGAAGGTCATACAAACATGGATGAGGTTACTAATTCTTCAATAGTTGAAAAACAAGATATATCTCGCGTTGAGCCTCTAAATTGGTGGATAGGCTTTAAGAATTCTAAACTCCAACTTTTAATCCATCATCCTAATATTTCAGTAAGAACTCCAGAAATTTCATATCAAGGTGTTTCAATTGAAAATGTACACAAGGGAGATAGCCCAAATTATCTATTTATAGATTTAAACATTTCGGAAACTACAAAAGCGGGAAAATTTAATATCATTTTTAAAGAAGAAAATAAAGCGGATTTAGTTCATGCCTACGAACTTAAATCAAGAGAAAAATCTGCCGAAGATTATGTTGGGTTTAATAGTACCGATGCTATTTATTTAATTACACCAGACAGATTTGCCAACGGAAAACCAAGTAATGATGTTGTTGAAACGCTTAATGAAAAAACTATTGATAGAACGGATGATTATGCGAGACATGGTGGTGATATACAAGGTATCACAAATCACTTAGATTATATTGAGGATTTAGGGTTTACAGCCGTTTGGCCATGTCCGTTACTAACAAACGATATGTCTCAGGGGTCTTATCATGGATACGCTATTACCGATTACTATCAAGTAGATCCTCGTTTTGGCACTTTTCAAGATTATATCAATCTATCCGATAAACTGTCTGAAAAAGGTATGAAACTCATCATGGATCAAGTAGCAAATCATTGTGGTTTGCAACATTGGTGGATGAAAGATTTGCCGTTTAAAGATTGGATAAATCATCAAGCTTATTATGAAGAAAATATTGATAATTGGACAGGTGGCGATAATATAACTACGAATCACAGGCGTACAACCAATCAAGATATATATGCCTCGAAGGTTGATAAACAAAATTTGAATGTAGGATGGTTTGTTTCGGCAATGCCCGATTTAAACCAGCAAAATCCTTTTATGGCTACCTACACCATTCAAAATAGTATTTGGTGGATAGAAACAGCAAACTTAGGAGGTATTCGTCAAGACACATATCCTTATCCTGACAAGTATTTTATGAGTAAATGGGCTGGTGAAATTATGAGCGAATATCCAAATTTTAGTATTGTTGGAGAAGAGTGGAGTAACAATCCGCTATTAGTAGGTTATTGGCAAGATGGCGCGAATAATAGAGATGGTTATAAGTCTAACTTAAAATCGCCAATGGATTTCCCAATGCAAAGATTTATTGTAGAGGCTTTAAATGAAAATGAAGAATGGGATAAAGGTTTAGTGAAAATGTACCAAGGTCTTGCAAACGATTTTTATTATGCTACACCAAAAGATATTATGGCTTTTCCTGATAATCATGATATGAGTCGAATCTTCACGCAACTTCATGGCGATATAGCCAATACCAAAATGGCATTAAGTTATATCTTAATGATGCCTCGTATTCCTCAAATATATTACGGCACAGAAATTTTAATGAACGATTTTGATAAGCCTGGAGATCATGGATTAATCCGTACCGATTTTCCTGGCGGATGGTTAGGTGATCAAGTAAATGCTTTTACAGGTGAAGGTTTAAATGATGCACAAAAAGACATGCAATCGTATCTCAAAAAAATTCTAAATTATAGAAAAAATAGTAAAGCGATTCATGAGGGGAAAACCATTCATTTTGCTCCTGAAAATGGAATTTATGTATTGTTTAGATTTAATGAAGATGAAACCGTGGTTCATATCATAAACAAAAACGAAGCGCCAATCGAATTAGATTTAAATAGATTTGAAGAGTTGGGCTTAAAAGGAAAAGCGGTTAAAAACGTAATTTCAGATTATCAATTCTTCTGGGGCGATAACATCACTTTAAAAGAAAAAGGAAGCCTTATTTTGACTACTAAATTTAAATAAGCTTTAAATATTATTTTATTAAAATTATAAATTTAAGACCGCATAAATGTTTACTAAAAGTTGGACTATAATTGCATTATTACTCATGTTTGTAGTGTCTTGTAAGAATGAAGAAAAAAAGGCTACTTCCAAAGTTATACAAACTAAAGATGTTACTTATTTTAAAAATTATCCTCACGCAAAATTATTTGGTGGTAAATTAATGAGATTAGATAAATTTCCATCAAAATATATAACCCCTAGGCCAGTTGATATTTGGTTGCCAGGTAATTATAGTGATACAAAGCACTATGCGGTGGTTTATATGCACGATGGTCAAATGTTATTTGACTCTACTACAACCTGGAATAAGCAAGAATGGAAGGTTGATGAATGGGCTACAAAATTAATGCATGAAAAAACAACTTCAGATTTTATAGTTGTGGCTATTCATAATATAGCAGAAGAACGCTGGCTAGATTTATTTCCGCAAAAAACATTTAAATATTTAAGTGAGCAGGATAAAGAAGCGATAAATAATCAATCTAATCAAATTAAGCAAGGCACTAGACTTAATGGCGATAATTATTTAAAGTTTTTAGTAGACGAACTAAAACCAATTGTAGATTCAGAGTTTTCAGTATTTAAATCTAAAGAGAATACATTTGTAATGGGTTCGAGTATGGGTGGATTAATGAGTTTGTATGCTATTTGCGAATACCCAAATATTTTTGGTGGAGCGGCTTGTCTATCTACACATTGGCCAGGAGCAAACCCAATAGATAATAACCCACTCCCAAGTGCTATTTTTAAATACATGGAAAACAACTTGCCTAATCCAAAAACACATAAATTATACTTTGATTTTGGAACAAAAACATTAGACGCTCACTATCCACAGTATGCGCCAACTGTTTCGCAAATTTTCACATCTAAAGGATATAAAGAACATAATTTCAGAAATTTAAAATTTGAAGGCACAAATCATTCAGAAAACGCATGGAATCAAAGACTTAATAAACCTTTAACGTTTCTGTTAGGACAATAATAAAATGAAATTAATCAAATACATATTAATAGCAATAATGATTACGGGTTTAAGCTGTAGAGAACAAAAAACAGGGGAGAATAGAGAAATGAATAATGTTCAGGATAACAAGAAAAAGTATGTCGTTTATCAAGTCTTTACAAGACTATTTGGGAACACAATTACAACCAATAAGCCATGGGGAACTATCGAGGAAAATGGCGTTGGCAAATTCAACGATTTTACTGCCAAAGCTTTAAAAGAAATTAAAGATTTAGGTGTAACCCATATTTGGTATACAGGTGTACCACACCATGATGTTATTAGAGATTATAGCAAATACGGGATTTCAAATGATGATCCAGATGTTGTGAAAGGACGAGCAGGCTCTCCTTATGCTGTTAAAGATTATTATAATGTAAACCCAGATTTAGCTGTAAATGTTGAAAATAGATTAGAGGAATTTCAGGCTCTTATAAAACGAACGCATGAAGCTGGTTTGAAAGTTATTATTGATATTGTTCCTAACCATGTTGCTAGAAATTATAAGAGTATTTCAAAGCCAGATGGTATTAGGGATTTTGGAGAAGATGATGATACATCTGTTATTTACAATGCAAATAATAACTTTTATTACAATCCAGATGAAGCTTTTAAGGTGCCAGTTTGGAAGAATAATTATTCACCTTTAGGGAATGAAAAACACCCACTTGAAGATGGTGAGTTTCCAGAAATGCCAGCAAAATGGACAGGAAATGGTTCTAGATTATCGCAACCAGATATGAACGATTGGTATGAGACGGTTAAAGTTAACTATGGTATTTCTCCAGATGGGAAAAAGGACTTTGATGAACTTCCAGAAGGATTTGAAAATGAAGATTATATAAATCATTATAATTTTTGGAAAGATAAAACCGTTCCAAATTCATGGGTGAAGTTTAGAGATATAGCTCTCTATTGGTTGAATATGGATGTTGATGGCTTTCGATATGATATGGCAGAAATGGTGCCTGTGGAGTTTTGGAGTTATATGAATTCCGCTATCAAAATGAAAAATTCAGATGCTTTTTTACTTGCTGAAGTTTATAATCCTTCACTTTATAGAGATTATATAAAGAAAGGGAAAATGGATTATTTATATGATAAAGTTCAATTGTATGATACCATAAAAAGTGTGATGCAAGGACATGGTAAAACAGATTATATTCCACATATTCTTGAAGAATTAAGAGATATAGAACATAATATGTTGCACTTTCTAGAAAACCATGATGAGCAACGTTTAGCAAGCCCAGATTTTGCAGGAAATGCAGAAAAAGGTAAGCCAGCTATGGTAGTTTCGGCAACCTCTACAACAGCACCAACTATGATTTATTTTGGTCAGGAAGTAGGAGAAGATGGGTCTGAAAATGCCGGATTTGGATCGCCAACAAGAACCTCGATTTTCGATTATGTGGGAGTCCCGGCACATCAGCGTTGGGTGAATAATAAACAATTTGACGGAGGTCAATTAACAACAGAAGAAAAGGATTTAAGAGATTTTTACAAAAGACTCTTAAATTTCACAATACATAGTTCTGCTTTAACAGGAAACTACAAAGACTTGCAGTTGTATAATAGAGAGCAGACTAATAATTATAGTGACAAAGTACTATCATTTGTACGTTGGAGTGAAGATGAGAAACTAATAATTATTTCAAACTTTGATGATAAAAACAGTTATGAATTTGAATTAAAAATCCCGAAAGATGTTGTTGAAGCGTTGAGGTTGGAAAGTAAGACTTATAAGGTTACAGATCAATTGTACAATCAATTCAACTCAACTTTAATAATCGAAAATAGTATTGGAGTTTTAAAAATCAGGTTAGAAGCCTTAGAATCATTCATCCTAAAAATACAATAGCGTCATGAAAAACATATTTATATTATTAGTGTGTTTATGTCTTTTTAATTGTGAAGAAAAGAAAGCAGCAATTAATGAAAAACCAAAAACACCTTTTGTTTGGGAAGCAGCAAATGTCTACTTTTTACTAACAGATCGATTTAATAATGGAGATATAACAAACGATATAAATTTTGATAGAACTTTAGAAACGGGAAAACTCCGAGGATTTAAAGGTGGAGATATAAAAGGCATTACTCAAAAAATTGAGGAAGGTTATTTTACCGATTTAGGAATCAATGCCATTTGGATGACGCCAGTAGTAGAGCAAATTCATGGCGGAACAGATGAAGGTACTGGCGTAAGTTATGGCTTTCATGGTTATTGGACGAGTGATTGGACTGCTTTAGATCCAAATTTTGGAACCAAACAAGATTTACATCAATTAGTAGATACTGCCCATAAATATGGTATTCGGATTTTATTAGATGCTGTAATTAACCATACCGGGCCAGTTACAAATAAAGATTCTGTATGGCCAGAAAATTGGGTGCGAACAGAACCACAATGCGATTATCAATCTTATGATAATACCATTACATGTACGTTGGTAAAAAACCTTCCAGATATTAAAACAGAAAGTAATGAGGCGGTCGAGTTACCACCTCAAATAGTTAAAAAATGGAAAGCAGAGGGTAGGTATGAACAAGAAATTGCAGAATTAGATGCATTTTTTAAACGTTCAAAACATCCAAGAGCACCTCGATTTTACATCATGAAATGGCTCACAGATTATATTACAGAATTTGGTATTGATGGTTACCGTGTAGACACGGTTAAGCATGTTGAAGAGCAAGTTTGGCAAGAATTTCGTAAAGAATGTGATTATGCTTTCGCTGAATTCAAAAAAGCAAATCCAGAAAAAGTTCTTGATGATAATAATTTCTATTTAGTAGGAGAGGTTTATAACTACGGTATTTCGGCTACCAAAGCATTCGATTTTGGAGATAAAAAAGTCAATTATTTTGATAAGGCTTTCAATGGACTTATAAATTTTGAAATGAAATGGAATGCAGCTCAAATGTCAACCGAGGAAACATTCAAAAAATATTCTGAAATATTAAATTCAGAACTAAAAGGCTATAGCGTTTTAAATTATTTAAGTTCGCACGATGATGGTCAACCCTTTGATGCTAATCGTGAAAAGCCATATGAAACAGCAACAAAATTAATACTTTGCCTAGGAGCATCGCAAGTGTATTATGGAGATGAGTCTGCGCGTTCATTGGTCGTTAAAGGTACAGAAGGCGACGCCACTTTACGCTCATTCATGAATTGGGATGCTATTAAAGATAATTCTGAAACAAATAAAATTTTAGAGCATTGGCAAAAATTAGGGCAGTTCCGTGCTAATCATCCTGCTATTGGAGCAGGTGTTCATCAAATGATAACTGAATCGCCTTATCTATTTTATAGAAGCTTTTCAAAAGGTGATTTTAATGATTTGGTTGTTGTTGGTTTAGATCTAAGTATTGGAGAAAAGGTAATAGACGTTTCAAAAGTATTTAAGAATGGTGATATACTTCGTGATACATATTCTGGCCTATCAAATAAAGTGATAGATGGGAACATTACACTAAATTCTGAATTTAATATTGTTCTTTTAGAAAAAGTATAGAAACACGTTATTGTATGTAACAAAATTGTGGTTAGGAAGTCTAATTTATATCGACTAACACAATAATTCGTAATTTTGTTTTACAAAAATTCTTTTGGTATGGATATTAATGACAGTATTGATTCGCCAATGATGCTTAAAGTTGGTTTTAGTAAACTACTTGAGCATTATGAAGATTTAGTTAATAGCGAAGATAAATTCTTGTCTGCTAATGCAAAGCGTGTTTTAAAAGCTGTAGAATCTTATCCCGAATTAAGAACAGGATTTAGTGATACTCAGGTTTTAAAAGATCGAGAAAAAGAGATAAGTATAATTCTTCAAGATTCTTTTGCGCCTGTATTAACTAAAAACGAGATAAAAACAGCATCTGTACCCTTTCATGATTTAATTTTTAATTCATCCGAACGTTTTAAAAATATAATTAAAACTGCTGGACCTGATTTTGAGCTTCAGATAAAAAATATGCCAGATGAGGAAAGGTATATTATTGCGTGTACCATCATTTTGAATTTTTGTTACGGATATAATTTAAATTTTAAGCGACCGTTTTACTACGAAATACCTGATGAGAACGGTATACTCCATTATTATAAAATATTATATAATGCCGATTTTTGTGAAATTACTCCAACAGATGACGCAAAGAGAATTACAGAAGAAGATTATAAAGAGTTATTAGATAATTTTGAAAACATTGCGCTTTGGAAAGAGAAATTCCCGCCAAATAGTTATGTGTTTAAAGGCTTCGTAATTTCTAATATTTTTGATGTTACTGCAGATCAATCTATATCTAATATCAAATCAACGCTTATTGGAGAGAATAAACGTAAAAGTGAGAATTTTATGGAAGGTTTCCACGAGATTTTTAGATCGCTTCTTATGTTAAAAGATATTAAGGTTGGTTTTTCAATTTATAATAAAGGAGAAGGAACGTTTGAGCGTGTTTATGGCGCAGGTATGAAAAGCTTTCTTCTAGGAGATAGAGATTCTGAGAAATGCTCTGATGCCTTATGCCGATGGTCTTATAATAGGTTGTTAAAAGAGAATAAGTATTTCTCTATATCAGATGTAGATAGAATGTTCGTAAAAGCAAAAGGTAGAGCACCTCATATAATAAGTTTGCATGAGCAAGGAATAAAAAGCGCCATTTTTGCACCTATAGCTAATGATGAAGGTTTAATGGGAATTATTGAAATAGTATCAAATATACCCAGAGTGTTAAATAGTATCAATGCAAACAAGTTGGTTGATGTTATGCCTTTTATTATTTCTGCAGTAGAGCGTTCAAAAAATGAAGAAGAAAATTTAATAGAAGCCATTATACAGCAAGAATGCACATCTGTTCATTCAAGTGTTAAATGGCGATTCGAAAAAGAAGCAAGGGCATTTATTAAGGATGAATTGAATGGTGTAGAACCAAGTTTTAAAAAAATTGCATTCGAAAATGTTTACCCGCTTTACGGACAAATAGATATTAAAGGATCTTCTGAGGCTAGAAATAAAGCGACTCAGCAAGATTTAATATTGCAGCTTAATTCCATAAAAGATGTTTTTAATTCGATTTCAAAGAATGAAAGCCTACCAATTTATGACCAATATATCTATCAAATAAATGACTTTCTAGATAACACAAAGGCAAATTTTCAAGTAGATAGCGAACAACAAATATCAAACTTTATAAAAGAAGACATAGATCCGGTATTTAAACATTTACGTTCTTTTAAGTTTTTAAAAGATAAAATTGAAACATACTATTCTAGTATTAATACTGATTTGAATGTGTTGTATAAGCACAGAAAAGCTTATGATAAAACCATAGCTAAAATTAATAAAGAAATGGCATCTTTATTAGATAAAAAGCAACATCAAGCTCAGAACATGTATCCTCATTTTTTCGAACGTTTTAAAACAGATGGCGTAGAGCATAATATGTATATAGGTGAGTCTATTACTAAAGAAGAGAGCTTTAATCCTGTTTATTTATACAATTTACGTTTATGGCAATTACAAGTTATGTGCGAAATGGAAAATAGTTATTATCAAATGAAATCTGAATTTCCGGTTTCTCTTGATGTAGCGTCTATGATTTTAGTATTTAATCAGCCATTAACTATTAGTTTTAGAATGGATGAAAGGCAGTTTGATGTAGATGGGACTTATAACGCGCGCTACGAAATTGTTAAAAAACGTGTAGATAAAGCCTATATAAAAGGAACAACCGAACGTGTTACTCAAAAAGGGAAAATAAGTATTGTATATTCTCAAAAACAAGACGAAAGAGAGTATTTAAAATATATCAAATTTTTACAATCTAAACACTATTTAGATACCGATGTAGAAATAGTAGACTTGGAAGATTTGCAAGCTGTAACAGGCTTAAAGGCTATTAGGGTTAGCGTATTATATCACAAGAAAAAAGGCGATAAATCATTTTACACGTATAATGATTTAATGAACGAGATTAATGCTTAAGCCCCTGCTCCAGAAGCTTTAAAAGCAATTGCAAAAGCAATCACGCTTACTATAATTCCAATCATAAATACAGAATAAGTAAGACGAAGAATTTTATATTTTTTATCTAAAACGAGTCCCAAAAAATATAAATCTTTTTTCATTGAGGAATATAAATAGTCACGGTCTTGCATCATTTCTCCCATGGCCCATTCAAAATCATTAAGGCTCATTTTATGAAAGTTTCCAAAAAATAAAAGGTTTACTTTTTTCTGCGCAACATCTTCTTTAGTAAATTCTCCTCTAGTAACATTTGGCCTAGTTGCCAAAATAGATAAAATGATAGAGGCTACGGTAAATAAAACAAAAATAACAGTAGGTGTAATTAAATAAGCGTTTGATGCATTATCAAGTTTAGAAACCAAATTAGATAGGACTAAAGAGACTATAATAGCATTTACAGAAAGTAAAATATTTGCTTTAGTATCTGCAATATTGCTTAAGGTAATGTGGTTTTTTAATGTAACGCGAAACATGGTTTCAATACCTCGTTCAGGTAATTCTATTTTATTCTTTTTGAAGCTTAGCTCGGCCTTTTTTTGTGAAAGTTTTTTTTGTTCACCTTTTACTTTTTTCCGAGATATTAACAATTTTGATAAATTTTTGTCTTTTCGTTTACCCCAAAGATTTACTGCTTCAATAGTATAATAGCGATGCTTTACAGTTAGGAAATTAATATTTTCATCTATCCATTCTATTTCGCTATAGGTTTTATTCCATAGTAATTCCCATTCTTTTCTAAGCAATTCTGAAATTTCAAAATAATTTTTACTTCCAATATGCGAACAGTCAGCATCTTTAATAATCTTTTCTAAAGTGTTTTTAGGGGTGGTATCTATTTTAGTAGCTAAAATTAAATCACAAATAATTTTAATATCATTTTCAGAGCATGCTTGTTCTTTTAAAAAGACTTTTGCCATTTTTATACTTTCATTTTCATGTTTTTCTGCATTTTTAGTATAACCGGTATCGTGTAACCATGCCGCAATCAATAGAAGATTCTTTTGGTCTTCAGTAATATTAGAAAGTTCGGCTAATTTTTTGGCATCTTCTACTACACGTTGTGTATGTGAAACGTTATGATAAGTATACGATGTGTCTAGATTATCATTTAAAAGATTAATTACAAATTTTTCAGTTTTTTCAATCAGCATAGCTCGAAGTTGTAAACGATTATTTAGTAAAAATACTAAACTTTAAGAACTTAAATTAAAGTAAGTGTATCGAATAAATTTGTCGTAAATTTCATTATTACTTTCAATTGTTTTTATGTAATATTTGCATTGTAAGTTTTTGAATCTAGTTTCGACATATTACAATGTTGAAAAAGCATATTATATTTAACTAAAAAAAGAAAGGAACCATATTATGCTAACGTGGAAAGAAGTTATCAATTTTTCAGTAAAAGGAAATCCAACTCCCGACAAACGTGTCGAAAAAACAGAAGCCGAATGGAAGGCTTATTTAACCCCAGAACAATTTAGAATCACAAGACTTAAAGGGACTGAAAGGCCTCATAGTGGTGCGCTTTGTAGCATTCACGAAGCTGGTAAATATAACTGTGTGTGTTGCGATACACCATTGTTCGATTCTACTATTAAGTTTGAATCTGGTACAGGATGGCCAAGTTTTACACAGCCAATTAAAGAAAATGCTATTAAGTACAAACGCGATACTGCATTTGGAATGGTGCGTGTTGAAGTTATGTGCAATACTTGCGATGGGCATTTGGGTCATGTATTCCCTGATGGACCGGAACCTAGTGGACTGCGTTATTGCATAAATTCTGAATCTATGCAATTAGAGAAAGGTGATTCAAATGGCAGTTAAATAGAATATAAACCATGTAATAATGATGCCACATATCAAATTGTATGGAGCAGAGCGTTGCCATAAAACCCAATATTATAAAGCTTATTTTAAAGATTTAAATTTAAATTATTTGCTTCTCGATGTTGAGTTAAATAGCGCTTACGCGGAAGAATTAAGGGGTTTGTATAAAAGCAGAAAACTTAATTTCCCAACAATTACCATTGGAGAAAAAAAGTTAAGAAATCCATCTGATTCAGAATTGGATAAATGGATTAAAAAACAGAAAGAAAAGTATAATGAAACTTAACATAAAAGATATATTTAACCAAGAATTACCAGCAGATTCAATTCTAGAAAATAATAGGCGACAGGTGGTAAACGCATGTTTTTCTTTTGTTAAGCCTAAACAAACTGCAAATCCAGAATTACTTCATACATCACCAGAAATGCTCAATAATTTAGGGTTATCTGAGGCTGATGCAAAAAGTGAAGCATTTTTAAAAGTGTTTACAGGCAATGAAGTATTGCCAAATACTAATCCATATGCCATGTGTTATGGCGGGCATCAATTCGGAAATTGGGCAGGACAATTAGGAGATGGACGCGCCATTAATTTATTTGAAGTTGAACATGATAATACCAATTGGCAAGTACAGCTTAAGGGAGCTGGAGAAACACCATATTCAAGAAATGCCGATGGTTTAGCTGTATTGCGATCTTCAGTTAGAGAGTATTTATGCAGCGAAGCAATGTATCATTTAGGAGTACCAACAACACGAGCTTTATCGCTAGCGTTATCAGGAGATCAAGTTTTACGTGATGTTATGTACGACGGAAATTCAGCTTACGAAAAAGGCGCCATTGTTTGCAGAACAGCAGAGTCGTTTTTGCGTTTCGGAAGTTTTCAAATTTTTGCCGCAAACCAAGATGACGAGACACTAAAAACTTTGGTGGATTATACAATAAAGCATCATTTTACGCATTTAGGAGAACCATCAAAAGAAACATATATTCAGTTTTTTAAAACCGTTTCAGAGCGTACGCTAGATATGATAATTCATTGGCAACGTGTAGGTTTTGTTCACGGAGTTATGAATACAGATAATATGTCAATACTTGGTTTAACGATAGATTATGGGCCTTATGGTTGGTTAGAAGGCTATGATTATGGCTGGACACCAAATACCACAGATAGACAACATAAGCGATACCGTTATGGTAACCAACCAAATATTGGATTATGGAATTTACTGCAATTGGCAAATGCCATTTATCCTTTAATTAACGATGCCGAACCATTGGAAACCATTTTAAATCAATACAAAGATAATTTTGAAATAGAAAGGTTGAAGATGATTCGCTCTAAATTAGGTTTGCAACTTGAAGATGAAACCGATAGTGCGTTTATTCTAGAGTTAGAAGATGTTTTGCATTTAACCGAAATCGATATGACCATTTTTTTTAGAAATCTAAGTGATTTTAAAAAAGAGAATCCGTCTGAAGGTCTTAAAGTAATTCATGATGCTTTTTATAAACCAGATGAGGTTATTGGAAATATAGAAAAACGATGGAATGAATGGTTTGATAAGTATTCTAAAAGATTAACGACAGAGTCTTTTTCTCAAAAAGAAAGAATGGAGAAAATGAATCAAGTAAATCCTAAATATGTGCTACGAAATTATATGGCTCAACTAGCCATTGATGATGCAGATAAAGGTGATTATAAGCTGATAGATGAATTGTTTAATATGCTTAAAAAACCATATAATGAGCAACCGGAATATCAAAAATGGTTTGCTAAACGTCCAGAATGGGCAAGAGATAAAGTAGGCTGTTCTATGTTATCTTGTAGTTCGTAATAGATTAAAAAATAAAATTTAAAAAAATGAAAAATTATAAAAAAGCATATATAGCAGGAGGTTGCTTCTGGGGAATGGAAGATTTATTTAGAGTGCGACCAGGAATTAAAGATACCGAAGTTGGTTATATTGGTGGAGAAAATGATAATCCCACTTACAAAAATCATCCTGGCCATGCGGAAGGCATAGAGTTAACTTACGACCCAAACGAAACATCATTCAGAGAAATTTTAGATTATTTCTTCAGAATTCATAATCCTACAACAATAGATAGACAAGGTAATGATAGAGGCTCTAGCTATAGGTCTGCTATATTTTTTCAGAATGAGGAAGAAGAAAGCCAAGCTGAAGCCATGATTAAAATTGTTAACGATTCGGGTAAATGGGAAGGCGATGCAGTAACGACTTTAGAACCATATTCTACATTTTGGAAAGCAGAACCAGAGCATCAAGATTATTTAGTTAGAATACCTAATGGGTATACTTGCCATTTCGAAAGATTTGAAGAAAGTTTTATATAAATCAATTTTCAAATTAAAATAAATTTATACATCTAAGCAATGAGCAGTATTAAACTTAATATAAAAAATAAAAAAGGACATAAATTGCAGGCTTATTTAGAATTACCTGTAGACCAGAAACCGCATTATTATGCCATTTTTGCTCATTGTTTTACATGCAGTAGTACGTTAGGAGCAGTAAGAAATATTAGCAAGTCGCTTACAAGTCATGGTTTTGGGGTTTTGCGATTTGATTTTACGGGTTTAGGAAGAAGTGAAGGTGAATTTTCAGAAAGCCATTTCTCTGCAAATGTGGACGATTTATTAGCTGTAAATGAGTACTTAAAAGCGCATTACAAAGCGCCAAGTTTATTAGTTGGGCATTCTCTTGGCGGTGCGGCAGTAATTGTTGCAGCATCAAAATTAGAAAACATAAAAGCTGTTGCTACAGTTGGAGCTCCTGCATCTGTAAGCCATGTTACACATTTGTTTTCTCACGGTATAGAGGAGGTTAAACAAAAAGGTGAAGTTGAAGTGAATATTGGTGGTAGACCCTTTAAGATAAATGAAGAATTTGTTCAAGATTTCGGTAAAATCGATTTACCAGAAATTACTAAAAACTTACGGAAACCTTTGTTGATAATGCACGCTCCATTTGATAGGGTAGTTGGTATTGAAAATGCGCATAAGTTGTATCACGATGCCCATCATCCAAAGAGTTTTGTGAGTTTAGATGATGCGGATCATTTACTGTCAAACGTTAAAGACAGTAGATATGTGGGAAATATGATTGGAACTTGGGTACAACGTTATTTTGAAACAGAAGATAACACCATGTTAGATACTAAAGGAGAACAATTAGTAGCGCACTTAAACCTAGTTGAAGATAACTTTACAACATCTATTCAAACTAAAAAACATAATTTTGTTGCAGACGAACCTGCTAGTATTGGAGGAGACGATTTCGGGCCATCTCCATACGATTATTTAAGTGCTGGGCTTGCAGCATGTACCGTAATGACTCTTAAAATGTATGCCCAACGCAAGAAATGGGATTTACAAGAAGTGTATGCTTATATAACATATTCAAAGAAGCATAGTGACGATTTGTTGTTAGATTTAGATAAACCAACAAGAATAGATCATTTGCAAAAAAGATTAAAATTTATTGGGAATTTAGATGAACAACAAAAAACTAGATTAAAAGAAATAGCTTCAAAATGCCCAGTTCATAAAACATTGCAAAGCGAAGTAATAATAGAAACAGAACTTATAAATTCATAAAATCGGATACATATGCACGTGAAACTTGTAATGTAAAATACGATTATAAATAATATTATGACTAAAACAAAAATAGGGTTAGGCTTAGCAGCTTTAGGAAGACCAGAATATATAAATATTAGAACAGATAATGCTATTGATAAGTCTGAAGAGGCCTTCAAGAAAAATGCGTATTTAGTATTAGATGAGGCTTATAAATTAGGAGTTAGGTATTTTGATACAGCACCTTCTTACGGGAAAGGAGAGGCGTATTTAATCAAATGGAATAACGACAGAAATCATACAGATGTTGTTTTAGGGACAAAATGGGGTTATACCTATGTTGCGAATTGGGAGTTGGGTTTTGAAGGCAAACACGAGGTTAAAGAGCATACTCTAGAAAAGCTAAAAGAGCAATGGAAGGTTTCAAAGCACATGTTGCCAAAGCTTAAATACTACCAAGTGCATTCAGCAACTTTTGAAAGTGGTATTTTAAAAAATCAAGCAGTTTTAAATCAATTACATCAAATTAAAAAGGAAACAGGTTTAATAATAGGAATTACAACTAGTGGCGCAAACCAAAAAGAAGTAATTGATGCTGCTTTAAAAGTTAATATTGACGGATCAAGCCTGTTTGATAGTTTTCAAGTAACCTATAATGTTTTTGAACAGTCTACTTTTTCAATTTTAAAAGAAGCGCTTAGCCAAGGTAAAAAAGTGATTGTTAAAGAAGCTTTAGCTAATGGTCGTGTTTTTCAAAATGAAAAATTTCAAGGTTATAAAGAACAGTATAAAATTTTAAAAGCGTTATCAAAAAAATACCAAGTAGATGCCGATGCTGTTGCATTGCGTTTTGTAATGGAGAATTTACAGCCAACGTATGTGCTAAGCGGGGCTTCAAATAAAACACATTTATCTCAAAATTTACAGGCATTAAATTTTAGTTTTACTGAAGAAGAAATACAATTGCTTCAAACTTTAAGAACCGCTCCAGAAGCCTATTGGAATGAGCGTAATGCACTAAATTGGAACTAAATAAAATTGTAATTAATATATTTAATAAATAATTAATTTAAATAAAATGAAGTTTAAAAAGATAACAGTTCTATTTGTTATTATAATTTTTTGTAATGCTTGTGCTACATACAAGGCGCAGTATAACAATGTAGAGGCAAATTATCATTTTCCAGATAAGGAGATTGAACATTCATTTTATTTAATTGGAGATGGCGGGAACTCGCCCATGGGATCTACTTCAGAAGGCATTAGTGCATTTAAATCTGAATTAAATAAAGCTCCAAAGAATAGTACAGCGATATTTTTAGGTGATAATATCTATCCTAAAGGGCTTCCTAAAAAAAGTGATAAAAGCAGGGCTTTTGCCGAATATCAGTTAGAGGTTCAAACTAAAGCTGTAAAAGATTTTAAAGGGGGAACTATTTTTATTCCTGGAAATCATGATTGGTATAGTAATGGTTTAAAAGGGTTAAAGCGTCAAGAAGACTATGTTGAAGATGCTCTTGGAAAGAATACTTTCCTTCCAGAAAATGGATGTCCAATTCAAAAAGTAGATATAACGGATAATATTGTAATGATTGTTGTTGATTCTGAGTGGTATTTAACAAACTGGAATAAACACCCAACAATAAATGATGATTGCGAGATTAAAACAAGGTTTAAGTTTTTTGAAGAGTTTGAAGGTTTAATAAAAAAGGCGCGAGGTAAAACGACTATAATAGCGATACATCATCCTATGTTTTCCAATGGGCCTCATGGTGGGCAATATGATTTTGGTTCGCACTTAAAACCTATTCCTGTTTTAGGAACTTTAAAAAATGTATTAAGAAAAACAAGTGGTGTTTCTCCTGCCGATTTACAAAACAAAAAATATAATGCCTTAAAAAAACGTATTGTAACATTGGCTCAAGAAAATGACAAAGCACTTTTTGTGTCGGGTCACGAACATAGTTTACAATATTTAGTTCAAGATAACTTACCGCAAATAATTAGTGGAGCAGGTTCTAAATCTACGGCTACTTGTAATGTGAATGATGCCTTTTCCTCAAGCGAATCAGGATATGCCAGGTTAGATGTTTTTACAGACGGATCATCTGTGGTTCGATTTTATTCAGCTAAAAGCGATAAGGTGATTTTTCAGGCAGAAGTGTTTTCAGAAGACCAAAAAGAAGATAATGTTGATTATAAATTATTTCCAGATGAAAAAATGGCATCAATATATTCTGAAGAAGAAATTGATAAAAGCGGGTTTCATAAATATATTTGGGGTGACCGGTACAGAGCGTATTATGGAACAAAAGTAAAAGCGCCAACGGTTAATTTAGATACCTTGTTTGGTGGCTTAAAACCTTATAGAAAAGGTGGTGGGCATCAATCAAAATCACTTCAATTAATAAATAAAGAAGGTAAGCGTTATGTTATGCGTGCTATTAAAAAAAGCGCAATGGTGTATTTGCAGGCCATGGCTTTCAAAGATCAGTATATTGAAGGACAGTTTGACGGAACAGCTACAGTAGAATTGTTACAAGATTTTTACACAGGTTCGCATCCTTATGCACCGTTTGTTGCAGGAGGATTGTCTGATGCGGTAAATTTATATCACACGAATCCAGTATTATATTTTATCCCAAAACAAAAGGCTTTAGCAGCATTTAATTCTGGCTTTGGAGATGAGTTATATATGATTGAAGAGCATGTATCTAATGGTCATGGAGATCTTAAGAGTTTCGGTAATTCAAATAAAATAGAAAGTACCGACGATTTAATGAAGAATCTGCGTAAAGACGAAAAATATGTAGTTGATGAGGTCATGTTTTTAAGAGCTCGATTGTTTGATATGGTAATAGGAGATTGGGATAGGCATGTTGATCAATGGCGTTGGGCAGAGTTTAAGGAAGATGGTAAAGTTGTTTATAGGCCAATACCAAGAGATAGAGATCAAGCATTTTCTAATATGGGAGATGGTGCTTTAATGAATATAGCAACTCGAATTGTACCGTCATTAAACTTAATGGAAGGTTTTAATGATGAGATAAGAAATGTGAAGGGTTTTAATTCTAGTCCGTTTTCTTTAGACATGATGTTGCTTAATAAAACTACAAAAAAACAATGGGAAGAGCAAGTTGCATTTATTCAAAACAACTTAACGGATAATGCTATTAATCAAGCTTTAAAGGCGTTCCCAGAAGAAGTTCAAGATCAAACTGTTTTAGAGATAAAGCGAGTGCTAAAAGCTAGACTTAAAAGCCTTCCAGAAATAGCAAGCGAGTATTACAAATCGCTTAATAAAACACCTATTGTTACAGGAACTGATAAGGACGATATGTTCGAAATAGAACGTTTTCCAAACGGTAATACAAAATTAACAGTATCTCGAATTAAGGATGGAGAAAAAGGTACTGTTTTGCATGAAAAAAAATATAATAGAGTTAACACAAAAGAAATTTGGATCTATGGATTAGATGATGAGGATGTTTTTAAAGTTTCAGGTGAAGGAAATCATCTTATCAAAATAAGGTTAATTGGTGGGCAAAATAATGATACTTATACCATAGAAAACGGAAAGAAAGTTAAGGTTTATGATTATAAATCGAAAAAGAATGAGTTTGATACAAATAAAGGTAGTAAAAACTTAACTGACGATTTTGAAACAAATACATATCATTACGGTAAACCAAAAAATAGTACTAACCAGTTTGTGCCTTTACTTGGTGCAAATCCAGACGACGGATTTAAAATAGGCTTTATAAATACACTTACTAATTATGGATTTGAGCGTAATCCATTTAGTTCTCAACACATTATTTCTGGAGCATATTATTTTGCCACAAGCGGATTTGATTTTGAGTATCATGGTGAGTTCGCTAATATTATTGGATCTTGGAATTTGGGCTTAAATGCTAAACTAACAAGTCCTAATTATGCTGTAAACTTCTTTGGGTTCGGAAACAGTACCCCAAATTTTAACGTAGATGATGAAGATAATTTTGATTTAGATTATAATCGAGTAAAATTAAGTACCCTAAAATTTGCGCCATCATTAAATTGGAGAGGTGAGTTAGGTGCGCATTTAAAATTAGGTTTAAGCTATGAATCTATTGAGGTTGAAGAATCAAATGATAGATTTATAAATACATTTTATGTAGCAAACGGAGAAGATAACCACAAAGATTTTATTAGTGCAGAAGCTAAATATAGCTATAGGAATAAAGATAACGAAGCATTTCCTACTTTGGGAATGCAAACAAGTTTACAGCTTGGGTATACTTCTAATTTAGAAGATTCTAAAGGGTTTGTTTATTTTATTCCAGAACTTGGTTTTGATCATAAATTGATTCCTAGCGGTCAATTGGTTTTTGCTACAAACGCCAAGGCGCATTTTATTTTTGGTGATGATTTTGAGTTTTATCAAGCTGCAAATTTAGGGGCTAATAACGGATTGCGTGGTTATAGAAATGAACGCTTTTCTGGCAAAAATTCATTTTATCAAAGTACCGATTTGCGTTTAAATTTGCGAAAAATTAAAACAGGTCTGTTGCCTTTAAATATAGGGGTTTATGGCGGTTTTGATTATGGACGTGTTTGGGTTGATAATGAATTAATTTTAAATAATAATGGTTTTAACTCAAACAAGTGGAATACTTCAATAGGTGGCGGCGTTTTTGCAAATGCTGCGGATATTGTAACCTTAAATTTATCAGCTTTTAATAGTGATGATGGTTTGCGTTTAGCGTTTAAAGTTGGTTTTGAATTTTGACACAATACTTCGCCCTTAACTTGTTTTCTCATGTCAATCTATTCTGTTAGTGATACTGTAATTTTTTAATCCGTTTTACGACTATTTAGATGATAATTTGAAGACAATATGAAAAGTAGTTTTAAAGATATAATAACTTCAGAAGAAGTTGTGTTAGTAGATTTTTTTGGAACATGGTGCGGGCCGTGTCAAGCGCTTATGCCAATTTTAAAAGATGTAAAAGCTGAGTTAGGCGATTCAATAAAAATAGTGAAGGTCGATATCGATAAAAATCAAGAGCTAGCAACTAAGTATCAAGTAAGGAGTGTGCCTACAATGATTTTATTTAAAGATGGCGCGCCAAAATGGAGACAATCAGGTGTGCTACAAAAAAAAGACCTAGTAAACGTTATTGAAATTCATGGTTAAGGAAATTAATTGAGGCTAAATTTATATAAATTCCCGCCTTCTCCATGTGCTTTTTCATCTGTAATAAATAATGTTTTAGCATCCTTGAAACAAACACCTTCTTTCTGTGAATCTAAAGAAAAATCATATTGATCAACGGTTCCGCTAAAAAAATCATCTGCAATAAAGTTTGAGAATATCATAACAGATTTAGGAGATAGTAATGCTATAGTTTTTTCATCATCACTAATATCTGCTGATGTAATCCAGCAACTTAATTTATCGCAAGAGTTAAACGAGCTGATAAATTCAGCAATATGATGTCCTGGTTTTGCAGGGATTTTATATAAGGATGTTTTTCCATAATCATCTTTTACACGACTTTTAGTAAATAGATATAAGTTGTCATTAAAATGAAAAAATGCTTCACAATCAAAATGCATGTTTTTCTTTTTGGGAGGAAATTTTGTTTGATTTGGATAACTGAAAGAAATACGTTCAATATCAACGTTATTAGAACTGTTTAATGATTGGTTATTAACTTTTAAAATAGCTAAGTTTTTTCTTTTATTTAAGTTGTTTCCAAAGTCTCCAATATATAAGTTTCCATGCTTATCCGAAGTTAAATCTTCCCAATCGTTGTTTTTAGCATTAATTTTTAATTCTTTTTCGATTTTTCCTTTTTTATTAACGGCGTAAATTTTAGCTTTGTTGCCACTATCATTTAACATCCAAATTAAGTTGGTGTTCGGTGTAATTTCGGTTCCAGAAACTTCGTTTAAAGTTTTAGGAAGGTCTGCAATAACAATTAGTTTTCCAGTATCGCAACCAGAAATAATCAAAAAAAGTAATATTAGAAGTTTATTCATTTAGTTATTCAAAATTTAGAATGCTAAATTTACGCAGATATTTTAATTAAATTAAGCTTAATAAAAGTAAATGACTACAGTTAACGACTTATTAGATCTTTTAGTATTAAAGAAAGTAGGCGATAACGAGTTTAATGGTGTTAGTAAAACTATAGGAAGTCCAATAGTTTTTGGAGGTCAAGTATTAGCACAAGCATTAAATGCTGCGAGCAGAACAATTAATAATCATAGAGTTTTACATTCTATGCATGCTTATTTTTTAGAAGCTGGAGATTTAGAATTACCAATAACTTATAATGTAAGTGTGGTTAGAGATGGTGGAAGTTTTTCTGTAAGGCGGGTAACTGGACATCAAAAAGATAATACAATATTTATTTTATCGGCATCTTTTCACAAAGAAGAAGAAGGTTATAATCATCAAATTGAGATGAAACCTAATATAAAGCAACCAGAAGACTTGTTAAGTTGGACAGATATGTATAAGGAATACGGTTCTTTTTTGCCTAAATCATTAAAATCATTTTTGGCTATTAAAAGACCTGTTGAATTTAAGCCTACTGCTTTTGCAAATCCGTTAGAACCTAAAAATCTGCCTCCAAGTCACGATGTTTGGTTTAAGGTTAAAGGCAATGTTAAAGATTTAGATTTAGCAACAAAACAACAGATTTTAACTTATATTTCGGATTATAATATTTTAACATCAACATTAAACCCAAATGCAAGTAAAGCGCATTGGGGTAATACAATAACAGCAAGTTTAGACCACTCTATGTGGTTTTTTAGAGCATTCGATTTTTCAGATTGGTTACTCTATACTACGGAGTCTCCTAGCGCTTCTGGTGCTAGAGGATTTGCAAGAGGACATATTTTTACAAGAGACGGAAAATTAATAGCCACAGTGGCTCAAGAAGGATTAATAAGACCTATTAAAAATGGAAAGTAAAATTTTAAAAATCGGACACAGAGGAGCCAAAGGGCATGTAACTGAGAATACTTTAGAATCTATAAAAAAGGCAATGGCTTTAGGTGTAGATGGTATTGAGATAGATGTACATAGATGTGCATCTGGAGAATTGGTGGTTTTTCATGACTTTACCGTAGATAGAATTACAAATGGAACTGGTGAGGTTTCAAAGCAAAAACTTCATATTTTAAAAAGGCTTAAAACTAAAGGGAATTATGAAATCCCAACGTTGGCTCAAGTTTTAGCTTTTGTTGAGAATAAATGTTTATTAAATATTGAGTTAAAAGGGCAAGATACTGCTAAAGAAGCTGCCAGAATTATTAAGTTTTATGTTGATAAGAAAGGGTGGGAATACAAAAATATTATAGTTTCTAGTTTTCAAGAAGATTTATTAGAAACGGTATTTAATATAAATAAAGAGATACCGTTAGGTGTAATTACTGAAACTAACCTAGAAGCAGCAATTCAATTAGCTAAAAAAGTTAAGGCACTATCTCTACACCTTCAATACACCATGTTAACGGAAGAAATTGTTCAAGAATTACAAGAAGATTTTAAGGTATTTACATTTACTGTTAATAATTTAAATCCAATTGAACGTATTAAATCTTATGGCGTTGACGGAATAATTACAGATTTCCCAGATAGATTATGATATCAAAAGACATCATCGTAGTTGGTGGTGGAGCTGCTGGGTTCTTTGCGGCAATAAATATAGCTGAACAAAATCCGAATTTAAAAGTAACAATTCTAGAACGCGGTAAAGAAGGTCTAGGAAAGGTGAAGGTTTCTGGCGGTGGGCGTTGTAATGTAACACATGCAGAGTTTATTCCTCAAGAATTAGTGCAAAATTATCCTCGAGGAGAAAAAGAACTATTAGGACCGTTTCATCAGTTTATGACGGGTGATACTATTGAATGGTTTGAAAAGCGCGGTGTAGAACTAAAAATTGAAGAAGACGGAAGAATGTTTCCGGTGTCTAACTCATCGCAAACTATAATTGATTGTTTTTTAAATGAAGCTGAAAAGCATCAGGTTGATGTGTTGTATAATCATGTTGTAAAAACAATTGATAATGATGGGAAATTGTTTCAAATAAAAACATCACAAGGCGATTTTTCAGCTGAAAAAATTTTAATTGCTACAGGAAGTAATCCAAAAATCTGGAATCTCTTAGAGAACTTAGGGCATACCATTTCGCAGCCCGTACCATCATTGTTTACATTTAACATTAAAGATAATCGCATAAAGGATATTCCCGGTGTAGTAGCAAAGGATGTTGAGGTTAGAGTTTTAGGAACAGATTTGTGGAGCGAAGGGCCTTTGCTAATTACCCATTGGGGATTGAGTGCCCCATCAATCTTAAAGCTCTCTGCTTTTGGTGCTTTGGAGTTAGCAAAAAGAGGTTATAAATTTCAAGTAGAAATTAACTTTATAAGAGATTCTTTCCAATCGTGTTTAGATACTTTAAAAGTCTTGAAACAAGATTTGGCGAAAAAAGCGGTATTTAAATCGACACAATTTGATTTGCCAAAACGCCTTTGGCATAAGCTAGTTTTAGCTTCAGGTATGGAAGAGGAAACGCGTTGGGCAGATTTAAATAAGGGGCAATTAGAAGCCTTAGCAAGTCAATTAACTCAAGCTGTTTTTAATGTTGACGGAAAAAGTACTTTTAAAGAAGAGTTTGTTACTGCAGGAGGTGTTAATCTAAAAGAAGTAAACTTTAAAACCTTTGAAAGTAAGCTAGTAAAAAATTTATATTTAGCAGGTGAGGTTATTAATGTTGATGCTGTTACAGGTGGTTTTAACTTCCAAAATGCTTGGACTGGCGCTTATATTGCGGCTAAAAATATAGTACAATAGTTTCTTAAGATAATTTCATTTTAAAATAAAAAATATAGAGCACGAGTTTCCCCTCTAATAAGAGGGGATTAAGGGGTGTGTTAATTAGGCATGTTATAAAATAAAAATTTGTAAAAATGAATACATACATTGCGTTTTTAAGAGGCATTAATGTTGGCGGGCATAAAAAAGTGCCTATGGCAGAACTTAGAGCGTTACTTTCAAAAATAGGTTTGGAAAAAGTGCAAACTTACATTCAAAGTGGTAATGTTATTTTTCAATCAAAAGAAACAGATGTTAAAACTTTACAAGCTGAAATAGAAAAAGCACTTTTTAAACATTTTGAATTTGAAGTACCTGTTTTGGTTATTACGCCCCAATATTTAAAGCAAATTTTCGATGATTGTCCTTTTTCTGAAGACCAAAAAGTAAATAGCTATTTCATGTTTCTTTATAGTGTTCCAGATAAAGATTTAGTTAAAGAGGTTACAGAACAGTCTTATCCAAATGAAACATTTGCTGTTACAGATCCATCTGTTTATTTTTATAGTTCAGTAGGCTACGGTAAGGCAAAATGCAGTAATAGTTTTTTCGAAAGAAAATTAAAAGTTACAGCTACGGCAAGAAATTATAAAACCATGGTAAAGCTAATATCATTATCGTTAACAAATTAAAAAGACGATTAGATATTTACTATTTTTGCAAATAAGAATTTTAAGGCTGTTTTAAACTGTCTTTGTTAGCTGATAATTAGTTTATGGTAGAAGAACATTTTATTCCCGAAAAGTATACAAAATCGATTGAAAGCGGAAGTTTTACATGGTCATCACCAAGTAATATAGCTTTAGTGAAGTATTGGGGGAAGAAGGCGAACCAGATTCCAGAAAACCCATCTATCAGTTTTACTTTAGATAATTGTAAAACAACTACAAGTTTAAGTTTTTCAAAAAAAGAAGACACCACCAGTTTTGCTTTTGAAGTGTTTTTAGATGATGAAAAAAAAGACGATTTCAAACCAAAAATTGAAACGTTTTTTAAGCGTGTCGAAGCCTATTTGCCTTTTTTAAAGGAGTATCATTTTAAAATTGAAACCTCAAACACATTTCCGCACAGTTCAGGTATAGCGTCTTCGGCATCGGGTATGAGTGCTTTAGCGTTGTGTTTAATGAGTCTAGAAAAAGAACTAAGTAACACGAATATATCTGAAGAAAATTTCATTAAAAAAGCATCCTTTCTAGCACGATTAGGTTCAGGAAGTGCTTGCAGAAGTCTAGAAGGCGATTTAGTTGTTTGGGGAAGTCATGATGCCATTAAAGGAAGTTCAGATTTATTTGGTATAAAATATCCATATCAAGTCCATAGTAATTTTAAAAACTATCAAGACACTATTTTGTTAGTTGATAAAGGTGAAAAGCAAGTAAGCAGTACTGTTGGGCATAATTTAATGCATGGACACCCTTTTGCACAAGAGCGTTTTAAGCAAGCCAATAAAAACCTTTCAGATCTCATTTCAATATTGAAAGATGGCGATTTAGATAAGTTTATAGCGCTTGTTGAAAGTGAGGCATTAACGCTTCATGCTATGATGATGGCAAGCATGCCGTACTTCATTTTAATGAAACCAAATACGCTAAAAATTATAAATAAAATTTGGGAGTACAGAGAGAAATCTGGTTCAAAAGTTTGTTTTACTTTAGATGCAGGAGCTAACGTACATGTATTATATCCAGAGGAAGAGGTTAATAAAGTTTTAGAATTCATTCAGAATGAATTAGTTGCATATTGTCAAAATGGACAGTATATTTGCGACGTTATTGGTTTGGGGGCTAATAAAATATAATAAACTAAAATTTTGTTTAAAAAATTAGTATATTTGTTAAACATGGTTTTCCAAGCAAAGTGTCATTTATGAAAGGACCTCTATTTTACTCAAAAATTTTACTCTTTGGTGAGTACGGAATCATTAAGGATTCAAAAGGTTTATCAATTCCTTACAGTTTTTACAATGGTGCTTTAAAGAAAGATGAAAATCCTTCTGAAGTAGCGATAAAATCTAACGAAAGTTTAAAAAAATTCGCTACGCATATTCAAAGTATAGATAATACGATTGTTCGTTTTGATAATAAACGCCTTCAAGAAGATGTAAATTTAGGAATGTATTTCGACTCTTCAATTCCACAAGGCTATGGCGTTGGTAGTAGTGGTGCCTTAGTTGCAGCACTTTATGATAAATATGCTTTCGATAAAATTACAGTACTAGAAAATTTAACTAGAGGAAAACTTTTAAAGTTAAAAGCTATATTTTCTGCAATGGAATCTTTTTTCCATGGGAAGTCTTCTGGGTTAGACCCATTAAATAGTTATTTAAGCATTCCAATACTTATCAATTCTAAAGATAATATAGAAGCGACAGGCATACCTGCACAACAAAGCGAAGGTAAAGGCGCTGTGTTTTTATTAGATAGTGGCATAATTGGCGAAACCGCTCCAATGGTAAGCTTATTTATGGAAAGCATGAAGCAAGAAGGTTTCCGTAGCATGCTTAAAAACCAATTTATAAAGCATACAGATGCTTGTGTTGACGATTTCTTAAAAGGCGATATTAAGTCCTTGTTTAGAAATACCAAACAACTTTCTAAAATTGTTTTGAATAACTTTAAACCAATGATTCCAAGTCAATTTCATGAACTTTGGAAAAAAGGCCTAGAAACTAACGAGTATTACTTAAAACTCTGTGGTTCTGGTGGTGGCGGTTATATTCTTGGTTTTACAGAGGATATTCAAAAGGCAAAACAAAGCTTGTCAGATTATAAATTAGAAGTCGTATATAACTTCTAAAATTTTCTAAATTGTCACTCTAAGCGCAGTCGAAGAGTCTAAAAAAAGACTTATGCTATCTCGTAAACAGAAACATATACTATTAAAATTTTTCAGTATGTTTTCTGTAGTTCGCGGTTACAATATTCTTATTATTGTTTTTGCTCAATACCTCACCGCAATATACATTTTAGCGCACGATACGCCTTTAAGACAAGTGGTGTTCGATGTAAATTTGTTAATGCTTGTATTAGCATCGGCAGCAACCATAGCAGGCGGTTATATTATTAATAGTTTTTACGACTCAGAGAAAGATTTAATAAATCGTCCCATAAAATCAAAGTTAGATAGATTAGTAAGTCAAAATACTAAACTCTCATTTTATTTTGTGCTTAATTTTATTGCGGTAATAATGGCCAGTTATGTGTCCTTTAAAGCCGTAATATTCTTCTCAATTTATATTTTTGGTATTTGGTTTTATTCGCATAAATTAAAAAAAATGCCATTTATTGGTAACCTAACATCTGCAATCTTAACCATTACACCGTTCTTCGCTATTTTTATGTATTATAAAAATTTCGAACACGTAATTTTTGTGCATGCCGTATTCTTGTTTTTAATGATTGCAATGCGAGAACTAACTAAAGACTTAGAAAATTTAAAAGGCGATATTGCCCAGAATTATATAACAATACCAGTTGCTTACGGCGAAAAAACATCCAAAATAATGTTAACCCTTTTAGCAGCCTTTACCTTAGTGCCAACCTACCTATTACTATATCGTTTTGAAGTTGGCCACATGTATTTGTTCTTTTATTTAAGTAGCTTTCTACTTATTGTTTTTCTGTTACTCTTATGGCTATCAAAAACCAAAATACAATATTTAATACTCCATAATATTTTAAAATTTATCATTCTAGCAGGCGTATTTAGCATTCTGTTAATCGATGTAAATGTGATACTTAATCGTATATAAATTTTTTGGGCGTTACCCGAAAAGGGTCGGGCTTTATCGTTCCCAATCTTTGTGCTCGTGCCTCACAAAAAGGATTTCCACTTCAATCCCTAACCTTTAGTTTGCATAAAGAATAATACACTAAATTTATTCAAAGGAAAACAGAGGTGAACTACATCCCTAACTAAGTTAGTCTTATGCTGCGTATTAGTCCTCTGTTTTCTCCTTAGAATTTAAGTTGAAAAGCTTCAAATAGAATAGTAGACGTCAGAGGTCTAATAAAGGTTATAAAGCGATTCAACATTTTTTAAAAACTTAATATAAAATTATGAAAAATTATTCATTTCATGTTGGCATTGACATCTCAAAATTAAAATTAGATGTGGTTATAGTAGATAAAACAAATCCCATGTCATTGGAACATTTCGTTGTTACGAACAACACCAAAGGTTTAAAGCGAATGCTTACAGTTTTAAAAAAAAGAAAAATAGATTTAGAAAGTACCTTGTTCTGTTTTGAAAACACAGGTGTTTACACATTTCCTTTAAGCTGTTTTTGTTTTGAAAATGAGTTTGATTATTGGATTGTTCCAGCAGTAGAAATTAAGCGATCTAAAGGCATATCAAGAGGTAAGAGTGATAAGTCTGACGCTAAGGACATCGCTTTTTATAGCATTCGCAATATAGACAAGCTACAACTATCAAGTGTACCAGAGAAATCAATCCAGCAGTTAAAACTACTTTTTACTGAGCGCGAGAAAATCAAGAAATCCCTTTTACTATTTGGTTGAACTAGAGAAAATAAAGGATATATACCGTTAGATGTTTATAAAACAGTAGAGATTCAGAACAAGAAAACAATTAAATTTCTTAAAGCGAGCTTAAAAGTTATAGATGCTAAGATGCGAGAGATTGTAAAGCAAGCTCCTAAACTAAAACGACAATTTGAACTTATAAAAAGTATTAAAGGCGTTGGCGAGAAAACGGCTCTATATTTTATAATAGCCACAAAAGGGTTTGAGGTTTTTTCTTCGGCTAGAAAACTGGCCTGTTATGCAGGAGTTGCGCCTTTTGAACACAGCTCAGGCTCCAGTATTAGAGGCGGTACTAAAGTTAACCATATGGCTGACAAAACAATGAAGTCTTTACTTCAAATGTGCGCCTTATCAGCCGTAAAGCATGATGCACAATTAAAAGCTTATTACTTAAGAAAACAAGATGAGGGGAAAAATAAAATGTTGGTTCTAAATAATGTGAGATGTAAAATTATAGGTCGAATTTTTGCTGTAATTAATAGAGATTCTCCTTTTATAGACACTTATAAATTTGTCGCATGATTTTTAACGAAAACTATTTGTTTTCTATCATAGAATACGCAGAAGCAGCAATTCGTTAATCAAAAATCGTAAATCGTAAATTATTAGATATATCTTTGCACAAAATAATAAGTAATGAATAAGCATAAAGGCAATAAAGATAAAGGAAAACCATCAGGACGCGGAAGTGGAAATACCCGTTCTACAAGTTATGCACGGGGAAATGCGCCTATTAAAAAAAATAATCCATCACCTAAAAAATCTGGAAACCCAGACGAGATTAGGTTAAATAAATTTATAGCGAACTCTGGGATATGTTCACGTCGTGAAGCCGACGAACATATAGCCATTGGTTTAGTATCTGTAAACGGTAAGGTTATTACCGAAATGGGTTACAAAGTAAAACTATCAGACGAAGTTCGTTACGATGGTGCAAGTATAAGACCAGAGAAAAAAGCCTATGTGCTACTTAATAAACCAAAAGGTTTTGCAACAACCACTAGCGAAGGTAAAGGAAGAACGGTGATGGATTTGGTTGCAAATGCAACAAGTTCAAGAATTAAGCCTATTGGCCGTTTAGGAAGAAACTCTAAAGGTTTGTTATTGTTTACCAATGATGATGTTGTTGCTAACAAGTTCACCAATTCTAAACACGGGGTTGCACGTTTATTCCATGTCGAATTAGATAAAAACCTAAAACTAGAAGACTTAAAAAAGATTCAAGCCGGTTTTAAAGTAGAAGGTAAACTTATTGAGGTCGAGGAGATTAGTTATATTGATGGCGCATCAAAAAGAGAAATAGGTTTAAAAATAAAGAATACAGGTAATACCATAATCCGTACTATATTCGAATACTTTAAATACGATATTGTAAGTTTAGATTGTGTCGCTATTGGGCATTTAACAAAAAAAGATATTCCTCGTGGTAGCTGGAAACATTTAACAGAGCAGGAATTGAATACGTTGAAAATGTTGTAAAATCTAAGAATTAATAATTTAAAAACCCTGCCTAGTTTTTTTACTTTGCAGGGTTTTTAAATTTAAAAAAACATATTAATTCTTAATTAACCTATAACTACCAAAGCGACAGATTTAATCTGTTTGCCGCGTTATTGATAGTAGTGAAACATTTATGTTCATGAATTAAAAATATAAAATAGAAAAGCATGAATTGAAGCCGTAGCGAGTCTCGAGCCAGGACTTGTACAGGCTAAATCGACCTACTGTCCTGATCGAAAACGAAGGGTGCGGTAACACCCAAAAAAAATTTTCAAAAAAAATTAAAAAAAGTTTGGTTTGTCAAAAAATAAATTACATTTGCTGCACTTTTTAGCTGAACAATTTGAACTCTGTTTCTATGTTCGGGCTTTTGGAAATTAGGAAGTCATATTCAAAAGCAGCTTACAGATTAAGCGACCGAATTTTAAAGCTAACTTCCGTTTCACCAATACATGCAATCCAGCATGAATATCCTTTTGTGCCTACTACCGAAAAAGAGTATCGTATTTGATATTGTTATTTTTTTATTGGCTTAACATGTAGTTAATACACTAACTGCATCTTTAACTTTTATTAAAATTTACACTTTTATACATTGAATACAAAATATATTGATTTAATTAATCAGACTTATGAGTTCCCTCAGGAGGAATTTAAAGTTGATAAAGGACAGTTACATTTTCATAATATTGATTTAATGCAACTAACAAAACAGTATGGCGCACCGCTAAAATTTACATATTTACCTCAAATATCTAACAATATTAATAAGGCAAAAATGTGGTTTGCTAATGCTATTGCGAAACACGATTATAAAGGAAACTATAATTATTGCTACTGTACAAAAAGCAGTCATTTTAAGCATGTTTTAGACGAAGCTTTAACTAACGATATTCATATTGAAACCTCGTCGGCTTTTGATATAGATATTGTAGAACGCTTAAAAGAAGAAGGCAGAATTACAGATAAAACATTTATAATTAGCAATGGTTTTAAGCGCGCGCAGTATGTAACAAACATTGCGCGTTTAATTAATAATGGACATAAAAACGCCATTCCTATTATAGATAATTACGAAGAAATTGAATTACTGTCTCAAGAAATTGAAGGGAAATTTAATGTAGGAATTAGAATAGCATCAGAAGAGGAGCCAAAGTTTGAGTTTTACACCTCGCGTTTAGGAATTGGTTACAAAAATATTGTGCCTTTTTACAAAAATCAAATAGCGAATAATGAAAAAGTTGCCCTTAAAATGTTACACTTTTTTATTAATACTGGTATTCGTGATAATGCATATTACTGGAACGAACTTTTAAAATGTTTAAAGGTTTATACAAGTTTAAAAAAGATTTGTCCAAGTTTAGATAGTTTAAATATTGGTGGTGGGTTTCCTATTAAAAACTCCTTAGCTTTTGAGTTTGATTACGAGTATATGGTTGATGAAATTATCAATCAGATAAAATTAACTTGTGAGGAAGAAGGTGTTGATGTGCCAAACATTTTTACAGAATTTGGAAGTTTTACGGTTGGCGAAAGTGGTGGTGCTATTTACGAGGTGTTGTACCAAAAACAGCAAAACGATCGTGAAAAATGGAACATGATTAACTCATCGTTTATTACAACATTACCAGATACTTGGGCTATTAATAAACGTTTTATCATGTTAGCTGTAAACCGTTGGCAAGATAGTTACGAGCGTGTTTTATTAGGCGGTCTAACTTGTGATAGTGATGATTATTACAACAGCGAGCAGCACATGAACGCTATTTACATGCCAAAATATAATAAAGACAAACCTTTATATATTGGGTTTTTTAATACCGGAGCCTACCAAGAAACTATTGGTGGTTTTGGTGGTTTACAACATTGTTTAATTCCGTCGCCAAAGCATGTTTTAATTAATAGAGATGCCGATGGAAATATGACAACCGAATTATTTTGTGAACAACAAAAAAGTGAAGACTTACTTAAAATATTAGGTTATGAAAAGCGTCAAGAAAAAGTTGTTAAAGACGACACTTTAGAATTAACCAAATCTTATTCTTAGTAAAATGAAAAACACATACGCAGGAATTCCTGAAGAATTAGGAAAACTAGAACAAGCAAAAATTGTTTTAATTCCGGTGCCATATGATGGTACAAGTACATGGCAAAAAGGAGCAGATAAAGGGCCAAAGGCATTTTTAGAAGCTTCAGAAAATATGGAGCTTTATGATATTGAAACCGTTACAGAAGTGTATCAACAAGGTGTTTTTTTAGCCGATGCGGTAACTGAAAATGAGTTGCCAGAAGCCATGGTTGAGGCGGTGCATCATACTACTAAAAAATACATTAAGAAAAATAAGTTTGTAACCATTTTTGGAGGTGAACATTCTGTTTCAATAGGAACCATTCGTGCATTTAACGAGATGTATCCAAGCTTAACGGTATTGCATATTGATGCACATGCCGATTTGAGACAAGAATACGATGGCTCAACCTGCAATCATGCTTGTGCGGTTTACGAGGCTAGCCAAAACACCAATTTAATTCAAGTTGGCATTCGCTCAATGGATAGTATCGAGAAAACGGTAATGGACGAAGAGAAAACCTATTTCGCTCATGATATGGCGGTTGATGATACTTGGATGGATTCGGCTATAGATCAAATGACAGAGAATGTATTTATAACATTCGATTTAGATGCGTTCGATCCTTCCATCATGCCAAGTACAGGTACGCCAGAACCAGGAGGTTTATTATGGTATGAAACTCTAGAATTCTTAAAACAAGTTTTTGAAGAAAAGAACGTGGTAGGGTTTGATATAGTTGAATTATGCCCTAATAAAAAAGAGAAATCATCAGACTTTTTAGCGGCTAAATTATATTATAAAATGTTGAGCTATAAATTTATGAATGATGATGCGGAAGATGATTACGATAACAAATACGAAAACACAAAACAAAAAACGAATACTTTAAAACATAACGAAGATGACAACTACTAAAGGACCTATTTCTCAATTTATTGAAACGCATTATTTGCATTTCAACGCGGCGGCATTGGTAGATGCAGCAAAAGGTTACGAAGCACAGTTGGAGTCTGGTGCTAAAATGTTAGTGTCGCTTGCTGGTGCTATGAGTACTGCCGAATTAGGTAAAAGTTTTGCAGAAATGATTCGTCAAGATAAAGTGCATATTATTTCTTGTACAGGTGCAAACCTTGAAGAAGATATCATGAATTTAGTGGCGCATTCGCATTACAAGCGTGTACCAAATTACCGTGATTTAACACCTCAAGAAGAATGGGATTTGTTAGAAAAAGGTTTAAACCGTGTTACAGATACGTGTATTCCAGAGCATGAAGCATTCCGCAGATTACAAGAACATATTCATAAAATTTGGAAAGATGCTGAAGCTAAAGGCGAGCGTTATTTGCCTCATGAATATATGTACAAAATGTTATTGTCTGGTGTTTTAGAGCAATATTATGAAATCGATTTAAAAGATTCGTGGATGTACGCTGCAGCGGAAAAAAACCTACCAATTGTTTGCCCAGGTTGGGAAGATAGCACGATGGGTAATATTTTTGCAAGCTATGTTTTAAAAGGCGAATTAAAAGCAAGCACAATGAAATCTGGAATAGAATACATGACCTTTTTAGCCGATTGGTATACTGATAATTCAGCAAAAGGCATTGGATTCTTCCAAATTGGAGGTGGTATTGCTGGCGATTTCCCTATATGTGTAGTGCCTATGTTATATCAAGATATGGAGCGTACAGATACACCGTTTTGGAGTTATTTTTGTCAAATTTCAGATTCTACAACCAGTTACGGTTCGTATTCTGGAGCTGTTCCAAACGAGAAAATTACTTGGGGTAAATTAGATATTAATACACCAAAATTTATTATTGAAAGTGATGCAACCATTGTTGCACCATTAATTTTTGCTTACCTTTTAGGTCAATAACATGGATGTACAAAATATAGATAATATAGAGTTAAAGTACCTTACAGTTGATGATTTTGAGGAATTAAAAGTAGCAACTTTAGAGTCGTATGGTGGTGTGCTTAATTCATATTGGAAAAAGCACCATATCGAGGATTTAACCAGAATGTTTCCTGAGGGACAAGTTATTATAAAAATAGATGGCGATATTGCAGGATGTGCCTTGTCATTAATTGTTGATTATGATAGCATTGATGACGAGCATACTTATGAGGATATTATTGGAGGAGAATCCTTTAAAAATCATCATGCCAATGGCGATGTTTTATACGGTATAGACGTATTTATAAAACCAGAATATAGAGGCTTACGTTTAGGACGTCGTCTTTACGATTATAGAAAAGAAGTTTGCGAAAACCTAAATTTAAAAGGTATCGTTTTTGGCGGAAGGATGCCTAATTATCATAAACATTCACAATTAACGCCTAAAGAATACATCGAAAAAGTAAAGCGTAAAGAAATTCACGATCCCGTTTTGAATTTTCAAATTTCAAACGATTTTCATCCGGTTCGGGTATTGAAAAATTATTTAGAAGGCGATACAGCATCAAATGAATATGCTGTTTTAATGGAGTGGGATAATATTTATTATACCAAACCTAATAAAAAAGCAGCTTCGGTAAAAACGGTGGTTAGACTTGGGTTAATCCAATGGCAAATGCGACCTTACAAAGCCTTGGAAGATTTAATGCAACAAGTCGAGTATTTTATTGATAGTGTGGCGGCATATCGATCAGACTTTGCTGTGTTTCCAGAGTTCTTCAATGCGCCTTTAATGGCAGAATTTAATCATTTGCACGAACCTCAAGCCATTAGAAAATTAGCCGAATTTACTGAGACTATCATAAATCAATTAAAACAGTTGGCCATATCATACAACATTAATATCATTTCTGGAAGTATGCCAGAAGTAGTTGGTGATAAATTGTACAACGTAGGTTATTTATGCAGAAGAGACGGTAGTTTTGAACGTTATGAAAAAATGCACGTTACACCAGATGAAGCTAAAGTTTGGGGCATGCAACGTGGCAATAAATTACAAACCTATAATACCGATTGTGGTAAAATAGGTATTCTAATTTGTTACGATTCAGAATTTCCAGAATTAGCACGATTACTGGCAGATGAAGGCATGGATATTTTGTTCGTGCCATTTTTAACAGATACTCAAAATGGTTATTCTCGTGTGCGCTTATGTGCACAAGCGCGTGCTGTAGAAAATGAGTGTTATGTGGCTATATCAGGTAGCGTAGGTAATTTGCCTAACGTAAATAATATGGATATCCAATACGCGCAATCGGCAGTATTTACACCATGTGATTTCTCGTTTCCAAGCAACGGTATTAAAGCAGAAGCTACACCAAATACAGAAATGATTTTGGTTGCCGATGTCGATTTAAGTTTGTTAAGGGAGCTACATTCATTTGGTGCAGTTAAAAACTTAAAAGACAGACGAAAAGATTTTTATGATGTAATTCGTGTAAATAATCAGAATTAATTATATTTAAACTTGTAATTAACCCTTACCCCAAAAAAATGAAAAATAGAAATGAAAATTTAAAACGTGTTATAGTAGATTTCAAAAAGTTAACTCCTGAGATTTTGGCGTTATTAGTTGAAAGATACCCTGATGGTTATGACGATAGCGATGTAATATCTTTTAAAAATCAGCATAATGAACTCGTAGAAGCTGTAGAGGTGATTACTGAAGATACCAAGTATTTGGTGAAAGTAAGTTCTAAATTGGTGGTTACTATGGAGAACTACGATGAAGATGATTATGAAGATTTTGATGATAACGATCCAGAGGCTGTTCAACCTCCTGATATAGCTGATGAAGACATAGAAGACAACGATTAAATAATAATATTATGAGAACTGCCGCTTTTAAATCTTTCAAAAACGGTTATTACAATTTTTGGTTTGAAAATGGAGAGGAACTAGCCTTTGAAGAAGTGCATCCTCGGGTATTAAAACAGTATGATTTGCAAAATGACGCATCCTTAATTGATCAGGATTTCAGAATTACCTTCGTAGAAGACGGTGCCGATGATGACGTTATTTATCGAGTTGAAAGTTTAAAGCCGCTATAAACACAAGTCCTTTAGGCATTATTTAAATGGTGACATTTTTGTCCACTAATTTATGCATGTATATTTTAAGTGGCTAAAGTAAAAACAGAATTTTAATTAATCCAAGTATTAGAATAAAACGTATATTTAATGTATTGACTACTAGTGGTTTCAGGGTGAAGTCATTTAAGTGTTCGGGCTTTAGGTAGGTTGTTCCCGAAAAGTAAAAGTTTAGTTTTTGAATTTAAATTTTTTAAAAGATGAACACAAGAAAAATTGTAGTATTAAGTGGTTTAATGTTGGTATTATTATCACTTTCAAGCTTTAAAATAACATCAGATTTTAGAGCAGATTTAGTTACTGTTGAAGAGCAAGAAGGATTAGTTGTTTATGCTACTTTCGACGGAAAAGAAGATTATGGTTATAACTTTATAACTAAAGATAGAGAAGGTGAAGATAGAACGTTAACCTTTCAAGTTGTTAAAGATGATGTTTTAGCTTCGTTCGACTTAAATGGAGAAACGTTTATTGGAACTAAGTTTAAGGTTACTTTTAATCGCGATTTAAAATTGTCTAAAGATGAAGATAATATGGAAGATGAAGATGAAACAAATACGATTATTAAACTAGAAAAGCTTTAAAAAATAATTGTTAAAAGCAGTTTAAGCAAGACAAAAAAATTAAGCTTCCAGTTTTCTGGGAGCTTTTTTTATGAACACTTCCCAAATAAAAACGCTATAAACAATTATATATTCTAAGGCGATTACCCAAAGATTTTCAGATTTATCCATAGAATTTATATTTACATAAGCGAGATAGCTTAAAACAATAACAAAACTCCAAACCAAAGGGAATTTATATGTCGTAAACACCGATAAAATTAAAAGCGTAGCCACATACCAAGGGTGAACCGTAGTGGTTGTAAAATAATAAAATGATAATACTAGTAGCATGGCAGTAATAAGTGCTTTAAAGGTGCTATTCTTTCTTAAAAAGGTAATGATTAGAGTAAATAGAATAACAAGAATAGGAGTAATGGTGCCAATAATGGCAATTTCGTTATAACCTCTAAACAAATATCCAACTTCGCGGGCTATATAGTATAAGCTACCATTAAACTCGAAATTACCAAACCATAAAGCAACGGTTTTGGAGTAGTTGTTTATAAATTCTGAGGAATAAAAAGGGGCAAAAAGTAATAGTGTGGTTAGGATTACGATAGCATAAAAACTAGTTAACCTTGTTATTCCTGCGAAGGCAGGAACCCATTTTTGAGCGCCATTATCTTGTGCTTGATTATAAGGTTTTCTTCTTTCGTCTTCGCTTAGCACAGGCTTCTTGTGCTTACTTGAAATGACATTGCGTTTAACAAACCATTGAAAAAACAAAGGCAGAAAGATTAAAGGAATCAACTTAACAGAAATAGAAAGCGCCAAAACAACCGCAGCAAATTGCCATTTACCAACATAAAGCAAATACAAACTCCACACCAGAAAGAAAATCATAACACCTTCAAAATGCAAATTCCCGGTAAGCTCTATAATGATAAACGGGTTTAAAATATACCAGAATATATTGTGGGTAGGCAACTTTAGTTTTTCTAAAAGCTTAGAACCAAAATGAAGGGTTCCAAAATCGGCAGCAATAATAAGTAAGCGCATAACCATAACCGAACCTAAAATGCTTTTACTGGAAAACAGCGCTGCAATAGCAAAACAAAGTTGATTTATTGGCGGATAATTGGTGAAATGACTCGCGTTTAAATCGCCCATACCAGCCCGCAATTCTAAAGCTTGTTCAACAGGATACTTTCCTGCACTTATAAAAGATTCTACTGTGTTTAAATACGGGTTTATATCTTCTAGAATCATGCGGCCATCCCAAATAAAACGAAAAAAATCTTGCGATAGGTTTGGTATGGCTAAAATAAAAATAGCTCGAAACCCAAATGCTAAATAGGTTAAGGCTTTGGTGTTGTGTTTTAAAAGTTTAATGATGTTGTAAAACAACACAAACAGCCCAACATAAAGTGTAATGAGTTTTACATAATCTGTTCTCACTAAATGGTATGCAAATACCCAACAGAATAAAACACTCGCTATAGCCATAAGCCATGCTGTTTTATTGAGTTTTAAAAATATTGGGTTTAAAAACATGAATCAAATATAATACTATTTGTTTGTTGCGTTTTATAAAAGAAACTTACTGGACTTTGTCAGAAAAAAAAATGATAAATTTGTTTAACGTCGGATATAAAACATTAAAACGATTTCATATCCACGAAGTATTAAACGAACATCGTCATTCCGCGTAAGGGATTGAAGTGGATAGCCCACAGCCTGACGAAGGAGGCGCGAGGACTTGTAACGGAAAGCCCGACCCTTGTGGTTACGCCCAAAACATTTTTAAAATAGTAAAGTTATTCTAATTTGATAATGATGAGATCCCCTGTTTTAAGGGAATTGATTATACTTTAGAGGCCAACGATTTAAAAAATACATAACCAAAACCTACAAAAAGCATAAGGTGAAATGGGAAGAGACCGAAATCACCACCTTGATTGCCCACTATAAAGGCGCTATACATACCAAACCCGAAATAGAGCATAAGAAGCCCTTCGAAAATAACGTTTACAGATATGTTTCGTTTCATGTATTTGTTGTTTTTCCAGTTGTCTTTGTACTTACTAATATTGAATTTTGGTGTGCGTACAAACTCTGATTTTTTACCTAAATGGCCTTCTAAAACGGCAATAGAATTATGTAGTGAGAAGCCCATTGCTATTGAGAAAAACACAAAAAACATGCCTATGTATCGTATAAAGTTTTTAAAGCCACCTCCATAAGTGTTTTTGTACATAAACCAGTAGCATATAAAAAAGATTATGGTGCTCATTACGAAGAAACTCATAACGTAAAAGTACGGGCGTAAATGGGCGTATTCGTTTTTTATGTACAACATTGGGATGCTTAATACGCCAACAATAAGTACGTTTAAAAACATGGTGCTATTTAATAAGTGCAGTAAGCCGTGTACTTTGGTTTTTGCTGTTATGTTTTTGCTTTTTACAACACGCCCCATCATTTTACGGAAGTTTTCTGCACCACCTTTATTCCATCTAAATTGTTGTGAACGTGCCGCGCTTATTACGATAGGAAGTTCGGCAGGAGTTTCAACATGTTCTAAATATTTAAATTTCCAATTTTTAAGTTGTGCGCGGTAGCTTAGGTCTAGGTCTTCGGTTAGGGTGTCGCCTTCCCAATTGCCAGCATCGATTATGCATGCTTTACGCCATAACCCTGCGGTACCGTTAAAATTGATAAAATGCCCTTTGCTGTTTCGGCCAACTTGCTCTAGTGTAAAATGCGCATCGAGTGCAAAGGCTTGAATACGTGTTAGTATAGAGTAGTTGCGGTTAATATGACCCCAACGGGTTTGTACTACGCCAACTTCTTGATCTTTAAAATAAGGTACAGTACGTTTTAACCAATCTGATTTTGGTAAAAAGTCGGAATCGAAAATGGCAATAATTTCGCCTTTTGCAGATTCTAAGCCTTCTTTAAGTGCGCCAGCTTTAAAACCTTTTCGGTCTACTCTGGTAATGTGTTTTATATCTAGACCTGTGGCTTGAAGTTTTTGGATTTGTTTTAGAGTGGTTTCTACGGTTTCGTCTGTAGAATCGTCTAGAACTTGAATTTCTAACTTGTTTTTTGGGTAGTCAATTTTTGCAATATTGTCTAACAAACGTTCCATAACATACATCTCGTTATACACAGGGAGTTGGATGGTTATGTATGGAATTTCGTTTGGATTTGTTAAATCGAATTTAGGACCGTCGTCTTTTAATTTCTTGGAAGACAGGTAGTTAAATAGCAGGTTGAGTTGTGCTAATGCATACATGAAAATAAGCAAAAGTGATACGGTATATATGATTATAACTATAGTTTCTAAAATCATTTTTTAAAACTGTATTTAAAAATCCAACCTAAGATTTTTATGCCTGCAAATATAGCACCTTTTACCGTACCTGAAACTTTTGAGACGCCTATTCTGTTTCTGTAGTTTACTGGTATTTCGGTATATGTGAGTTTTTGTTTTAATGCTTTTAGTTGCATTTCTACGGTCCACCCATAGGTTTTGTCTTCCATATTTAGCGCCAATAGTTTATTGTATTTAATAGCTCTAAAAGGGCCGAGATCTGTAAATTTTGCTCTAAAGAGTATACTCATTAAAGAGGTAGCTAGCCAATTACCAAATATTTGCGGCACCGTCATAGATCCTTTTTCTCTAAGCGCTTTGGTGCGGGCACCAATTACAAAATCGATATCATCATTAATTATTGGTGCTACTATTTTGGTTAGCTCTTCTGGATAATCACTATAATCACCATCTAGAAAAACAACTATATCTGGATGTTCTTTTTGGTTAGCAATATGCTGCATGCCTTTTAAACAAGCATAACCATAACCTTTATTTGTTTCTTTTAAAACGGTTGCGCCTGCTTTTTTTGCATTTATTTCGGTATCGTCAGTAGAGTTATTGCTCACTACAATAACCTCATTAACAGTATCTGGAATATCGTTGATAACATGAGTTATAGATTCTGCTTCGTTATAAGCTGGAATGATGACTTTAATTTTTGTCATATAAGATCACTGAGTTTATTCTCCTTTTTAAAGGATGCAAAGGTAGTCCATTCTTTTATTTTTTTTCCTGCTTTATATTTTGCAGCTGCAACTAGTTTTTCATTTTTATACATGAGGCAATAGCCATTTTTTTGATTGTCTTTTAATTGACATTTATGATTTACTTTTTGCATGGTATCATAAAATAGCCACCAATTGGTTTTCTTACCGTTTTTAAAGTGCCCTTCTTTGTCTATGTTTCCACTTTTTGTGTAAAATTTCCAGTATTTTATTTCTTTACCTGCTGAGAAGTGCCCTTCCTTTTTTAGGGTTCCATTTTGATAATAAAATTTCCAATATTTAATTTTTTGGTTATTTTCTGTCCAGCCTTCCGATTGGATATTTCCGTTTTCAAAATATGTTCTCTGGTATTTTTTTTCTGCGAAAGCATTGAAAAAAGTTAGAAATAGTATGAGGCAACAAAGGTGTTTCATTATTTCTTATTTACTAAATCCATTAAATCTACATCGTTTCCTAATAATATCTCAGTCGGATTAATTCGTCCTTCCATACTATCGTTTTCTAGTTTTAATACACCTCTTGGGCAAACTGCAGAACAAACGCCACAGCCAACACAACTAGAACGTACAATGTTTTCGCCTTTTTGAGCATATGCACGAACATCAATTCCCATTTCGCAACTGTTAGAACAGTTACCACAAGAAATACATTGGCCACCATTAGTTGTAATTCTAAATTTAGAAAATAAACGCTGTTGGAAACCTAGAATGGCAGCCATTGGGCAACCAAAACGACACCAAGATCTGCTTCCTAAAATAGGGTAAAAGCCCGTACCAATAACACCAGAAAATATAGAGCCAATATAAAGCCCGTATGCAGATCTAAGTGTAGACCCTTTTAAAAAGAATACTTGCTCTGTAGAACCTGTAAAGTGCATGATTAATAAAAGCGCAATTACTGCAAAGAAACCAATAGCGCCATATTTGGCGTCTTTACCAAGTTCTTTACTTTTAAAATACATAACACCTGCGAAAACTAGAGTTAAAAACCCAATTACTAGAGCGATAAAAAGTTCGCGCGTTAACCAAAAATTATTTTTATCATAACCTAAATAGGTGTAGACCATGGCAACCGTCATTACCACAGAAAACACTAAAACAGTATGTATTAACCAACGTTCTAGTTTCCATGCAGACATTTTTTTTGATGATAAATGTCTGAAAGAATCTCCTGCAGTTTCGGCTAAACCACCACAACCACATACCCAAGAACAATACCAACGCTTACCAAATTTATAAGTTAGTATAGGTGTGATAACAAAGGTTGATAGGATACCAAAAAGAATGAGGGCTAAACCAATATTTCCGTTAGATAGAAATCCATTTACAGACCATTCGTCAAAAATATAATAGTTAAGTGGCCATACACTTTTAAGATCGTAGTATGGTAAATCGTTATTCATTACATACATGAATTCTGGAATCAAAAAGGCAAAGCCTAATTGAAAAAACATAACCGATCCTGTACGTATTTGTTGGTAACGGTTATGGCGGTATTTAAGAATAAATTTATACCCAAAAGCTAAAATAGCAAGCGTATATAAAGTGCCGTAAACAAACCATTGGCTGGCAGGTCTTCCGCTTAACAATTTACTTAAAGGATCAAATAAATGTATTAATCCGGTGTTTTCTGTGCCATCTTTCCCTAAGCCTAAATACTGTGGAAAAAAATAGAGTACAATATAAAATGTAGTAAGTATAACACCTAAAATCCAACCCCAAGCCCCATGAGATGAAATAGATTTAAACCAAACACCATCGTTTTTTATACCTTCTAGTTTTGTTAAATAGGCTTCTCTTGAGTAAATAACAATTCCTGTTGCGACCATACCTAATGAAAGCGTTAAGAATAGCCCCTCATTTGGGAAATTAGTGTTAAAGAGTGCTAACCCCATTATAAATAAGCCTATAAAACCTATAGCTAATGCTACTTTTTGTTTTGTTGTAATGTCTAAAGCATCAGGTTTTGCTAGAGACATGCTGTGATTTATTTTGTTACTCATGGTTATATGGTTTGTAATTTTTGGTTGTAAGATGAAAGTATTTCTGCTTCGTAATGCCTGTAAAATTCTGGGTCGAAATTAGCCTCTGGAAGATGATTAATAACATAATCTACATCTCGTTTTTCTGTAAGCCATCTATCAAATGTTTCATGGCGCATTCTAATACCAAAAGTATTAATGCCTAAAAATGCTTTGTTGTCTTTATGATATGCTATAGTTATGCATTTGGTGTCATCGTCATGTTTCCAATGAAAATGTTTTTCGTATTCTGGTCGACCGCGTTCAGCAAAAACCCAACCATAGGTTTGATATTCAATATCTAAGAATTTAGCAGAATTAAACCAATGCCCTGGGTTGTATGCTGTTTTGTTTCCGCAAATGGTTTGCGCTAAAACTTCACCCATCATACGGCCCGTATACCAAACCGCTTCAATTGGTCGGCGGCCATTAATGCCTTTGTGTTGTTCTGCACAATCACCAATAGCGTAAACATCTTCAATATTGGTTTCTAAATAAGGGTTTACTTTTACGCCTCTTCCGGTTTCAATTTCAGAATCTTTAATAAAATCGATGTTTGGTGATACACCAGCAGTTAATCCAACAACATTACATTCAATTTCTTCACCAGTTTCTTGAATAATTATAGACTTTACTTTTCCGTTTTCATCTGATTTGATTTCTTTTAAATTATGTCCAAGACGTAAATCTATATGATGATTTTTTATGTGTCTATTAATCATTTCACTTTCACCTTCAGGTAAAACACCGTTCCAAAAACTATCTTCTCTTACTAAAAATGTAACAGGAATACTTCTAGAGTTTAGCATTTCGGCAAGTTCAATACCAATAAGACCACCACCAACAATTACGGCACGTTTACAAACTTCTTTATTTGGTGCAAATTTTTCAAGATTTTCTAAATCTTGTTTATGGTACATACCCATAACACCTTCTAGGTCTTGCCCTGGCCAACCAAACTTATTTGGTTTACTTCCAGTAGCTATAATTACCCTGTCATATTTTAAAGTATCACCCTTAGCAAAATGGAGTATTTTTTTATTGGTGTCTATAGTTTTTACATAGCCTTTTCTAAGTTCTATTCGGTTTTTCTCCCAAAACCAATCCTCATAGGGTTGTGTATGTTCAAACTTCATGTGTCCCATGTATACATACATTAATGCAGTACGCGAAAAGAAATAATCAGTTTCAGCAGAAACGATAGTTATTTTTTTATCAGATAGCTTTCTAATATGTCTAGCAGCAGTTACACCAGAAATTCCATTTCCTATTATTACGATATGTTCTTCCATAAATTTTGGTTGTTAATTGGTTTTATACCAGTTATCACTTGAAAACACTTTAATAAAATGCTCTTTTCTCCTTTCTCTTTTATTAGTAAAAGAAACGATAACTAAGGCTATGCTTTATTTTCCTAATTCGAATAAAGAAAAAAATCATCATTTTCTTTTACAGCAATTTCAAATCATAACAGGTATTAGGTCGAAGTTAAAGGTAATAACTTAATGATAGCGGTTAATTTAGAATAAGTTTAAATTGCTTGTGTTTTGTAAGGATTAATAAAAGAATAAGACGTTAAAAAACTTTTGCTTCTCTTGTAATTACTTGAAGTTTAGTTCGACCTAATGGCAGTTGCTTATCAAAGTTAAAAATTTATAAAAATGAAAAAACAATTAATAATAGTACTTATAGCATTAATATCTGTAAAAGGGTTTGCTCAAGATTTAAATGCTTTTTTTAGTAAAACAGATGCATTCCTTAAAGGAAATGTGTCTAACGGGAGAGTCGCATACTCAAAAATTCATGCAAATCAAGACGAGCTTAATAGTGTTTTGAAAATTGCTGAAGGTATTTCTGTTTTAAAATCTGATGCTAAGAACTATCAAGCCTTTTGGATTAATGCTTACAATTTATCTGTAATAAAAGGTATTGTAGACAATTACCCAACAAATTCGCCTCTAGACAATAAAGGTTTTTTTGATAAAACAACGCACAATTTAGGAGGTAAACAAATTACGTTAAATGATATTGAGCACAAGCTTTTAAGGGGTAATTTTAAAGATGCACGATTTCACTTTGTGTTAGTTTGTGGTGCTGTTGGTTGCCCACCTTTAATTAGCAATGCTTACTTGCCAAGTACTTTAAATGCGCAGTTAGATACTCAAACTAAAATGGCTTTAAATGGGTCTTTTATAAAAGTTAATACTAAGAAGAAGCGTGTTGAAGCCTCTCAAATTATGGAGTGGTATAAAGAAGATTTTACTAGAGATGGTAAAACCGAAATAGATTTTATAAATAAATACAGAACTGAAAAATTAGAAGGAAAATACAAAGTAAGCTACTTTCCATACGATTGGAACGTGAACAAACAATAACCAAATAACAACAAATCAAAATAAAGTAAAAATGAAAAAATTAATTGCAATATTAGTACTAACAGCCATTTCGTTTAATGGGTTTTCACAAGAAGATGAAGCTGCTCAAAAAAGTAATATTCAAACCTATACGCCATCAAAACTATTAAAGAAAGGGCAATGGGATATTAAATGGTTTAATAATTTATATACTGAAACTAAAGATTTATTTGGGGCAAATGGAGATAAGCAAGATATTCCTAGAAATACTTTTTTCACATCTACAGTCGATGTATTTACTGGCGTTTCAGTAAATAGTAAATTTAATATTGGGCTTTTACTTGAATTTCGTTCAAACGTAATTGGGGGAAGAGATGTTCTAGATGTTTTTAAGTTTGACGGAGAGGCCAATTCTGCTCGTTCAGGATTTACATCATTTGCACCAGCTATTAAGTTTAATCCCATAAAAAGTATTTCAAACTTTACTATTCAAACAGCATTTCATATCCCTTTAGTAGATAATGAAGTTGAGAACGATGTGTTTTTAGATCAAAAAGGATTCATTTTTCAAAACCGTTTCTTTTATGATTATAGTTTTTCTAGTGGAGATTGGCAATTGTTTTCTGAGTTGAATACTGAATATAACTTTGGGAAAAAAGTAGAGAGAGATTTGAATGGAGTTCAGGTTGGAGGAAGTTTTGCTAACAATAGTTTACGTTTAACACCAGGTGTGTTTTTAAGTTATTTCCCTAGTTCAGAATTTACAATTTTAGCTTTAGTACAACATTCTCAATTAATAAGTGCAGGTAATGAAGGTGATTTTTCTCAAGATTTTACTGCTTTAGGTGGTGGTGTAAAATATCAGTTAACAGATGTTTTAAATATAGAAACACTTTATACAGGTTTTGTTAGAGGTAATAGTACTGGTTTAGGGCAAACATTTAATATTGGCTTAAGAGCATTGTTTTAATGAATATTAGTAAATTAGGAGTTTAAATCATTTTATGAAGTCATTTAAACTCCTAATTATTTTATCAATTTTAAGTTTACAATCTTGTAAAACTCAGACCAATAAAATTAATGGTGTGAGTTTTGTTGCTTCAAGAGAAGCCGTAAATGAGACTCATATTAATCCAATTGTAAATGTTAATGCAAATTATGCAGCCATTATGCCATTTGGATTTATAAAAAACTTAGATCATCCCGAAATAGTTCATAACTCAGACAGACAATGGTTTGGTGAAACAAGAGCTGGAGCAGAACAATACATTGGTGAGCTTATAAAAAAGAACATTAAAGTAATGATTAAGCCTCAGATTTGGGTTTGGCGTGGCGAATTTACAGGGTTAATAGAAATGAAAAGTGAAGCCGACTGGAAAACTCTGGAGGATTCCTATTCTAAATTTATTTTAGAATATGCAGTATTGGCAAATGAAGTAAAAGCAGAATTATTTTGTATTGGTACTGAGCTAGAAAAATTTATAGAAAACAGACCTAGTTTTTGGATTGATTTAATAACAAAAATAAGATCTGAGTACAAAGGCAAGTTAACTTATGCTGCAAACTGGGATGAATTTAAACGCACGCCCTTTTGGAGTGAGTTAGATTATATAGGGGTTGATGCTTATTTTCCTGTAAGTGATCGCAGAACACCAACCGTTCAAGAATGTTTAAAAGGTTGGGGAGGGCATAAAAAAGTGGTTCATAATATGTCTAAAAAACATAATAAACCTATTTTATTTACAGAGTATGGTTATAGAAGTGTAGATTATTCTGGTAAAACACCTTGGGTAAGTGATAGAAGCCTGAATCAAGTAAATTTAGAGGCACAGACTAATACTACCCAAGCGTTATTTGATACATTTTGGAAAGAAGATTGGTTTGCTGGCGGGTTTGTATGGAAGTGGTTTCATAAACATGATAAAGTAGGAGGAAAAGAGAATTTTATGTTCACACCACAAAACAAACCAGTTGAAGCGATAATAAAAAAACAATACAGTTTACAATGAAAAAGATAAATTATATTATAATATGTGTATTGGTTTTATTGTCTTGCTCAACAGATAATGATGATGAGGTTTTACAAACTTTAGCAACTTATACGCAAACTCAAGATTTTGAAATGGGAGCAGTTATAGCTTGTGCTGCAAGCGATAAAGAAACAGGCGAAATTCTTGCGTTTTATTATCCTGAAGCTGGAGCAACTAATATAAGATTCTACGAAACAAATAGTACTGAGGTTGATGAAAGTGATTTCTCAAATTACACGCCGAAGGTATTAAATAATGAGCCTGTGTTTAACGGGCATTTAGGACGATTTATTCAAGAAGCATCAAACGAAAAATGGATTATTATTACTTTTGAATTAGATGATGAAATAAAAATATCCAATCCAATCCGAACTAGACAAATTTCTAAACCTACAGTTTGGAATGATAATGTTACCATAAATCAACCACAATCTGGAATGCCACATTTTATGTGGGAAGACAATCCAGAAGGCGATAATGCTATATATTTTCAGGTGGTTACAGATGAAAACAATAACTTATTGTCTGGGACTTATACCTATGAAAATCAGTTTCAGTATTATAATATAAATAATGTTGTTTTAAACGTTACAACACAAGTTCCACCAGATTTATTGGTAAATGAAAATTATTTTTTCACCTTAATGGATGTAAGTCTAGATAATTGGGTAAATTGGGTGATTCAAAAATCGTTTGTTGCTGAATGAGAAAATTAGTATGTTTTTTTTTGTTTTTAGGTTTTGCTACATTGAGCATGTCTGCTCAAAATTCTTTAGTGTACGACTTGAAAATTCAAGGAAATAATAAACTAAAAACGTCATTTGTAAAAAATATTTCCTCTATTAAGCCTGGGGTTGTATTAGATTCTACGGTTATTGAACAAGATATATTGCGTTTAAAACGCTTGCCTTCTGTATCTCATGCATATTATCAAGTATTCCCTTCAGAAGACAACAAGTATAATGTGTTTTATCATATAGAAGAGAATTACACGCTTATCCCATCAGCAAATTTTTATACAACGGATAATGATGAGTTTGCTTACCGTTTGGGTTTATATGAGTTTAATTTATTTGGGCGGCATATAACTTTTGGAGGTTTTTATCAAAGAGATGTTTATAATTCTTATGCTATAAATTTTAGAGCGCCTTATCTGTTCTCAAATAAATTAGGGCTAGCAATAAATCATCAAGATTTAACTACTCAAGAGCCTGTTTTTTTTGATAATACGTCCTCTAATTATAAATACAATAACAAATCTTTAGAAGTTTTGGGTTTATACGAATTCAACTTTAAAAATAGAATGGAACTCGGTATAAATTATTTTGTTGAAGATTACCAGTATAAGTTTGGCGCAACAAATCCTAATGTCCCTCAAGAATTACATATACATAAGTGGCTGTTAAAAGGTATTTATGAGTATAATAAACTAGATTATAATTACCAATACGTTTCTGGAATTAAAAGTCAATTTAATTTTCAATACGTGACTTCAACAAACGATGCATTACCCGATTTTTTTATTGGTTGGAACGATTTTTTTCTTTTTAAACGCGTTGGCGAAAAGGGGAATTGGGCAAACAGATTACGATTAGGGCTGTCATCCAATGATAAAACGCCTTTTGCGCCTTTTTCTGTAGATAATAATATAAATGTTCGTGGCGTTGGTAATACTATCGATAGAGGGACAGGGACCATTGTTTTAAACTCAGAATACCGTCAAACACTTATAGAAAAAGGTTGGTTTGTTTTACAGGGCAATGCTTTTGTTGATGCCGGTTCATGGCGTAATCCTGGAGGTGATTTTGGCGATTTTTCTACAAAAGAAAATATTAAAGTATATCCTGGTTTAGGACTTCGTTTTATTCATAAAAAAATATATAATGCCATTTTTAGAATCGATTATGGCTACGGAATCTCTGAAAATGCCACCAAAGGTTTCGTCTTCGGTATTGGTCAGTATTTCTAATTTATTTATTTCGGCGTTACCCAAGGGTCGGGCTTTCGGCAGTCGCTTCCCGATTCAAAAAATCGGGAGAGCTTCAACAAATGCCTCAATCCCTAACCTTTAGTTTGCATAAAGAATAATACACTAAATTTATTCAAAGGAAAACAGAGGTGAACTACATCCCTAACTAAGTTAGTCTTATGCTGCGTATTAGTCCTCTGTTTTCTCCTTAGAATTTAAGTTGAAAAGCTTCAAATAGAATAGTAGACGTCAGAGGTCTAATAAAGGTTATAAAGCGATTCAACATTTTTTAAAAACTTAATATAAAATTATGAAAAATTATTCATTTCATGTGGGCATTGACATCTCAAAATTAAAATTAGATGTGGTTATAGTAGATAAAACAAATCCCATGTCATTGGAACATTTCGTTGTTACGAATAACACAAAAGGTTTAAAGCGGATGCTTACTGTTTTAAAAAAAGGAAAAATAGATTTAGAAAGTACCCTGTTCTGTTTTGAAAACACAGGTGTTTACACATTCCCTTTAAGCTGTTTTTGTTTTGAAAACGGGTTTGATTATTGGATTGTTCCAGCGGTAGAGATTAAGCGATCTAAAGGCATATCAAGAGGTAAAAGTGATAAGTCTGATGCTAAGGATATCACTTTTTATAGCATTCGCAATATAGATAAGCTACAGCTATCAAGTGTGCCAGAGAAATCAATCCAGCAGTTAAAATTACTTTTTACTGAGCGCGAAAAAATCAAGAAATCCCTTTTATTATTTGGTTCAACTAAAGAAAATAAAGGGTATACGTCGTTAGATGTTTATAGAACAGTAGAAGCTCAAAACAAGAAAACAATTAAATTTCTTAAAGCGAGCTTAAAAGTTATAGATGCTAAGATGCGTGAACTTGTAAAGCAAGAGCCTAAATTAAAACGTCAATTTGAGCTTATAAAAAGTATTAAAGGTGTTGGCGAGAAAACGGCTATTTATTTTATAATAGCAACTAAAGGGTTTAAGGTCTTTGACTCGGCTAGAAAACTAGCCTGTTATGCAGGAGTTGCACCTTTTGAGTACAGCTCAGGCTCAAGTATTAGAGGAGGTACTAAAGTTAATCATATGGCAGACAAAACAATGAAGTCTTTACTTCAAATGTGCGCCTTATCAGCCGTAAAGCATGATGCACAATTAAAAGCTTATTACTTAAGAAAACAAGATGAGGGGAAAAATAAAATGTTGGTTCTAAATAATGTGAGATGTAAAATTATAGGTCGAATTTTTGCTGTAATTAATAGAGATTCTCCTTTTGTAGACACTTATAAATTTGTCGCATGATTTTTAATGAAAATTATTTGTTTTCTATCATAGAATACGCAACTATCTACAAAAGTAAGTTTCAGTCCTTAAGGCTTCTTTTATTTTACATAAACCATTAGTTTTGTAAAAAAATAATTTGAGCATGCGCACTTTTGCTATAGGAGATATTCACGGTGGATTAAAAGCTTTAATTCAAGTATTAAATAAAATAGAAGTTAAAGATGATGATTCTTTAATTTTTGTAGGCGATTATGTTGATGGCTGGAGTGAAGCTGCCCAAGTCATTCAATTTTTAATCGAGCTTTCAGAAAAAATTAACTGTGTTTTTATAAAAGGAAACCACGATGTTTGGTGTGAAGAATGGTTGCGAAGTGGCGAAGTAAATCAAACTTGGTATATGCATGGCGGAAAAGAAACCATGGAGAGCTACGAAGGTTTTTCAAAAGAAGATAAAAAAAAGCATTTAGATCTATTTGAGAGTATGCCATTGTATTATTTAGATAATGAAAACAGATTGTTTCTACATGCCGGATTTACATCCATGCATGGTGTAACTAGAGAGGTTTTCGAAACCACATTGTATTTCGATAGAACCCTCTGGGAAATGGCGCTAACTTTAGATAAAAGCATTAAAAAGGATTCAACAATATATCCAAAAAGATTAAAGCATTATAAAGAAATTTACATTGGGCATACACCAACAACTAATTTTAATAGTGATGTACCTATGAATGCTGAAAACGTTTGGAATATTGATACAGGCGCCGCTTTTAAAGGAAAAATATCAGGAGTTAATATAGATACCAAAGAAGTATTTCAAAGTGATAATTTGCCAGATTTGTATCCAAATGAGACGGGTAGGAATAAGTAGAATTAGCTAATATTTTTCTTGTAGTAGTTATATAATTTATTCGCATCTGCACCCAACCATTTTTTTACATAAATACATAAATAGAAATATTGTAGTTTAAAAACGCCATGTTTCCTATACATTCTTGCTGAGGTTTTAAGCTTTTTATTAATGACTTTAAATTTATTTCTGGCGTATAATTCGTTAATTAAAATATTGTCTTCATAAATAATGTAACGCTCATCAAAGCCGCCTATTTCATTAAATAAGGCTTTCGTTATAAACTGACTTTGATCTCCACCACGACAAGCGCGCCAATTAAATTGAGTAAACCATCCAGACAATTTTAAGCACCAATGATTGCTGTCAAACTGCATTCTAAAACAACCGGCTTCGTTGCCTTTTTTTATTTCGTTAATAATCAACTGATCAAAATGTTTAGGCGGAAAAGAATCGGCATGTAAAAAATAAAGGATGTTACCATATGCAGAATTAGCGCCCAAATTCATTTGCTTAGCGCGTCCTTTTTCTGAGTGTAATAAAAGAATGGAGGTTTTTAGTGTTTCAGGTGAAATTGATTGGTCTTCTAAAATAGAATTGTCAATATAGTTATAAGCTTCTTTGTTGGTAATACTTGTGAAATTTGAAAAAGATTCCACAATACTTTGGGTGTTATCTGTACTTCCACCATCAACAACTATAATCTCAGAAATGTTTTTAGTAGAAGCGTTGGTAAGTATATGTTCTAATAACTTGCCTATGTAATCGGCTTCGTTTAAAACAGGGATTATGATTGAAATTTTATTCATTTAAAGCCCAATTATAATCTTTAAAGGTTTTTTTCGCTTTTGCGGAAATGTCAACACTAGAATACGTGTTTATAAATTCAATTAAGCTACCATTTTGTTTAAAATCCTTAGAAAACCATTGAAAAATTTTTGACAGATTTACACTATTTTCTGAAATTTCATTTCTTTTTGAATCATTTAGAAAACCTGTTGTTGCTCCTGTAAGTTGCTGGTCTAAATCTTTGGCTGTAAAGGCCTCGTTCAGTAATTTTGGGCAAGAAAATGATGCGCAAACAATACCAAAATGAATTCTTGGTTCGTCCATTTTTCTTAATATATCATGCTCAATTTCGTTTAAATTATACCATTTTTCACCAAGCTTCCAGAAACGTTGGTCCCAAGGGTCTTTAATGTCTTTTATGCTTTTTAACGGATAATGGCGTAATATTAAATCTATGGTCATAGCATTGTATGCGTTAATCCAATAGGCTAATTTTTCTTCTTTTACCCATGCATCGTTTGGCATGTTATCACTTAAACTAGAAATGTAGCTTAACAATGCTTTTCTATCAGTTTTAAAACCTTTATAATTAACGTTACCTTGGTTTGAAACATGTCTTTTTAGTAAAGCTGTCCATGCATTATGATTGAATGATTTAGATATCTCATTCTCTATTTTCGGTTCAGATTTTGTAGATACGCTGTCTTTAGAAACAGCAATTGCGATAGGTTCTGCAATAGCTTCTTCAATAGGTTTCGTATTCTCAGCAATAGAATCCTTAGTTTTTACAGCAACAGATGGTGATTTTGAAGTTGTTTCAGAAATGTGTTTTGTGCTAGAACAAGATGCTATAACAAAAAATAGCGCTATTAATTTTAGATATTTCATTTAAAAATTAGTCTATAGTTTATACAAAACCTTACGTCTCTTTTGTTATGTCAATATATTTATTCTAGTACTAGTTTAATGAGGTTGACCACCCTAGCAACACCCACCGCCATCATAATGATAAGTAGACTCACTAATATAAATATCGTCTCTACCTAAAGCAGCTAGGTCTCCAGCTGTTTTGTCACATATCGCTATAGGTTGGTTTTTAAGTAAAACGTGTCCTTTTTTATCATCAAAATAATCTTCAGAACCATAATAAATTGCTGCTTTTCCTGTAAAAATACAAGGTCCGTCTTCTGGCATAGGGTCTTTAATAGCAGCAACTTCAATAGATTCTATATAGATTAACTCGTCTGTTGGGTAGTTTTTAGGGTCTAATATGCGGTATGGTTTTCTAGCACGAATTTCTATAGTTCCAAAACCTGCATCGGTAAGCGCCTTCACATATTCAGCAATTGGTAGGCTTCCACTTAAGCATAATGCACGCAAGCGTTCGTCATTTCTCAAAGTATCGTTCATAGGTTGCTCACAAGTAGGGTCACTCATTACTAATCGTCCATGAGGTTTTAAAACACGGTGCATTTCTTCAATAGCCTTTTTTAAGTCATCAGCTTTAAAAATATTGAATAAGCAATTTTGGGCAGCAACATCAATACTGTTATCTTCAACAGGTAAATGCATTGCATCTCCTTTTTTAAGGTCTACAAATTCACTTTTAAACCAGTCATTCTCTGCTTCTGCTTCTATAAAGTTTTTTCTAGAAGCTTCTAACATTTCATCAACCACATCAATACCAATAACACCACTTTTCTGACGATTAAAATATGCGAATTGTAATAATTCCATACCGCCACCAACACCAACATAAAGCATTTTAGGGTTATTGGTTAAATCGCGAGCATGTACTGTAGACCCACAACCATAATTCATTTCTTGCATGATTTTTGGGATTTTTAAACCAGGTAATTCCCAAATTGGATTTGTTGTACAGCATAATCCAATATCTGGTGTTAAAGCTGCTTCTTTATATACGTCGTGTGTGGTTTCTAGGTATGTGCTCATTTTTTTAGTATTTAGTCTTTAGTCTTCAGTTGGCAGTATCCATGTGACTGAATACTGCATACTGCTGATTGTCGACTTTTTTTATAATGTTTTAATTAATTCTTTAAATAGCGTAACCATATTTGGCTCTGCTTTACCAGCCATAGCAATAATTTCACTTATATCTACAGGCGCTAGGTTATCTGGGTCGCATTCATCTGTTAAAACTGACACGGCAGCTACTTTTAATTTTAAATGATTTGCAACAATAATTTCAGGTACGGTGCTCATACCAACAGCATCTGCTCCCATAAGTTTTAACATGCGGTATTCTGCTCTTGTTTCAAGTTGTGGGCCAACAACACTTACGTAAACACCTTCGTGTAGTTTTATGTTGTTAGCTTTTGCTATAGTTTTAAACTTTAAATTGATTTCTGCATCGTACGGCGCGCTCATATCTGTAAAGCGTTCTCCTAAAAGTTCTACACCTTTAAAGGCTAGGGGAGAACTTCCTTGAAGATTAATATGGTCTTCAATTAACATGAGTTCACCTTTTTTAAAGTCAAGGTTAATAGCGCCAGATGCATTTGAAACCAGTAGCGTATGGATGCCTAGTTTTTCCATAATTCGCACAGGATAGGTAACATCTTGCAATGAATAACCTTCATAAAGATGAAAACGACCTTGCATGATAACAACTTTTTTTCCAGCCATAATGCCGTAAATGAGTTTTCCTTTATGAAACTCTACAGTAGCTGTTGGGAAATTAGGGATATGGTTATAACTAGCTTCTTTTATTATTTCTACTTCGTTAATAAGTTGACCTAAGCCTGTTCCTAAAATTATTCCGATTTCTGGTTTATCAAAACCTTTGCTAACCAAATAATCTACGGTTTCTTCTATAAATTTCAGCATGTTTAAATTTTTTAAAATAAAATTTGTTTAAAAAATTGAGAACCTGTGTAACCACTTCGTTCTCTCATTTAAAATTAAATCATTAAACAATTAAATGATTTAATTTGTAAACTTTCGTTTAATCATGTAATTGTTTAATTTTTTCTTGTAATTCTACATTTGACTGATAAAATTTTGAAGCTACTAAATCCTCAAAAGTATCGATGTCGTTTAATACATCTAAAGTAGTAAAAGTGATGCTGTTTTCCTTTAATTCTTTTAAGGTTTCTTCAAGTAAATGTGATTCACTCCACGGCTTATTATCAAATACCGAGTTGTGCATTTTAGATAAGCCTATTAAGTAATATCCGCCATCTTCAGCTGGTCCAAAAACCACTTCATTTTGTTTTAAAGCGTTTAACCCTTGATTGATGTGGTTAGCTGTTATATTAGGTAAGTCCGAACCTATTAAAACGATTTGTTCGTACCCGTTTTTAAAGCCATTCTTGAAGGCGTTTTTCATGCGCTCACCCAAATTAATACCTTCTTGTACAAATTTAACGTCGTTTTCCCATTTGTTATTAACTATGGTTTCAGAAAAATAAATGTGTTTATCTGCTTTAAGTGTTTTTGTAGCCTCTTCGGTTACTTTAACAAGTTCACTATAAACCTCGTAGGCCCCTTGGTTACCAATCGTTTTTGCGAGTCGGGTTTTTACTTTTCCTAGTTTTATGTTTTTTACAAAAACGATAACTAATGCTTTACTCATATACTTTTGTGCCTTTTTTTAACCATTTACTCCATGCTTTTGAAAAGGTGTGAATGGAGTCTGTTGCTTTTTCTTGTGAATTTAAAACTTCTAAATCGTTGTTTTTCCATTCAAAAATACCGCCATATAAATTGTACACATTAGTATATCCTGCTTTTTTTAGTTTTTCTGCAACATCTTCAGAGCGAATACCTAAAGAACAATACACGACTATTTTTGAGTCTTTATTTAATAGTTTTGGTTTTATAGATTCTAGGTTAAAAGAGTCGTATCCTACACAGATAGCATTTTCTAGATGACTGGTTTTAAATTCTTTGGTTTCTCTTGAATCTAATAAGATAACATCTTCTTTTTCGTTTTGTAAAGTTTCAACGGATATGTATGGAATACTTTCCTTGTTTTGCTGTTTCAATAATTTTGAAAGATTTTTTTGTGAAAACCCAGAGATTGAAAACCCTATGAATATGAGTAAAATAATTTTTTTCATTTTATGTTTTTTATGCAACACTTCCTTGGCAACTACTTCCCGCACCGGCGGTACAGCCATAGCAATGTTGTGAAATTACAATGTTTCGCCCTTCTAAAAGTTCTTCGTTGTATTCTGAAATATGTTTTACTTTACTGTTTACTGGTAATTCTAGCATTTGATTAAAATCGCAATCAAATAAATAACCATCCCAACTTATAGAAAGTGTGTTGGTACACATCACGTTTTCTACAGCTGCAGGATTGTAAGCTTCTACAAGCGAATACATATAGTCTTCATAATTCTCTGAAGCTATTAAGTAGTCTAAAAATCGTGAAATGGGTAAATTAGTAATGGCAAATAGGTTATGAAATTGAATGCCAAAATCGTCTATTAATGCTTTTTTGAAATCTTTTTCCATGGCCGCTTGGTCACCAGGTAAGAAAGCGCCAGATGGGTTGTAAACTAAGTCTAATTTAAGCTTACTATCTGGCATGCCATAACCGACTGCATTTAATTCTTGTAATGCTTTTATTGATTTATCAAAAACACCATCGCCACGTTGCTTGTCTGTTTTACCACGCGTCCAATGGGGCATAGAGCTAACTACATGCACATTATGTTTTTTAAAGAAATCTGGTAAATCGTAATATTTTTTGTTGGCTCTGATAATTGTTAAATTCGAGCGCACAATAAAATCTTTAATACCAGCTTTGGCTGCTTCCTCAACAAACCAACGGAAGTCTGGATTCATTTCGGGCGCACCTCCGGTTAAATCTAAGGTATGTGCACCTGTGTTTTTTATGACTTCTAAACATTGCTGCATAGTTTCGCGAGTCATGATTTCTTTACGGTCTGGACCGGCATCTACATGACAATGATCGCAAACTTGATTACACATATAGCCTACGTTAATTTGCAGGATTTCAAGCTTTTTAGCTTTTAGTGGAAACTGATTGGTTTCGGCAATTTTATTTTTAAAGGTTGGTAATTCTCCATTTTGAAAAATACCGTTCGATAAAATTTCTAATTGCCTATTACTGTTTGCTAAGTCGCTTTCGCGTTTGTGTAGGGACTTTGTTGCCATTAATTGTCTTTTACTTTTAAGCTTATGTTTTTGATTGGTTTTGCGTTAGGGATTGAAGTGGATAGCCCACAGCCCGACAAAGGAGGTGCGAGGACTTGTAACGTAAAGCCCGACCCCCGTGGTAACGCCTAAATTTTAACCATCTAATTTATTAACTTTATTCATCATTTGTACACCATGAACTAAAGTTGCTCCACTTTTTATGGCGGCGCCTACGTGTATGGCTTCCATCATTTCTTCTTTGGTTACGCCGCGTTGTAGTCCATCTTTTGTATAAGCATCAATACAATACGGACATTGTTCTGTATGTGCAACGGCTAATGCGATTAGTGATTTTTCGCGAGCGGTAAGTGCGCCATCTTCGAAGACTTTGCCATAATAATCGAAAAATTTGTTACCTAATTCTTCATTCCATTCGGTTATTTTACCAAATTTTCTGAGGTCTGCTGGGTCGTAATATGTTTTACTCATAAAATTATTTTTGCTAAAGATAGAAATCTAATTCATTAAGTCGGAAGGTTTAACGCAACTTAACAAAAATCGCCAAATAATATTGAAAAATATTAGGTGGCGATTTTTTAGTAAGTAGATATAGTTTATGGAGAAACTATATGGTTATTCTTTAATGAGGCTCCTAGAAATCACAATTTTTTGAATTTCCGAAGTGCCTTCATAAATTTGTGTAATTTTAGCATCACGCATTAGGCGTTCTACATGGTATTCTTTTACAAAACCATTGCCGCCATGTATTTGGACAGCTTCAACGGTGTGTTCCATCGCAACTTTTGATGCGTATAGTTTTGCCATAGCACTAGACTTATCGTAATTATTGCCTTGGTCTTTGTCCCAAGCAGCTTTCATAACCATCATGCGGGCAGCTTCTATATCTGTGTACATGTCTGCTAATTTAAACGCGATAGCTTGGTGGTTGCAAATTTCTGTTCCAAAAGCTTTACGCTCTTTTGAGTATTTAAGGGCTAATTCGTAGGCGCCAGAAGCAATTCCTAAAGCTTGTGCTGCAATCCCAATACGCCCACCAGAGAGTGTTTTCATGGCAAATCTAAAACCTGAGCCATTTGCCCCAATTCTATTTTCTTTAGGAACTTTGACATCGTTAAACTGAAGGGTATGTGTATCGCTTCCGCGGATACCAAGTTTGTCTTCTTTTGGTCCAATATCGAAACCTTTCATACCTTTTTCAAGAATAAAAGCATTAATACCATGAGAGCCTTTGTCTCTATCTGTTTGGGCAATAACAATATAGACATCTGCACGCCCACCACTAGTAATCCAGTTTTTAGTACCATTTATAATATAGTGGTCGCCTTTATCAATAGCGGTTGTTCTTTGGGATGTGGCATCACTTCCAGCTTCTGGTTCGCTTAAGCAAAACGCACCAACAGATTCTCCTGTAGCTAGTTTGGTTAAATATTTTTGTTTTTGCTCTTCTGATCCATAAGATTCTAAACCATAACAAACAAGTGAGTTATTTACAGATACAATTACCGAAGCCGATGCATCTATTTTTGATAATTCTTCCATGATTAGAACATAAGAAATAGCGTCCATTCCACTTCCGCCATATTTAGGGTCGACCATAATGCCTAAGAAACCTAAATCGCCCATCTTTTTAACGAGCTCTTGTGGGAATTCTTGTTTGTTATCGCGCTCAATAACTCCTGGTAGTAATTCTGTTTTAGCAAAATCGCGAGCGGCATCGCGAATCATGATATGTTCTTCTGAAAGACTAAAATTCATATTTCGTAAATAAATTGTTGTTTTTGGTAATATATGTTTACAAATATAGCTTTTAAATGTGAATTCTTAAAAATTATGATTTTATTTCGTTTAATGATTCTTATTATATATTTATTCAAGATGATTACTTTTACTTCCTATGATGAAAGACGTATATAATGTGATTGGTGTCATGTCTGGAACATCTTTAGATGGAATAGATTTAATTTATGTCACGTTTTCCTATAATAATGATTGGAGCTTTAATATTTTAAAAGCAGAAACAGTTGCCTATTCTTTAGATTGGTATGAAAAACTGAAGGGTTTAGTAAATAATTCCATAGATGAGTTAAAAGCTATAGATGTTGATTATACCGCCTATCTAGGTGACGTTATTAAACAGTTTATAGTAAAGCATAATATTAAAAATATTGATGCTGTGTGTTCTCATGGGCATACTGCATTGCATCAGCCAGACAAAGGATTGACCTATCAAATTGGTAATATGCCTTGTCTTGCTGATATATTAAAACAAAAGATTGTGTGCGATTTTAGAGTTCAAGATGTTGAGCTTGGTGGACAAGGAGCGCCATTAGTTCCAATTGGAGATAAGTTGTTATTTTCTGAATACCATTTTTGTTTAAATTTAGGTGGGTTTGCAAATATTTCAATGGATTTGAATGATACGCGTATTGCTTATGATATTTGTCCAGTAAATATTGTATTAAATAAATATGCTAAGCAATTAGGTTTTGACTATGATGATGGTGGGGAAATAGCGTCTAAAGGAACACATTTATTAGCTTTGGGCAGTACGTTAAATAATTTGAGTTTTTATAACGAGAAACCACCAAAATCTTTAGGATTAGAGTGGGTTAATAAAAATATTTTCCCGCTTATAGAATCTTCAAAAAGAAAAGAAAAAGATATTCTCAAAACGTTTTCCGATCATATAGCTAGGCAAATATCGCGTGTTTTAAGAAAAGACTCAAAAGTTTTAGTTACTGGGGGCGGTGCTTATAATTCTTATATAATTTCAAAAATTAAATGGAATAAAAAAGCAGAAATTATAATTCCTAGTGCAGATTTAGTTGAATTTAAAGAAGCGCTTATTTTTGGTTTTTTAGGTATACTAAAGCTTAGAGGGGAAGTTAACTGTTTACAAAGTGTTACTGGTGCTTCAAAAAATCATAGTTCTGGTAAAATATATCTTCCATAAAAAGTATAAATAATTAAACTTATTAGGTTTTATGTTTTTTATATTTGTTACTAGTAATTATTGAGTCTTAACAGAAAATAGAATGATAAATTCTAAAATAAAAGCATAAGACTGAGTGTCTATTAATTAAATCTGTGTTGGTATAATCAATAGCTTTTAAGGGATTAATAAATGATGATTGTTTTACTTTTTAATGACATAAATCATTTTTTTCTTGACAATAAGGGTAATATCTTAGCGGCCGGTAATTTAATCCCTTTTGATGAAATTAATAGAAAAACAAGGGTTTTTACGTTGAGTAATATTACGAGTTATAACATTCATCAAAAAAATATAAAAAATTTACAATAACAATAAATTTAAAACAGGAATTAGTGCAGCCACATTAAAAATAGCACTTAAACAACAAATAAATTATGGAAGCAGCAATTATCTTAGTATTTGTAATGGGCTATTTGGCCATTACTTTAGAGCATAGTATCAAAATTGATAAACTAATTCCGGCGCTAGTCATGATGGCTATATGTTGGGCATTAGTGGCTTTAGGGATAGATGGTTTTTCACAATGGTTTGATTCTGGAAACCATTCCTTAATGGAAAATTTTGGAAGCTTAGCGTCTGAAGAGAAAATGCATTTAATGGAAGAGACATTGCTGCATCATTTAGGTAAAACTTCAGAAATTTTAGTATTCCTTCTTGGAGCCATGACCATTGTAGAAATTATCGATTACTTCGATGGATTCTCAACTATTAAAGACTTCATAAAAACTAAGAAAAAGAGCAAAATACTTTGGATTTTTGCAATACTAGCTTTCATTTTATCAGCAATTATTGATAACCTTACTGCAACTATAGTTCTAATTTCAATATTGCAAAAAATAGTAAAAGACAGAAACGTGCGTATTTGGTATGCAGGTTTAATTATTATAGCAGCAAATGCAGGTGGTGCTTGGTCTCCAATAGGAGATGTTACAACAACTATGCTTTGGATTGGTAAAAAAGTAACTACAGGACACTTAATTGGGTATTTATTATTGCCTTCATTTTTATGTATGGCTGTACCAACATTTATCGCATCATTTTTACCAGCATTTAAAGGTGATTTAGATGTTGAAGAGGTTGTAGAAAAAAAGAAATCAAAGTTTAGTGGTACTATGTTATATTTAGGATTAGGTGCTATTATATTTGTGCCAATCTTTAAAGTAATAACGCATTTACCACCTTATGTTGGTATGATGTTGTCTTTAGGTGTGGTGGCTATTTTTGCAGAGATTTATAGTAGCTCTAAATTTAGTATGACAGATCATGACTCAGAAGAAAGCGATGCACATGCACACCACAGTCCAGTACATGCTTCTTTATCTAAAATTGAATTACCAAGTATCTTATTCTTCTTAGGGATCTTAATGGCTGTTGCGGCATTAGAGTCTTTAGGGATATTATTCAATTTTGCAGGTTCACTTCAAGATTCTATGCCTATGTTAGGAACAGAATTACATATGGAGGGCCATACTGGTGTTTCTGATTTAGTAGTATTATTATTAGGTGTAGGTTCAGCTGTAATCGATAATGTACCGTTAGTAGCTGCCAGTTTAGGAATGTTTCACGAGCCTATCGATAACGAGTTGTGGCACTTTATTGCTTACTCTGCCGGAACAGGAGGTAGTATGTTAATTATTGGTTCTGCTGCCGGAGTTGTTGCTATGGGAATGGAAAAAATTGACTTTTTCTGGTACTTAAAAAAGATTGCTTGGTTAGCGGCAGTTGGTTTCTTAGTAGGTGCCGTAGCATTTATGTTTACAAGAACTTTGTTTTAGAATAAAAAATATTTTGGCTTTACCACAAGGGTCGGGCTTTTGTTCATGCTTTTCAGTTTTGTATTTTTGAATTCATGAACATAAATATTTCATTACAAGTCCGCACACCTCAAAAACATGAGGTGCTGTGGGCTTTTCATTGCAATCCCTAAAGCAAAAGCAGTCTTAATATTAATCTAACTGCTAATAATTAGCGTATATACATTACATTATACTTTAATTAAAAAAGAAACGTTATACCTTTGCAATAAATTAATATTATATGCTAAGCACATTTATACAAAACACACAAGAAGGTACAGAAGTACTAACCGATGGTGAATCTGTTGAAAAAACACTATCCATAATAGAGTTAATAAGTAGCGGTGGTCTTGCGGGACAGCTCATAATAGCTATTTTATTCCTGCTACTCGTTGCGGCTATTTATATTTATTTCGAACGTATTTTTGCTATTAAAGCAGCATCTCAGGTCGATGCTAATTTTATGAATCAGATAAAAGACCATGTTAGTAATGGTAAAATAGACTCTGCTCAAATGCTTTGTGCGCAACAAAATTCTCCAGTATCAAGACTAATTGGTAAAGGTATTTCTAGAATAGGTAAGCCATTAGCAGATATTAATACAGCACTAGAAAATGCTGGCCGATTAGAAATTTATGGTTTAGAAAAAAACGTGAGTATTCTAGCAACAATTTCTGGAGCTGCGCCCATGATAGGGTTTCTTGGTACAGTAGTTGGTATGATATTAGCAATATTCGAATTAGCCAATGCAGGTGGTACCATTCAAATGGATGTTTTAGCAAGTGGTTTATACACGGCTATGACCACTACTGTTGCTGGTTTAATTGTTGGTATTGTAGCTTATATGGCTTACAATCACTTAGTAGTTAAAACAGATAAAGTAGTGTATCAGATGGAAGCAAATTCATTAGAGTTTTTAGATCACTTAAACGAACCTACATAATATGAACTTTAGAGGAAGAAACAAGGTTACGCCAGAATTCAATATGTCGTCTATGACAGATATTGTATTCCTGTTACTTATCTTTTTTATGATTGCTTCTACTTTAGTTACCACTAATGCTATTGATATTTTATTGCCAAAAGCAAGTGGGAAAACGGAAAATAAAAAATCTGTAGCAGTTAGTATAAAGAAAGATTTAACCTATTATATAGATCAAAAACGTGTTGGCGAAAGTGTTTTAGAGAATGAATTGCTTGCAGCATTATCATCTCAAGAACAGCCAACAATTGTTTTAAGAGCAGAAGAGTCTGTTCCAGTTAAAAACGTAGTTAAAGTGATGGATATCGCTAATAGAAATAAATTTAAAGTTGTTTTAGCTGTAAAGCCCTAAATAATGAAATACTTCAAAACCAAACACGAAAAGAATTCGGCAAAATTAACAGCTTTAATAGCTGTAATTCTGTTGCTTTTGTTATTTGTGGTTGGTACAACCTATATGGATCCGCCAGAAGAATATGGCGTTGCTGTTAATTTTGGTAATTCAAGTGTTGGTAAAGGTAACGTACAGCCATTAAAACCTGTTAAGTCTGAACCTCGAGAAATTGAAGAGCCACCGCAACCAGATGTTTCAAAAGCAGAACCAGAACCGGCAAAATCTTCTGAAGTTAAAGAAGAAGTATTAACTCAAGAAAATGCAGAAGAAATTGCTATAAAAAAACAAAAGCAAGCTGAAGCGAAAGCAAAAGCCATTGCAGAAGCGAAAGCTAAGGCTGAAGCTGATAAAATTGCGAAAGAAAAACGCGAGCAAGAAGAAAAAGAGAAAGCTTGATGCTTTAATTGGTGGTGTTAGTAAGTCTGAAGGCACAGAAACAGGAAGTGAAGGAAATGACAATCAATCCGGAGATAAAGGGCAATTAGATGGTAATCCATATGCGCCAAGTTATTTTGGAGGACAGGGCACAGGAAGCGGCGGTGTTGGGTATGGTTTAAATGGAAGAGGTAAGGCGTCTTTTAAAAGGTTAAAGCAAGATTGTAACGAATCTGGAATGGTTATCGTGAAAATTATTGTGAACCAAAGTGGTAATGTTATTTCAGCAGACCCCGGACAAAGAGGGACAACAAATACAGCTCAATGTTTATTAGAACCTGCAAAAAAAATAGCCATGTCTCATAAATGGCCATCAGATCCTAAGGCACCATCACGTCAGGTAGGATTTGTTAGTGTTAACTTTAAATTAAGTCAATAGTAAATGACATATCAAGATACGCTTAATTGGATGTTTTCTCAACTACCAATGTATCAGAAGCAAGGTAAATCAGCTTTTAAAAAAGATTTATCTAATACTTTAAAACTTGCAAAGCATTTAAACAATCCTGAGAATACGTTTAAATCTATTCATGTAGCCGGAACTAACGGTAAAGGGTCTTCTAGCCATATGCTAGCGTCAATCTTACAAGAAGCTGGATATAAAGTTGGATTATATACTTCACCGCATTTAAAAGACTTTAGAGAACGTATTAAAATAAACGGACAAGAAGTAAGTAAGCAGTTTGTTATTGGTTTTATAAAACGAAATAAAACCTTTCTTGATGCTAATAAGTTGTCTTTCTTTGAGATGACCGTAGGAATGGCTTTCGATTATTTTGCAAAACAACAAGTAGATATAGCTATTATAGAAGTTGGGTTAGGAGGACGTTTAGATTCTACAAATATTATCTCACCAGAAGTTTCTGTTATAACAAATATAGGTCTAGATCATACGCAGTTTTTGGGTGATACACTCGAAGCCATTGCTTTTGAAAAGGGAGGTATTATTAAGCCTAACATTCCTGTTGTTATAGGGGAAACTCAAAAAGAAACAATGCCTGTGTTTAAAGGCTTAGCTAAAAAGAATAAATCTGAAATTACTTTTGCTGATACCGAAGTTATTGAATTATATAAGTCTGATTTAATAGGTAGTTACCAATCTAAGAATATCAAAACAGTAGTTCAAACTATTAAAATAATTCAAGAGAAAGGGTATAATATTTCAAAAGAAAATATAAAAGAAGGTTTAAATAGTGTTATTCGAAACACAGGTTTATTGGGTCGTTGGCAAGTTTTAAATGAAAAACCTAAGGTAGTTTGTGATACAGGTCATAATAGGGAAGGTTTAAATTATGTAATGGATCAACTCTTAAATGAGAATTACAAATCGTTACATATAGTTTTTGGAGTCGTAAGTGATAAAGATTTAAGCTCAATTGTAGATGTTTTACCTAAAAAAGCTACATATTATTTTTGCAAACCCAATATTCCCAGAGGAATGGATGCAGAAGCTTTAAAGCAAAAAATGTTTGCTCAAAACATTAAAGGAGATGCTTATAATTCTGTAAATGAAGCTTATAAAACAGCTTTTCAAGCTGCAGAAAAAGATGATTTCATTTTTATTGGAGGCAGTACATTTGTTGTTGCAGAAATAATTTAAATTTTTATTGAAAAAGTTTTTGCAATATTAAAAACTAGGTTATATTTGCAGTCCAATTTAGAGGGCGCGTAGCTCAGTTGGTTCAGAGCACTTGGTTTACACCCAAGGGGTCAGGGGTTCGAATCCCTTCGCGCCCACAAAAAATCCCAAAGCAAATGCTTTGGGATTTTTTTATGAATATATTTTTCAAGATGAAACATTACGTTTATATTCTTTATTCAGTATCATTAAATAGGTACTATGTTGGTTCTTCCGAAGATGTTCAAAGTAGATTGGGAAAACATTTAGAAAATCACAAAGGATTCACAGGAAAAGCTAAAGATTGGGTTTTAAAGTATACAGAAACTTATAATTCTAAAAGTGAATCTATAAAGCGTGAGCTTCAAATTAAGAAATGGAAAAGCAGAAAAATGATTGAAAAATTAATTGATAAAAACTAAGTTGGTTCAGAGCATCCCGATTTTTCATCGGGAGAGTCAGGGGTTCGAATCCCTTCGCGCCCACAATATTTAAAAATCCTGATAATTTTTATCAGGATTTTTTTATGCATAAAAATTAAAAATATATGAAGTTTTTTTTCTATTTTTAAGAAAGCTCTCGTCTATGATAACTAGTGGTATAAAAGAAATCTACAAAGAAATATTTAAATCTCATGACACGCCTTCACTTAAAAAACATATTGAGAAAATAATAGAATTAGATGCTTACTTACCTTACAGCTCTACATTTTTCTGTATTACTAATACCCAGAATTTATCTTTTGAATACATAAGTAAAAGCATGAACGCTTGTTTAGGTATTGATAATATTGAATTAAAATCAAAGGGTATGAAGTACTTTTGGAATAGAATACACCCCGATGATTTAAATATATGGATTAATGCTTTAGATGCTTTAATGAATTTTACCTTGGATAAAACTTCTATTCTTGAAAGAAGTAGGATGAGTTATACTTGGAATTATAGATTTAAAGATGGTAACGGAGATTATGTAAATATTGTTCAAAATACAACACCATTAGAATTTGATAGAGAAAATAAACCTATTATTGGTTTAGCGCATTATACAGTACTGTCCTCAAAAATTGAAATGCAAGTTTGTGCTTCAGCAAAGTTATTAAATGCTAATAATGAATATGAAACCGTTTATTTTAATAATTTTTCTCAAAAGTTACTTTCTGATAATATAAGCAATCGGGAGCGCGATATTATTAGGCTTTTACTTTTAAATTATTCAAGTAAAGAAATTGGGTTAAGCCTTGGTATTACCCCAAATACTGTTGATACACATAGAAGAAATATTCTTAAAAAACTAAATGTATCTTCAACTGGAGAACTAATAGGTATGCTTAAAACAAATAAAAATATTATTTAAAAAGACTAAATACTCAAATTGAGTATTGCATAAATGGATTATAATGTGCACCTTTACAGTGCTATTAATTAGTTCTTAGGGAGAATTATATTAAATGAAGTGTCAGTTTGAAGTTTTCAGACTGGCATTTTTTTATTTAATTAAATGCCTTAAATAAGGTCTAATAGTCGTTCTAAAGCCATGCCTCGAGATCCTTTTATTAATATGGTATTGTTTTTAATTAAAGAGAAGTTGTAATCATTTTTAAAAGCTTTGAATGATTCGATCTGAATAGCCTTTTCTGAGTGAATTTTTGACTTATAAAAGTTCTCACCAACTAATATCACTTGGCTAATATTTAGCGTTAATGCTAAGTCTACAATATTTTGGTGTTCAATTATTGCATCATCACCAAGTTCAAACATATCGCCAAGAATAGCTATTTTATTTCCGGGCTGTTTTTCGAAATTTAATAAGGCAGCTTGCATGCTTGTTGGATTTGCATTATAAGCATCTAAGACAATTTTATTAGAGGCTTTATCTATGATTTGAGAACGATTATTTGATGGTAAATAGTTTTCAATACCATTTTTTATATCTGAATCTTTAACTTTAAAATAATTTCCAATAGTTATTGCAGCCGCAATGTTATTAAAGTTATAATCACCAATAAGTTGGCTTTGTATGTTTTGGTTGTTATAAAGACACTTAACAAAAGGTTGTGCTTCTTTAAAAGCTATTAAAACATCAACTTTACCAATTTTATTTCCGTAAGTATAACGCTTAGCGTTTTTAGTTTTTTCAACTTGAATAGCGTCATTGGTATTAACGAAAATGTGTTTGTTGTGAGAAATTAAAAACTCGTACATTTCGCTTTTGCCTTTTATAACCCCTTCAACACTACCAAAACCTTCTAAGTGTGCTTTACCAAAATTTGTAATATAGCCATAATCTGGCTTGGCTATTTTGCATAAAAATTCTATTTCTTTTTGATGATTAGCACCCATTTCCACAATGCCAATTTCTGTTTTAGGAGTCATTGATAGTAAAGTTAATGGTACGCCTATGTGGTTGTTTAAATTACCTACTGTTGCCGTTGTATTATATTTTTCTGATAATACTGCATTAATTAGCTCTTTTGTAGTTGTTTTACCATTGCTACCAGTAAGTGCGATTATAGGTATATTTAAATGCACTCTATGATAAGATGCTAATTCTTGAAGTGTATTTAATACATTGTCAACAAGTATTGTTTTGTTTGATGTGTTAAATTCAGCTTCATCAATTACAGCGAATTTTGCACCACTTTTAAGTGCATTTTCAGCATAATTGTTTCCATTAAAATTATCGCCTTTTAAGGCAAAGAACATGTCGCCCTTTTTAAGTTTTCTAGTGTCTGTACAAACAGAACTGCATTCTGTAAATAAACTATGTAAATCTTCTATTCTCAAAAATATCTATTTTTATTTCCTGAAATAAATGTAAATAAAAAAGTCCTAACATTAGCTAGGACTTTTTTTATTATTTATAAACTATAATTTAGTTTTTCTTTTTTTGTTTTCCTTTGCTTTTTGATCCAACTCTCGACATTGCACATCTAAAACCAATGTAATCTGTTGCCATATCTTGAGGGAAGTAGCGTCTTTGTGCTGGGTCTAACCAGTATTCTCTATCTTTCCATGAACCACCTTTATAAACTCTAACTTCGTCATTAATTAAAGATGTTCTTCTGTCTGATTTGTCGTATTCTTTAACAATATTTCCTAATGAATCTCTAGTAATACTTGGTTTAGGAGCATTGTACATTTTGCTAGTATTCGATTTTGCAATATTTTCTTCATCTTCTCCAAAACTTTCATAGTTTCTAGATGAACGTCTATCTCCATCTCTAAAGTTTCTAGCATCACTTTTGTCAAAATTCGTTCTTTGGAATGTTTCATTATCATCAACAGGAACTTGAAGAATTTCACCAGGTAAATTTCTAGCTACAACTTTTCCATTAGATAATGTGTCATAAACAATATTGTCAGAGGTAACAACTTTCACAGTACCATCTTCATTTAATGCATTTTTTGTATAAACGTTTCCACGATAATAGTTGAAATCATTAAATTCATCATCTACTATAGGTCTGTAAACATCAGCAACCCATTCAGCAACATTACCTGCCATATCATATAAACCAAAATCATTAGGATCGTAAGATTTAACTTCGTTTGTAATATCAGCACCATCATCAGACCATCCTGCTATACCACCATAATCACCTTTACCTTGCTTAAAGTTGGCCATTTGGTCTCCACGAATTTTTCGTTTACCAGAACGTGTATACTGTCCATCCCAAGGGTATTTTTTACGCCCACGATATAAATTATAACTTCTTAACTCACTTAATCCTAAAGCAGCATATTCCCACTCAGTTTCAGTTGGTAGTCTATATTTTGGTGAAATAATTCCAGTTTCACGAGTTGCGTAAATCCCAGATTCATTACCATCCTCATCTACTCTAATGTTTCTATTTCCTCTACCTTCTGGTCTTGTAATTTCTTCATTACCACCATAAGTTTCAGTTGGAGCATTAATATAAGTATCTGTACTAAATGTTTGTTCTGAATCTACATCTGTAATTTTAGCACCACGTTTTATGTAGCCAGCTTTTTCTAAATTGTATTCGTTAACACGGTCCGAACGCCAGTTAGCAAACTCAACAGCTTGAATCCAGCTAACACCAACTACAGGATATTCTCCATAACCTGGATGACGCAGATAGTTATCTGTCATAACTTCATTAAATCCTAAACGGTTTCTCCAAACTAAAGTATCTGGTAAAGCACCATGATAAATAGCTCTAAAATTTTCTTCAGATGGTGGGTAAACGCGTTTAATCCAATCTAAATACTCCATGTACATAGCATTGGTAACCTCAGTTTCGTCCATGTAAAAAGATTGAACATGTTGTTGATTTGGAGTATTATTCCAATCATGCATCACATCGTCTTGTACACGACCTTTAGTGAAAGTTCCACCTTCAATAAAAACCAATCCAGGAGAAGTCTCTTGTTCTTTAAAATCTGTATTGTACTGGAAACCACCATCTCTATCGTTGATGTTCCATCCAGTAGCTCTAGAGCTATTTTTTGAACTCGAAGATTTTTTACAACTAGTTGAAGTCACTACTAGTGCTAAAACTAATAAAACCTTGAATGCTACTACTTTTTTCATATCCATACTTTTAAGTAAGCTAATAATAATTTTGGTGCTGCAATATAAGAATTAAACCTAATAACACAAGCTGTTTTTTGCATTTTAACCAAAAAATAGTGTATTTCGTCTTGTTTTTATGTATTTCAACGATGATTTAGACGCTTTACACTATCGTTTTGTGTTGTATTAACGTGGGAATTACTAATTTATTATTGTATTTTTGAATCTGTTTTTAAAATTGTTGTTTTTTTAATAATAACAATGCCTTAATGACGTTATTTTAACAATGAAGAAGAAAATTTTAATTTTACTGTTGATGATTTCGACAGTTGCCTTTGCGCAGCAAAAACAATATACTATTGTTTGGGGAGAATCTCAAAAACTTTCTGGGGATAGTTTTTCATTTGAAGTGCCTACGTTTAATCAAGAGTATTTTAATTATGATTTAGAAAAAGGTCTTTTGTTAATTGATCAATGGGAGAGTAAAACTGATGTTAATGAATCTTCGGCTTCTTTAACTAATGTTGTCTATAAATCTATTTCAAAAGCAGAGTTAAAGGATTTAGATTTAAATAAAATTCCTAAAGGGATTAGTTTTAGCCTTAAAAATTCAACTTCTAGAAATAAAAAATACACATCTCTCGTGTTATCTCCCATTATTAAGGACGAAAACGGAAACTTTAAAAAGATTTCTTCGTTTAAATTGAATTATAAAAATGGTTTCGCTTCAAATATAACCTCTGCTTTTGCAAAAAATAATGGTACAAGAGTTATTTCTAATTCAGTTTTAAGTTCTGGAGAATGGTATAGGTTTTATATAGATACTACAGGTGTTTTTAAATTAACAAAAAGCTTTTTGCAAGATTTAGGGGTTAAAGTTAATAATGTAGATCCAAGAACTATCAAGTTATATGGTCATGGAGGAAGCATGATTCCATTTTCTAATGCTGAAGTTTACCCTTACGATACGCCTGAAAATGCAATAAAGTTTAGTGGAGAAGCTGATGGTGTTTTTAATGATAACGATTATATATTATTTTATGGGCAAGGGCCAAAAGGGTATGATGAAGTTAGTAGAACGCATTTAAATTGTTATACTGATAAAACATATTATTATATTAATGTTAGTTCTGGAAACGGAAAACGTATACAGCCTTTTAATCAACCTACTGGAACCGTTGATATGGTTGTTGATACTTATGATGATTATCAGTATCATGAAATTGACACCTATAATTTAATCTCTTTAGGTAGGCGTTGGTTTGGAGATAAGTTTGATGTTGAAACTAATAAGGAATTTGAATTTGATTTTTCAGATTTAGTAATTACCGAACCAATAAGCGTATCTGTTTTAGTTGCTACAGCATCTAGTAGTGATAGCCGAATGAATGTAAGTGTTAATGGAACAAGCGTGTCGACATTGAGTATTCCTGGGGTTTCAACACCAAATTTAGCTAATGGAGCAAATTATTTTGGGAATTTAAATGTTAATTCATCAACAATTAAGGTTGGTCTTGAATTCAATAATCTAGGAAACCCAAGTGTAGTAGGTTATTTAGATTATATTGCTATAGAAGGTAAACGGCAATTAAAGTTTAAAGGAAATCAGTTTCAATTTAAAAATAAAGAAGTTGTGTCCGCTTCAGGAATTGCGCAATATACTATTAGCGATGCTTCAAATCTTAATGAAATTTGGGATGTTTCAGATATTTATAACGTTTCAAATTACGAAAATATAGATAATGAATCAACGGTAAATTTCACTTCTCAATTAGGAACATCAAAATCTTATGTTGCAGTTTCTTCTTCAGATTATTTTTCAGCAAAAACAGACTCAAAGACAACGATTGCTAATCAAAATATTAAAGGAACCATTTTTCAAAATAATCAAGGAGATTTTCAAGATATAGACTATTTAATAGTAACTCCAAATAATATGTTTACTCAAGCAGAACGTTTAGCCCAGATTAATAGAGATCAATATGGATTAAATGTAAAAGTAATTGGGTTAGATGAAATTTATAATGAGTTTAGTTCTGGGAATCAAGATATTGGGGCAATAAGAAATATGGTTAAATATGTTTATGATAATGCGAGTGCTCCAGAAAATAGAGTAAAGTATTTATGTTTGTTTGGAGATGGGTCTTATGATTACAAAGATAGAATTACCAACAATACGAATGTAGTCCCGTCTTGGTATTCGTATAATAGTTTTAGTTTGGCAACTTCATTTGTTTCTGATGATTTTTATGGAATGATGGATGATAATGAGGGTACAATGGTTTCGAATGATAAATTAGATATTGCAGTAGGCAGAATTTTAGCTGATACTCCACAGCGAGGAAAGGAAATGGTTGATAAAATTGAGTCCTACTATACAAAAGAAGCTTTTGGAAGTTGGCGAAACAATTTTGTGGTTATTTCAGATGATAATGATAGTAAGTTATTAGGTTTGTTGCAGGAAACTACAGATGAAATAGGAGATTTAGTTTCTCAAGAAAAACCTTTTATTAATGTTGTTAAAATCCATGCCGATGCTTTTCAGCAAGAGTCTTCAGCTGGTGGAGATAGATATCCTGTTGTTACTACAGAAATAGTAAATGCTATGGATAATGGTGCATTAGTTGTTAATTATTTTGGTCATGGAGGTGAAGAGGGCTTAGCAGAAGAACGATTTTTTTTAAAAACGGATATTACAGAACTTCGAAATTTTTCTAAATTAAACTGTTTCGTAACAGTTACATGTGAGTTTACTAGGTTTGATAATCCGTTTAGAGAAACAGCCGGTGAATTTACATTTTGGAATACAGAAACAGGAGCCGTAGGATTAATTACTACAACCAGACAGGTATTTGTGAATTTTGGGATTACTTTTAATAAAGAATTAGGACAATATTTGTTTTCATATAGCGATGATGATACTTATAATGATGATGAATACCCGACGATAGCCGAAGCTTTAAGATTGGCAAAAAATGACCCATCAATTTCTGGGAACAGTCAGAAAAATTTAATATTTTTTATAGGAGATCCAGCTATGAAATTGGCATTTCCAAAGCCTAATATTAGACTTACTGAACTTAATGATAACCCTATAGCAACAGCAACAGATACGCTTAAAGCTTTAAGCTACGTGAAATTAGCAGGTGAAGTTACAGACCAAGCCGGTAATTTGTTGAGTAGTTATAACGGTACATTATCAACCACTATTTATGATAAAGATATTGATAGGCAAACTATAGCTAATGATGGGATTAGTGATGCAAGTGGTGTTATAAAATTAGATTTCACGACCCTTGGTGAAATTATATTTAGGGGGCAAGCATCGGTTAAAGATGGGGAATTTGAATTCGATTTTATTGTACCAAAAGACGTTGGCATACCTGTAGGTTTTGGGAAAGTTAGTTTTTATTCAAAAAATGTGGCTTTAACAGAAGACCAAACAGGAGCAAATATAAATACTGTTAGGATTGGAGGTTTAAATGAAGATGCTCCAGAAGATAATACTGGGCCAGTGATTACACTATATATGAATGATGAGAATTTTGTAACCGGTGGAATTACTAATGAATCTCCTACGCTTTTAGCTAAAATGGAAGACATTAATGGTATTAATACAGCAAGTGGTGTTGGTCATGATATTGTTGCTATTTTAGATGGCGATGAAACAAATCCATTTATACTGAATGATTATTATCAAACAGAAGTTGATGATTATACAAAGGGAATTGTAAGTTTTCCGTTTAGAGATTTAGAACCTGGTTTGCATACCTTAACTGTAAAGGCATGGGATGTTTACAACAATTCTTCAATATCAGAAATACAGTTTATTGTTTACGATGAAGATCAAGGTTTAGTTATTAATAATGTACTTAATTACCCAAATCCGTTTGTAAATTATACAGAATTTTGGTTTAATCACAATAGTTCGGAGTCTTTAGACGTTTCAATACAAATATTTACTGTGTCAGGAAAGTTGGTGAGAACCTTAAACGGTCAAACTGTAGGTGGAACAAATATTACTAGTTCATTGTCTAGAGATATGGTTTGGGATGGAAGAGATGATTTTGGTGACAAAATAGGAAAAGGTGTTTATGTATATAAACTAAAGGTGCATTCAAACTTATTGAATAAAACCGTCGAAAAAATAGAGAAACTTGTTATACTGTAATAAAAAATTATATTTGTTAAATAAAAAGGAATTCATGAAGAATCGAATATTACTATTATTAGCGATAGCTTTTATTTTTAAAAGTAATGCGCAAGAGACTGTTATTGTACCGTATGAGAATCAAAGTAGTGTAATTACAACAGGAATCCCGTTTTTGCTTATAGCATCAGATGCTCGTGCAGCAGGTATGGGAGATATGGGGGTTGCAACATCAGTTGATGCATTTTCACAGCAATGGAATTCCTCAAAGTATGCGTTCTCGGAAGCTAAATCTGGTATAGGGGTAAGTTATACTCCGTATTTAAGTAAACTAGTAAACGATATCTTTTTAGGTAATTTTACTTATTATAATCGTCTTGATGAACGTAGTGCATTTGCTGCAAGTTTAAGGTATTTTTCATTAGGATCTATAGAGTTTGTTGATGGACCAGATGATACACCAAGAGAGCAAAAACCTAATGAGTTTTCGCTTGATGCCTCTTATGCATTAAAATTAAATGATCAATTTTCAATGTCTGTACTTATGCGTTATTTGCGTTCAGATTTAAGAATTCAAGGTGTAGGTGGTGATATTACGCCAGCTAGTACTTTTGGGGTAGACCTTTCGGGTTATTACCAAAGTGAAGAAGAAGCCTATTTAGATTTTAATGGTAGATGGAGAGCAGGTTTTGCTATTCAAAATATTGGTCCTAAATTTAAATATGATGAAGGTGGTGAAGAAAACTTTCAACCAACAAACTTGCGTTTGGGTACTGGTTTTGACTTCATTTTCGATGATTATAATAAAATATCGGTAACTGCTGAAGTTGCTAAGTTATTAGTTCCAACACCTCCTCAACTAGGTTCTGAGATTGTTTTTGATGACCTTAATGGTAACGGAACCTATGAGCCAGAGGACGATAATTTAATAAGCGAAACAGAGAATGTAATTTATAAAGGCCAATCTCAAGATGTAAATTTCCTTTCAGGAATGTTTCAATCTTTTAGCGATGCACCAGGTGGATTTAGCGAAGAATTAAAAGAATTTACATGGGCTCTAGGGGCAGAGTATGTGTATCAAGATTCATTTGCGTTTAGAACAGGATATTTTAATGAAAGTGAAGATAAAGGTGCTAGAAAATTTTTAGCATTAGGTGCTGGTTTTAAGGCAAATGTGGTCAATATTGATTTGTCTTATCTGTTTTCGGCATCTAAAGTGCAAAGTCCTCTAGAAAATACTTTACGCTTCTCTTTAACCTTTAATTTCGGTGCAGGAGAATATATAGAATATTAAAAGTTATAATTTAGATTATATTTAAAACTATTGCTTTTTAGCAATAGTTTTTTGTTTATAATTGTTTCTTAAATTTATTGAATACATTTGAGTATGAAGGAAATAAAAATTGAATCGACATTGTATGTCTTTGAGAGTTTAGGCGAACTACCTAAAGAGGTTTTATTCTTAATGGAGAAGGCGGTTGAAGCTAGAGAAAAAGCCTATGCGCCATATTCAAATTTTCATGTTGGAGCAGCCATTCTTTTAGATAATGGTGAGGTAGTTTTAGGTAGTAATCAAGAAAATGCATCATATCCTTCAGGTTTATGTGCAGAGCGAACTGCTATATTTTATGCTGGTTCACAATTTCCAAAAGCAAAAATAGTTAGAATGGCTATAACTGCAGGTTCAAAAAAAAGTAAGACAACAAAACCCATACCGCCATGTGGAGCTTGTAGACAGTCCATAGCAGAATACGAAACAAAGCAAGATGCTCCAATAGAAATTTATTTTATGGGTGAAATTGGAAAAATTGTTAAATCAAATTCACTTTCTAATCTTTTACCTTTAGGCTTCGATAAATCTGTACTTTAGAAATTCTATTTAAGAAATAATAGTTTTTGCGCAAAAAAATAATAATAAACTAAATAAACACGAATACAGTTCTAATTTTTTATTTTTTTTATATTTTAGTGATATTGTGTTTTTGCAATACATAACAAAGTGTTACTTTTGTATTCCGCTAATTTTTTAATAATAGTTATCAAATAGTATTCAATGAAAAAAATTACAAAAGAGGTTTACCTTAATTGGTATGAAGAGATGTTATTCTGGAGAAAGTTTGAAGATAAACTAGCCGCAGTATATATTCAACAAAAAGTAAGAGGGTTTCTTCATTTGTATAATGGTCAAGAGGCCGTGTTAGCGGGAGCTTTACACGCAATGGACTTAACTAAAGATAAGATGATTACTGCTTATCGTAACCACGTTCAGCCAATAGGTATGGGAGTAGATCCTAAACGTGTTATGGCAGAATTATTTGGAAAAGTAACAGGAACTTCTAAAGGTATGGGAGGATCTATGCATATTTTCTCTAAAGAATTTAGGTTTTATGGTGGTCATGGTATTGTTGGAGGTCAAATTCCTTTAGGCGCAGGTATTGCTTTTGGTGATAAATATCATGGAGTTGATGGAGTAACATTATGTTGTTTTGGTGATGGTGCTGCGCGTCAAGGATCATTACACGAAACATTTAACTTAGCCATGCTTTGGAATTTACCAGTAGTATTCGTTTGTGAAAACAACGGTTATGCTATGGGAACATCTGTTGAAAGAACAGCTAACCATACTGAAATATGGAAACTAGGTTTAGGATATAATATGCCTTGTGGTCCTGTAGATGGTATGAACCCAATTAAAGTTGCTGAAGCTTTCGATGAAGCTATTACAAGAGCACGTACAGGTGGCGGTCCAACATTTTTAGAATTAAAAACATACCGTTATAGAGGACATTCTATGTCTGATGCTCAGCATTATAGAACAAAAGATGAGGTAGAAGAATACAAGAAGATTGACCCTATTACGCAAGTAAAAGAAGTTATTCTTGAAAAGAAATATGCTACTGAAGATGCTATTAAAGAAATTGATAAACGCGTAAAATCACGTGTTGCAGAATGTGAGAAATTTGCTGAAGAATCTCCATTCCCAGATAAGCAACAACTATACGATATGGTTTACGAGCAAGAAGATTATCCATTCATTCAACACAAAATATAAGTTATGGCAATAGTTGTAAATATGCCGCGTTTAAGCGATACCATGGAAGAAGGTACCGTAGCTGCTTGGTTAAAAAAAGTAGGAGATAAGATAGAAGAAGGAGATATTTTAGCTGAAATTGAAACAGATAAAGCTACTATGGAATTTGAATCTTTCAACGAAGGTACACTACTTCATATTGGTGTTCAAGAAGGCGAAACTACCAAAGTAGATGAGCTTTTAGCTATAATTGGTGATGAAGGTGAAGATATTTCAGGTCTTTTAAGTGGAGGCGGTAACGCTTCTGCGGAAGAAACAGTAGAACCTGAATCAAGTTCTGAAACTCCTGCCGAAACTACAGATGCTCCTGCAGCGAGTGCAGCATTACCAGAAGGTGTAATAGTAGTTACTATGCCACGTTTAAGTGATACTATGGAAGAAGGAACTGTGGCAACATGGTTAAAGAAAGTTGGAGATACGGTTGAAGAAGGCGATATTTTAGCTGAAATTGAAACAGATAAAGCAACCATGGAATTTGAATCGTTCCAATCAGGTACTTTATTAGAAATAGGATTAGAGGTTGGAGAATCAGCAAAAGTAGATTCGTTATTAGCAATTATTGGCCCTGCAGGAACAGATGTTTCTGGTGTGGCAGCTAATTTCTCTGCATCTGGAGCTCCGGCGAAAGAAGCGCCAAAAGCAGAAGCTAAAGAAGCGCCTAAAGCAGCTCCTGCAGCAGCATCGGCTCCTAAAAAAGCTAGTGCCCCTGCTCCAACACCTGTTACAGAAAATGGTAGAGTATATGTATCGCCTTTAGCTAAAAAATTAGCAGAAGAAAAAGGAATAAACTTAACAAAAATACAGGGGTCTGGAGAAAACGGACGTATCGTAAAACGCGATGTTGAGAATTACGAGCCTGCAGCTTCGGCAGCATCAGCTGGTAAGTTTGTGCCTTCTGGCCAAGAAGATTTTGATGATGTTGATAATTCCCAAATGCGTAAAGCAATTGCTAAGGCGTTAACAAACTCTAAGTTCTCTGCACCACATTACTATTTAAGTGTAGAATTCGATATGGAAAATGCTATAGCATTCCGTGCACAATTCAATTCTATTCCAGATACTAAAATTTCGTATAACGATATTGTTGTTAAAGCTTGTGCTTTAGCATTAAAACAACATCCTCAAGTAAACTCGCAATGGTTTGCAGATAAAATGCGTTTAAATAATCACGTTCATGTTGGTGTTGCAGTAGCAGTTCCTGATGGATTAGTTGTGCCAGTTGTGCGTTTTGCAAACGAGCAAACATTACCACAAATCGGAGCAGCAGTTAGAGATTTGGCCGGTAAAGCTAGAAACAAAAAACTAACGCCAGACGAAATGCAAGGCAGTACGTTTACCGTATCTAACTTAGGTATGTTTGGTATAGATACTTTTACATCTATTATCAACCAACCTAACTCGGCAATTCTTTCAGTTGGAAATATTGTAGAAAAACCAGTTGTTAAAAACGGTCAAATTGTTGTTGGTAATACTATGAAATTATCTTTAGCATGCGACCATAGAACAGTTGATGGAGCAACAGGAGCTCAATTCCTTCAAACATTAAAAGGATATATTGAAAACCCTGTGACTATGTTAGTATAATTAATTCCCACGAAAGTGGAAATCTTATAATAAAAACTAAAAACCTGTTTCATTTTATTGAGGCAGGTTTTTTTTATCTTTAGATTTTATTAAAAACACTTATGAAAAAAATATTGAGTCTTTTAGCTATAGTAATTATTTTAGGTTGTGGCGGACAAAAAAATATAATTGAGACTAATCCAGATTCAATAAAACCATTGGTCGGAAATACTGAAGAGCAAGCAACCAGAACGGCTTCAATTGTAAATAGTGAGGTTCATAATAATATTAGTTTAGAAGTTATTAAATCGAGCTTAGAGTATATAGCGTCAGATGAATTAGAAGGAAGAAATACAGGAAGTGAAGGTATTGAGAAAGCGGCGGTTTTTATTGAAAATCAATTCAAAACAAATAATATTAAACCTTATTTTGAAACGTATCGCGATAGTTTTAATATAAAAGAAATAATAGGTTACAATGTTATTGGTTATTTAGAAGGTAACGATCCAGAACTTAAAAATGAGTTTGTAATTCTGGGAGCGCATTACGATCATATTGGAACTGCAAAAGCGGTAAATGGAGATGTCATAGCAAATGGAGCTAATGATGATGCATCTGGTACGGTTGCCGTTTTAGAATGGGCAAAATACTTTTCAAAAACAAAAAGTAACAAGCGCAGTATTTTATTTACGTTGTTTTCAGCGGAAGAAATGGGCTTGAAGGGTTCGGAGCATTTAGCGAAAAGACTTAAAAAAGAGAATCTTGATTTGTATACCATGATTAATTTTGAAATGATTGGAGTGCCAAGAGCAGAACACGAAATAATGGCTTATATATCTGGTTACGAGAAATCTAATATGGCAGAAAAGTTAAATGCTTATGGTAGTGCAGAAATGATTGGTTTCTTTCCAAAAGCAAAATCATTTAACTTGTTTATGCGTTCGGATAATTATCCGTTTTACGATGCTTTTAAAGTGCCTGCGCATGCTATTTCAACGTTCGATTTTACTAATTTTGATTATTACCATCATGTAGATGATGAAGCAGATAAAATGGATTTTAATCACATGACAAATTTTATAAATAAAATGATTCCTGCTTTAGAAGGCATGATAAACGCTCCAACTAAAGTAATAAAAATGGACAATGAGTAAACACGTAATTATAACAGGAACAAGTAGGGGTATTGGTTTTGAGTTGGTACAACTATTTGCAAAAGCGGGACATAAAGTTTTAGCGCTTTCGCGGAATGAGAAGCCAATTAAAAGTTTGAACTTAGCTAATGTTACAGCGTTTTCTTTCGATTTGAATGATGCTAAAGCATATTGCGATGTCGAAGATTTTATAACTAAAGAATGGAAGCATGTAGATATTTTGATTAATAATGCAGGTGCTTTACTAAATAAGCCATTTGCAGAAATTACAATGGATGATTTTGAGGCTGTTTATAAAACTAATGTTTTTGGTGTTGCAGAATTAACAAGAAAAGTGATTCCTTTTATGGAAGCCAATAGTCATGTTGTAACTATAAGCTCAATGGGAGGTGTACAAGGAAGTATGAAGTTTCCTGGATTAGCGGCATACAGTTCTAGTAAAGCTGCTGTAATCACGTTAACAGAATTGCTAGCAGAAGAGTATAAAGAATCTGGAACTGCATTTAACGTTTTAGCATTAGGAGCAGTACAGACTGAAATGCTAGAAGAGGCTTTCCCTGGATATCAAGCACCAACTACAGCTTTAGAAATGGCAGAATATATTCTTGATTTTTCATTAAATGGAAATAAATATTACAATGGTAAACTATTACAGGTTTCAAATTCTACGCCTTAGTTTATGAGTAAATACAAATGCATTATTTTTGATTGCGATGGGGTTTTAGTAGATAGTGAATCTATTTCTACAGGTGTTTTGGTAGACATGGCTAATCAGTTAGGAGCTAATATGACGGTTGACGAAACTTTAAGGAATTTAAAAGGAACCTCATATCATTTTTGTGCTGAATATATTGCAAAGCGAATTAACGCACCGCTTCCGGTTAATTTTGAAATGGATTATCGAATTAATTCATTTGAAGCTTTTCGACAAAATTTAAAACTAATAAGTGGAGTTAGAGACGTTATTGAAAATTTAAAAATTCCATTTTGTGTGGCTTCAAGTGGGCCAGAAAATAAAATACGATTAAATTTAGATGTAACGGGGTTACTACCCTTTTTTGAAGGTAATATATTTAGTTGTTTTGCTATTAAAAAATGGAAACCAGAACCCGATATATTTCTTTGGGCAGCAGAAACTATGGGTTTTAAGCCCAATGATTGTTTAGTGGTTGAAGATAGCTTGTCTGGAGTAAAAGCAGCTAAAGCAGGAGGTTTTGATGTGTTTGGTTATACTGAGCATGATTACCACAATGAACTTGAAAAAGAAGCTACCAAAACTTTTGATTCCATGGATAAGCTATTAACAATGCTTAAGTTCTAATTAATTTGATTATTTATGTGAAATTAGTTTTTGAATGTTTTAACCTTGATAAATTCATAATTTTTCATACAAAATTGAATTTGTCAAGTGTTTAATTAAAAGAAATCTTATATTTTAGCAGTAATGCGAAAGGAGCTCCTAGAATATTTGCCTGCAAATGCCCAAACATTAGTTTTAAAGCTTTTAGAACAAGATAACTTGTTGGTGAAAGTTAAAGGAGAACGAAAAACTCGCCATGGAGATTACAGAAGTTTACCCAATGGGAAACATCAAATAACGATAAATTCTAATTTAAATTCGTATCGTTTCTTAATTACCTTGATACATGAAATTGCTCATTTTGAAGCCTACAAAGCTTACGGTAAATTTATAAAACCGCATGGTAAAGAGTGGAAACTTACATTTCAGCACTTAATGCTACCGTTTTTAAATCCAGATATTTTCCCAAATAAAACTTTACCCTTATTGGCTAAACATTTTAAAAACCCAAAAGCATCTAGCGATACAGATGCGCCTTTGGCCTTAGCCTTAAAGCAATTCGACGAACCTAATAATAAAACGTTTGTTTTCGAAGTACCTTTGGGAGAAATATTTAAATTGTATAATGGCAAAGTTTTTAAAATGGGTCAAAAACGTGTTAAGCGATATGAGTGTCAAGAGATAAAAACAGGGCGATTATACCTTTTTAATCCAAATGCTGAAGTAGAATTGATAAATTAAAAAACATGAATAAAAATTATTATGCCATACTAATGGCTGGAGGAGTAGGGTCTAGATTTTGGCCTATTAGCACACAAGATTTCCCTAAACAGTTTCATGATATGCTTGGAACTGGCGATACATTGATTCAAAAAACATTTCAACGTTTGTCTGATTTAATTCCAAAAGAAAATATTTTCATTTTAACTAATGAGCGTTACAACGACTTGGTTTTAGAGCAATTACCAGAAGTCGAGCAAAGACAGGTTGTTTTAGAACCAGCAATGCGAAATACAGCACCTTGCATCTTGTACGCTTCGCTTAAAATCCAAAAAGAAAACCCTGATGCACTCATGATTGTTGCGCCTAGCGACCATTGGATTGAAGATGAAAAAACATTTTCAAAAAATGTTAAACAGGCTTTCGATTTTTGTTCTAAAAATAATGCCTTAATGACTTTAGGCATTCAACCTACATTTCCAAATACAGGGTATGGTTATATTGAATTTGATAAGTCTTCCACGGAAGCGATTAAATCTGTAAATCAGTTTAGAGAAAAACCAGATTACCAGACAGCTAAAAGCTTTATAGAGCAAGGCAATTTTTTATGGAATGCAGGTATATTTATGTGGAGTGCAAAAACGGTTGTTGAAGCATTTCAAAACAATCAACCAGAATTATATAGCTTATTCGAAAAAGGGATATCTGTTTATAATACGGAATTTGAAGATGGTTTTATTAAAGATAATTATCCGAAAGCAGAAAACATATCTGTAGATTATGCCATCATGGAAAAATCAAGTAACGTTCAAGTCATTGCTGCAGAATTTGATTGGAATGATTTAGGAACTTGGGGTAGCTTATACGATAAATTAGATAAAGATGAATCTAACAATGCAGTAGTTAATGCAAGGACTTTAGCAGAAGATGCATCAGGAAATATGATACGAACTAAAAGCGATAAGATTGTTGTAGTTGACGGTATCAAAGATTACATTATTGTTGATAAAGACGAAGTTTTGCTTATCTTTCCTAAGTCAAAAGAGCAAGACATAAAGAAAACACTCCAACAAGTTAAAGATAAATTTGGAGAACAATATGGCTAATTATGAGCGATGAAAGTAAATTTAATTTTTCTGAAGAAGAACAACAACAGCAATTAGATAAAGATAAAGCTGTAGAAGAAAAAAAGGAAGCTGTAAGACAAGATGCTAAAGGGTTATTTGTTAGTGTTAGGACGTTTTTAAGCGAGCTTTTAGATTTTAGAGACGATACGGATAGAGATGCTACCATAGCTGCTATAAAAGGCGATATCTCCTTTAAAGGCGCGACAGCATGGATTTTAATATGTTCTATTTTTGTAGCTTCTGTTGGTTTAAATGCAGATTCAACAGCTGTAGTTATTGGTGCCATGTTAATTTCTCCATTAATGGGGCCAATTTTAGGTATTGGAATGTCTATTGCTATTAATGATATTGATACCTTAAGAAAATCGCTTATCAACTTAGCGATTATGATTGTTTTAAGTTTATTAACAGCGTATTTGTTTTTCGAATTTTTTCCGCTTGGAAATCAGGAAACTTCAGAATTACTGGGTCGTGTAAAACCCGATATTCGTGATGTACTTATTGCCTTTTTTGGTGGGTTGGCCTTAATTATAGCGCGAACAAAAAAAGGAACTATTGCCTCTGTAATATTTGGTGTTGCTATTGCTACCGCTTTAATGCCACCATTATGTACAGCTGGTTACGGGTTGGCACATGGTAATTGGTCTTATTTTTTAGGAGCCATGAATTTATTTACCATCAACACTATATTTATTGCTTTGGCAACCTTTATTGTGCTTAAGGTGCTTAGGTTTCCAATGCTTAAATATGCCAATTCTGCTAAACGAAGACGTATAGCAAGATTTGCAGCGTTAGTAGCCATTTTGGTAATGATATATCCTACTATTACCTTTTTAAGAGTATTGAAGAATAGTGGTTTTGAGAATGATTATAATAGTTTTATTGCTGACGAAGTAATTTCAAATAATGAACTTTGGCTTCAAAATGGAACATTAAATACTGACGACAAAAAAATCACGCTTTATTTTAATGGCGAAATTACAGAAGCTACCGAAGTTGATTTGCGTAACGAGTTAAAGCGATTCGATAAAATAAATGATTTTGAATTAGAAATAAGCGGTAATAAAAATAGGAGTATTGATAAAATTTCAGAAGCCTATGATAGAGCTATAGTAGAACTGGATAAAAAAGACAATATAATCTCTGGATTACAAAAAGAAATAAGCGAATTACAAGAAAATATTTCTGGACTTAATCAACAATTAGAAGCTCAAAGTGCTTCCGGTGGTATTCATTTTTCTACCTTGGCTAAAGATGCTAAAATAAGATTTAGTGATTTAGAATATTTTGGTTATGCTAAAATGCTTGAATCTAAAGATTTTATAAAAGTTGATACACTAACCGTTACTAATGTAAAATGGAAATCTTCAATTAATGATAGTATTGTTACAGTAAAAGAAGGCGAATTATTATCTTGGTTGAAACAAGAATTAAAAACGGATAAAATAAGAGTTAAAAGAAATTAATTTATTCATTTTCTTCAATATACATTTTACGTACTTTTTTGAATAAATTTGAAGAGTAAACAAAATCGGTAACCACTTCGTTATCGGTTTTAAAGATTGTTTTGTTTGAGCCTTCCCAGGCTTTTAATCCATTTTTTAAGAATACAATTTTTTCGCCAATTTCCATAACCGAATTCATGTCATGCGAGTTTATAACGGTCGTGATTTGATATTCTTCAGTTATTTCTTTAATTAAATTATCAATAACGATGGCTGTTTTTGGATCTAGTCCAGAGTTTGGTTCGTCACAAAACAAGTATTTAGGTTTGTTAACTATGGCGCGTGCAATAGCAACACGTTTTTGCATACCTCCAGAAGCTTCGCTTGGCATTTTATTATGGGCATCGTCAAGATTTACACGCTTTAAAACAAAGTCTACACGGTCTTCCATTTCGCTTTTACTTTGTTTAGTAAACATTTTAAGCGGGAACATTACATTTTCTGCAATGGTCATGGAATCGAATAATGCACTACCTTGAAATACCATACCAATATCGGCTCTTATATTTCTCTTTTCATCTTCAGAAAGCTGCGAAAATATATTGCCATCATATGAAATGCTACCTTCTTCATATTCAAATAACCCTAATAAGCATTTTAAAAACACCGTTTTTCCAGATCCGCTTTGACCAATAATAAGATTTGTTTTACCTTTTTCAAAAGTGGTGCTTATGCCTTTTAAAACTTCAATCTCCCCAAACGATTTATGTAAATTATTAACTTCTATCATTAGCTTAATAACATTTGGGTTAGGAAATAGTTTAAAATTATAATTACAACACTAGTCCAAACAAAAGATGTTGTACTTGCTTTACCAACCTCTAAAGCACCACCTTTCATATAATAACCATGAAAAGATGGTATGGTTGCCAAAACAAAAGCAAACACAAACGTTTTAATAAAAGCGTAAATAACATGAAAGGTTTCAAAATCTGTTTGAATACCAACATTATAATCTTCTAATGAGCTAAAACCTCCATAAACACAAGCCGCCATACCTCCTAGAATACCTAAAAACATGGCAATAGAAATTATAAAAGGGTAAAGTAACATGGATATGAATTTTGGAAACACCAAATAATTTAGAGAGTTAATACCCATAACTTCTAAGGCATCAATTTGTTCTGTAACTCGCATGGTGCCTATACTAGAAGTAATAAAAGACCCAACTTTACCTGCCATGATAATAGACATGAATGTCGGGGCAAACTCAAGTATAATAGATTGCCTTGTGGCAAAACCAACAAGGTATTTAGGAATTAATGGATTATCAATATTTAGAGCAGTCTGGATGGTAACTACACCACCAACAAAAAATGAAATAAAAGCTACAATACCAAGAGAACCGATAATTAAATCGTCAATATCTTTAAGTATCAATTGCTTCATTACCGACCATTTGGTAGGCTTACGGAACATTTCTGCAATCATTAAAAAGTAAGCTCCTATATTATGTAGGTATGTCATATGCAAATTTGTAATTGCTAAAGTAAAAAAAAGTTATGCCAATTTAACTTTAAATTTAAATTATGATGTTTTAAAAAACGTATTTTTGAATACAATAAATTTAATATCAAAATGAAGTATTTTTTATCCTTATTATTTGTTTTTTCTTTTACGGGACCCGTTTTGGCTCAAAATGAAAAACCTAAATTAGTTGTAGGTATTGTAGTTGATCAAATGCGATATGATTATTTAACCCGTTTTTATGATAAATATGGTGATGGTGGTTTTAAACGTATGATGAATGAAGGTTTTAATTGTAAAAATAATCATTTCAATTATGTACCAACTTATACAGGGCCGGGACACGCTTCAATTTACACGGGAACTACTCCCAAATATCACGGTATTATAAGTAATAATTGGTATGATAAGGAAACTAAAAAAACGGTGTATTGCGCTGGAGATGATTCTGTAATAGCTGTTGGTACAGATTCTGAATTAGAGCGTATGTCACCACATCGTATGAAAACAACAACTTTTGCCGATGAAAATAGGTTGTTTACTCAGTCTAAAGGAAAAACGATAGGTATCTCAATTAAAGATAGAGGTGCTATTTTACCTGCTGGTCATTCTGCAAATGCAGCTTATTGGTTTAGAGGAAAGACTGAAGGTTATTTTGTGTCAAGTTCTTACTATATGGAAAGTTTACCAAAATGGGTTAATAAATTTAATAAATCGAAAGTAGCAAGTTCATATTTGAAACCATGGAATACATTGTATGATATTTCAACGTATACAGAAAGTGGTGAAGATTTAAATGCTTTTGAAGGTGGTTTTAAGGGCAAGGAAACAGCAACGTTTCCCTATGATTTAAAAACATTATCAAAATTAAATGGGAATTTTGATATTTTAAAAGCAACACCTTATGGAAATAGTATTGTAGCAGATTTTGCTATTGAAGCTCTAAAAGCAGAACAACTAGGAAAAGACAATATTACAGATGTACTAACGGTAAGTTTTTCAAGCACAGATTATGTTGGACATAATTTTGGTGTAAACTCTAAAGAAATTGAAGATACTTATATCCGTTTAGATAAAGATTTAAAACGTTTTTTTGAAGCTTTAGATGCTCAGGTTGGTGTTGGTGAGTATACTGTGTTTTTAACTGCAGATCATGGTGCTGTAGATGTGCCGTCTTATTTAAAGACTTTAAAAATTCCTGCAGGATATTTGAATAAAACTGAGCGTAAACAACAATTTAACGCTTTTTTAATGAAAACCTATGGTACAATCGATGTTGTAGAAAACACGAGTAATAATCAAATTTTTCTAAATAAAGAGAAGTTAAAGGAGCTCGATTTAGACTTAAACGATGTGCAAAATACGATAGTGAACGAGCAAATTACTTATCCGCATATTTCTAAAGCATATACCGCAACAACAATGAGTTCTGTTAATTTTACTGATGGTATTGAAGCTTTATTACAAAAAGGCTTTAACCAAAAACGCTCTGGAGATATTATTCTGGTACACGACCCAGCCTATATCTCTTATGGGAAAACAGGGTCTACACATGGTAGTGGTTTAAATTATGATACGCATGTGCCTTTATTGTTTTTTGGAAAAGGAATACACAAAGGGAAAACATTAAAAAAGACTGAAGTTACAGATATCGCGCCAACTATATCGGCACTTTTAGGGATAAGTTTTCCAAATTTTGCAATAGGTAAACCTTTAGAATTTGTTTTAGAATAATGAATAAGCGTACGTTATCTTCTATTGTTGTTCTTATTATTGTTTTGTGTGTTTATGGGTATGAATATTTTTTAGGTGAAGAAGAAAAAGCCGAAATTATAACTGAAGGAAAAACAACTAAAAGCGATACAAACGAATACTTTTTACCAACAAGTACTACAGGTCAGGTTGTGCATCATGAAGGTTATTCGTTGTCTTATAATGAAAAACATGAGCAAGCTGAATGGGTTGCTTATGAGTTAAAGGAATCGCACTTGTCAAGCACCAACCACAAACGCCCCTATTTTGAAATAGATAAGGCCGTAAAAACAGGTGCTGCAAGTTGGAGGAATTATAAAAATTCGGGGTATGATCGTGGTCACCTTTGTCCGGCGGGAGATAGACGTTATACTAAACAAGCACACGACGAAACTTTTTTAACGAGTAATATTAGTCCGCAAGAGCATCAATTTAATGCTGGTATTTGGAATACCTTAGAACAGAAAGTAAGGTATTGGGCAAGAAAGTATGATGGCGTTTTTGTAGTTACAGGTGGCGTTTTGAATGGCAATATGAATGATATTGGAAGCGAACATGTTTCAGTTCCTAATCAATTTTATAAAGTGTTAATAGACACTAATTCTGGTGCAACTAAAATGATTGCATTTTTAATGCCTCATAAAGAATCTAAAAAACCTTTGTATGAATTTGTGGTTTCAGTTGATGAAGTAGAGGCTTTAACAGGCATTGACTTTTTTCCTGAGTTAGATGATGCTATAGAGAATAAATTAGAAGCTTCAAGTAGTTATAAAGGATGGAGTTTTAAATGATTTCTTACTTTTTGAGTTTACCTAAGATACCTTTCCAACGAAGATTTCTTATAAATCCACCTTCTTTTTTAGAAACTAAAAAATCAACTTTGTCTTTTTTTGCTTTAAAATAGCCGGCTATGTAATCTTTGAATAAAGAAAGACTTCCTTTCTTATAAGCTAATTTTAATGCCGAAATTAATGTAATCACAATTCCATAACGCATTTTGTACATGGCTTCTCCTTGCAAATATTTAGATGCTTTGTTATAGCTTATTCCAGTAGGTTTTAAGTGTTTTACATGTAAAGACTGGTCGGTTAAAATCTCCCAACCATAATATTTAGCGAGTAATTCATCAACGGTATCCCAACCCATTGAAGGTTTTAATTTTCCTATTTCAAGAAAGCAATCTTTTGTATAGGCTTTTAAAGCACCTCGTATATGATCTTTTCTAGTAAGGTTTTCTAAAACCCATTCCTCATTTTTTTCGATGTAACAAAAACCCGAAGCCATGCCAAGTTTTTTATTGGTATTAAAGTGAGAAGCTAATTGCTCTAAATAATTATCAGGAAAAATTAAATCGGCATCAAACTTACAGATCACATCATAATCATCATCTAAAACGTCATAACCTTTATAAAACGCCTTTATAATTTTTGAACCCGGTAAATGTTTGTTAGATGATTTATTGTTGATTAGATTGATATATGGATGCTTTTTCGTGTATGCCTCAACGACTGATTCAGTTTTATCAGTTGAGTTATCATTTACTACAACAACTTGTTTTGGCAAGAGTGTTTGCTTGGTTAGCGAATCTAAAGTTAGTCCAATAGAATCAGATTCGTTGTGAGCAGGAATGATAATATAGAAGTTCAATGCAGTAATACTAAATTGGTATAAGACGTAAAGTTAAACTCTTTCAGCATAAACAATGTAATATCGAGGTGTAAACCATCTTAAAATTGGTCTTATTCCAACTTTTTTAGTTGGATTGGTCCATTTTTGGCTATCAATAATTTTCCAACCTGCTTTTTCTAGTAGCCAGTCAAACTGCCAATCTTCAAATTCATGATAATGCCTATCTAGCATGTCTGTTTTGCTTCTATAAGCTGAAGAAAACCATAGTTTAAGAGGCACACTAGCTACTAATTTATTAGATTTTATAGATTTTAAAACTGTAAAAGGGGAGAGCAGGTGTTCGAAAATTTCGAATGCAGTTACAACATCAGCCTCAGACCCTTCAATTGTTGAGGTGTCAATATCTAAATCTTCGCCTTTCGTGTTTTCAACTTTGTAATCATGTTCAATCATAATTTTAGAAAAAGGATTCTTAACTCCTAAATCTAATATAGATTCAGAGTTTGAAACATGTTTTTCTAAAAATTCAATAGTGTGTTTAAAACGTTTATTCGGAAAGGTTTTCTCGTACATGATTATTGCTTATAAACAAAAGCATTAATATTCATGCCTGCGCCAACACTTGCAAAAATTATAACATCACCTTTATTAATTTCTTGCTGGTCAATGCCTCCATTTAAAACTAAATCGTATAATGTTGGAATTGTTGCCACACTTGAATTGCCTAATTTACCAATGCTCATTGGCATAATGCCTTCTGGCATGTCCATATCGTAAAGGTTATAAAAGCGCTTAACAATGGCTTCGTCCATTTTTTCATTGGCTTGATGTATCAATACTTTTTTAACATCAGAAACAGGGATGCCACTATTCTCAAGACAAGCTTTCATAGCTAATGGAACATTTGTTAAGGCAAACTCATAAATTTTGCGTCCATACATTTTTATGTAACGGCGGTCTTCTTTTATTTCTGGCTTATTTGTTTCACCAAAGTATATGTAATGGGCTTCATCAAAAGCATATGTAGCCGCTTCATGAGCTAATATACCACCCTTGTCTTCTGTTGCTTCAACCACTACAGCTCCAGCGCCATCACTATAAATCATAGAATCTCTATCATGAGGATCTGTAATTCTAGACAAAGTTTCAGCACCAATAACTAGACATTTTTTTGCAATACCAGCTTTTATAAACGCATGGGCTTGAATAACACCCTGAACCCAACCTGGGCAACCAAAAAGTAAATCGTATCCAACACATTTTGGGTTTTTAATCCTAAGAAGATGTTTTACTCTTGAGGCAATACTTGGTACAGTATCACTTTGAATGCTATCATGTCTAACATCACCATAATTATGAGCAACTATAATGTAGTCTAAATCCTCACGGTTAATATTAGCATTTTCAATGGCTTTCTCGGCTGCAAAAGAGGCCATGTCTGAGGTGTTTAAATGCGCCTTTGCATAACGACGTTCATTAATACCTGTTATCGCTTTAAACTTCCTTACAATAGTTTCGTTAGGGGCTTTTATAGTAGAACCATCACTATTTAAAAACTCATGATTGTAGAAGTCTTCATTTTTTTCAATGTTTTCTGGGATGTAACTTCCTGTGCCAGTAATTTTTATATTCATAAAAATAGAAATTTACTATTAGTATTATGCGTGCATACAAAATTAAGCAGATTTTAGTTAATAGCTATTAGTATTTTATTATAAATTACGACGTTCAACAGATTTAATTATGCATCCGCATAAGCTTCAATTGGTACGCATGAACAAATTAAGTTTCTATCGCCGTATGCATCATTAACACGTCTAACACTTGGCCAAAATTTGTTGTTTCTTACATAGTCTAATGGAAACGCAGCTTTTTCGCGAGAATATGGGAAATGCCATTCGTTTGCCGTTATCATATCTAGTGTGTGAGGTGCATTTTTTAATACATTATTGCTATCGTCTTTTGATACGTTGTCTATTTCCTTTTTTATTGAAATCATAGCATCACAAAAACGGTCTATTTCAGCTTTGCTTTCACTTTCAGTTGGTTCAATCATTAAGGTTCCAGCTACTGGGAATGATACCGTAGGTGCATGAAATCCATAATCCATTAATCGTTTTGCAATATCAGTAACTTCAATGCCATTAGCTTTAAAAGGACGACAATCTACAATCATTTCATGTGCTGCACGACCACGTTCACCAGAGTACAAAGTATCAAAATTTCCGTGAAGTCGCTGTTTGATATAATTAGCATTTAAAATGGCAATTTTAGTAGATTCGGTTAAGCCTTCTGCTCCAAGCATTTTAATATATCCATATGAAATAAGACACGCTAAAGCTGAGCCAAATGGAGCTGCTGAAATTGCTGTAATAGCCTTGTCTCCACCGGTCTTTACTAAAGGATTTCCTGGTAGAAATGGTACAAGTTGTTTTGCAACACAAATAGGGCCAACACCTGGACCACCCCCGCCATGTGGTATTGCGAAAGTTTTGTGTAAGTTAAGGTGACACACATCGGCTCCAATATTACCAGGGTTTGTTAAGCCAACTTGAGCATTCATATTAGCACCGTCCATGTAAACTTGTCCGCCGTTGTCATGAATAATTTGTGTGATTTCTTTAATAGCAGATTCATAAACACCATGAGTAGATGGGTATGTTACCATTAAAGCAGAAAGATTGTCTTTATGTAATTCGGCTTTTTGGCGTAAATCATCTACATCAATATTACCTTCTGCAGTCGATTTAGTAACTACAACTTTCATTCCTGCCATAACAGCACTTGCAGGGTTGGTTCCATGTGCAGACGAAGGAATTAAGCAAATATTTCTATGATGGTCATTACGAGATTCGTGATACGCTTTTATAACCATTAACCCAGCAAACTCACCTTGAGCTCCAGAGTTAGGTTGTAAAGATGTGGCAGCAAAACCAGTAATTTCAGTTAATTGATCTTCTAATTCTTTTAAAACAGTTAAATAGCCTTTTGCTTGTTTTAAAGGTGCAAAAGGATGAATATTTCCCCATTTAAACCAACTTAATGGAAGCATTTCTGAAGCTGCATTTAATTTCATGGTACAAGAGCCAAGTGAAATCATTGAATGATTTAACGCTAAATCTTTACGTTCTAAAGATTTAATATAGCGCATTAATTCTGTTTCAGAATGATAGGTGTTAAAAACAGGTTCCGTTAAGAAATCAGATTGTCTTTGTATAGATTCTGAAATATTATTGGCTGGTTTAATATCAGTAATTATAATCGTGTCTTTTTTAGCAGCTTCAGCAAAAACAGCAATCAAATAATTAATATCTCGAATAGCTGTGGTTTCGTTAATAGAAATTGTAACTGTTTTAGAATCTGGATAAAATAAATTAACCTTCTTTAGTATTGCTATTTTTTTAATTTTCTTAGCTTTCGTTTTTATTTGAAGCGTATCAAAATAAGAGGTGTTTATTTGTTTGTACCCTAATTTGTCGAGTGCATTTGCTAAAGCAGCGGTTTTATTATGCACCTTGTTGGCTATGAATTTTAAACCTTTCGGGCCATGATAAACACCGTACATACTTGCCATAACGGCCAATAATACTTGAGCAGTACAAATATTAGAAGTGGCTTTGTCTCTTTTAATATGTTGCTCTCTAGTTTGTAAAGCCATGCGTAAAGCGCGGTTATCATTGGCATCTTTAGTAACACCTATAATACGACCAGGTAAATCACGTTTATAAGCTTCTTTAGTGGCAAAATATGCGGCGTGCGGACCACCGTAACCCATAGGGATTCCAAAACGTTGTGTAGTTCCAACAACCACATCGGCACCAAATTCGCCAGGGGCTTCTAATTTTATTAAACTTAAAATATCGGCTGCAACAGCAACTTTAATTCTAGAGTTGTTTGCTTGACTTATAAATGATTTTATGTCTGTAATTTGCCCGTCTTTTCCTGGGTATTGTAAAATGGCACCAAAAAATTCTTCCGAAAAATCAAAAGCTTCTTCATTCCCGATAACCAATTCTATTCCTATTGGAGTTGCTCTAGTTTGTAATAATGATAAAGTTTGTGGCAATATATTTTTAGAAACAAAAAACTTATTAATACCTGCTTTTTTCTGATCGCGTTCTCTTACTGCGAAAAGTAAACTCATCGCTTCTGCCGCTGCAGTACTTTCATCAAGTAAAGAGGCGTTGGCAATTTCCATTCCAGTTAAATCTATAACCATTGTTTGGAAATTCAATAAGGCTTCCAGTCTACCTTGGGCTATTTCTGCCTGATATGGTGTATATGCTGTATACCAACCTGGGTTTTCAAGAATGTTTCTTTGTATAACTGCGGGCAGAATAGTAGGATGATAACCTAAACCTATATACGTTTTGTAGGCCTTGTTTTTTTTAGATAAGTCATGAATATGCAATAAATACTCATGTTCCGTCATTGGTTCATCTAAATTCAAACCATTTTTTAAACGAATATCGTCAGGGATAGTCTCATAAATTAGCTCATCTAAAGAGTCTAAACCTATAGCGTTCAACATTAGTTTTTGGTCGTTATCTCTAGGGCCAATATGACGCAAAGCGAAAGCATTTGTATTCATTAAGCAAAAATTTATTATATAATCCGCAAAAATACGTAATATTTGATGTGTTTTATTGAGCGATTTGGAAAGTTTTTAACTATTCAAGAACGTTATCAACACTTTAATTACTTTTGCAAAATGAGGTTTTTTAAACAACTTGTTGGTTTTTATATAAACAGTAGTATTCATGTAGCTTTATCTGTGTTTTCATTGAGTTGGATTACATTGCTAACACTAGGTTTAAATTATACCGAACCTGTATTATATTTTGTTTTTTATGCTTCGATTACTGGGTATAATTTTGTGAAGTATTTTGGTATTGTTAAGTTTCGTCATAGGCAATTGGCAAATTGGCTCAAATCGATTCAAATCCTATCTTTCATATGCTTTATTTTAATGTGCTATTATGGGTTTTATTTAGAGTTTTATACTCATGTTTTTATTGTCTGCTTAGCAATATTAACTGTATTATACGCCATTCCTTTTCTTCCAAAAGGAAATGATAGTTTAAGAAGTGTTAGTGGATTAAAAGTGTTTGTTATAGCTGTAGTTTGGGTAGGAGTAACAGTTTTTATTCCATTAATTAATTCAGATTATCATATTAACACAGATGTAATTATACTTGGTATACAAAGGTTTTTATATGTTCTAGTATTAATGATTCCTTTTGAAATAAGGGATTTGAAATATGATAACCTGAAATTATTGACTATTCCTCAGAAACTAGGAGTGGCAAAAACAAAAACATTAGGTATAGTGTTGTTGTTACTATTCTTTTTGTTAGAGTTTTTAAAAGATGAAACGAATAAAAGTATAATGGTTACATTACTAATTGTTTCAATAATAACGATGTTATTTGTAGTTTTTAGTAAAACTGAACAGAATAGATATTATTGTTCTTTTTTTGTAGAAGGATTGCCTATCGTTTGGCTGGTGTTATTGCTAATTCTTAATTAGAAATCTCTTTTAAAACTCTATTCATTTCTTTTTTCATGGCTTCCTTACATTCGGGATCTAAGCACTCAACTTCCGATTTTTTAATAGTTTTAGTAAGTAAAGCATTGTTTTTAGTATATTTTCTGCACGCTTTACAGTATATTAAATGTATGCTTAGTATTATTTTTTCCCATAAGGTAGCATCATCGTATTGTGTTTTATCACAAACATGATTTGCTTCATTGCAAGGCATTATAAATTTTATCTTACTCATACTAAAACCAATTTTCTTTCAAACAATCTGCCATGGCGGTACGTGCTCTATGGACTATTACCCAAAGGTTAGACGCTGTAATATTTAATTCATTACAAATTGCTTCAGTTTCATGGCCAAGAATTGTTTTCATTTTAAAAACATCTGATTGTTTTTGAGGTAATTTACCCAAACAATTATATATAGCCTCTCCTAATTCGTTGTTTTCTAATGTGTCTTCGGCGGTTTTGTCAAAAGGATCTGCAACACGCTCCTCTAACCAATCGCCCTCACTTTCACTATCATTATAGTTAATTCTTACTTCTGCTTTACCTTTGTTAGAATTAATTTTTCTGTAGTGATCTATTATTTTTCGCTTTAAAATTGAAATTAGCCAAGTGCGTTCGCTAGCTTCTCCCTTAAAGTTTTTCATAGATTTTAAACCTGCTAAAAAAGTGTCCTGAACCAAATCTTGAGCTTTTTCTCTATCATTAACACGCGAGATAGTGTAGTTAAAGAGGTAATCAGAATAAAGGTCAATCCATTTATTAGGATCAATAAGGTGATTAGGCATTAATGATACAAATTTATTTGAAATTCAAAAATAAGCTAAAAAAATGATTTTTTTAGTGTTTTGTATCAAGTCTGTTTATTTAGTTGCAGAAATAATATAATATCCAAAACTTTTCATGTGTAATCCTGAGAGTAATGCATAAAAAGATCCTTTTAAGTTGTGCAAACTTTCTCTTTTAAGGCTTTTTGTGTTCACTAATTGTTTTAATACGAAACTTATAATTGTAAATGGCACGTGTAAAACAGAAGGTGCAACTCTAAAAGAAGCATTTTCAATTTTAATTTCAGCAAAGCCTTGATGTTTTAGTTTTTCTATAATATTCTCAATAGTTTCTAGTTTTTTTAAACTCCAATGGTTGCAAAGTTTGTTATAAGCGTAATGACTTCCATAACAAAGTTGAGATGGTTGTTTTTTTAAAAACGCATCGGCAATTACAAGTTTGCCTTTTGGTTTAAGTACTCTATAAGCTTCTTTTATTGAAGTTTTACTGTGTCCAGAATGGCAAAAACTTTCTATAGCTATTGCGGCATCAAAGGTATTTGTTGAAAATGATGTGTTATTATAATTTTCTTTTAGAATAGTACCGTTGTAACCTTTTAATAATTCATTTCCTTTTTTAGTTTGAAACTCAGATAATGTTACCCCAAAAGCAGCAAGATTTTTGTTTTTCTTTAAGGCATATCGCATGGTGCCACCCATACCGCAACCTAAATCGGCCAATGCTTTGTTGTCTTTGGTAATATTTAAACGCTTAATAACCTGATTGTTCATTTCGTTAAGCATGGTGTCTCTTTTAAAAACGTTGGTTTTAAAAGGAATAAAATAGCCAAAATGCATATTAAAATCGCTGCTCCAGACTTCGTAGTCTTCGGTCGCTTCATTATAGAAATCAATCATTTCTATACGATTATTTTCTTTATCTCTAGTTAGGTTTATTGTTGTTGCTTTCATGATTTTATATATTTATAAAATGACTTAAATTGTAAACTAATAACCATGTATATACTATTGCGAATAGCGTAAATAATGTATTCATAAAATAACTACCAATTTTAAAAATGGTTTGTTTTGGTATGTTATACATAGGGTAATAAGCTATTTGAGTTGCTACTTTTCCAACCCAGTAGGCTGCAATTAATCCAGTTAATGCAATGGCTAAATTGGTGTGGTTTTTTAAATCGTTTGGTAATAAAATGGCAATTAAACCAAAAGAAAAATTTAAACCTTGAATGTATCTTCCGTACGTTTTCGCTATCTCTTGATTAAGAGGTTTTAATTGTTTTACATCATTATACCAATCAAAAACTTTATGACGGATATATGGATAGATTAATGCTGTAAATATTTGACCGCATCCTCCAAGGATGATTAGCCAATTAGGGATTTGTGTTTTCATTTTTATTATTTTTAAACTTTCAGAAATTATTGAAAGTATTGTTTAAATTTTTTTATTTGATCAATTTTAGCAAAGATTTAGTAATCCAAGTTTGTTCTTGATTTACAATTTTGTTCATCATAGCATCAGCTGTTTCAGCCAAATCGTGTAATGCTTTAGTTTGTTTTATAAGTTCTTTTGTTTTTTCTGTGCCATCGTCTTTAATAGAGGAAACATCTTTTAGTATTTTAATTACAGGTTTAATTTCTCTTCGGCTGCGTTCTTTAGCAATATGTCTTGCTAGTTCTTGTACATCTTTTTCGGTAGTAAAATACTCTTTGCGTTCACCAGGAATTAATTCTTTTGTAACTATACCCCAATCCATAAGTTGGCGTAAATTCATGCTGGTATTACCACGAGAAATTTTAAGCTCTTCCATGATTTCTTCCATGGATAACGCTTTTGTAGAAATAAAAAGCAACGATTGTATCTGTGCCATAGCTTTGTTTATGCCCCAAAGTGTGCCTAAACTTCCCCATGTACTAATAAATTTATCTTTTGCCTCTTGGTATTCCATGACACAAATATATAAATTATTTCTAAACTTTCAATAATTATTGAAAGTTTATTTTAGACAGAAAGGTTGAATTCAAAAAAACAACCTTTTCGTTTTAATTTTAAATTAGTCCAGCCCGTCTCAACAAAGCCTCAGGTTTAGGTTCTTGCCCTCTAAAACGTTTGTACAATGTCATAGGGTTTTCTGTTCCACCTTGGCTAAGTACGTTGTCTTTAAATTTATTTGCAACCGTTTTATTAAAAATACCTGCTTCTTTAAAATACTCGAAAGCATCGGCATCTAAAACTTCAGCCCATTTGTAGCTGTAATAACCAGACGCATATCCACCTTGAAAAATATGAGAGAATGCAGTACTCATGCATGTTTCTTTTGTTTCAGGATATAAGGTTGTGTTTTTAAATACTTCAGCTTCAAAAGCTTTTACATCTTTAATGTCTGTTGGGTCTTGTCCATGCCAACTCATATCTAATAACCCGAAACTTAGTTGGCGCAAAGTTTGCATGCCTTCATGAAAGGTAGCTGATTCTTTTATTTTTTCAACCAGATCCATCGGAATAACTTCTCCAGTTTCGTAATGTGTTGCAAATAACTCAAGAGCCTCTTTTTCAAAACACCAGTTTTCCATAATCTGACTTGGTAATTCTACAAAATCCCAATAAACACTTGTTCCAGAAAGGCTAGGGTAGGTGGTGTTAGCAAGTATACCGTGTAGTGCATGTCCAAATTCATGAAATAATGTAGTAACCTCATTAAAAGTTAATAATGATGGTTTGCTTTTAGTTGGCTTTGTAAAGTTGCAAACAATAGAAATATGAGGTCTGCTGTTTTCACCGTCTTTAATGTATTGTGGTTTGTATGATGTCATCCAGGCACCGTTACGTTTCCCAGCTCTTGGAAAAAAATCGGCATAAAAAACAGAAACAAAATCACCTTTTGAGTTTGTAACTTTATAGGTTAAAACCTCATCATGGTATTTATCAATAGTATCAATTTCTTCAAAATTTAAATCGAATAACTTGTTAGCTATTGTAAATGCACCGTTAATAACGTTTTCTAATTTGAAGTAGGGTTTTAATTTCTCGTCATCTAAACTGAATAGTTTTTGCTTTAGTTTTTCAGAATAATAAGAGCCATCCCATTTTTCTAATCGATCAATATTATCTAGTTCTTTGGCGAATTTTTCAAGAGCTGCGAATTCTCGTTTGGCAGCTGGTTTCGCTTTTTCTAGTAATTCGTTAGAAAAGTTAAGAACCGTCTCTGGAGTTTCCGCCATGCGTTCTTCTAAAACAAAATGGGCATGTGTTTTATAACCTAAAAGGTTGGCTCGATCGTGTCTTAGTTTCGTTATTTGTAATACGTTTTCTTGATTGTCTAAATTGTCATTTTTAAAGGCTTTGCTTCCTGCTGCTAATGTTAATTTTTTTCTCAGTTCTCTATTGTCAGCATAAGTAACAAATGGAATGTAACTTGGGTAATCTAACGTAAATAACCAGCCTTCTTTTTCTTTTGACTCTGCTAATTGTTTTGCAGCTTCTTTTGTGCCTTCAGGAAGACCAGCTAAATCAGATTCATTTGTTATTAGCATTTCGAACTTGTTGGTTTCTGCCAAAACATTTTCGCCAAACTTTAACTTTAACTGACTTAATTTTTTGTCAATCTCTCTAAGTTTGTTCTTTTTATCTTCGTGTAAGTTTGCTCCATTACGAGAGAAACCTTTATATTTTTTATCTAGAAGCGTTTTTTGTTCTGTAGTTAGATTTAATTCTGATTTTGAATCATAAACAGCTTTAACACGTTTGAATAAATCTTCGTTTAAAGTAATATCATTACTAAATTCTGAAAGTAAAGGGGAAACTTCTTGTGCTATTTTTTGAATGTCTTCGTTTGTTTCGGCCGAGTTCAGATTGAAAAAAATACTCGAAATTCTATCAAGTTGTTCTCCAGAAAACTCTAAAGCTTCTATTGTATTTTCAAAAGAAGGGCTTTCTAAGTTGGTAACAATACCGTCAATTTCCTTTCGAGCCATCTCTATACCTTCCTTAATAGTTGGTAAAAAGTCCTCATTTTGAATTATTCTGAAAGGAGGTGTGTTATATGTAGTTTTAAACGGGGTAATTAGTTCTTTTTTCATCATTTATTCAAGGAATGTGTTAAAAATAAAATTTACTATGTATGCATAGTAAGTTTTGTGTATTTTTGCAGCCGATAATACGAAGAGTGACTAACTCATGAGAATTATTTGTTAATAGCTAGAAAGCCCCGAATCACTTCGGGGCTTTCTTTTATTTTAAATCTTTAGCAGATTCGTTTACTTTAATTTTTAGTTCTTCTTTATAAGCAACAATTGTATTAAGTACCTTTTTATCACTAGCCCCAATAATCTGAGCTGCTAAAATTCCAGCGTTTTTTGCGCCGTTTAATGCAACGGTTGCAACAGGAACACCGCCAGGCATTTGTAATATTGATAAAACAGAATCCCAACCATCAATAGAATTACTGCTTTTAACGGGAACTCCAATAACAGGCAAAGGCGATAAAGAAGCTATCATGCCTGGTAGATGTGCCGCACCCCCTGCGCCAGCAATAATTACAGAAAAGCCTCTGGTGTGTGCATTTTTGCCGTAATCAAATAATTTTTCTGGTGTACGATGAGCAGATACAATATCTACCTCAACTTCAATATTAAAACTTTTTAAGATGTCTATCGCATCTTGCATAACAGGAAGATCACTTTTGCTTCCCATAATAACGCCTACTTTGCTCATAATTAAAATCCGTTTTCTTCTATTTCTTTTACTACTTTTTCACCAATACCTTTTCCCCATTTTTCACCTATAACCATTGCCTCTTGCATTATAACAGGAGTTTTACTAACAAATCTTTGACCTGTAGGTGATTCATAAAATTCTATAACTACCTCTAAATCTTCTTTACTAAGGTGGTTGTGATAAACAGGAATTAATAAATCATTTAATTCATTAATTGCAGAAGTCTGAAATTCTTTTTGAAGTTTGTCAAAAAAATCTTCAGGAACATCTGTTAGTTGTCTTCTGTACATATCAAACATTCCATTAATCATAGTTTTGTATATGTTCGCTGTTCCGGTTACTTGAAACATTTTAACTACAGTTTCTTTATATTCTTTACTAATATTATTTTCTTGACCTAACATTGCTGTTGAGGAAAAACATAATAAAAAGATAAATATTAATAGTTTAGTTTTCATGTTCTGTTAGTTTAATGTTTTATTCACTTATAACTTTAATACTTTTCTTTACTTCTTCGGCAACACGTCTGGCTTCATTTAAATCTTCATTTACTATCGTTACATGTCCCATTTTTCTAAACGGACGCGTTTGCTTTTTGCCATAAATATGAGGTGTTACACCATTCATTTTCATGATGTTTTCAATGTTTTCATAAAGCACGTTTCCAGTATAGCCTTCTGCACCAACTAAATTTACCATGACGCCGCCAACTTTACTATCTGTTCTTCCTAAAGGTAAATCTAATATCGCTCTAATATGTTGTTCAAATTGAGAGGTATAGCTTGCTTCAATAGTTTGATGACCAGAATTATGTGGTCTAGGAGCAACTTCGTTTACTAAAATATCATCATCTTTAGTCTGAAACATTTCAACAGCTAAAAGCCCAACATGATTAAATGCTTTTGAAGTTTTTAAAGCCACTTCTTCAGCTTTTTTTGCTACCTCGTTAGAAATTCTAGCAGGACAAATAACATATTCTACTTGGTTGGCTTCAGGATGAAACTCCATTTCTACCACAGGATATGTTTTTGTTTCGCCAGAAGCATTTCTAGCAACAATAACCGCTAATTCATTTTTAAAAGGAATTAAATCTTCAGCTATGCATTCTCCTTTTGGTAAACCGTCTAAATCTGATAGCTTTCTAACTACTTTTACACCGTTGCCATCATAGCCAAATTGAGCTGCCTTCCAAACAAACGGAAATTCTAATCCACCATGTTCAATAGAATCTTTAATTTCCGATAAATATGCAAATCGAGAAAAATCTGAAGTTGGAATATTATTATCTACGTAAAACAATTTCTGTTTTGCTTTATTTTGAATTTGTCGTAATGTTTTTGATGCAGGATAAACTTTAACACCTTCTTTTTCTAGAGTTTCTAAAGCATCAACATTAACGTTTTCAATTTCAATAGTTAAAACATCTACTTGTTTTCCAAAATTATAAACCGCATCATAATCCATTAAGTCTCCTAAATGGAATTCATTACTAGCTAGTTTACAAGGGGCTTCATTACTTGAATCTAAAACCGAAGTATAGATGTCAAATTTTCTGGTGTCATAAAGTAGCATTTTACCTAATTGACCACCACCAAGAATACCAAGTTTGAATTTTGAAGAGAAATAATTTGTCATACAATTGTTGCTAATAAGGTACTTAAGTTATGCAAAAATACATTTAAATCTTAAAATAGTTCCTAAATCGTAAATCAAAAAATGGGTATTACTTAATCTATTGATTATCTTTGCCCTTGAAAAAATTATTACCCTTGATAAAGTTACATGACAAATATTTCAAACCTTTTGTTTCTGCTAAGGAAATTGACGATGCGTTACAGCGTTTAGCCAATGAAATTGCAGAAGATGTTGGTGATGAAATTCCGGTATTTATTGGTATATTAAATGGGTCGTTTATGTTAACAAGCGATTTTGTTAAAAAGTACCCAAAAACATGTGAGGTTACGTTTATTAAATTAGCGTCTTACGAAGGTTTAAAATCTACTGAAGATATTCAAAGATTAATAGGTATAACCCAAGATTTAACTGATAGAACTGTTATTATTTTAGAAGATATAATTGATACTGGGAATACGCTACAAGAAGTGCACAGGATTTTTAAAAATGAAAAGGTAAAATCATTAAAAATTGCGACACTTTTTTACAAACCTGAAGCTTATAAAAAAGATTTTAAATTACATTATGTTGGTATTGAAATTCCAGATAAATTCATAGTTGGCTACGGTTTAGATTATGATGGCTTAGGAAGGAATTTACCAGAAGTATATCAAATAAAAGAAACACAACACATGACAAACTTAGTATTATTTGGCCCTCCAGGAGCAGGTAAAGGAACACAAGCAGAATTTTTAAAAGAGAAATATAACTTAGTACATATTTCTACAGGCGATGTTTTTAGATATAACATGAAAAATGAAACTGCTTTAGGAATGTTGGCTAAATCTTATATAGAAAAAGGCGGTTTGGTTCCAGATCAAGTAACTATTGATATGTTAAATGCTGAAGTTGAAAAAAATGCTGGTGCTAACGGATTTATTTTTGATGGTTTCCCACGTACAAATGCGCAAGCTGAAGCTTTAGAAAAGTTAATGGACAGCAAAGATTCTCAAATTAACGCTATGATTGCTTTAGAAGTTGACGATGAGGTTTTAGTAAAACGTTTACTTGAACGCGGTAAAACTAGCGGCAGAAAAGATGATGCTGACGAAACAGTTATAAGAAATAGAATTAAAGTATATTATAACGAAACAGCTATATTAAAAGACTATTATGCGGCCCAAGACAAATATTTTGGTGTTGATGGTGTTGGCAGTATAGAAGATATTACCGAACGATTAAGTACAGTAATAGATAAACTATAAATTTCTGCGCAAGCAGGAATCTTATATTATTAAAAACTATAACTTTTTAAATAGAAGTTATAGTTTTTGTATTTTAAATTTCAATCAATATTTCCGCTTAAGCGGAAAAAGTGTAAAGATAAGAGTGAACAAACTTTTAACTTTTAACTCATAACTTTTAACTTAAATCATGACTGAAGGAAACTTTGTAGACTACGTAAAAATGTTTGTCTCTTCCGGTAACGGAGGTAAAGGCTCTGTGCATTTGCATCGTGAAAAATATATTACCAAAGGTGGTCCCGATGGTGGAGATGGTGGTCGTGGAGGTCATGTTATTGTTAGAGGAAAATCTAATCTATGGACTTTACTTCATCTTAAATTTAAAAAGCACGTAAGAGCAGAACATGGAGGACATGGAAGTAGCGGACGTAGTTTTGGGTCTGATGGTGAAGATGTATACATCGATGTGCCTTTAGGTACAGTAATTCGAGATACAGAAACGAATAATATTCTTTTTGAAGTTACCGAAGATGGTGAGGAAATAATATTAGCAGAAGGCGGTAAAGGCGGTTTAGGAAACTGGCACTTTAAAAGCTCAACCAACCAGACGCCACGTTACGCGCAACCAGGTATTCCTATGGAAGAAAAGTACGTAACTATGGAGTTAAAAGTACTTGCGGATGTTGGTCTTGTAGGTTTTCCTAATGCAGGTAAATCAACGCTATTATCGGTTGTTACTTCAGCAAAACCAAAAATTGCAGATTACGAGTTTACTACCCTTAAACCAAATCTGGGTATTGTAAAATATCGCGATTTTCAAACCTTCGTAATGGCAGATATCCCTGGAATTATTGAAGGCGCTGCCGAAGGTAAAGGTCTTGGTCATTACTTTTTACGCCATATAGAACGTAACTCTATTCTATTGTTTATGATTCCGGCAGATGCCGATGATATTAGAAAGCAATACGATATTCTCTTAGATGAGTTGCGACGTTACAACCCAGAAATGCTTGATAAAGAACGTATCATTGCCATTTCTAAATGCGATATGCTAGATGAAGAACTTCAAGCAGAAATGAAAGTTGAATTAGATAACGAGCTTCCAATTCCGTACCTATTTATATCTTCTGTAGCTCAAAAAGGCATTACAGAACTTAAAGATGTTTTATGGAAAATGTTGAATGAATAATATTTGGGCGTTACCCAAGGGTCGGGCTTTCCGCTATATCTTTTTAAAGGGGCATTGCTAGGACGAAGAACGTGGCAATCTGTTAATTTATTTGCAATAGCATAATTATAGGTTATCATCTTTAAAAAGGATGTCGCATCAATCCCTAACGCGGTTGTCTGCTAGCTTTTGGTTTTACGTTGAGTCTTTTTTCTTATAAATTAGAAACTATGCTCATTCTCGTTAAGTAGTGTTGATATTTTGTTTTTAATTGCAAAAACTTAAAGGAGTTTGTCTTAAATTAAGATTTAAGAATCAATAGTGTTTCGTATATTTGAGGAAAATTTTTACTTCATGAATAAAGCTTTATTTTCACTCATTGTTTTGTTTTTTATACCGTTTACTAGTTTTAGTCAAATTATTATTGAACAAGAAGCTAGTGCTATAACCTTAGAATGTGGTGATAGTTTAGATGATTATTTAGCATCAAATGGTGGTGCAGTTGCTTCTTCTACCTCTTGCGAGGATAATAATTTGGTTTGGACTCATGCTTATTATAGTGATAATTCACCTTGCTCTGAAACGATTACAGTAATATTTACCGTGGCTGATGGTTGTGGTAATGCTGCGACTACAGATGGTACTGTCAATATTAGAGATACAACTGCCCCTATTATTTCACTTCCTGCAGAATATATGACTGTAACATGTGATGGTACAGGAAATACAGACGATTTTAATACTTGGTTGGCATCAAATGGAGGCGCTATGGCTTACGATAATTGTAGTGATGTAACTTGGTCTAATCATACTTCGGATGATTCGAGTTTTGATTGTAGTACTAGGGTAGAAATTGCAACAGTATTTACAGCAAACGATGACTGTGGTAATTCATCAGATACAATTGGCGTATTCATCATTGAAGCAGCACCTACACCTTGTCCAACAGGTCATATAATATTAAGTTCTCAAGCAGATGTTGATGCTTTTTCAACTAACTATCCAAATTGTTTAGAGATAACTCACGGTTTAACAATTAGTGGATCTGACATAACAGATTTAAGTCCATTGTCTGCCATTACAAGTGTTGAAGGACCTATTGCATCTGGTTTAATAATAAAGGATAATCCATTATTAACTAACCTAAACGGTATAGAAAATATAAGTATAATGCAGTATGGCAATCTTGTTATAGAAAATAATGCGTTACTTAATAATATATTAGGTTTGTCGGGACTCTCTGGAGAAGTTGGAGATTCAATTATTATAAAAGACAATCCATTGTTAGTCAGTTTAGATGGGCTAGGTAATGTTACGAATCCATTCGCTGATGACCTTGTTATAGATAATAATGATTCTCTAAGTAATTTTAATGGTCTTGAAAGTTTAATTTATGCAGATGATGTTTTTATTATAAATAATGATGGTTTAATAAGTTTTGGCGGTTTAACTGCTTTTGAATTTTCTGGAGATTTTCACATAGAAAATAATTCGTCTTTAAATAGTTTTAATGGGTTAAACTCTATAGATAAAGTTTATAATTTATTAATTAATAATAATAACCTATTACAAGATATAGCTGTATTAGATGATGTTAACATTAATAGTACTGTATCCATAACTAATAACCCTTTACTACCAGTCTGTAATATTAATTCTATCTGTTATTTTTTAAATCAATGGGATTCAGTAAATAACCCAAGTGCAGTAGTAATTGATAATAATGATGTTGGGTGCAATGATATTTCTGAAGTTGAAAGTACTTGTGTAACTTTAATTCCTGAAAATGATGACTGTACAGGGGCCGATGTATTAACACTAGGAGAGTCTTTAATTGCCTCTAATAGATATTCTACTATTTCAGCAAATGTACCATCTTGTAATATAGATTCCCAATTTAGAGCAGATGTGTGGTTTTCGTTCAACACAGGGGAATTAACAACGATAGATATATTGGTAGACGGAGGTTATTCGTTACAGTTATGGCAAGGAACTTGTGGGGCTTTAACACAAGTAGCAGAGGCTTGTGGAGCAAATGCGCTCAATGAAATTTCTGTAGGTTCAAATACAGATTATTTTGTTCAAGTCTGGTTTGATAATAGTGATAGTCAGGGTAAAACAGTATCCAATATGAATATTGTTAAAATTACTGAAGATTTTGAAATTGTTGTTAAAAATAGTTCTGCATTGTCTCTTGAAGAAAGTTTAACATTAGAATTCACTCTGTATCCTAACCCAATAAATGAGGAACTAATAATCAATAATGGTAATAATTCAATTATTGAAAATATTCAAATATATTCTATGTTTGGTGAAAAATTAATTGAAACAACTAAAACAAGCATTAATTTTTCAAAAATATCTGCAGGAATGTATTTTGTTGAAATACAAACGGGTAATGGGAGATTTGTTAAAAAAGTTATTAAGAAATAACGTTTTGTAGAAAACCAACATTGGAATAATTTTTGATTAATTTTATATAAAAATTAAAACCTCTATGAGATTTCTAACAATTACTATACTAGCCTTACTTATTATATCGTGTGCACCCATTCGTGTAAACTATGATTATGATAAGGTAACTAATTTTAACACCTATAAAACCTATCAGTATTATGCCAATATGGAAACCGGTTTAAGTGAATTAGATACCAAACGTTTGCTAAATGTTATTGATGCTAAAATGGAAGCTAAAGGATTTAGTATTTCTGAAACTCCAGATTTTTTTATTGATATTAAAAGTGAAGAATATCAAGCAGCTCAAAGACAAACCGTAGGCGTTGGCGTAGGAGGAACTGGAAGAAATGTTGGTGGCGGGATTTCAATAGGATTACCAATTGGTCAAGCCAATATAAACCGACAAATAACAATCGATTTTGTAGACGAAAACAAAAAACAACTCTTTTGGCAAGCCATTAGTGAAGCTAGTTTTAATCCAAAAGCAAATCCGGAAAAACGAGAAGAACGTTTAAATGCTATTGTCGAAAAAGTATTGTCTAGCTATCCGCCAGAGAAATAAACCCATAAAACCTAATGACGTTAAAACCAGTAATAATAGCATTGCTTTTTTTATTCATGTTTTTTGTGAAAGGTTATTCTCAAACCAATAACTTTAAAAATTCAGACAGATATTATTTAGTTGGAACTTGGTTAGTAGAATCGATAAATTATAATGAAAATATCGTTTTTAAGAGAAAAATAGGAAACCAAAAAGATAATACTCGTTTTCAAATTGAAATATCAAACAATGGTATTGTTAATTTAAAACAAAGAGGCATAACACGGAAATGCCCAAGCGATAATAGCGTCAAAACAAAAACAAAGGGCACCTGGAGTTTAAATAAAGAAAATAGAATTATTAATGCTACAATTCCAATTATACGGGGAATTCAAGAATTTAAAATAGTAGACTTAAACATCAACAGAATGGTTTTAACAAGAGTCAAATCTGAATAAATTAATTCTTCACCAACCTTTTACTAGCAATTAATATATTGCCAGAATAGAAGTTGGTAATATAAACACCTTGGCTTAAATTACTAATATCAATTTGTTGACTTTCTAAATTAGAAAGCCTTGTTTTTTTAATTCTTTTGCCATCAATACTTATTATTTCAACTTTTAAATTTGAAATCGAATTACTTTCAAATTCTATATTTAAAATGTTACGTGTTGGGTTTGGATAAAGCGAAATATTATAATTGCTTTCCTTACTTTCTATAGCATCTACACCAAGTGAAGAATAATTTATAGTCCAAGTTACTGTATACACATGAAAACTTTCATGGTTATCGACTCTTAATAAAGGCGAATTATCATGTATAATAGTGGTAAGTGTATTAGCGCCATTAACCAAATCAGTTTCAAGTATTGCTACACTATCAACATTACTAGCAAAGCTTTGTGAATTAAGTGTCCATTCACTTTCTAAAGTATTTGGGTCAGGTTTAATTAAATCGAGTTGAAAATCTAAAGGAAATGTAGGGTCGTCAACGGTATTGTCTGGTGTATAAGCATCAATTGGTGATACTAAGCTGTGAATTTTTTCAATAATACCTTCTTTACAAACCGAACAAAAAGGGTTGTTAAGCACTTCCATTTTACAACTTGTATTTGGTTTGTACCAATTGGAACAATCTCCTGAGGTACAGGTGTGCTGGTAAACACCAATAGTATTTGTTCCAACCCAATTACTCCATTTAGGGTTGTTTATATTATCTGCGTGTGTCATATTTACAGCTTCGGCTGCTAATAAGTCCCCAGGGTAGTATTCATCTTTTAGATCAAATAATGAATGTCCCAGTTCATGTATGGCTATTTCGTCTGAACTTGCACCAGTTGAAGCCATTGGAAAAGTGCCACCGCTACCACCATAATATGGCGAGTTAACTAAAATAAGTGCTTGGTCGTATGCTGGGAAATTATCTGCTAAAACGCTCAAAATTTTAGCTTCGGTATTATTGGCGTAATTACCATCTATCTCATAAAAAAGAAGAAAATGATTTCCAAAAGCGTCAAAAGTAGCATTAAAAAAAGTGTCAACAGTTGTTATTGGAACAGGCCAATAAGTTTCATGGTAGGTGCTTCCAGTACCTGGGTGATCTGCACCACTTTCATTCGATATAACTTTTATGGCATAAACATTAAAATATTCAGCATATTCTTTTAGAGGACTCTCATTAAACATGCTGTTTGTGAAATTAGTAGCATCAGTAATAAATGTGTCTAATTCGCTGCTAGTGTATCCATCTCCCATAATGACCAAACTAATACGTTTATCATCATCACCAGATATTTTTATTGGTTCTACATCAAAAATTTGAGCAGATAAAAATAGCGTATTAGATAAAAATAGTAAAAAGCATAAAAAAGATTTCATACTAGTTAATTTGGGTTTTAATGAGGGGCTCGTTTTTTGCAAAGTTACTAATTGTTATGTATTTAGCATTACTTTTTAGTTGCAGTCTTATGGAGAATTGCCCTTTATCGGATTTTATAGTTTTAGTTTTAAAGTTTTTTGCATCATCAATATATTCAATACGCTTAATTAATGGGTTTTTAATTAGTATGTGGTTTAGTGTTTTAGATTTTTTATCAAGTACAGTTAAAATTAAATCATCTTCAGTTCCAGTTTCTATAGGTTGAAGCGAATTGTTTTTTAGTTTACCATCCACTATTTTTTTATTGATAAACTGAATTGTTTTATTTCCGTTTGAAGTGTTTTCAATACTATAATTGAGAAATAGAATTTTGGGTGTATTATTTATTGAACTTCCTGTAGTTACAGTTTTTTTATAATTACCACAAGCTGAAAACAACAATAAAGCACTTATAAAAAGTATTATAAATTTAGGAGTTATTTTTAAAGTAGGTCGTTTCAAATCTTAATTTGTATAATTAAACAGAGCTACTTAGAATTTGTTATTGAAATTCTTGTGCCCTCACTATGACTACTAAATTCAGGTGCATACATACTTTGAATAGTAGTAATGCCATTACTCATGTTACCCGCATTATTTACTCGTAAATCGTATTCGAAAACATAAACGCCTTTTGGTAAATAATCGAAAAAGAAGTTGGTTGAAGCATCTTTTGTGCTTTGATAATAGCCCAAGCCATCTTGCCATTTGTATTGACTTAAAACATTTACGGGTTCTAATCCAGAAGCGCGCATGTCTTTCATATGTATAAATTCCATGTTTCTATCGCTACGAAGTTCAATACGAACTCGAACTAAATCGCCAACTTTTAAATCGGTTTCAGAAGTGATTTCTGAGATTTCTTCACCGGTATCTGTGTTCGATTTAAGAAATAGCTTTTTCTTCAATTTAAGTGGAGTTTCGGCCGTAGTTATGTTGTCTAAATCTTCAAAATATTGCCAGTATAAACTTCCCCAAGCAATGCCTTTTCCTTTTTTAGAAATGGTAACTTCTCCCATTTCTGGTTTAATTTCAGAAGTATCCCACGATGTTTTATAGTAACCCGTTCCAGCCTCAACTTTTACAGCTTCTAATTTTGATGGTGTAATTTGTTGTCCGCCAATTATCACATCAACCATGTCGGTAACGCTTAACCAATCACTTCCTTGTAATAATAAGGCATAGACTGCATCGGTAGTTGCTTTGGTTGTTTTCCATCGGTTAGTTTGCTTGTTTTTAAGTAGCCAGATTTTTAAATTATCTATAGTTTCAAGATTCTTCGCTTCGCTCTGAATGACAGTTCCAGACTCACTAAAAGCTTCAATTAATAGCGCTTGCGTTTCAATAGGTGCTTGATACCAATACCAAGAGTTGGTGTTGGCTTTCCAATACATACCTAATTCGTCTGAAGTGATACTTGTTTCTTTAAGCGATTTCAAAATCTTAGCAGCTGTTTTACTATCAGCCTTTCTATGAGATATTAAAGCCATTAATCCTTTAGAATATAACGAACGCTTTAACCAATATTTCTGTATTTGCGTTTGGTAATAATCTATAATAGTTTCAACTTCTTTTGTTTTTTTGATATCGTTATAAAAACTTCGCATGTATAAATAATGCAACTGGGTATAGCTTAAATGGTCTTCACTTAAATCTGTATCTTTATTATACTTTCTGAGGTCTTTATATTCTTTTACAAACTCATTATCTAAATATTTGATGGCTTTTTGAATCATAGATTCTTCGCTATTGCTCTGAATGACATTTAGCTGTTTAAGGTGACCAAAACCAGTTATAATATGTTGTGTAATGTATCTGTTTTCATAACCGCCATTAAACCAAGCCCAGGCACCAGAATCTAATTGATTGTTTTGCAGTTTTGTAATTGCAAATTGAAGCTCATTATTCATTTTATTTAAATCGAATAATAAAGCGATACGTTTTTTCTGTTCCGTTTCGCTTTGCGCATCACGCAACCAAGGTGTTTCTTGAATTAAAATTGACTTTAATTCTTGGTTTTTTTCTAAGTTAGAAAGTAAGGCGTCCGTATTTCTCCATTGATTAAAAACCTCCTGAATTCTAGGATTTGAATTTGCAATATGACTTGCTAATGCATTTGCGTAATATCTAGAGAATGTTTGTTCGTTACAATCATAAGGGTATTCCATTAAATATGGCAACGCCTGAACCGCATACCACGCTGGATTGGACGTCATTTCCAAAGTCAACTTATGGTTTTTAAGCGTGGTTGAGGTATTGTTTTTTAATTTATCTAGTGTGAATGTCTTGGTTTGGTTGCTTTTAATCCACATGGGTAATGTTTCGGTAACCAACATGCGGTTACTTAAAACAGGTAATGTGTTTTGCTCTCCATCACTAAAATTGCCAGCTTGCGCAACCACTTTGTATTGTACAGCTTGAACATTGTCTGGAATTGATAAATCCCAAGAGACTTGCGTGTTACCTGAAGCGGGAACAACGAAAGCCCCATCTAACTTCCCGGAAAGGGAAGAACCAAGCAGATTTGCGGTAATATCTTTCCCTGAAACTGCATCGGTTAAAATTAATTTAGCTTGCCCAGAAAGTTGTTTCTCAGTAAGATTTGCAATTTTAGTGCTTATTGTAATTTGATCACCTTCACGTAAAAACCGTGGCGCATTTGGGATAACCATTAGTTCTTTTTGGGTAACTGTAGTTAACGATTGTGTTGCGCTTTCTAAAGTTTTAGTATGAGCAATTAATTGTAATTTCCATTGGGTTAAAGCTTCTGGCGTCGTGAAACTAAAACTTATATTACCTTCTGAATCTGTTTTTAACTGCGGAAAGAAAAACGCTGTTTCTTGCATGTTTTTCCGGATTTGAATGTTGTCGAAGGTTGGTTTTTCTTCGATTGAATTATCAATAGTTTCATCTTCAATATTTAATTGTTCAGCACTTACCGAAGTTACCGCGCCAGTTATAGCACTTTTCTTTTTAGTGCCATATCCAACAACCACAACGTCATCTAATTCAGATTCGTTTAGCATCACCCCTTCAGGAGCTGCTTGAATACCTGCAACTCGACCTCTAAGACTTTTTGAAACACTTTTGAAATATAAGTTGTTATTCCCAAAATAAAACCCAAACCAATTTAAGCTATCATAATATTGTTCCGGATAATTTGCACGAGAACTATTATTATAAACTCTAAAGTTCTGTGTGCCAAAACTACCTCTTGCATTTCTATTACTATGCGCGTAATAAACTGGAGTTTGAATAGGATTGAAATTCCAGTTGTGTGGTTTAAATTGGTCTAAGGAAGCATCATACATGCTCGCCAATAACTCGGCACTTACTTTTTCGCCATAAGGTCCTTTAATTTTAAATTGCCAAGTCTCATCGGTTCCTGGTTGTAGTTTATCTCTAAATGTTAGGGTTTCAATTTCTAAATTGGTTTTAGGGTATGGAACCGAAATGGCTTGAGAACCAGATTTAAAACTATTAAAAGCAGCAAAACTATAATGCACGACAAAACCACCTAAATCATCTTTTGTAACAGGAACAGAAATTGTTTTTTTGTTAGTATTTAGGTTAATGATTTCTGTTTTAATGAGTCTTTTATTTTTTTCAATTGAAACGGTTATTGCAATATTTTCAGCAGCAGAACCAATAGTTACATAGGCCGTATCTCCAATAGTATAAGTTGATTTATCAGTAGAAATAGTAAATAACTGATTGTCTGCTGGAACTTTGTCATCTTCACTAAACAACGAGGTCTTAATTTTATCTTTCACCAGCATGCCAAATTTATCTTTACTTTCAAGAGTGATAATATAATCGCCAGATTGCCACTTTTTAATCTTCCCGAGCTTAAGTGTTTTTGAGTCTTTGGTGTTAAACGATTTTTCTAAAACAAGTTTACCTTTTTCCCAATTAGCAGAATTATGTTCGTTTGTGTAAGCATCATGCGGAAATAGATTTTTGAAATTATCTTTAGAGAATTCCTGATAATCTGGTGCAGCCCACGGACGTGTTCTTAAAACTGTATTTGGCGCTTCAAGTTTATAGATTTTAATCGTTCCTTTTGCTGGTACAAACTCACCATTAAGATTTTTAGTGTCTATAGAAATACTATGGTCTTTATTGTTTTTATTTAATACGTTATCAATATTTAAATTAGCTGTTAGTGCATGATAACCAACATTTACAATGGTGGTTGCGCTTCGAGTTTCTCCATTTAAATCGGTAACATCGGCAGTTATTTCATAATTAAAAATTGGTAAACTATTCTTATCAATACTTTGGTCTGGTATGGCTTTAAATGTGATTTTAAATTCACCTTTATCGTTAGTTACCGTTTCTCCATGGGTAATTTCTTGAGGTTCACTATTTACCCAAGGTCTATACCAAAAATACCAACGTGGGTATTGCACTTTTCTGTGTACTCGATATATAACTTTAGCATCTGTAATATTACTTCCAGCATAAGCTAAGGCGTTTCCTTTAACAGTAACAGCATCGTTAATTTTATAAGTTTCGGTTACAGGTGTAAATTTAGTTTCAAATTTTGGACGCTTGTACTCTTCAACAGAAAAAGAGGTATTGCTTCTCAAATATATTCCCGAATTAGATTTAAATTCTATGCGGTGCATTCCCGTTAAGCCATTATTTGGTAAAATAAATTCTCCTGATGCAGAGCCATATGCATTTGTTCTTAATTCTAGTTTTTTAATTTCTTCGTTGTTTGTATTGTATAAAAGTGCAAATACCTTCTCGTTTTCTAAAACTTCAGATTTTCCATCATTAGTTTTAATAGCAATGGCTTTAAAATAAGCCGTTTGCCCTGGCCTATAGATGCTTCGGTCTGTAAAAAGGAATGATGCGTAGCTTTCTTTTTTTTCTGGCTCATTATACGTTTGGTTCATGTAGAAATTGCCAAAATAGGCAACGTCGTTATCGTTTTCAACTTTCAATTTTACATTTCTGTACCAGTTTTTATCCTTTTCAATTTTAATTTCACCTAGATTATTTGTGGTATAATTTTTAGTAATTGCTTTTTTGTTATTTCTAGAATCATATGATACTTGAACTTTTGAGTTTATAATTGGAGTACCATTATTTCTATCAATAATTTGAAATATTTTAGCATCTAAGGCTTCCGTTTCAACCAAAGCCATGTTAGAAACCTGAACGTTTGTGAAAGCAAATATTTCTTTGTCGTTTTCAACAAAAGCAGCAACTAAATATCTGCCATTATCAAGCTTAGGTATTAAAATTTCTGTAGTGTGTGTTTGATAATCGTTTTCGTTTTTTAATGTGCTATTCCAAGTATTATTAATCTTTAATTTGTTTATAAAATCTAGCTGTTGTTCTTTTCTATAAATTTTTGAAAACCTTTCATATTCATTTTCAGAAACTTTATAAATATTAAATTTCAAAGCCTCTAAGTTTTTATATCTAACTAGTAATCTAGAGTTTTTTTGAATAGGCAGAAAATCTTCGGCAGTAATTTGAAGCGATAATTGTTCGATCTGAGATTTTAAAACAGCACATTTTTCAGCGCCTTTACTTTTTGGATATTGAGAAATGACTTCATTACATAAATCAAGAGCTTCTTTGGCTTTCCAACGATTGTCTTCGTTTGTATTAGGTTGGTAAGTTTTACTTTGCTGATAATAAATAGACGCAATTTCAAAATCGTATAAACCCGAAACTTCATGAGCCTTATGTTGTTTGCTTTCTACTTTTAAAGCTTCTAATAAAATAGTTTGTTTATTACTAAATGTAGCGTGTTGCTGTACAAATTTTAAGCGGTTAATATTTACATCTGCCAATGCAAAAGACGATTTGCCTTTTAAATGAAATTGAATTAAACCTTGATATATTTTTAAGGCATTAAGTTGCAGCGATGTTGCATCTTTTGATGTAATATTTAATTTTGAAAACGTTTTAGCATCACCTAAAAAAGCTGTATTATCTATCTCAAATTTATAAGCAGGTTTTGTGATGTTTGTTTCGTTAGTTTTGTAGAATTCTAAAGCATTATGGCTTAAAAAATCAAATAAGGTAGGTCTGTAAGTTTTTGAGCCTTTCTGTTCGTTTAATAAAGTGTTATATTTTTTTAAACTTTCTTGCTGAAGCATTAATCCGTTCTCTAAAGAGCTTTGGTAATGCACATGAATTTCATCAAAAAGGGTTTGTAAATCCCAAGTTCTAAAATCTACTGCATCTACTTTTTCGGCAGTTTTAGTTCTATTATAAAACTGCCATCTATGTTGCTTAAAGTACTGCCAGTATAAGTTGGCTAATATATTCTCAAGTATGTTTTTTGTTGGAAATTCGCTTTCAGAAATTTTGGTTTTAAAGTCATTAATAATACTTAACTGGGCATCTTCTTCCAAAACCAATGCATATTTACTTTTAAAAAGCATGGTCTTTATAAGTTGCGGGTAATTAGCATCGTAATTTGCTTGCTTTTCAATGTCATTAACTAGTTTTAAGGCAGATTTTGGTAAGCCATCAACTTCAAGTTTTTCAACTTTAACCCATAAATCTTCATAATTTAGATTTTGAGCTTGAGAAAAGGTTGAAAATAGTATAATCATAAATAAAAATAGTGAGCGCTTCATGTGTTTAATTTTGTCTCTAATGTATATTCAAAAGCCGTTCCAAAAAACAATAAATTAGTAAATGGAGCCGTTGGGTGAGTGAAGTTAATCATTTTGTAGATAAAATAGTATTATCGAGTATAACTAAAACACAAATTCTTAAGTTTATCTTAATCTAAAAACTATAAAACCTAAGAAAGCTTATTTTTGTAGTATCGACTATAATAGTATGAATAAATTATTGTTTCTTTTTTTACTGCCAGCTTTGTGTTTTTCACAAGTAAATCTTGATGGAGTAGAAATACTCTTTAAAGCAAAACAATTTAAAAAAGCCGAAACACAAATCACTAAGTTTTTAAAAGAACACCCTAATAATTTAAGAGGTATAGAATTTTTAGGCGATGCATTTGGGTATCAAAAAAAATGGGATGATGCCATACATATTTATAAAAAGTTGGTTGATGCTAAACCCAATACAGCTAATTATCATTATAAATATGGTGGCGTTTTAGGTATGAAAGCCTTAGAAAACAAACTTAAGGCCATTGGTTTAATTGGCGATATAAAAAGTTCGTTTATAAAAGCGGCCGAACTCGATAAAAACCATATAGATGCGCGTTGGGCCTTGGTTGAGTTTTACATACAATTACCCGGTATTTTTGGAGGTAGCAGAAGTAAATCTTTAAAATATGCTCAAGAATTAGAAAACCTTTCTAAGGTAGATGGTTACTTAGCAAAAGGTTATGTTAATGAGTATGATAATGAACCAGAACTCGCAGAGAAATTCTATAAAATGGCCATAAAAGAAGGTGGTTCGTTAACCTGTTTTAATAAGCTAACTACGCTTTACGAAAACGAAAATCAACCACAAAAGGCCATAGAAAATATAGAGAAAGCTCATAAAAAACTTCACCGTAATGCACTACATTATCAAATAGGTAAAGTAGCTGCAGAATATAATATCGAGTTAGAAAAAGGAGAACATTGCCTTCAAGTTTATCTAGAAAATTACTCGCCTAACGATGGCGTTCCAAAAGCATGGGCACAATATCGTTTGGCACAAATTTATACGCATAAAAACAAAAAACCAGAGGCGCTAAAACATATAAATTTAGCCTTAGCAGAACTTCCAAAAATTAAACCTTTTAAGTCACAAAAAGAGAAGATTTTAAACCTTTAGTTAGGGCGTTACCACAAGGGTCGGGCTTTATGTTCCAAGTCCGCGCTCCTCCTGCGTCGGGCTGTGGGCTATCCACTTCAATCCCTAACGCAAAAACTTCCGTCTTCAATCTTCGTGCTTCCAACTGCAATTCATATATTTACTTCTTGATATAACGCTCAAAAAAAGTATTAATCAAAATTGCAAAATACATTCAAAATAAAAAGATGAACGTACATTTTATAGCCATTGGCGGAGCAGCAATGCACAATTTAGCACTTGCATTACATAATAAAGGATACAAGGTGTCAGGGAGTGACGATACCATTTTCGAGCCTTCAAAATCTAGATTAGAAGCTAAGGGTTTACTACCAGAAACCTTTGGATGGTTTCCAGAAAAAATAACATCAAGCCTCGATGCTATTGTTCTAGGCATGCACGCTAAAGAAGATAATCCAGAGCTATTAAAAGCACAAGAACTTGGTCTTAAAATATACAGCTATCCAGAATTTTTATACGAGCAATCTAAACATAAAACGCGAGTGGTTATTGGAGGAAGCCATGGTAAAACAACCATAACATCCATGATTTTGCATGTTATGCATTATCACGATAGAGATGTAGATTATATGGTTGGTGCCCAATTAGAAGGTTTTGATGTTATGGTGAAACTTACCGAAACTAACGATTTTATAGTGCTTGAGGGCGATGAGTATTTAAGTTCGCCAATAGACCGCAGACCAAAATTTCATTTATACAAACCAAACATCGCGTTGTTAAGTGGCATTGCTTGGGATCATATTAACGTGTTTCCAACTTACGAGAATTATGTAGAGCAGTTTAGTATTTTTGTAGATTCTATTGTAAAAGGTGGAAGTATTAATTACAACCAAGAAGATCCAGAAGTTAAACGTGTTGTAGAAGCGAGTGAGAATACCATTAGAAAAATAGCATACCAAACACCAGAATATAGTATTGAAAACGGCGAAACACTACTTGAAACACCAGAAGGCGACTTGCCAATTGAAGTTTTTGGGAAACACAACTTAAATAATCTTGCTGGGGCCAAATGGATTTGCCAGCATATGGGTATTGATGAAGACGATTTTTACGAAGCCATCTCCACATTTAAAGGTGCCAGTAAACGCTTAGAAAAAATTGCTGAAAGTAAAAATAGTGTTGCTTATAAAGATTTTGCGCATTCGCCAAGTAAGGTAGAAGCCACAACCAATGCGGTTAAAGAGCAATACGAAAACAGAACGGTATTAGCTTGTTTAGAATTGCACACATATAGCAGTTTAAACGCCGAGTTTTTAAAAGAATATAAAGGCGCTCTTGATGCTGCCGATGTTGCTGTGGTATTCTATTCACCACATGCCGTAGAAATTAAAAAACTTGAAGAAGTAACTCACGAACAAATAGCCAATGCTTTTGAGCGTGACGATTTAATTATTTACACCAACCCAGACGATTTTAAAGATTTCCTATTCTCGCAAAACTTTGAGAACAAAGTCTTGTTATTAATGAGTTCTGGTAATTATGGTGGATTGAATTTTGATGAGGTAAAGGGGGTGATTGAATAAGCTTTTTGGATGTTCGTTTAACGTAAAGATAAAGTTCCGTTTCAATGAACTTTATCGCTTGTTAAACGGAGTTAGAGGATTTTTTTTACAATGTCAAGTTCGTGTAATTAAACTTTCTTTCTTATTAGGTAAATAAAAATGGGAAAGCTTAAAACGATTTAATAGATATCAATCACTTCAAATGTTCCTTAAAAAAAGCAATAGTTCTACTCCAAGATAAATCAGCGGCTTCCTTGTCAAATCGAGGGGTTGTGTTATTATGAAATCCATGATTTACATCAGGGTAAATATAGGATGTATAATCAATGTTATTGGCTTTTAGAACGGCTTCAAATGCAGGTAAACCAGCATTAACTCGCGTATCTAATTCGCCATATTGTAATAATAAAGGCGCTTTAATTTTAGCAGCATCTTCGTCGTTAGGTTGTCTGCCATAATATGGTACAGCGGCACCTAAATCGGGAAGTCTTACCGCTAACATATTAGCCATCCATCCGCCAAAGCAAAAACCTACTACGCCAATTTTTCCATTACAATCTTTATGAGATTTTAGGTAGTTATAAGCTTCAATAAAATCTTCAATCATTTCATTTCTATCACGTTTTTTTTGCATAGCTCTTCCGTCATCATCATTTCCAGGGTATCCGCCAAGAGGTGATAAAGCATCTGGAGCTAAACTAATAAATCCTGCTTTGGCTGTGCGTCGTCCTACATCTTCAATATACGGGTTAAGACCTCTGTTTTCATGAATAACCACAACACCCGGAAGTTTTGTTGTATTGTTTTTTGGTTTTGAAAGTAATCCTTTTATAGTTCCTCCACCATTTGGAGAATTATAAGTAACATAATCTGAATCTAAGGTGGGATCATTAGGTTTAACTAGTAAACTATCTATGTAATTTGGTGACATAAAACTTAATAATGATGATACCGTAACACCACCAACGGCATAAAGCGAAAGTTTTTCAACAAATTGCCTTCTGTTAAGTTTGTTATGAGCGTAATCATCGTAAAGATCAAACACCTCCTGTTTAATGTCTTCCTTTTTTAAGTCTTTCATAATCAACTGTTTTCTGTGTTTTCTAAGTTAAGAATTTTTAAAAACTTTATCCAAAAATACTTTTAAACTTTCTTGACTGAGCATTTCTAGAAATTATATTCTGTTAGTCTTTACTCTTAAAAGCTCGAATTATTAGACTTGTAATTGATGTAAATAAGATTATAATTCCGAAAGCAAAAATAGTTGAAGTGAATCCGTACATATATGTTCCACAAATAATTCCAATTAAAAGGAATGCGAAGTACAAAAGGTTCTTGGGATCTTTTAAATATTTATTTAATCGCATAAATAAAAGACTACGTTAATTTAAAACATATAATTAATTACTTTATAAAAATAATATATTTTTCTTACATAATTTGTGTATTAATCATTTTTTTAAAGTTAATTTTAATCTTGTATTAATGGATTTACGATGCTATATTGGATGGTTATGAGATCACTAAGGTAATTGAGATTTACCAGATAAGACCAAAGCCAATACACCTATAATAGCATTTACAGCATTTGCTCAATTAGATATTTAAAAAAATAAAGCCCTATAAAATGAATGGGTTTATGGGTAGGCTATTTGATCCTACAAAACTTTATGCTTTATTAAAATCCTATTCTAGAGATCGTATAAACGAGCAACAACATTAATTTTATTAAAAAGATAAATAATTTTTATTGTTTGTTATCAATATTTATCTTTAACCAATGCAAGAAAAACCAGCGTCATTTTCTATAAAAAATTGGAGTCAAGACGATCAGCCTAGAGAAAAGTTATTATATAAAGGTAAAGCTGCATTAAGCGATGCCGAGCTTGTTGCTATTTTGATTGGTTCGGGTAACCGCGAAGAAAGTGCTGTAGATTTATGTAAGCGCATTTTAGCAAGCACCGATAATAATTTAAGTGCCTTAGGAAAACTTTCCATTAAACAATTAATGGAATTTAAAGGTATTGGAGAAGCCAAAGCGATAAGTATTATTGCAGCCTTAGAATTAGGAAGGCGCCGCAGGGGAGAAGAGGCACTTGAAAAAAAGAAAATCACATCTAGCGCGTCTGTTTTTGAACTTATGCAACCTGTAATTGGCGAACTTCAGCATGAAGAATTTTGGATTGTTTATTTGAATAATTCCAATAAAGTACTTCAGAAAAATCAATTAAGTAAGGGCGGAATTACGGGAACTTTGGTTGATGTGCGCTTGGTATTAAAAAATGCGTTAGAAGTTGGAGCCACAGGCTTAATTTTGGCACATAATCACCCTTCAGGAACCTTAAAACCTAGTGAAGCCGATAAACAAATTACTCAAAAATTAAAAAATGCTGCACAAAGTTTAGATATAAAAGTTCTAGACCATTTAATTATAACAGAAAAAGCATACTTTAGTTTTGCGGATGAAAACATGCTTTAGCATGTTAAATTCCAAAACCACAACAATTAAATTCCAAATAACTAAACAGAAAGATTTTATGGTTTTTATCAATTGCATTTGTAATTTGTTATTTTTATTTTTTGGAATTTGCTTCAGCTTATGCTTTTAGTATATACTCATAAAATATCACCAAGATTAAAATATGCTTTTAAGCATATATGTACTCGAGTTTTGGGTATACAAGTTAGTTTTACAACAAAAATAGAAGAGTTTATTGCTCACGATAGTTTAAAAATGTCCTATACCAAACAGCAGTTGGGTAGTGAGTTTTTTATTAAAAGTCACGATATTTTATTTGAGCAAGGTTTAAGTGACATAGACATAAATATGCATGACTGGGGAAACACAAAATGTTTTTTTTATCTAGGGGAAAAGTGTGCTATGCCTTTTGATATTTTTTCGGCTTCCTTTTATCTCTTATCGAGATATGAAGAATATTTACCACATGTAAAAGATGAATATGGACGTTTTACAGCAACCGAAAGTTTAGCATTCAAGAAAGGATTTTTACATCAACCTGTTGTAGATATTTGGGCTTATAAATTTAAAGCAGCTTTACAAAAGCAGTTTCCAGAATTTGAGTTCCCTAATAGGTCTTATAAGATTAACCCAATTATCGATGTGCCTAGTGCATACAGTTATAAGCTAAAAGGTATCATGAGAACCTTAGGAGGAACCGTTAAAGATCTTGCTAGATTTAGATTTAGAAGCTTGTATGCAAGGTTTATGGTGCTTCTTGGTTTTAGGCACGACCCTTTTGATACATTCAAGTACTTAATTAATAGGCAGAAAACATCGCAGTTTAAATTCCTTTTCTTTTTTCTTATAGGCGATTATTCTACTTATGATAAAGGCATTAACCCAAACAAGAAAAAATTTGTATCGCTTATTAAGCATATTGGTGACTACAGTAGGGTAGGCTTGAAAATTTCTTATTTCGCTCTAGAAGATGAATTGTTATTAAAGAAAGAGAAACAAAGAATGGAAGATATTTTAAACTACAATTTAAAAGCTTCCAGACAATCGTTCTCTAAACTTAACCTACCAGAGACCTATAGAAACTTAATAGCTTTAGAAATTCAAGAAGATTATTCTATGGGTTATGTAAACCATATTGGTTTTAGAGCTGGTTCGTGCACGCCTTTTTTGTTTTACGATTTAGATTACGAAGTGCAAACACCTTTAAAAATAATACCTTACCACTTAATGGATTTTACGCTTTTAAAGCATAAGTCATTATTAGATAAAAAGAAAGTTTTAAATGAAGTTATACGTGAGGTAAAGGAAGTTAATGGTGAATTTGTACCTATTTTTCATAATTATACTTTTGCTGATTCAAAAACTTGGCAAGGTTTTAAAGACTTATTTAATTTAATTTTAGATTCTCCAAATGAAGTTTAAAGGTATTACAGATGTTTTTTTTGATTTAGATCATACGCTTTGGGATTTTGAAAAAAACTCAGCATTGACTTTTAGAAAAATTTTTGAAATTAATAATATTGAAACTAATATTGACGTTTTCTTAAAACAATATGTTCCTATTAATTTAAAATATTGGAGATTATATAGAGAGGATAAAATTGCAAAAGCAGATTTACGCTATGCAAGATTAAATGAAACTTTTGAAGCTATTGATTTAAAAGTTAAGGACAGTATGATACACAAGCTGTCTGAAGATTATATTACGCATCTTAGTTCCTTTAATCACTTGTTTGAAAACACGTTTGAAATTTTAGATTATTTAAGTAATAATTATAATTTACACATTATTACTAACGGATTTGATGAGGTACAGTATAAAAAAATGAGCCATTCTAAAATAGACCATTATTTTAAAACGATTACTAATTCTGAAATTGCAGGTGTAAAAAAACCAAACCCTAAAATATTTAATTTTGCGTTAAACCTTGCTAATACTAGCGCTAATAAAAGTGTTATGATAGGTGATAGCTATGAAGCCGATATTTTAGGGGCAAAAAACATGGGTATGGATGTTGTGTTTTTTGATCTTGACAACAAAACAGTAGAAAGTGGTATTAAACAAATTGATAACTTAATACAATTAAAAAAGTATTTGTAATTGTTTAGGTATAAATACGTCTTATTATAAGTATGGTGAAGAAAACATTAAAAATATACTGTTTTATAATATGTTTAGTGTCTTGTACTGAGCCTATTGATTTTAATCAAGCTGAAGATATAGAATTGGCACCAATTCAAGAAGCTAGTCTTATCTTTTTTGAAGCACCTGCTAGTGAGTTTTTTATTGGAGGAGAAGAGGTATCACAATCGTCAGATTTTGTTGAAACAAACATTTTTAGAGGAAATTTTATTAAAGAAAACCTTGAGAAAGCAGAATTTGTATTCGAAATTATTAATTCCATAAATAGAAGTTATCAAGTAGAGGTTGATTTCTTTAACGATTTTGGACAATTAGAGCACTCATTAACCTTGTCGTCAGCTGCTTCGCCAACTAATGCAGATGTTTTTACTAAATATACAGAAGTTTTTCAAGGCAGATCCTTAGCCGCACTTCTACGTACAGTTAGGTTAGAATTTACCTTGACTATGTTACCTGGTGTTACAATAAATGATGATACGCCTGGTAGAATTAATTTGCAATCTAAAGGGGTGTTTTATTTTAATATTAAACCGTAATTATGAGAAAAATAAGTATCTTATTTATTCTCATAACATGGTGCTCTGTTGGCCAAAACAAACAATTACTTTATGGGTTTTCAGAAATACCTCAAGCCTTACTTTTAAATCCTGGCGGAAAAGTTTCTAACATGGGTTATTTTGGTATACCCTTAGCATCGCATTTGCATTTAAGTGCAGCAACGTCTGGTGGTACGGTTTACGATTTATTTGCCGTTGATGGGGTTAACTTTAATATAAAACTAGAGAACTTTATTAATACTGCTAAGCCAGAGGATTTCTATACCGCTAATCAACAACTAGAAGTGCTTTCTGGTGGCTTTTCATTAAATAATAATTACGGGAAAGATCAATATATAAGTTTTGGTATTTATCAAGAGTTTGATTTTATAGCTTACTTTCCAAAAGATTTTGCGGTTTTGGCTTTAGAAGGCAACCAAGGAAATATAGGTAGACCATTTAGTGCAGACCATATTAGTGCGCGTTCAGAAGTTATTTCTGTATGGCATTTAGGTTACAACAAAAAAGTTAGTGATAAGTTTACTTATGGCGTAAGAGGGAAAATTTACTCTAGTGTAATTAATGCTACTACAACTAAAAATGAAGGGTCTTTTATCACCACAACAAGCGATAATAATTTTTATCAGCATATTTTTAATTTAGATATTGCATTACAAACCTCGGGTTATACTAGTGATGGTATTGAGCCTCGTTTTGAGCCTAGCGATGTGTCTAAACGTTTATTGTTAGGCGGTAATTTAGGCTTAGGTTTTGATATAGGGTTTACTTATAACCTTACAAAGCAACTGACTTTAGATGCGAGTTTACAAGACATTGGGTTTATTAGACATAGTAAAGATGTGGAGAATTATAAAGTTAAAGGTGATTTTATATTTGAAGGTGTAGATCCCATATTTTTTGATCAGAATGAAGGTGATACAGCAGATGAGTTTTTTAGTAATATAGAACAAGAATTCGAAGATTTATTTGATGTAAATGATAATGAAGAGGCCTATACAACCTGGCGTCCAGTAAAGTTTAATACTTCGTTAAATTATAGTTTTGGTGAAGAAAAAACTAAAGATTGTAATTGTTTAGAAGGAGAAACGCTTTATGTAAATAAAATTGGCGCACAATTATATGCTATACAGCGTTCAAAGGGTCCGCAATTAGCTCTTACGGCTTATTATTATAGGCGTTTTTTTAAAGGTTTGCGAGCTAAAGTGTCATATACATTAGACTCCTATACTTTTAACAATATTGGCTTAGGACTATCAACTCATATTGGCGGTGCTAATTTTTACATACTTGCAGACAATTTTTTGCAATATCAAAACATTTATGATGCACAAAGTGTATCTTTACAATTAGGGTTTAATTATATATTTAATAAAAAATGAAAATAAAGTTCTTAACTTTTGCAATTATATGTTTTATAGCATCTGCAGTATATGCACAAACAAATATTAATAACTATAAATATGTTATTGTTCCAGAAAAGTATGATTTTTTGAAAGAAAACGATCAATACCAATTAAACTCGTTGACCGAATTTTTATTTAATAAATATGGCTTTGAAGCAGTAAAAGAAGGTGCAGATTATCCGAAAGAATTAATGCAAAATAGATGTTCGGCTTTAAATTCTGATGTGATTAAGGATACAGGAATGTTTAAAACAAAACTTAAAATAATTCTTAAAGACTGTAATGATAAAGTGGTTTTTACTTCTGCAGTAGGAGAAAGCCGAGAAAAGGAATATAAAACAGCATACAATCTAGCTTTACGTAATGCTTTTAAATCTATTGAAGCATTAAACTATAAGTATAGCCCAAACACAAATGTAACCTCATTAGGTAATACAAATCAAACGCAAGCTAAAACTGAAGTTACTCAAGAAATACAGCAGCTAAAAAAAGAAATACAGAATTTAAAACAGGAAAAACAAGTTGAGGTTCCTAAAATGGCTAAACCTGAAGTAGTAGAAGCACCAAAAGCAGTTGTTAAGAAACAAGTTAAAGACGTTGCTGTTATAGAAGGACCATCAAATGTATTGTATGCACAAGCTATTGATAACGGATTTCAATTGGTTGATAGTTCGCCAAAAGTGGTATACAAAATGAAAACCACTAATTTAAAAGATGTGTTTTTAGTTGAGGATAAAAGTGCTGTAATTTACAAGAAAGGTAACGATTGGGTTATTGAGTATTATTCTGGTGCTACTTTAAAGCAAGAGACTTTAAATATTAAATTCTAAATTTTAATCTTAACGTAATTTGCGTTAGGGATAGTAACGAAAAGCCCACAGCGAGGCACGAGCGCGGACTTGTAGTGTATAGCCCGACCCTTTTCGGGGAACGCCCAGTTTAATTTAATAACCGTACTTATCTTTCCAGCGTTGTTTTAGAAATTCTCGATGTGCATTTTCGCGCGCGTTATTTCCAGGGTCGTATAATGTTGTGTTTTTAATCTCGTCTGGTAGAAACTCTTGTGGCGCAAAATTATTCTCGTAATTATGTGCATACTTGTAATTATCGCCATAACCCAGTTCTTTCATGAGTTTAGTTGGCGCGTTTCTAACCTCCAGAGGCACGCTTAAATCGCCAGTTTGTTTAACTAATTGTTGCGCCTTGCCAATAGCCATGTAAGCCGCGTTACTTTTGGGCGAACATGCCAAATATGTGGCACATTGACTTAATATAATGCGGGCTTCTGGGTAGCCAATAGTTGTAACCGCTTGAAAAGCGTTGTTTGCAATAACCAAAGCGGTTGGGTTGGCATTGCCAATATCTTCACTTGCCGAAATAAGTAAACGACGTGCAATAAACTTGACATCCTCGCCACCTTCTATCATGCGGGCTAACCAATACACCGCGCCATTTGGGTCGCTGCCGCGAATGGATTTAATAAATGCCGAGATAATATCGTAATGTTGCTCGCCAGTTTTGTCGTACCGAACCGTGTTGTTCTGTATTTTTTCTAAAACAACATCGTCTGTAATTTCAACGCTATCGGTATCAAAAGAGTTTACTAAAAGCTCAAAAATGTTGAGTAATTTTCTAGCATCGCCACCTGATAGTCGAAAAAGTGCGTTAGTTTCCTTTAACGTAATTTTCTTTTTAGAAATGTGTGCGTCGGTTTCAATAGCCCGTTGCAGCAGGGTCTCTAAATCGGTTTTATCAAAAGCATTTAAAATATAAACCTGACAACGCGATAACAATGCCGAAATAACCTCAAAACTCGGGTTTTCTGTAGTGGCGCCAATAAGTGTAATCCAACCCTTTTCAACAGCTTGTAATAGCGAGTCTTGTTGCGATTTACTAAACCTATGTATCTCGTCTATAAACAAAATAGGGTTTTTAGTAGTAAACAACCCACCACTTTGTTTAGCTTTATCAATAACCTCGCGAATGTCTTTAACACCAGAATTTATGGCGCTTAATGTGTAAAACGGTCTGCCAGATTCTGTAGCAATTATATTCGCCAAGGTTGTTTTACCTGTTCCTGGAGGTCCCCAAAAAATCATAGATGGTATTAAACCTTGCTTAATATGCTGTGTTAATGTTCCACCTTCGCCCACCAAATGTGCTTGACTTACGTAGTCTTTTAGGGTTTTAGGTCGTAACCGTTCGGCTAGTGGCGCATTATCATTCATTACTACAAAATTACATGAAATTATTTAAGTTTTGGGCGTGTCCCCCGAAGAAAAATCGGGGGCCGGGTTTTCACTACTCAATCTTTTTGCCGAAAAAGCAAAAAGGATTTCAAACATACCGTTTAACCCCTCACGCAGATGCATAACTGCCAATTTAGCACATAAACTTATATTGGATAACTATTTGCTAACTTTAAGACAATGAAAGGTAAAGAACATTTTCAGTTTTCAACAGGCGTCATAGCTTACCCTATATTTTTTGTACTTGCTATTTGGTTAGTATTCTGGTTCGAGGTGCGTTTTGGTTATAACTTTAGTAAATATGGAGTGTACCCTCAAACATTAAAAGGGTTAAGAGGTGTTTTATTGAGTCCGTTTATTCACGGCGACATCAAACACATTTATCACAATACAGTACCTTTATTTGTGTTATCAACGGCTTTGTTCTATTTCTATAGGCATATCGCTTGGAAAGTGCTTTTCTTTGGTATTCTATTATCTGGTTTTCTAACTTGGTGTATTGGTAGACCATCATACCATATTGGTGTAAGCGGACTTATTTACGTTTTAGTAAGTTTTACCTTTTTTAAAGGTGTATTTGCTAAACATTATAGACTTATAGCATTATCGTTATTGGTTATATTTCTTTACGGAAGCATGATTTGGTATACCTTACCTGTAGAAAAAGGTATTTCTTGGGAAGGCCATATGGCTGGTTTAATAACGGGTTTACTCTTTGCTTTAATTTTTAGGAAAGAAATAGCAAAACCTAAAAAGTATGTATGGGAACAAGAAAACTATAATGAAGACAACGATCCGTTCCTAAAACATTTTGATGAAGACGGAAACTTTATAGAATCCGTTGAGCCAGAAATTGAAATAGAGGAGGAGCAACTGCATATTAAATATCATTTTAAAAAAGATGATAATTAACGAGTCTTAAATAGTATTTGAGTCTATTTTAAGCGCTGTCTTACCGCTTCATATAAAAAAGCACCACAGGCAACAGAAACATTTAAAGATTCAATATCACCAAGCAATGGTAGTTTAGCTTTAGCATCAACAACTTTTAAAGTAGATGGATTTATGCCTCTACCTTCAGATCCCATAATAATAGCACAAGGCTCAACAAAAGAAACATCATATAGTGTATCGTTTGTTTTCTCGGTAGCAGCTATAACTTTAACCCCAGAGGCTTGCATGTAAAATACAGCATCTTTAATGTGGTCTACTTTACAAATAGGAATTTTAAATACAGCACCAGCACTTGTTTTAATAGTATCGCCATTTACTGGAGCACTACCATTTTTTTGTATAATAATACCATTAACACCAGTACATTCTGCAGTTCTAATAATAGCACCAAAATTACGAACATCGCTTAATTGGTCTAGTAACAGGAATAATGGTGTTTTACCAGATTCTATTACGCTCATAACTAAAGTTTCCATGTCATGAAACTCAATAGGTGAAATTTGAGCTACTGCACCTTGGTGATTATTTCTAGTTAACCTGTTCAGTTTTTCAATAGGAACGTAAGACTTGTTTATTGATTTTTTATTCAATAAAGATTCTAACTCACCAAATAACTCACCTCTTTCACCTTTCTGAAGAAATACTTTATCTATGGTTTTACCAGCATTTATTGCTTCTATGATGGCTCTTATTCCGAATATTTGTGTTTGGTTTTCCATTGGGGCAAAGGTATGAAAAAGACTTATTAAACAAATTACTATTGTATTTAAAAGCTTGAGCTTTTTTGTAAATAAGGCTGAATAAAAAAAGCCACCTAAAGTAAACTCTAGATGGCTTTTAAAATTTTTAATAACAATTACTTTGTCATTACTTTATCATTATTTTATGAGTTGTTTCTATGTTATCCTTAGAAAACTTCATCAAGTATAAACCAGATTGTAAACCAGTTAAATCTAATTTACTTTCTGTTCTAGATAAATCTAAATTTCCAGAATAAACGTTTTTACCTGTTATACTGTAAACATTTAATTTAGTGTTTTCAATATAATCATTAGAAATGATATTAATATTTCCATTAGATACTGTTGGGTATATTCTTAAATTAGAAGACGTGAATACATTATCTGCAGTACTTAAAGATGTTGCAGTTAACTGTCCAGAAAATACACCTCTACCATGAGTAGCAGCAAATACCATATTGTCATCTCTTAAATCTAAATCTAAGACCTTTACATTGCTCATTCCGTTATAAGATGTGTTCCAAGTTGGACTAGCGCTAGAAAAGTCGTTTGTATACCAAACACCAAGTTCTGTTCCAATAATAACTTCCTCTAAATTAAGTGGGTTTTGTAAAATGGTTTTAACCGGTAAATCAGGTAAGTTACCATCTTTAGCTTGCCATGTTGCTCCTTGATCATCTGTATACCAAACATTGTTTACACCATAATTGTGCATGGTTACAAAAATTTCGTTTTCAGATTGTCCAAACTCAACATCAGAAACACTACCAACTAATCGATTCTCATCTAGATTTGTCCATGTTGGTGTTGCGCCATCAGCATTTTCTACTAATAAAACATCACCTAAAACAGTTCCTACAAGAAGCGTAGAAGATGCAGTTGTATGTGTTGATACAGTAAATGCAGTTGGTGTAGTTGTTAACTCTTCATCAGTTAAATCTGTTTTTGTTAAAGTTGCTGAGTCTTTTATTCCAGCGTATCTTTTTACAATGTATGTTCCGCCTGCAGAATAATTAGTGTATAAAATATCTAAGTTAGAATCTAAGGCTCCTGGGTTTATGAAAGCACCATTACCCCCTACTGGGTCAGGGTCATCTTGACCACCTTCTGAATTAATATTAACGTTAGCTCCGTCAAAATTATAAAGATTTATGTTGTCATTGTAAACATAATTTGAAATTACATATCTATCTGTACCATCTTGATCAAAATATGTATAAGCACCATCACCACCTTGAATTTCTGTTGCGTTAGAGTCACCAGCTGGATCACCATTTTCAGTTAATTGTGTTCCATTATCCTGTAATCCTCCAGCAAAATGATCTCCAGTAGGGAATGCTGTAGTTGGTCCAACAGCTACAGTATAATATTGTGCAGTATTGTATCCAACATTTCTAGATTCAGTAGTTGTACCACCATCAGCAGAGTAATATACACCACCATCGTTTCCAAAAATAACTTTATTAGCATCGTTGTTTCCAAAAGCTGTAATATGTTGATCTGCATGTACTTCTTGAAGGCTAAATCCACCATACCAATGTGATAATTGTACCCAAGGATTTGTTCCTTCAGCTCCATTTGTAGATTTAAATAAGTCAATACCACCTACATAAACGATATCATCATTTGAAGGGTCAATATCAAGTAATAAGTCATAAAAAGCTTGATTTCTTGTAAAATCGGTTGCAGAAATACCTGTATCTGCATCATTTGGTAGTGTTTTTGACCTTACCGAGAATGCTGGTACAAAATTAGATGTGGTTTTAACAATTTTTACTTGAGGGTCATTTTCACCTTGTCCAACTAGCTCTGCAAGAATGTAAACTTTACCCGGGTTAGCAGGGTTTGCAGAAACAGCAATTTGAGTTCTGCCTCCATCTGTTACACTATAAATTTGGGTAAATGTGTTCCCATCTGCAGATGAGAATACAATTCCACCACCATCACCATATAATTTACTTTGAGTCGTAGATAACCATACTTTTCCATCTGAACCAATTTCTAAATCGTTAGGGCAATGTTTATTCCCATCTGCAGTAAGTGGTAGTGATACTTCTGTCCAGTTCGCTCCCCCATCTGTAGATTTATATAAACCATATGAAAGGCCTCCTACTGTTGTTGAAGCATTTGAAGATCCATATAAGGCATCTGCAGCAGCAACATATATTTCAGATGTTCCACCGTTATCTCTAACTTTAATATCATTAATATGTTGTATACCAGGAACTACAGTTGCTGTAAAAGTACCAGAAGCAGGGTTAAGAGAACCATTTACAGTTCCCGACCCCATGGCATCTTCAATAAGATCACCATTTTCTTTAGTTATCATTACTGCAGGAATTGTAATGCTAGCATCTTCACCTCCCATAGGTATTGGTTCACCAGACACGTTGTTTAGCATAATAACTGCAATTGCACCAGCATCTTGAGCATTTTTTACTTTGTCAACAAAAGGACAATCACCTCTTCTAATTATTGCTATTTTACCTGTAGCATCAGCACCAAAAGCATTACATGCTTCAGTTGGAACTCCAGTAGCATCATTTGCTAATATAAAATCAGCTGTAATGACACTCGTAATTTCTGAACCAAAATTATCAGTTGGAAATGATTCATAATCACCTGCAATACCTGCAGGACTATTAACCGATATGTTTGATGCAGATACAAAATAACTTACACCTGTATTACCACCAAATATATTTGACCATGTGTTTCCTCCATCTGTAGATTTCCAAATGCCATCACCATTAACAGAACCATCGGTATGTCCAACATAAGACTCTCCAGTACCAACGTAAAAAGTATTTGTATTGTTAGGGTCAAAAGTAATAGTTGAAACAGCTAAGTTTTCAGGAATACCAACTCTTACCCATTCAGAGGTAGGGCTACTAATATTAGTGTTTTTCCAAAGACCACCAGAAACACCACCAGCAAATACGGTATTATCAGTAGCATCATTCGGATCAAACATCATGGCTCTTGTACGACCCCCAACGTTATTAGGACCACGATCTATCCATAAATTATCTGCTTTATCACCAGGTGCACGAGATGCAAATTGATTATTAAGTAATTCTTTTTGAAGTTCGGCAACTTTTATAGGAGTTGGTCTTCCCAGTTCTGGATTCATAGTTAAAACCCATTGTTCCTCATTATATTTGTTTGGAGGTATGCCTACTGCTTTACGTTCCTTTTTAGAAAGTTTTAAAGTTTCTATAAATGGATGCGTATTAAGATGTTGTTTATGAATATCCTTAATATCATCGGCGGAACTAATACTTTCATTATTGTTTTGAGTAGTGTAAATAGATATTCCAAGGAATCCTACTATAGCTAATAAAGCTAAAACACCAATTTTGTAATTTTTTTTCATCTTTTTTTTACTAAAATAGTTTAATTTTATTAAAACCTAAAATGCTAAAAGTTAATATTTTTAAAAATAAAAGCCAGTAATTAATTACTGGCTTTTATTTATTTATATTATTATAAATAATTAATTTTTATTTATAAAACATTTAATTAATAAAAATTAGTAAGAGTATACTCATAACCATTGGTTACTACTAATTTTATTACAACAGCACCTAATCCTTCACCAAAGCCTCCAACTGCTCCAGAATCTGGTGAGCTAAGATTTTGTTGACTTTCTTCAGAAGAAGAAAATGATCCAGAAACATCAAAATGTTCTTGACTATAGCTAATAGTTACCGGAATCACGTCTGTATATCCTAAACCAGAGTAAGGGTTAGAATATAAATCAGATGCGATGTAATAGGTTCCATCCGCTAAACCACTAATGTAATCTTCTTCAGGACAAGAAGCTGTACCAGCAATATAAGCCAAAGGACTGAAATCCTCAGCTAAAAGGACTAAATCGTAATCCATTTCACAAAATGATGAGATTGTTACATCGTCATTTACCGCACTTCCATCCCATGATAGAACTAAATCTAAATGATCATTTATATAATCATTATCAATAGTCGCAGAAAATGTAAAAGGTGATACATTAAAATTAGCTCTTGATTCACCTGTGATTTGTAAAGTCTCACTACCTTCAATATCTCCTGTTTGTAAAATGTCTACAGTTGCAGAACCTGTTGTTGAACCAGCAGGTATTGTTATTGTGTGAGCTTCAAAATCACTTGAACTTGCAGAACCACCAGATTGTATTAAATCGATAACGGCATCAGTTGGCTGTGCTGCTGATAAAGTTGCAGTAACTTCAATTTGAAAGGTACTTGCATCATCAGCATCAATAGCACTTTCATCAAACATTGTTGGCGAAGATGATGATAGAGTTACTGTTGCAGGAGAATAATTTATTAATGAATCTCCGGTGTTGTCATCTTCAGATTCACATGAAGTGAAAGCTAAACAAGCTAGAGCAAATACTCCAATTTTATTTATTATATTTTTCATAATATTAAAAGTATATTTTAATTAGTTTTTAAACATAGTCCATTCAGTACCTATAGCACCAACTCCACCAACTTCTATGCCGCTCCATACTAAATTTCCGTCAGCATCAACATATCCGTTACCCGACACAGGGTTACTGCCAGCAAATCTCCAATCGTTAATATCGAATGAAAGTGCTCCACAAGTATCAGTAAATCTTACCCAATACCCTGATGTAGGCCATCCTATCATTTGATCACTTTCATATAGACCAGGAGAAACTTCAATAACATTATAAATAGCAGGACCACTTGTATAATTAATAGTATAAGAACCAGCTAAATTAGAAGCACAGTTTATAACTAAAGAATAATTACCCATTGATGCGTTAAAGTAATAAACACTTCCGTCAGTTTTATAGACTTTAGTTTTAAAGTCTAAAACATCACCAATTCTTAAATCGGTAGCAGCAACTCCAGTTCCGGCTAATAATTCATCTAATGTACCAACCTCTAACGTATAAGGTAAAGAAGTACTCTCTCCTAAAGAGATTTCTTCGCCACCATTAAAAGACTTTACAATTTCGATTTTTTGTAAGCTTGAAATAGAACCAGCTGTTTTACTAACTGTCATATTTAAATATGCATTAGTAACAGTTACTTCAGCATCTGCTAAATCAACACCAGGTGCTGGGTTTCCTAAAATAGAACTATTAGAAGTAGCAGATACATTTACTAAAAGCCCTGCTTCATCTTTTATTTCTGCTACAGTATCAGCGTCTGTTTCACAAGAAGCAAAGGCAACTATTGCTGCTAATGCTAAAAATATTTTTCTTAAATTTTTCATCTTTTTCTTTTTTTTTAATTTTGCCACCAAAGTGGTGTAGTTAAATTATCAGTCCCCTGAGCTGAAACAGCTGTTGTATAATTTTCATTATTTAGAGACTGTTGTGATAATGGATAATTATATCTAGAAGGAATACTAGGTTCTACAGCATCAATTGCTAAAGGCAACGCTGGAATACCAGTACGTCTCCATTCTGCCCAAGACTCTAATCCTTGCATATATAATGCTACCCAGATTTGCTCTCCAATTTGTGTTAAACCATTAGCACCTCCAGAATATGTAATAGAAGGGGCTCCAGATACACCATTGTCTGCAACAGAAGCGGCAACACCTTGGTTAAAGAAATCTGCTGCACTTCCACCTATGTAGCCTTTTTCAGCAGCTTCAGCCATTAATAAGCTTAAGTGCGCATAACTCATAAAGTAGAAAGGTTGTTCTGCTTCTAAATATTTAGTACCTATTAAAGATACATTATTAGAATCTCCATAGAAAGAATCTCCAATAGCTCTAATACCAGCTGGTTTACCTACGTAACCGCCACCAGAACCGTCGCCACCAACTTCTTGAGCGTAAACAGGCAATCTTGGATCTCCAGTATTAATCATATAATTAACTAATTCTTCTCCCATACACCATTCAGTATCACGACCACCATCAACTAATGTTTCGTAGAATGGGTTTGCATTAGGAGCAGAAGAAAGGTAAACTAGTTTAGCTTCGTCATCATTACTAGAAAATAAATTTCCAGAATTTGCTAACGCAGTTAATTCACCAGTTGCATTGTAACCACCAGAAGCAGCACGCATTAAAACTTTGAATTTTAATGAAGCAGCATATTTTTTCCATAATGTCCAATCTCCTCCATACATTAAATCTTGACTAGAATCTATAGTACCACTTCCGTTTAATAAAGTCATTGCTTTGTCTAACATAGCTAGTATCGCTGGATAAACTACTGTTTCACTATCATCGTAAACAGGTGTAATAATTCCTACATCACCTTTTAATGCTTCAGACATAGGAATGTTTCCATAAATATCTGTTAGTACGTGAAAAGCATTCGCTTTTATTACCAAAGCAACACCTTCTAGATTACTATTTCCTTGTTCATTTGCTAATTCTTCCATTATAGCGGCATCTTTAGCTACTACGTTATAAAGATTTTGCCAAACACCATCAATAGTTGTTTGTCTAGGAATATAAAGTTCGTTAGTGTTGTAAACAGGTTTTCCTAAGTGTTGTACCCAACAAGAACCAGTTTCTCCACCATTAAAAGCACTACCAACAGTGTTTCCAGTACCTCTAATAACACCGGCAAGTAATAATTCTGCAGGAACAGCACTTGGATCATTTGGATTTGAGTTGACTTCGTCAAATCCGCTATCGCAACCAGTAATCATAAAAACTGGACTTATAGCAATAAGTAATATTAAATATTTAAGTTTTTTCATTTTCTTTTTTTTTAGAATTTAACATTTAAGCTAAAACCAATACTTCTTGTTGGCGGAATTTGAGCGTATTCAAGACCTTGTTGACCTGTTGAACTACTAAACGCAGATTCAGGATCAATGTGCGGTACTTTTTTGTAAAGAATAGCTAAATTTCTAGCAGTTAGCCCAAGAGAAATTTGATCTACAGCTATGTTAGTAAATAATTTAGCTGGAAGTGTATAAGTTAATGAAAGCTCTCTCCATTTAACAAATGATGCATCATATACTGAAGACTCAGCGATGTTTTGAGAATATGTAGAGCTAAAGTGTGTTTGTGCTGGCACAACTACATTATTTTCAACATAACCACCATTACCGTCAGACATAACTCCAACTCCAATAATACCAGTTTCTCTTCCTTGCATTGTTTCTTCAAGAACACCAGCTAACTTACCCCAAGAGTTTGTTTGAGAATAAATATCGCCACCTTTTTTAACATCAATTAATGTAGTTAATCTAAGGTTTTTGTATGACATGTTTATTCCTAAACCACCTGTCCAGTCTGCATTAATATTTCCTAAAACTTTGTTAGTAGGATCTATTTGAGCTATACCATTTTCGTAAATGATATCACCATCATCAGTTCTTTCAAAAGCAGGACCGTATAAAGCACCAACAGCTTCACCTTCTTGAGCAATTACATCTACATTCCATAACCCGCCTAATACTACACGTCCGTTGTCGGTAGTTGGATCATCATCAATGTTTTGAGCTTCACCTACGTTTTTAGCAAAGTTTACATTAACACCTAAATTAAAGCCATCATCATTTTTAATAATGTCAGCACCAAGAGTTAATTCAATACCTTTATTAGATATATCTGCAACATTGTCCCAATATGCAGTATTACCAGAAGCAGGATCAATATCTTTTGCCATGATAACATCTGTAGTCTCTTTATCGTAATAAGTGAAATCTAAACGAATTCTACTTTTTAATAAACGCGCTTCAAATCCAATTTCTTTTTCTACAGTATCCTCATTTTTGATATCAGGATTCCATAAAGTACTTGGGAAAAATGCTACTGGAGTTGTTCCCCAAGGCTCACCAGAGAATGAGAAACTTGGTTCAATACTATAAGGCGCTAATGGTCCTGCACTACCTGTTTTAGACCATCCACCTCTTACTTTTAAGTAAGAAACAACATCGTTAGACATGTCAAACATATCACTAAGAATAGCACTACCAGTTACACTTGGGTAAAAGAAACTATTGTTTTGTAAAGGTAAAACAGAAGCCCAGTCATTTCTTCCTGTAACATCTAAGAATAAAAAGTCTTTATAAGAGATGCCCATAAAACCAAATACACTATTGATTTTTCTGTCTTGTTGTTCTTGGAAAAGTTCTGTAGTTACACCGTCTCTAGTATTAGAGATGTTGTATAAACCTGGAATTTGTAATTCAGGAGCAGTCATTTGTAACCTGTGGTAATTATTTACCATGTTATTTCCACCAACGTTTGCATTGAATTTTACATCGTCACCTATGTTCGTGTTAAAACTCAATATAGCTTGAGAGTTTATTTCGTAACGAGTACGTTGATATTCGTCGTAAAAACCTCTTACATCTTCATAAGTACCAAATGCACGTCTTTTTGTATCTAAAGAACTAAAGTAGTCAATACCTGTTTGCGCGCTAAAAGAAAGTTTGTCGCTTATTTGATAATTAATTGAGAAATTTCCTAATAATCTATTTCTATCAAATGTATTGGTATTAGTATCTAAAGACCAGTACGGGTTATTGTTGTAAGCTAAGTTCCAGTTTATTGGTGTAGCTACATCAGCACCTGCAGCAAATCCTGTAGGTAAGTTTTTGTAGTCTCTTAAAGCATTCCAGTCAACATTACGACCAGACCATACTATTTGACCTAATTGGTTATTAGCATCTCCATAACCTACAGAAGGTAAGTTGTCACTTTCTGTTTTAATGTAGTTTGCACTTAAACCAACAGTCCATTTGTCTGATAAGTTTAAGTTAATTTTTCCACTAAAGTTATACTTTTTCAAATCAGTATTATAAAGAATACCTTTTTGATCAGTTAAACCAATTGAAATTCTTCCATTGTAATCTTCATTACCTTTAGAAAAAGACAGGTTGTTATTAGTTGTAAGTCCCGTTTCAAAAAAGTCTTTAATATTATCTGGTTGCGATACCCATGGTAAAGCTTCTCCGTTTTCAGAGTTCCATTGTATAAACTCTAATCCAGAGTCTAATGCTGGTCCCCAACTTTCATCAACACCACCGTCTCCGGTAACACCGTCTGTAAATTCAAAATAAGTTGAACTTGGTCCTTGACCATAAGAATTTTGATAATCTGGTAATACATAGGCGTTTTCTATACTAACACTAGAAGAAAATTCAATTCCTAATCTATTATCGTTTTTACCAGATTTAGTAGTTACAACAATAACACCGTTAGATCCACGCATTCCATATAGAGAAGTTGCAGCACCACCTTTTAAAACGTTAAGAGATTCAATATCATCTTGATTTAAATCAGCTAAACCGTTTGGTGTACTATTACCTCCAGAGTTAGTAGAATCACCGTAAGAAGTGTTATCCATTACAACACCATCTACTACTACTAAAGGTTGAGCATTTCCACTAATAGAAGAAATACCTCTAATTACTATTCTACTCTCTGCACCAACAGCTCCAGAAGCACTAGTAACACTTACCCCAGCAATCTTACCACTTAAAGAGTTTACAATATTTGCATCTCTTACTGTTGTAATATCACCTGAAGACACACTTTGTGTCGAGTAACCTAGGGCTTTTTCGTCTCTTTTGATACCTAAAGCCGTTACTACGACTTCTTCTAATGCTTCTGCATCTTCTTGCAAAGTAACATTAATTGAATTGGTAGCTCCTACTTTTACTTCTTTGGTAGAATACCCAACAAAACTAAATACAAGAGTACTCCCTTGATCTGCTTTTATTGAATAGTTACCATCGAAATCTGAAGATGTACCCGATGAAGTACCTTTAACTAAGACAGTTGCTCCAGGTAGAGGTAAACCAGAACCATCTGATATTGTACCTGAAATTGTCTTTTCTTGTGCAAACGTTAGCTGCACAACAAACGCTAGTAATAGCGTTAGAATTCCACTAAACTTTGTTTTCATTTTATAATTATTTGAATTAGTCAATGCCAAAAATCCTAAAATAAAGTTAATAAAACAATAAATAATGGTTAAAATTTGATAAAAAGCGAGAATTTTTAAGAAAATGATAATAAGAAGCTAAAAATTCGCAGTCAAACTGAGATGTATTTTAGAATTAGATAGTTTAAATTGAGTATTCTCATTTTTACCATTTGCGTAGTTAAACCTTAAGAGCCCAGATTTTGTAAGAATTCCAAACCCAAACCCATATCCAAATAACTTTTCATTGGTATTTCTTAGTTTATTTTGAAAATACCCTGCATCAATAATACTATGTATGTAAATTGAGTTGTTTAATTTAAACCTGTATTCAGAGTTTATAAGGCCATAAAGTGATGCAAATAGGCTATTTTCTTCAAAGCCTCTTATAGAATTTATACCGCCAAATCTTAATAATTCGTTTTCAAAGTAGGTGTCCGATATTAAATTAGAGCCATTAACTCTAATATAAATACTGTTTTTAGGGTTTAATGAGAAAATTTTTAACGCATCTATGGCATATTGCGTTTGTTTTGTCTTCTTTGTTGTAGTTTTTCTTTCGCCAATTCCAGCTTCTATATAAAGTTTGGATTCAATTGGGAAAAGTAAACTGTTAAATTGAGGTTTTAAAAACTGGTAGGCTATTGTGTAGTTTTTGGTTTTGTAATCTGAAATAGTAGAGTTTATGTTATCAGTAAGAAGATTGTTTGATTCAGTTGAAACAATGCCGCCGTATATCTTGTTTTTAGAATTTATTTGATAATGCAATCTGGCCGATTGATTTACAGTTGTAAAAGATGAATCTCGTTTAAATATCCTTAAAAGTATATCTGCGCCTATTGGCGTGTTAAATAAATAAGGTAATGAAACATCTGCCTCAAAAGTTTTTTGATCGTTTTCATCACTCTTATATAGTAGTCTAAATGATTCTCCAAAGTTTAAATTATTTGTTAAATTTAAATTTAAGTAGCCATCAAACTCTAATTTGTTAGTTTCCTCATTGCTACCAAATCCTAGAAAACCATCAAAATTATTGCTTTTAGTTTTTTCGAGATATAAATATAAGGTTGTTGAGTCCTTTAAAAATAAAACTTCGGGAGATTTAATTTCATTTGCAAAATTTAAACTGTTTAATTGTTCCGTTTTACTTCTAATAGTATTTAAATCAAAAATTTGCTCAGGTTTTATTTTTAAGAAGTGTTTTAAATAAGATTGAGGAAATTTATCATATCCTTTAATAACTATGTTATTAATGATTCTTTTTTCTATCGGAGAATTAATGATTATTGAGGCTTCTAAGTTTAATGAGTCTTTAATTTTAATATTTGATAGCTTTAATTTTGAAAAAGGAAATCCGTTTTTCGAAATCTCTCCGTTAATTATATTGAGTGCTTGTTCTGTCTCAGTAAGGTTAATGATAAAATAATCATCAAATATTTTTTTTGAAACTAATTTTAAAGTCCTTAAATCAACATCATTTTTATTGTAGTAAATATATAAGGACACAAATTTGTTTTTTAAACGAATTTTAGTGTTGTAAGTAGAGTCGTTTTCTTTTTTTATTTCTTCCGCTTCATTTTCAATATAACCCAAGTTATGTAACCTTTTTTGTAAGGTCTCGATTTCAGACTTAATAGATAAAAAATCATTGTGTTTTTTTGAATAGCTCAATGAATCTATAATACTGGTTTCATTTTTAGAATAACCATCAATTTTTAATCTTAAATTTTGGCTAATCCCATTGAGTGAAAAGAAAGTTATTATAAAAAGGAATAGGTAATATTTTTTATGCACGTTTCAACTACTTTTTTTTATGTAAATCTAACGGAAAATCTAAGCTTATAATATAGCTTATGTTATTATTTTTGAAAACTCTTAAAAATTAATGATTTAGGATTTGAATTCTAAAATTTAATTTCTACATTTGCACCCCTCTTAAAAAGAGGATAATAAATTTATATATAATATATATGCCAACAATTTCGCAATTAGTAAGAAAAGGAAGAGCCAAAATAACCAAGAAGAGTAAATCGGCTGCTTTAGATTCTTGTCCGCAAAGACGTGGTGTGTGTACTCGTGTTTACACAACAACTCCTAAAAAACCTAACTCAGCAATGCGTAAGGTAGCAAGGGTTCGTTTAACAAACGGTAACGAGGTTAATGCATACATCGGTGGTGAAGGACACAATCTACAAGAGCACTCGATAGTATTGGTTAGAGGTGGAAGGGTAAAAGATTTACCAGGAGTTAGATATCACATCGTTCGTGGTGCTTTAGATACAGCAGGTGTATCTGGAAGAACACAACGTAGATCTAAGTATGGTGCAAAACGCCCTAAGAAGTAATTAAAACTTTAAGAAGAAGACATGAGAAAAAGAGCAGCAAAAAAGAGACCGCTTTTACCAGATCCAAAATTTAACGACCAGTTAGTAACTCGTTTCGTTAATATGATGATGTGGGATGGAAAGAAATCGGTAGCTTTTAAAGTATTCTACGATGCAATTGATATTGTAGATTCGAAAAAAACTGACGAAGAAAAAACAGGATTAGAGATCTGGAAAGATGCTTTATCTAACGTTATGCCTCACGTAGAAGTACGTAGTCGCCGTGTTGGTGGTGCAACATTCCAAATTCCAATGCAAATTCGTCCAGACAGAAAAGTGTCAACAGCTATGAAATGGTTAATTAGTTACGCAAGAAAGCGTAATGAAAAATCAATGGCATTACGTTTAGCATCAGAGGTTTTAGCAGCAGCTAAAGAAGAAGGAGCGGCGGTTAAGAAAAGAGTAGATACTCACAAAATGGCAGAGGCAAACAAAGCATTCTCTCACTTTAGATTCTAAGACATGGCAAGAGATTTAAAATTTACAAGAAATATAGGTATTGCTGCACATATTGATGCAGGAAAAACTACTACTACAGAACGTATTCTTTATTATACAGGTGTTTCTCATAAAATTGGTGAAGTACATGATGGTGCTGCAACAATGGATTGGATGGAGCAAGAGCAGGAAAGAGGTATTACAATTACTTCTGCTGCAACTACTTGTACTTGGAAATTCCCAATTGAAAATGGGGAGCCAACACCAGAAACTAAAGGATATCATTTTAATATAATTGACACACCGGGTCACGTTGATTTTACCGTAGAGGTGAATCGTTCTTTACGTGTACTTGATGGTTTAGTATTCTTATTTAGTGCGGTTGATGGTGTTGAGCCACAGTCTGAAACTAACTGGAGACTAGCAGATAACTATAAAGTTCCAAGAATTGGGTTTGTTAATAAAATGGACCGTCAAGGATCTGACTTTTTAGGTGTTTGTCAACAAGTTAAAGATATGTTGAAATCTAACGCGGTGCCAATCGTTTTAAATATTGGTGACGAAGATGATTTTAAAGGTATTATAGATTTAGTAAAAAATAGAGCTATTGTATGGCATGATGAAACTCAAGGGGCAACCTTTGATGTTATTGAAATTCCAGACGATTTAAAAGAAGAAGCTCGTAAATACCGTGCGCTACTTATTGAAGAAGTTGCAGGATATGACGAAAATCTTTTAGAGAAGTTCATGGAGGATGAAGATTCTATTACAGAAGACGAAGTGCATGCTGCACTTAGAGCTGCTGTAATGGATATGGCTATCATTCCTATGATTTGTGGTTCTGCTTTTAAAAATAAAGGGGTTCAGTTTTTATTAGATGCTGTATGTCGTTATTTGCCTTCTCCAACTGATAAGGAAGGTATTGTAGGAGTTAATCCTGACACAGAAAAAGAAGAGTTACGTAAGCCGGATGTAAAGGAGCCTTTCGCTGCTTTAGCGTTTAAAATTGCTACAGATCCTTTTGTTGGTCGTTTAGCATTCTTTAGAGCGTATTCTGGTCGTTTAGATGCTGGTTCTTATGTGTTAAATAATCGTTCTGGAAAAAAAGAACGTATTTCACGTATCTACCAAATGCATGCTAACAAACAAAATGCAATCGATTTTATTGAAGCTGGAGATATTGGAGCTGCTGTTGGATTTAAATCTATCAAAACAGGAGATACACTTTCAGATGAAAAACATCCTATTGTTTTAGAATCTATGGACTTCCCTGATCCAGTAATTGGTATCGCGGTTGAACCTAAAACTAAGGCAGATGTTGATAAATTAGGTATGGGCTTAGCTAAATTAGCTGAAGAAGATCCTACATTTACTGTGCGTTCAGATGAAGCTTCAGGACAGACTATTATTTCTGGAATGGGTGAGCTTCACTTAGATGTAATTGTAGATCGTTTAAAACGTGAATTCAAAGTAGAGGTTAATCAAGGTCAACCACAAGTTGAATATAAAGAAGCTATTACTGCTTCTGCAGATCATCGAGAAGTTTATAAAAAACAATCAGGTGGTCGTGGTAAATTCGCAGATATCGTATTTACTATAGAGCCTGCAGATGAAGGACAAGAAGGACTTCAATTTGAATCTGTAATTAAAGGTGGTAACGTTCCTAAAGAATTTATCCCTTCAATTGAAAAAGGATTTAAGCAAGCGATGGTAAATGGACCATTAGCAGGTTTCGAAGTTGATGCTATGAAAATTACCTTAAAAGATGGTTCTTATCATGATGTCGATTCAGATCAATTATCTTTCGAATTAGCAGCTAAATTAGGTTTTAAAAACGTAGCGAAAGCGGCTAAAGCGGTAATCATGGAACCTATAATGAAACTAGAAGTTATCACTCCAGAAGAAAATATGGGTGATATTGTAGGTGATTTAAATAGAAGACGTGGTCAAGTGAGTGACATGGGTGATAGAGCTGGTGCAAAAACTGTAAAAGCAACTGTACCATTATCAGAAATGTTTGGATATGTAACTACATTAAGAACATTATCTTCTGGTCGTGCAACATCAACAATGGAATTTTCACACTATGCTGAAACTCCTAAAAATATTTCAGAGGAAGTTATAGCAGCCGCTAAAGGCGTTGAATCGTAAATCTTAAGAAAATGAGTCAAAAAATCAGAATAAAATTAAAATCTTACGATCACAACTTAGTGGATAAGTCTGCTGATAAGATTGTAAAAACAGTAAAAAGTACTGGAGCAGTTGTAACTGGACCAATTCCATTACCTACTCACAAGAAAATTTTTACTGTATTACGTTCTCCACACGTAAACAAGAAGTCAAGAGAGCAATTTCAATTATCATCTTATAAGAGATTATTGGATATCTACTCGTCGTCATCAAAAACAATTGATGCGTTAATGAAACTTGAGTTACCAAGTGGTGTTGAAGTAGAGATTAAAGTTTAGTTATAAACTTACATGTCCTGAGCTGCGAGCAAGGGAAAAACGGTAAAAATACAATTCAAGGCTGAAACGTATTTTCAGCCTTGAATTTTAATAACAAATAGTAATAAATTAAATAAATAATTATGTCTGGGTTAATTGGAAAAAAAATCGGTATGACCAGCATCTTTGATGAGAACGGGAAGAATATTCCTTGTACTGTAATCGAAGCTGGGCCATGCGTAGTTACCCAAGTCAGAACTGAAGAGGTTGACGGCTATTCTGCTGTTCAATTAGGTTTCGATGACGCGACAGAAAAAAGCGCTACTAAAGCAGACTTAGGTCATGCTAAAAAAGCGGGTACTTCTGTAAAACGCAAAGTTGTTGAATTCAAAGGTTTTGAGGAGGAGTACAAATTAGGAGATGCGATCACTGTTGAACATTTCACCGAAGGTGAATTTGTTGATGTAGCAGGAACATCTAAAGGTAAAGGATTTCAAGGTGTTGTAAAACGTCATGGTTTCGGTGGTGTAGGTCAAGCTACTCACGGTCAGCATAACCGTTTAAGAGCGCCAGGATCTATTGGAGCTGCATCTTACCCTGCAAGAGTTTTCAAAGGAATGAAAATGGCAGGAAGAATGGGTGGAGACACAGTTAAAGTTCAAAATTTAAGAGTTTTAAAAGTAGTTACTGAAAAGAACCTACTTGTGGTTAAAGGATGTGTTCCTGGTCACAAAAACGCTTATGTAATTATTAGAAAATAATGAAAGTAGCAGTTTTAGATATAAACGGAAAAGACACAGGTAGAAAGGCAGACCTTTCTAAAGATGTGTTTGCTATTGAGCCTAATAATCATGCAGTATATTTGGATGTTAAACAATATTTAGCAAACCAACGTCAAGGAACTCACAAATCGAAAGAAAGAGCTGAGATTGCTGGAAGTACACGTAAGATTAAAAAGCAAAAAGGAACTGGTACAGCAAGAGCAGGTAGTATTAAGTCTGGTGTATTTAAAGGTGGTGGTCGTATGTTCGGTCCAAGACCAAGAAATTACAGCTTCAAACTTAATAAGAACTTAAAGCGTTTAGCACGTAAATCTGCCTTAAGTATTAAAGCAGGAGAAAAGTCAATTACAGTTTTAGAAGACTTTAATTTTGATACTGTAAAGACTAAGAATTTTACAGCAGTTTTAAAGGCTTTAGAGCTTGAAAACAAAAAAACGCTCTTTGTGTTGGGTGGGTCAAATAATAACGTATATTTGTCATCGCGCAATTTAAAAAGCACAGAAGTTATAACTTCTTCAGAATTAAGTACTTACAAGATCCTTAATGCGGGTCAAGTAGTGTTGTTAGAAGGAGCTTTAGCAGGAATTGAAACAAACTTAAGTAAATAAGAAACAGATGAGTATCTTAATTAAACCTATAATCACAGAAAAAGCGACTGCAGATAGCGAGTTAAGAAATTGCTATACTTTCGCAGTGAACACAAAGGCGAACAAGGTAGAAATCAAAAAAGCGGTGGAAGCTGCTTATGGAGTTTCTGTTGAAAAAGTTCGTACTATAAATGTCCGTCCAGATCGTAGTACCAAGTTTACAAAAACTGGTATTCAACATGGTAAAACAAATGCTGTTAAAAAGGCAATTGTACAACTGGCGGAAGGTGAAATGATTGATTTATACAGTAACATGTAATTAAAGACAGATGTCAGTAAGAAAATTAAAACCAATCACACCAGGACAGCGATTTAGAGTAGTAAACGGCTATGATGCTATTACTACTGATAAGCCGGAAAAGAGCTTGCTCGTTCCGAATAAAAGGTCTGGTGGTAGAAACAGTGAAGGAAAAATGACTATGCGCTACATAGGTGGTGGTCATAAAAGAAAGTATCGTATTATCGATTTTAAAAGAGACAAATCTGGTATACCAGGTGAAGTTGCTTCTATTCAATACGATCCAAACAGAACAGCTTTTATCGCATTATTGAATTATCAAGATGGTGAGAAGAGATATATTATTGCTCAAAATGGACTTCAGGTTGGGCAGAATGTAGTATCTGGTAAAGAAGGTATTGCTCCAGAAATTGGAAATGCAATGCCATTAAGTGAAATTCCATTAGGAACAATTATATCATGTATAGAATTACGTCCAGGACAAGGAGCTATTATGGCTCGTAGTGCTGGTGCTTTTGCTCAATTAATGGCAAGAGATGGTAAATTTGCTACGGTTAAGTTGCCTTCAGGTGAAACAAGATTGATTCTTGTTAACTGTATGGCTACCATAGGGGTTGTATCTAACTCAGATCACCAGTTATTAGTTGGTGGTAAAGCAGGTAGAACTAGATGGTTAGGAAGAAGACCACGTACTAGACCAGTAGTTATGAATCCAGTTGATCACCCAATGGGTGGTGGTGAAGGTAAATCTGCAGGTGGACATCCTCGTTCTAGAAACGGAATTCCAGCTAAAGGTTACAGAACCCGTTCTAAGACTAAAGCTAGTAATAAATATATTGTAGAACGTAGAAAGAAATAAGACATGGCAAGATCATTAAAAAAAGGACCTTACGTTCATTATAAATTAGAAAAGAAAGTAGCTGTAAATGTTGAGAACAACAAAAAAACAGTAATTAAAACTTGGTCTCGCGCCAGTATGATTACTCCAGATTTTGTTGGACAAACAATAGCAGTACACAATGGCCGTCAATTTGTTCCAGTATATGTTACTGAAAACATGGTAGGTCATAAGTTAGGAGAATTTTCACCAACACGTTCATTCCGTGGACATGCAGGTGCTAAAAATAAAGGTAAAAAGTAGTAAGCTATGGGAAGTCGTAAAAAACAAATGGCAGACGCTATTAAGGAAGCTAAAAAGCATGTTGCTTTTGCTAAACTTAATAACTGTCCTACATCACCAAGAAAAATGCGCTTAGTAGCCGATTTAGTAAGAGGCGAAAAGGTAGAAAATGCACTAAACATTTTGAAGTTCAATCAAAAAGAAGCATCTGGTCGTTTAGAGAAGTTGTTATTATCAGCTATCGCTAACTGGCAATCTAAGAATGAAGATGCTGATGTTGAAACTGTAGAATTGTTCGTAAAAGAGATTACTGTTGATAGCGGGTCTATGTTAAAAAGACTGCGTCCAGCACCTCAAGGTCGTGCACACAGAATTAGAAAACGTTCTAACCACGTAACAATTGTGGTAGGAGCTAATAATAACACACAAGCTTAATAAGAGTATGGGACAAAAGACAAATCCAATCGGAAATCGCTTAGGAATTATCAGAGGATGGGAATCTAACTGGTACGGAGGAAACGATTATGGTGATAAACTTGCCGAAGACGATAAGATTAGAAAATACGTTCACGCGCGTTTATCTAAAGCTAGTGTTAGTAGAGTAATAATCGAAAGAACTCTTAAACTTGTAACCGTTACTATCACTACTGCTAGACCTGGTATTATTATCGGAAAAGGTGGTCAAGAGGTAGACAAGTTAAAAGAAGAACTTAAGAAGATTACTGGAAAAGAAGTTCAGATTAACATCTTTGAAATTAAAAGACCTGAACTTGATGCATTTTTAGTAGGATCAAGCATCGCTCGTCAAATTGAAAATAGAATTTCATACAGACGTGCAATTAAGATGGCTATCGCTGCTACAATGCGTATGAATGCTGAAGGAATCAAAATCCAAATTAGTGGTCGTTTAAATGGTGCTGAAATGGCACGTTCAGAACACTACAAAGAAGGACGTATTCCTTTATCAACTTTTAGAGCCGATATTGACTATGCTTTAGTTGAGGCACACACTACTTATGGTAGATTGGGTGTTAAAGTATGGATCATGAAAGGTGAAGTATATGGTAAAAGAGAGCTTTCTCCGCTTGTTGGATTATCTAAGAAGCAAGGAAAAGGTGGTGCCGGAAGAGGTGGCAACAAAGGACCTCGTCGTAGAAAGTAATTTTTTATAAAGTAAAGAAAAATGTTACAGCCTAAAAGAACAAAATTTCGTAAACAACAAAAAGGACGTATGAAAGGTCTCTCTGGTAGAGGACATCAACTTTCAAGCGGTACTTTTGGAATAAAAGCAATGGACGCTACGTTTATTACTGCACGTCAAATTGAAGCAGCTCGTATTGCAGCTACTCGTTACATGAAGAGAGAAGGACAACTTTGGATTAAAATATTTCCAGACAAGCCTATCACAAAAAAGCCTCTTGAAGTACGTATGGGTAAAGGTAAAGGTGCTGTTGAATTATGGGTAGCCGTATGTAGACCAGGACGTGTTTTATTTGAAATTGGTGGTGTGCCATTAGACGTTGCTAGAGAAGCATTACGTTTAGCAGCACAAAAGCTACCAGTAAAAACTAAGTTTTTAATCGCTCGCGATTACGAAGCATAATAATTTAAGATGATGAAACAATCAGAAATTAAAGAATTATCTGTAGCTGAGTTACAAGAGAAACTTGGTGAAACAAAAAAGAGTTATTCAGACCTAAAATTGGCTCATGCAATATCTCCTTTAGAAAATCCAATTCAATTACGTTCTATAAGAAGAACTGTAGCAAGAATTGCGACCGAATTAACTAAAAGAGAATTACAATAATTCTGCTGAAAGATGGAAACAAGAAATTTAAGAAAAGAACGTATAGGAGTTGTTACTAGTAACAAAATGCAAAAATCAATAGTTGTTGCAGAGGTTAAAAAAGTAAAACACCCTATGTATGGTAAGTTCGTGTTAAAAACGAAAAAATACGTGGCACACGACGAAACAAACGATTGTAATATTGGAGATACAGTAAAGATCATGGAAACAAGACCTTTAAGTAAATCTAAATGTTGGAGATTAGTTGAAATTTTAGAAAGAGCTAAATAATTATGTTACAACAAGAATCAAGAATAAAAGTAGCAGACAATACTGGAGCAAAAGAGGTTTTAGTTATCCGTGTTTTAGGAGGAACTAAAAGAAGATATGCTTCTGTAGGAGACAAAATAGTTGTTTCTGTTAAAGATGCAACTCCTAATGGAAACATTAAGAAAAAAGCAGTTTCTACAGCAGTTGTTGTGCGTACCAAGAAAGAAGTAAGAAGACCAGACGGATCTTATATAAGATTTGATGATAATGCTTGTGTTTTATTAAACCCAACGGGTGAAATGAGAGGAACACGTGTATTTGGTCCTGTTGCTAGAGAGCTTCGTGATAAACAATTCATGAAGATTGTATCATTAGCACCAGAAGTGCTTTAATACACAAAAAGTAAGATGACAAAGCTTAAAATAAAAACTGGAGATACTGTAAAAGTAATTGCTGGAGACCATAAAGGATCTGAAGGTAAAGTACAAAAGGTGTTAATAGAAAAGAACAAAGCGATTGTTGAGGGAGTAAACATGGTTAAGAAACATACTAAACCAAGTGCACAGAATCCTCAAGGCGGAATCGTAGAGAAAGAAGCAGCTATTCATATTTCTAACTTATCATTGTTAACTTCAAAAGGAGAAACAACAAGAGTTGGATTTAAAGTAGAAGGCGATAAAAAAGTAAGATTTTCAACAAAATCTAATGAAGTAATATAGTTATGGCATATTCACCAAGACTTAAAGAAGAGTATACAAGCAAAATAATTGCTGCTCTTACAGACGAATTTGGGTATAAGAATGTAATGCAAGTTCCTAAACTTACTAAGATAGTAATATCTAAAGGTGTTGGAGCTGCAGTTGCAGACAAAAAGTTAATCGACTACGCGTTAGAAGAGGTAACTACTATATCTGGACAAAAAGCAATTGCTACATTATCTAAAAAGGATGTTGCAACATTTAAATTACGTAAAGGAATGCCAATTGGTGTTAAAGTAACTTTACGTGGTGAAAAAATGTATGAATTTTTAGACCGTTTAGTAACTTCTGCACTTCCACGTGTTAGAGATTTTAACGGAATAAAAGCAACAGGATTTGATGGTAGAGGTAACTACAATTTAGGAGTTACTGAGCAAATTATATTCCCAGAAATTAACATTGATAAAGTTAATAAAATCTCTGGTATGGATATTACATTTGTAACTACTGCAGATACTGATAAAGAAGCAAAATCATTATTAACTGAATTAGGATTACCTTTTCAAAAAAACTAAGATATGGCTAAAGAATCAATGAAAGCCCGCGAGGTGAAAAGAGCTAAAACAGTAGCTAAATATGCTGAAAAACGTAAAGCTTTAAAAGAAGCTGGAGATTATGAAGCATTACAAAAGTTACCTAAAAATGCATCTCCTATTCGTCAGCATAATAGATGTAAATTAACAGGAAGACCAAAAGGATACATGAGAACTTTTGGAATTTCTCGTGTAACATTCAGAGAGATGGCCAATCAAGGTCTTATCCCTGGTGTAAGAAAAGCTAGTTGGTAATATTATTTAAATAATCGGGTTTAAGGTTCGAAATAGTTCGAAAACCAAGACCACAAAATCAATTCATTATGTACTCAGATCCAATTGCGGATTTTTTGACAAGAATTAGAAACGCTGTACGTGCTAACCACAGAGTGGTAGAGATTCCAGCTTCTAATCTTAAAAAAGACATTACTAAAATATTATTCGAACAAGGATATATTTTAAGTTACAAATTTGACGACTCGTCTGTACAAGGTACTATTAAAATAGCACTTAAGTACAACAAGGAAACAAAAGAACCAGTAATTAAAAAACTTCAAAGAATCAGTACTCCAGGTTTACGTCAGTATGCAGGAGCTAATGATTTACCACGTATCTTAAACGGTTTAGGTATTGCTATTGTTTCAACTTCTCACGGAGTTATGACAGGTAAACAAGCCAAAAGAGATAACGTTGGAGGAGAAGTTTTATGTTACGTATACTAATTTAAAGCCAGAAAGAAATGTCAAGAATAGGAAATAATCCAGTAGCCATTCCAGAAGGTGTAACAGTAGACGTTAAAGAAAACGTAGTTACTGTAAAAGGAAAATTAGGAGAGTTAACACAAAATTTCGACGCAGTTGAAATTAAAGTAGAAGAAGGAAATGTTTTAGTAACACGTTCATCAGATTCTAAAGAGCAAAAAGCCAAGCATGGTTTATATAGATCTTTGATGAATAATATGGTTGAAGGTGTGTCTAAAGGATGGACAAAAGAATTAGAATTGGTTGGTGTAGGTTATAGAGCATCAAACCAAGGACAAAAATTAGATTTAGCTTTAGGTTTTTCTCATAATATTATTTTAAACATTGCTCCAGAAGTAAAAGTTGAAACAATATCAGAAAAAGGAAAAAACCCAATTATAAAACTAACATCATTCGATAAACAACTTGTTGGTCAAGTCGCTGCGAAGATCCGCGGATTTAGAAAGCCTGAGCCTTATAAAGGAAAAGGAGTTAAGTTTGTTGGTGAAGAAATAAGAAGAAAAGCAGGTAAATCAGCTTAATAATTAAGTTATGGCATTGACAAAGAACGAAAGAAGACTAAGAATAAAAAACAGAATCCGTAAGGTTGTTTCTGGTACAGAAGCAAGACCTAGATTGGCTGTTTATAGAAGTAATAAAGAAATTTATGCTCAAATAGTTGATGATGTAAATGGTAAAACCATCAGCGCAGCATCTTCAAGAGATAAAGATATTAGTTCAGCGAAAGCAACTAAATCAGAAGTAGCTAAATTAGTAGGTAAAGCACTTGCTGAAAAAGCTTTAAAAGCTGGTATAGAAACTATAGCTTTTGATAGAGGTGGATATTTATATCACGGTAGAGTAAAATCATTAGCAGAAGGTGCTAGAGAAGCAGGACTTAAATTCTAAGAAATTATGTTTAAAAAATATAAAAGTGCAGAATTAGTAAAACCAGGTGGGTTGGATCTTAAAGATCGCTTAGTTGGTGTACAAAGAGTTACAAAAGTAACTAAAGGTGGTAGAGCATTTGGTTTCTCAGCAATTGTTGTAGTTGGTGATGAAGCTGGTGTTGTAGGGCAAGGTTTAGGTAAATCTAAAGATGTAGCTAGTGCAATTGCAAAAGCTGTTGAAGATGCTAAGAAAAACCTAGTTAGAATACCTATTATAAAAGGTACGTTACCACACGAACAAAAAGGTAAATACGGAGGGGCTAGAGTAAATATTATTCCTGCAGCTCCTGGTACAGGTGTAATTGCTGGTGGTGCTGTAAGAACAGTTCTTGAGGCCGTTGGTGTACATGATGTATTATCAAAATCTCAAGGTTCATCAAATCCTCATAATGTAGTAAAAGCAACTTTTGATGCTTTATTACAATTAAGAGATGCAAATGCAATTGCTAGAGATAGAGGTATTTCACTTGAACAAGTTTTTAACGCTTAATAAAGACAGAAATGGCAAAGATTAAAGTAAAGAAAGTTAAAAGCGCAATCAATCGTACGCTAAGACAAAAAAGAACTTTAGAAGCTCTTGGTCTTAAAAAGATTGGTCAAGTAAAAGAGCATGAAGCTACACCAAATATTCTTGGTATGGTTGCTAAAGTTTCACATTTAGTTTCTGTTGAAGAAGCTTAAAAATATAAACTGAAAATGGATTTAAGTAATTTAAAACCTGCAGAAGGTTCAGTAAAAAACCAAGGGAAAAGAATAGGTAGAGGACAAGGTTCTGGAAAAGGTGGTACGGCAACTCGTGGTCACAAAGGAGCAAAATCTCGTTCTGGTTATTCTAAGAAACTAGGATTTGAAGGTGGTCAAATGCCACTTCAAAGACGTGTTCCTAAGTTTGGTTTTACTAATATTAACCGTATTGAGCACCAAGGTATCAATTTAGATACGTTGCAACAATTGGTTGATGATAAGAAAATAAAAGATACAGTAGATTTTGAAACATTATTCGCTAACCGTTTAGTTGATAAAAATGATTTAGTTAAAATCATGGGACGTGGAGAATTAAAAGCAAAATTAAAAGTATCTGCACATAAGTTTACTGCTTCAGCAAAAGCTGCTATTGAAGCTGCTGGCGGAGAAGCTGTAACTATATAAGACTTATTACAAGTATGAAATTTATAGAATCAATTAAGAATGTTTGGAAAATTGAAGAACTAAGAAACAGAATCATAGTTACTTTGAGTTTGTTATTAGTTTATCGTTTTGGTGCTCAAGTTGTATTACCTGGTATCGATGCATCTCAATTAGGTGGTTTAGCAGAAAAAACAGACGGAGGTTTGTTAGGTTTGCTTAATGCTTTTACAGGTGGTGCATTTGCTAATGCTTCGGTTTTTGCTTTAGGTATTATGCCTTACATTTCTGCTTCTATTGTTGTACAGTTAATGGGTATAGCTATTCCTTACCTGCAAAAGTTGCAGAAAGAAGGAGCAAGTGGTCAGAAAAAAATAAATCAAATTACACGTTGGTTAACAATTGCAATTTGTTTATTACAAGCACCTGGTTATTTAGCTAGTTTACCAGCATTAGGAATTCCAACAAGTGCATTTTTACTTGGAACGGGGCCTTTATTTTATTTTTCTTCAGTTACAATTTTAGTAACAGGCTGTATCTTTGCGATGTGGTTAGGAGAAAAGATTACTGATAAAGGTATTGGTAATGGTATTTCGTTATTAATTATGGTTGGTATCATTGCTACATTACCACAGTCGTTTTTACAAAACGCAGCTACTAGATTAGAAGGTGGTGGAAACGGTGGTTTAATGATGGTTTTAATTGAATTTGTTATTTGGTTTGTTATTATTTTAGCTTCTATTCTTTTAGTAATGGGAGTGAGAAAAATAGCAGTACAGTATGCAAGAAGAACTGCTTCTGGTGGTTATGAGAAAAGCGCTATGGCTGGTTCAAGACAATATATACCATTAAAGCTTAATGCTTCTGGTGTTATGCCTATTATATTTGCTCAAGCTATTATGTTTGTGCCAAGTTTAATTGGTGGATCTTCTTTCTTGAAAGAGACAGCAGCTGGTGCATGGATGCAAACAAACTATTCGGATATGTTCGGATTTTGGTATAACCTTACTTTTGCTTTATTAATTATAGTATTCACATATTTTTATACGGCAATTACGGTACCAACAAATAAAATGGCAGACGATTTAAAACGTAGTGGTGGTTTTATTCCGGGTATTCGTCCAGGTTCTGAAACATCTGAATATTTAGATAAAATAATGTCTCAAATAACCTTACCAGGTTCTATATTTTTAGCTCTTATTGCTGTGTTCCCAGCGTTTATTGTTAAGCTTATGGGAGTGCAACAAGGATGGGCTTTATTTTTTGGAGGAACATCATTATTAATTATGGTTGGAGTTGCAATCGACACTATGCAACAAATAAATTCTTATTTGTTAAATAGACACTATGATGGTTTGATGAAAACAGGTAAAAATAGAAAAGCAGTAGCTTAATTTTATACTATGGCAAAACAAGCAGCAATAGAACAAGACGGTACGATTATAGAAGCATTATCTAATGCTATGTTTCGTGTTGAGTTAGAGAATGGTCATATTGTGACCGCACATATTTCAGGTAAAATGCGTATGCATTATATTAAATTATTACCAGGAGATAAAGTAAAATTAGAAATGAGTCCTTATGATTTAACAAAGGCTCGAATAACTTATAGATACTAATACGATGAAAGTAAGAGCATCAGTTAAAAAAAGAAGCGCAGATTGTAAGATTGTGCGTAGAAAAGGAAGACTTTACGTAATTAACAAAAAGAATCCTAGATTTAAACAAAGACAAGGGTAATTATGGCAAGAATTGCAGGTGTAGACATACCAAAAAACAAAAGAGGAGTTATCTCTTTAACTTATATCTACGGAGTAGGTAGAAGTAGAGCAAAAGAAATTTTAGCGGTAGCTAAAGTTGATGAAAGTACAAAAGTTCAAGACTGGACCGATGACCAAATTTCTGGTATTCGTGACGCTGTTGGTACTTTTACAATCGAAGGTGAATTACGTTCTGAAACACAATTAAACATTAAGCGATTAATGGATATTGGATGTTACAGAGGTATTCGTCATAGATCTGGTCTTCCTTTAAGAGGACAACGTACTAAGAACAATTCTAGAACTAGAAAAGGTAGAAGAAAAACAGTTGCTAACAAGAAGAAAGCAACTAAATAATAATTAGTCTTTGGTATTTAGACGTTGGAAGGAATCTGTTTGAAATTATAATAGTTTAGGATTCTAGCGACTATCACTAAAACTAAAAGCTAAAAATAAAATGGCAAAAACAAGCACAAAAAAACGTAAAGTTATAGTTGATGCAGTTGGTGAAGCTCATGTTACTGCTTCATTTAATAACATCATTATTTCACTTACCAACAAAAAAGGAGACGTAATTTCATGGTCTTCTGCTGGTAAAATGGGATTTAGAGGTTCTAAGAAAAACACACCTTATGCTGCTCAATTAGCTGCAGAAGATGCTGCTGGAGTAGCAACTGAAGCTGGGCTTAAAAAAGTAAAGGTTTATGTTAAAGGACCTGGAAATGGTAGAGAATCTGCTATTCGTTCAATTCATAATGCAGGAATTGAAGTAACGGAAATTATTGATGTTACTCCATTACCTCATAACGGATGTCGTCCTCCAAAAAGAAGAAGAGTTTAATCACGTTTTAGTTAACGAGAATTAAATAAAGCAAAGCTTAAAATTAATATCATCTGTGATTCAGATGGTATTAATTTTTTGTGTAAATTTGCAGACTGAAAAAAAATAATTAACAAGTATTAACGAGAGATCAACGATTATCGAAGGATAAGATTAAGACCTTAATTCATAATCACTCTCATAACAAAATTAAAATGGCAAGATATACTGGTCCTAAAACTAAAATAGCGCGTAAATTTGGCGAAGCTATATTCGGAGAAGATAAATCATTCGAAAAAAGAAATTACCCTCCTGGGCAACACGGAAACGCTAGACGTCGTGGAAAAAAATCTGAATATGCAATCCAATTAATGGAGAAGCAGAAAGCAAAATATACTTATGGCATATTAGAGCGTCAGTTTAGAGGATTATTTAAAAAAGCAAGAGCTGCACAAGGTATTACTGGTGAAGTGCTTTTACAACTTTGTGAATCTAGATTAGATAACGTTGTATTCAGAATGGGAATTGCTCCAACAAGAAGTGGTGCTAGACAATTAGTTTCTCACAGACATATTACTGTAAACGGAGAGTTGGTAAATATTCCATCTTATTCTTTAAAAGCAGGAGATGTTGTTGCTGTTAGAGAAAAATCAAAATCACTTGAAGCGATTGATAGATCACTTTCAAATTCAAGTAATGTTTATGAATGGATTACATGGAACTCTGATACGAAACAAGGAACTTATGTTTCTGTTCCTGCAAGAATTCAAATTCCAGAAAACATAAACGAACAATTCATTGTAGAATTATATTCTAAATAATAAATTAATAACATTGGTATTTGGCCAAAGGGTTTATAAGCATTTCTTCAAGCTTTTAGACCGCGCAACTAAATAACAATTAAAACGAAGAACAAAATGGCAGTATTTAATTTTCAAAAACCAGACAAGGTAATCATGATTGATTCTACTGATTTCGAAGGTAAATTCGAATTCAGACCTTTAGAACCTGGTTACGGTTTAACAGTAGGTAATGCATTAAGAAGAGTTTTATTATCTTCTTTAGAAGGGTTTGCTATCACATCGGTAAGAATAGAAGGTGTTGATCACGAATTTTCTGCAATTGCTGGAGTAGTTGAAGATGTTACAGAAATCATCTTAAATTTAAAACAAGCACGTTTTAAAAGACAGATAGAAGATATTGATAATGAATCAATTTCAATTTCAATTTCTGGTCAAGATAAAATTACAGCTGGAGATTTTCAAAAATTCATCTCAGGATTCCAAGTCTTAAATACAGAATTAGTAATCTGTAACTTAGATCCTAAAGTGAATTTTAATATGGAAATTACTATTGAAAAAGGTAGAGGTTATGTTCCTGCAGAAGAAAATAAAAAAGCATCTGCACCAATAGGAACAATCTTTACAGATTCAATATACACCCCTATAAAAAACGTTAAGTATAGTATTGAAAACTATCGTGTTGAGCAAAAAACTGATTATGAAAAATTAGTTTTTGAAATCATTACTGATGGTTCAATTACACCACAAGATGCTTTAACTGAGGGTGCTAAGACTTTAATTCACCACTTCATGTTATTCTCTGATGAGCGTATTACATTAGAAGCTGATGAAATTGCACAAACTGAAACTTATGATGAAGAATCTCTTCACATGCGTCAGTTGCTTAAAACTAAGTTAATCGATATGGATTTATCTGTACGTGCACTTAACTGTTTGAAAGCTGCAGAAGTTGATACTTTAGGAGACTTAGTATCATTTAACAAGAATGATTTAATGAAATTCAGAAACTTCGGTAAGAAGTCTTTAACAGAGCTTGAAGAGCTTGTGAATGTTAAAGGTTTAAACTTCGGAATGGATTTAAGTAAATATAAATTAGATAAAGATTAATTAATCATATTTTGCTCCTCGATTTTCGAGTTTAGTAGCAAGATGATAAAACAAAGGTCATGAGACACGGAAAAAAAGTAAACCATTTAGGAAGGCAAACAGCTCACAGAAAAGCAATGTTAGCTAATATGGCATGTTCATTAATTGAGCATAAACGTATTAATACTACAGTAGCGAAAGCAAAAGCATTAAAGCAATTTGTTGAGCCAATGATTACTAAATCGAAAGTAGATACAACCCATAACAGACGTATAGTTATGGCAAATCTTAGACAAAAAGATGCTGTTGCAGAATTGTTTAGAGATGTTTCTGCTAAAATTGGTGATAGACCAGGTGGATATACTAGAATTATCAAATTAGGAAATCGTTTAGGTGATAATGCTGATATGGCAATGATAGAACTTGTTGATTATAACGAAATTTATAATGCAGGTAAAGAAAAGAAGAAAACAACTAGAAGAAGTAGAAGAGGTGGTTCTAAGCCAGCTACTCCTCCAGTTGCGACTAAAGCTTCTAACGAAGAAGAATAAAAACAACATGTTTTTAACATTATAAAAAAAGGCAAACTTGTTAAAGTTTGCCTTTTTTTTGTAAATTGAATCACACAAAAATTTTTATGAAAAAGCTTCTTTTATTTGCATTCATCCTATGTTCATTGTATTTTTTAAATGCTCAAGGACCTAGCGGTAGAGCTGTAAATTTATCGTCTGGTTCAAATGGAATGGGAGGTAGTGGTTATGGTTCAAATAATTTATTGAATTTTGTAAAAGGTGAATGGACCATAGAAAAATCTGAACGAGATGACTTAAACGGAAGTAATTATTTATTCGATGATTGGTCTAATAATGCCGAAATTTATGATTTGAATGGTAAGGGCTTTAAGTTAGAGCATTGTAATTTTAATGTTGCTAAAAATAATGTAGAAGCCATGTTTGATCGAGCTACCAATAAATCATTTGTTTTTAATTCTAACGATTTAAGTAAGGTTAGAATTGGAAATAGATTTTTTGTAAAAAAGGACATTGGAAATAATAGAAATTCTTTGTTGGAGGTCATTCAAGTAGGTGTTAATTTTTCAATTTACAAGATTTATGAAACCGAAATGGTGTTAGCTACCTTAAATCCCATGACCCAAAAAAAAATGGGAAAAGATAGAATCGTAATAAATTCAATATATTTTATTCAAAAGGAGGGAAAGTTAAAACAAATAAAATTTAAAAAATCGACTGTTCTTAAATTAATGTCTGATAAAAAAGAAGAAATTAAAGAGTTTGTTGGTGAAAATAACATATCATTCAAGAATGAAGTCGATATAAAGAAGGTTTTTAGTTATTATAATGAATTAATATAATTGCTAATTATTGTTAAATAAAACATAAAGGATAAACTATTTTAGTTTATCCTTTTTTTCTTTCATAAGTTTGTGTCTAACTTTATAAATATATATATGAAAAGATTATTGTTTTTAGTAGGATTGTTTGCAACATTTAGTGCTTTTTCTCAAAATAGTGAAATTATTGGTTCAGGAACTTCAGCATCTAATATGTATGGTGGCGTTCAGGTTAGTGCTGGGTCAAATAATGGAGTTTGGATTAAATCAACTTCGAGTAAATCTAAAGTTGAAGGCTCATACTATTTATTCGATAATTGGGGTAACATTGCTTCTTTTTATTTACTAGGAAACGAAGGTTATAAAATTCCTAAAGTTAATTTTAATATTAGGTTTAATCGTTTTGAAGCTAATATGAGTAATGAAGGCGCAAATGATTCCATTTTCGCATTTAATTCTAAATCAATTAAAAAAGTAGTATTAGGGAGTAAAGAATTTGTGAAAAAACAAGTTGAAGGTAAAGGCTCTAATTATTTCTTAGAAACTATTCAAGATGGGGATAAACTATCATTATTTAAATCTTATAATGCTATTATTAGTCCAGGAACTATAAATCCAATGACTCAGCAAAAAATGAATGCAGATAAAATTGAGATTAAATCAAGCTATTATCTTGAAAAAAATGGGAGTTTAGAGGAAGTTAAATTGAAAAAATCTACTGTTTTAAAGTTGATGTCAGATAAAAAGGATGAAATAAAAGGGTTTTTAAATGATAATAATTTATCCTTTAAAAAGGATGCCGATATCAAGAAAATATTCAGTTACTATAATTCAATCATATAAATGTTAATAATCATTTAATATATAAAGGATAAACTATTTTAGTTTATCCTTTTTTTTTAGCAATTTTGCAAAACTTTTCAAACGAAATATGAAATATCAAAACAGACAAAAAGCTATAGTGCTTCTAGCAGATGGTACTATTTTTTACGGTAAAGCAGTTGGTAACAAACAAGGAACTTCATTTGGAGAAGTATGTTTTAATACAGGTATGACTGGGTATCAAGAGATTTTTACAGATCCTTCTTATTATGGTCAACTTATGGTAGCAACTAATGCTCATATTGGAAATTATGGTGTAAATGATGATGAAGTAGAATCTGATTCAATTAAAATTGCAGGCTTAATAGTTAAAAACTTTAGTTACGAGTATTCAAGAGATGCAGCCGATGGTTCTTTAGAAGATTTTCTTGATAAGAATAACTTATTAGCTATATCAGATGTGGATACTAGAGCTTTAGTAAGCTATATTAGAGATCATGGAGCAATGAATGCCGTGATATCGACAGACGTTGATAACATTGATGGCCTAAAGAAGCAATTAGCAGAGGTTCCTAATATGGAAGGTTTAGAATTGGCTTCAAAAGTATCTACCAAAGAGCCATATTATTTTGGTGACGAAAATGCTACTTATAAAGTCGCGGCTTTAGATATTGGAATTAAAAAGAATATATTAAGAAACATAGCTAGTAGAGATGCTTATGTTAAAGTGTTTCCTTATAATTCTAAGTTTGAAGATCTAGAAGCATTTAAACCAGATGGATACTTCTTATCAAATGGCCCTGGAGATCCAGAACCTTTAGTTGAAGCTCAAGAAGTTGCTAAAGAAATAATAAAAAGAGATTTACCATTATTCGGTATTTGTTTAGGGCATCAAGTAATTGCTCGAGCTAATGGGATTTCAACTTATAAAATGCATAACGGGCATAGAGGTATAAATCACCCTGTAAAAAACTTAATTACAGGAAAAGGTGAAATTACCTCTCAAAATCACGGTTTTGCTGTTAATAGAGAAGATGCAGAATCTAATACAGATTTAGAAATTACACATGTGCATTTAAACGATGATACAGTAGCGGGTTTAGCAATGAAAAATAAAAAAATATTTTCAGTTCAATATCACCCTGAAGCTAGCCCAGGACCTCATGATTCATCTTATTTGTTCGATCAATTCATAGAGAATTTAAAGTAATAAAAAGTTGTAATAAATTTCAATATTTGATTTATATGTTGAATTTTATTTTTACTAAAACGTTATAGATGTAGTTTTGTTAAATTCTTCAAAAACATCTAAAAATAAAGAAGATTTAAACGTAAATTTGAAGCAATTAAAAGATTTAAAATAAACCAATTATGAGTATAATTATTAATATCCATGCAAGACAAATTCTAGATTCAAGAGGTAATCCAACCGTTGAAGTAGATGTAGTAACTGAAAACAATATATTAGGTAGAGCTGCTGTACCATCAGGAGCATCAACTGGAGAACATGAAGCTGTTGAATTACGCGATGGTGGAAATACTTATATGGGTAAAGGTGTTTTAAAAGCTGTAGAAAATGTAAATACTATAATAGCTGAAGAGTTATTAGGTGTTTCAGTTTTCGAACAAAACCTAATTGATAAAATGATGATTGATTTGGATGGTACGCCAAACAAATCAAAATTAGGAGCTAACGCTATTTTAGGTGTGTCTTTAGCGGTTGCTAAAGCGGCAGCTAACGAGTTAAATATGCCATTATATCGTTATGTAGGTGGAGTTTCTGCTAATACATTGCCATTACCAATGATGAATATTATTAATGGTGGTTCTCATAGTGATGCACCAATTGCATTTCAAGAATTTATGATTATGCCTGTTAAAGCTAAAAACTTTACACATGCTATGCAAATGGGTACTGAAATTTTTCATAACCTTAAAAAAGTATTACACGACAGAGATTTAAGTACAGCTGTTGGTGATGAAGGTGGTTTTGCGCCAAACTTACCAGGAGGAACTGAAGATGCGCTTGATACGATTGCAAAAGCAGTAGAAAACGCAGGTTACAAGTTTGGAGATGAAGTTAAAATCGCTTTAGATTGTGCTGCAGCTGAATTTTTTGTTGATGGTAAATACGATTATAAGAAATTTGAAGGTGATTCAGGTGTTATTAGAACAAGTAAAGAGCAAGCTGAATATTTAGCTGAACTAGCTGGTAAATATCCTATTATTTCTATTGAAGATGGTATGGATGAAAACGACTGGGAAGGTTTTAAATATTTAACCGAATTAATTGGCGATAAAGTACAATTGGTTGGTGATGATTTATTTGTAACTAACGTAGAGCGTTTATCTAGAGGAATTAAAGAAGGTATAGCGAATTCTATTTTAATTAAAGTAAACCAAATTGGAACTTTAACTGAAACTATTGCAGCTGTAAATATGGCACATAATGCAGGATATACTTCTGTAATGTCTCACCGTTCTGGAGAAACTGAAGATAATACTATTGCAGATTTAGCTGTAGCATTAAACACAGGTCAAATCAAAACAGGTTCTGCTTCACGTAGTGACCGTATGGCAAAATATAACCAACTACTTCGTATTGAAGAAGAGTTGGGAGAAGTTGCTTATTTTCCTGGTGAAAATGCTTTTAAGATAAAATAAGTTTTAAACTCAAATATTAATTTAAAGCCAAGTTCATTTTTGAACTTGGCTTTTTTTGTTTTGTAATACCTTTTTCTGATTTATTGTGCGAAATATGTAACTCTAGCGAAGTTTAGTGATATGTATCATGTTTTAAATGTTAATTAAGTGATAAATTGTGAAATTCACTTTAAAACAGTATCATGATTACTTTAAAAGATAAGTTATTCAATAAAATTCAAGAACACCGACCTAGAATTACAAAACTGCTTAAAGATCATGGTGATAAGGTTGTGGATCATGTAACGGTTTCACAGGTAGTTGGAGGTATGCGAGGAGTGAAAAGTCTAATAACAGATGTTTCTTATTTAGATCCAAATGAAGGTATACGTTATAGAGGTTATACACTAAATGAAGTTTTAGAAAAATTACCTAAGCCAAAAGATTCAGAAATGCCTTATGTTGAAGGCTTGTATCATTTATTGTTGACTGGTGAAATACCCACTACAAAAGAAGTAGATGAGTTGATGACTAATTTTAGAAACAGACGTACTGTTCCTAGTTATGTTTGGGATGTCATAGATTCTTTTCCAAGTGATAGTCACCCAATGGCAATATTATCTGCGGCTGTTATGAGTTTAGAGCGTGAATCTCACTTTAATTTAAAATATAAAAAAGGGTTAAATAAATCGGATTATTGGGATTCTACATATGAAGATGCTACCAATTTATTAGCAAAGCTACCATTAATAGGAGCCTATATTTATAATAAATTATATCACCCTAAGATGGGACATCGCCATCCAGATCCTAATTTGGATTTAGGTGCAAATTTCGCATATATGATGGGTAAAGATAAGCCCTATGATGATGTTTCAAGAATGTATTTTATCATACATGCCGATCATGAAAGTGGTAATGTAAGTGCTCATACAGGACATCTCGTGGCTAGTTCTTTATCAGACATATATTATTCAACTTCAGCTATGATTAATGGTTTAGCAGGTCCATTACACGGATTAGCAAACCAAGAAGTTTTAAGATGGCTCCAGCAATTAAGAAATCAAATGGGCGGTAAATTGCCTGATGAGCAAGAATTAAAGGATTATGTTTGGAAAACTCTAAATAATGGGCAAGTTATACCAGGTTATGGACACGCAGTATTGCGAAAAACGGATCCAAGGTACGCAGTACAAAGAGAGTTTTGCTTAAAACACCTTCCCGAAGATGAGTTGTTCAAGTATGTAGACGCATTGTATAAAGTAGTTCCAGATATTTTACGAGAACAAGGTAAAGCAAAAAATCCCTGGCCAAATGTTGATGCACAATCTGGTGTAGTGCAATGGCATTATGGAGTTACACAGTTTGATTTCTATACGGTATTGTTTTCAATAGGAAGAGCGTTTGGCGTCTTATCAAATATTATTTGGGATAGAGCATTAGGCTATCCTTTAGAACGCCCCAAATCTATAACAACAGAAATGTTAGAAAAAATGGTTGAATTTGATAAAGTAAAATCCACTTTAGATTGAAGTAATTCTATTTTATTTGGCATCAATTTTAATATTCCTTAAATCGACGAAATCGTTATAGATAAACTTTAGAAAATAAAGAGATATTTCGTAGCTTAGCATTCCGCAAAAAAAAACAACTTAAAATCTCTAAATAAGAATATGGCAAATACAGCTAAAATTGAAATTGAAGGTAATAATTATGAATTCCCATTAGTAAAAGGGACGGAAAATGAAGTAGCAATTGATATTTCTAAACTTAGGGCTGCAACTGGAGGTGTTATTACAATTGATCCTGGTTTTAAAAATACGGGATCATGTGAAAGTGCAATAACATTCTTAGACGGTGAAAAGGGAATTTTAAGATATCGAGGATATTCTATTGAAGATGTGGCGGATAAAGTTGACTTTTTAGAAGTTGCGTACTTATTAATCTTTGGTGAGTTACCAACCAAAGAACAGAACGATAAATTTCATGATGATATAAAAGCAGAATCTGCTGTAGATGAAGACATAAAAAAGATTTTAGATGCATTTCCTAAGTCTGCGCACCCAATGGGCGTTATTTCTTCTTTAACGAGTGCATTAACAGCATTTAATCCAACTTCTGTAGATGTGTCTTCAGAAGCTGAAATGTATAACTCAGTAGTTAGAATTCTTGGTAAAATGCCTGTTTTAGTAGCTTGGACTATGCGTAAAAAGCAAGGACAACCTTTAGATTATGGCGATAATACCCTTGGTTATGTTGAAAATATTTTGAAAATGATGTTTTCAAGACCAAACAGTTGTTATGTTCAAAACCCTGTTTTAGTTGATGCCTTAGATAAGTTATTAATATTACATGCAGATCATGAACAAAACTGTTCTACGTCTACGGTACGAATCGTTGGCTCTTCTCATGCTGGTTTATTTGCATCAATTTCTGCTGGAATCTCTGCATTATGGGGACCACTTCATGGTGGAGCAAATCAAGCAGTAATAGAAATGTTAGAAGCAATTCAAGCTGATGGTGGTGATACTAAAAAATACATGGAGAAAGCAAAGGATAAAAAGGATCCTTTTAGATTAATGGGCTTTGGACATCGTGTTTATAAAAATTTTGACCCTCGTGCTAGAATTATCAAAAAAGCTGCAGATCAAGTATTACATGATTTAGGTATAGAAGATCCCATATTAGAAATAGCTAAAGGTCTTGAAAAAGAAGCTTTAGAAGATCCATATTTTGTAGATAGAAAACTTTACCCTAATGTAGATTTTTACTCTGGAATTATCTATAGAGCTATGGGAATACCAACAGAGATGTTTACCGTAATGTTTGCAATTGGACGTTTACCAGGTTGGATTGCGCAATGGAGAGAAATGCGTTTAAGAAAAGAACCTATTGGAAGACCAAGACAAGTATATGTTGGTGCTACAGAAAGAAAGTTTGTGCCAGTTGATGAAAGATAAATAGTAAATAATTTTATATTTTTATTAAGCTTCATGATTTTTTCATGAAGCTTTTCTTTTTGATATAGCTTTTTGTTGAGAATTATTTAAAAAGTCTTTTATTATTCATAGTTTTGGAACTTGTAATTTTATACTGTCTTTTAACTAAAATGTATGATAAAATTAAATATTAAAAACGAAACTTCTAGATTACGTGCAGTTGTGCTGGGAACAGCCGAAAGTAACGGCCCAATTCCTAATGTTCAAGATTGTTACGATCCAAAGAGCATAGAGCATATTTTAGCGGGAACATACCCCACAGAGCAAGACATGATTAAGGAGATGGATGCAGTTGCAAAAATATTTGAGAGGTATGATGTTAAAGTTTATAGACCAGAAGTTATAAAGGATTGTAATCAGATATTTGCAAGAGATATAGCTTTTGTAATTGACGGTATTATGATTGAAGCTAATATTTTGCCGCATAGAGAAGAGGAAGTTGAAGCTATTGATTATATATGGAAACAAGTTGCAAAAGATAAGCGTATTATATTACCTGAAGCTTGCCATGTAGAAGGCGGGGATGTTATGCCTTGGAATGATTATATTTTCATAGGTACTTATTCAGGAAATGATTATCCAGAACTAATTACAGCACGTACTAATTCTGAAGCTGTTAAGGCAATAAAAGAACTGTTTCCAAATAAAATGGTGAAGTCTTTTGAACTCAGAAAATCTAATACAAATGCTAAAGAAAATGCATTGCATTTAGATTGCTGTTTTAATCCTTTAGGTAAAGGGAAAGCTATTATTCATAAAAACGGATTTTTAATTGAAAAAGAATATGAATGGTTAGTTAATTTCTTTGGAAAAGAAAATGTTTTTGAAATTTCAAAAGATGAAATGTACCAGATGTGTAGTAATGTATTTTCAATTTCAGAAGATGTGATTATTTCAGAACAAAATTTCACAAGACTTAATACTTGGTTAAAAGAGCAAGGTTTTATTGTTGAAGAGGTCCCGTATGCCGAAATTGGTAAGCAAGAAGGCTTATTAAGATGTACAACAATGCCGTTAATTAGAGATTAAATATATAAATGGAACAAACTACGAATACCATTTTAATGGTGCGTCCTGTAAATTTTAGGATGAATGAGCAAACAGCTGTTAATAATTACTATCAAGAAACTATTGATGGTGTGTTACCTGATACTATAAATGCAAAAGCTCAAAATGAATTTGATACTTATGTAGATAAACTTAGAGCGGTTGGAGTTAATGTTGTAGTAGTTAATGATAGAATTGAAACAGATACACCAGATTCTATTTTTCCAAATAACTGGGTGTCGTTTCATGAAAATGGCGATGTTGGATTATATCCAATGTTTGCAGAAAACAGACGTTTAGAGCGTAGAGAAGATATTCTTGAAACATTAGAAGAAAAAGGCTTTGTAATTAAAAATGTTATTGATTATACAAGTGCAGAAGAGGAACATGTGTTTTTAGAAGGTACAGGAAGTGTTATTTTAGATCGTGTAAATAGAAAAGCGTATTGTGCATTGTCACCTAGAGCTGATGAGGATTTGTTTATTGAGTTTTGTGAAGACTTTGAGTATTCGCCAGTTATATTTAATTCGTATCAAACTGTTAATGGTGCACGTAAAGCTATTTACCATACAAATGTTATGATGTGTATTGCTGAAACTTTTGCGGTGATATGTTTAAGTAGTATTGATGATAAGAAAGAACGTAAACAAGTTGTTAAACATTTAAAAGAAGATGGTAAAGCTATTATTGATATTACTGAAAAACAAGTGAATAATTTTGCAGGTAATATGCTTCAGGTTAAAGGAGCAAATAATGAACGCTTCTTAATTATGAGCCAAGCGGCTTATGATGTACTTACAGAATCTCAAATTAAAATACTTGAAAAGCATACTAAAATAGTGTCAAGTTCTTTAAAGACTATTGAAACTTGTGGTGGCGGAAGTGCACGTTGCATGATGGCCGAAGTGTTCTTACCTAAAACTAACTAAGCGGATAGTTGCGTTAGGGATTGGAGCATTTGTTGAAGCTCTTTTTACGTTGTTGCACCTATGCAACGTAAAAAAGCGACTGCGTAAAGCCCGACCCTTGTGGTAACGCCCAAATACTAACTTTTTTGTGATTTAAAATTCTAAGCTGAAGGTCTAGATTTTGGTAATTGTACATAAAACGTACTGCCAATACCTTTTGTGCTTTCTACCCAAATTTTACCATGGTTTAATTCTACTAATTCTTTACAGATAGAAAGCCCTAAGCCAGTTCCTTTTTCGTTATCTGTACCCATAGTAGTAAAAGTGCTACTGTTAAACAGTTTGCTAATGTTTTCTTTAGAAATGCCTATACCTGTATCTGCAATGCTTACAATACAACTGCCGTTACTTATGTGGTTGGATATGGTAATAGTATCTCCACTTTTACAAAACTTAAGGGCATTGGCAAGAAGGTTTTGCACAACAATTTCGAACATACTTCTGTCTGCATAAGCAAAATCGCGTAAAGAATGATCAATAAGGTCGATACCTTTATTTTCCATACGTTGTTCAATAAGTTTAACTTTAGTTTCAAATACTTCTTGAATATCAAACAAACTTGGTTTAGGCTCTAAAGACTGCATTTGCGATTTAGACCAGTTTAGTAAATTAAAAAGTAATAACGATGCGTTATTAGCGTTTTCACTTAACTCAGGAATTAAATCATCGAATTCTTCTCTAGATAAAGAACCATCTTTTAATAAATCTATAAAACCATTAATAGAAGATAAAGAGTCTTTTAAATCGTGCGAAACAATTGAAAACAACTTGTCTTTTACATTATTTACATTTTCAAGATGCTTGGTTTGTTCTAAAAAAGCTTCATTCTGTAACTGAATCTTAACATTTTTTTCTTCAAGGTCTTGTAAATTTTTAATATTACTATTTCGTTTTAAATAAATTAAAACTAATAGGGCAGATACTACAATAAGAGCAGCAAGTAGACCGTAAAGTATGAGTTTGTATTTCTCTAATGTTTTATTAGAGTGAATAGAATTATCGACGTTACTATTATTGAATTGGGTAACTGTTTTTGTCTTTTGAGGAGTGTTATATTCTGAGTTTATATTTAGTTCTACATCTGGGTTGGTTTGAGCGACTATTTTAACCTCATTTTGTTTTAGTCTATTATTAAGTTGATAATACTCGCGTTGCCATACAAATGCTCTATCAAAATCTTTTCTTATAGAATCTAACGACTTCATTAACTTATAATGTTTAAGAAGTTCGGTTTTGTTATCTAGTTTTTTTGCTATTTCTCCAGCTTCTAATAATTGTTTTTCAGCTATCTTTAGTCGACCTTGTTGTAAATTTAAATCGCCTAAACTATTGAGGGTTAATAAAAGACCAGGTTTATTATTAGTACGTGTATTAATATTATAACCTTGAACTAAGTATTTTGTAGCTTTTTCGTAATCGTGAAATTGTAAATACTCGTTACCTAATTTTGGAAATACTTGTCCACGAACAGAATCGTTGTTTGATTTATTATTCTCTAAAACTTTTTCGTAATATTCGATAGCTTTTCTGTGCTCTTTTTTGTTGGAATAAAGTTCTGCTAACTTACTGTGAGATTCATTTGCACCTTTGGTATCATTAATTTTTAATTGAATACTTAAGGCTTTCTCGTAATATTCGATAGCTTTTTCGAAAAGATTTATATTGTAATATGATTTTGCTAAATTACTATAAGATAAGTTGAGCTCGTCTTTAAGATCTCTTTTTTCAAGCTCTTTTATAGCTGATAAAGAAAACCGTAAGCCTTTGTTGTAGTTGCCTCGCTTAATTTCTATTGCACCAATGCTATTGTTTACTTTTGCAATACTTAATGTGTCTTTTAATAAGCCAAATAGTTTTTTAGATTTATCGTAACCACTTATCGCATTTATGTAGTCGTTTTTTTGAGCATATATCAAAGCTTTGTAGTATGTAATTTCTGCAATACCGACCTTGTAATTTAAAGTATTAGACAGTTTTTCACTTTCTATGATATATTTTAAAGCCCTTTCGTATTCGTTTTTTTCATAAAGGCCTTTAATAAGTTTAAGAGAAGTTTCTACTTTAAGCGAATCTTGATCTTGAAAAGCTAATTCTAAAGCAAGACTATCTATATCATTAGTTTGTGAAAAACTAACACACATAGATAACATAATTAGTAAAGTAATTATTCTCCTCATTATAACATTTAAATTACAGATCTAAACAAAGCAAGGTATTATGGGGTCTTAGATTTTGAGGGAAAATAAGATTGCTGTACTTAGTTGTAATTATTTGTTTGTCTTTATTTTTGATCCGAAAAAAAACCCGGATTAATAGCATTACCACACAAAAGTTGAAAAAAGGATATTTAAAATCTAATTTCTGCGTTTTAATGCCAATAAATTAGATGAAAGGGTGTCCGGAAAATTGCTAAAAAATCGACGAACAGTTAAACGGTGAAAATCTTGGTATAAGAACACTTTTATAAAGAAATTATAGCATTTAGTTTTTGTAGTAAAAACCGCTTACAGCATGAGAATATTAGTGCTTTATGGTTTGTGGTTGGTTTTTTTACAAGTAGTTCTATATGGCTAAAATTTAGGTTTTTTATCAACTATCGTTAAAGAACAATAAAAATAAACTGTAAATAAGAAAAGAGATTAAAGTACCCGCTTAGAAATAATCAATTTCATAATAATTCGAAGTTATACTTGATTTAAAATTCTATCTTTGCAGCCTTAAAAATGAGTAAAATGAGTCTTCAAGAAACGCTATCGAATTACGTAAAACACGCTGTAAAAGCAGAATTTAGTATTGATTTAGAAACTGTTGAATTTCAAGCTACAAGGAAAGAATTTGCAGGAGATATTACTGTTGTTGTTTTCCCAATGTTGCGTTTTATAAAGGGAAACCCTGTACAAATAGGCGAAACTATTGGTAATTATTTAGTTGAACATGTTGATGATGTAAAAGCGTTTAATGTTGTTAAAGGGTTTTTAAATATTGAAGTTAGTGATGCTTATTATATTACTTTTTTTAATAGTGTAAAGGATGATAATACGTTTGGTTTTGTTTCACCAAAGGCAGACGAAAAAGCCGTTATGGTTGAGTATTCTTCACCAAATACTAACAAGCCTTTGCATTTAGGACACGTTAGAAATAATCTTTTAGGGTATAGTGTTGCCGAAATTTTAAAAGCTTCTGGTAAGAAAGTTTATAAAACTCAAATTATAAATGATAGAGGAATTCATATTTGTAAAAGTATGTTGGCCTGGGAGAAGTTTGGTAATGTAGAAACTCCTGAAAGCACAGGTTTAAAAGGTGATAAGTTGGTTGGGAATTATTACGTTAAGTTTGACCAAGAATATAAAAAGGAAATTCAAGATTTAATTTCAAAAGGCAGCTCTGAAGATGAAGCTAAAAAAAATGCTCCGTTGTTAATTGAAGCTCAAAATATGCTTTTGAAATGGGAGGCTGGAGATGAAAAAGTTGTTACGCTTTGGAAAAAAATGAATGGTTGGGTTTATGATGGTTTTGCAGAATCTTACAAGAATTTAGGTGTTGATTTTGACACGCTCTATTATGAAAGTAATACGTATTTATTAGGGAAAGAATTTGTTGCTGAAGGCTTAAAATCTGGTGTTTTTGAAAAAGAAGAAGATGGTTCTGTTTGGTGTGATTTAACCGAAGATGGATTAGATAAAAAAATAGTGCTTCGTGCTGATGGTACTGCGGTATATATGACGCAAGATATTGGAACAGCTATACAACGAATTAAAGATTTTCCCGATGTAGGCGGTATGGTTTATACCGTTGGAAATGAACAAGATTATCACTTTCAAGTATTGTTTTTAATCTTGAAGAAGTTAGGTTTTGAATGGGCAGAAAACCTGTATCATTTAAGTTACGGTATGGTAGATTTACCTAGCGGAAAAATGAAAAGTAGAGAAGGAACTGTTGTTGATGCCGACGATTTAATTGACGATATGGCTGCTACTGCTGAAGAGATTTCAGAAGAATTAGGTAAACTTGATGGCTACACTAACGAAGAAAAAAAGGAACTTTATAAAACCATTGGTCTAGGTGCTTTAAAGTATTACATATTAAAAGTTGATCCTAAAAAACGAATCTTATTCGACCCGAAAGAGTCTATCGATTTTCAAGGTAATACGGGGCCATTTATTCAGTATACTTATGCTAGAATTCAATCTATTTTGCGTAAAGCAAATTTGAGTGATGCTACTTTTTCTGCAGAGATCATACTTCATCCAAAAGAAAAAGAACTAATAAAGCAAATACAACTATTTCCAGAGGTCATACAAAACGCTGCTGCAAATCATAGTCCAGCATTAATAGCTAACTATACTTATGATTTGGTTAAGGAATTTAATTCATTCTATCAAAACGTTTCCATTTTAGGCGCAGATAACGACAGCGAGAAAGCTTTAAGAGTACAGTTATCTCATGTTGTTGCAAATACTATAAAAAACAGTTTTGGCTTGTTAGGCGTGCATGTTCCAGAGCGTATGTAATGACTTGATATTGTAAACAGGAAAATCAAGAAATCACTTTAAGATCGTCTTTTTCTTCGTTTTCTTGCTTTTTATCAATCTGTTCTATCTTAAACTTTGGCATATTATCTTTTCTGTAAAATGTTATGGGTACGGGTAATATGGTTGCTAAACCTATCATAAACATTAAAGCTATAAGCCTTAATACTCTTTTTGTTGACTTCATAATAAAGTAATGTGTATAACATCAATAGTATTGATGTTAAGAAATTAAACATGTAGTGGAATTTGCAAATGCTTAGCAAAAAGGGAATTACTTTATGAAGCTATTTTATACTTAAAAGTGGTAGTTTTAGCAATAAGGTTTTGTTTTAAGAATAGATGTTTTAAAAACTTTATAGTTGAGTTTTTTTGAGATTTTAATGAGGTGTTAAAATCGAGAAGTTGGTTGTTTAAAAAGAATTTGAAGTTAAAAACGGTAAAATGATTTAAGCTAACTTTTAAAGGTGTCGTTTTTAAATAGTTATTTTCCTTAGCAGAAGCCCAAATAGAATTAATACTAGTAACAAGCTCGGTTTGTGTTTTTTGTAATGGGATTGACGTTACAGTATATCCGGAAAAGCTTATGAGAGAGAGAAGTAGCATAAAGCTACTAAAAAAAAGACGTATTCTTTTTGTGTTTAGCATATTACAAATATAAAATTTCTTTTAAAACTGAACTCTTAAACTCACATTTGGAGTAATGCCAAGAGATCTGTTTTCAACCGCATTCACTTTCTTGTTTTCATCTAAAGTGTAATAGGTATTTATATTGTTATTCTTATTTAGAAGATTCCAAATTGAAGCTCCAAGAGTAGCTGTTGAAGTATCAGAAAGATTAAACGCATAAGTTGCCGAACAATCTATTCTTAAGTAATCATCTAACCTACTACTATTAGGCGGCGCATAAGTTATCGTATTGTCTTCTGTATTATCATCAATTGCCGGTTTTGTGTTTGGAATTCCAGAATGCCAATTTAATCCTGCAGCAAACTTAATGTCGTTGTGAGTGTAGGTGCCAGCAAAGGTTAAAGCGTGTGTTGTATCTGCATTGTTTGGAATTTTTTTGCCTTCATTTAAATCACTAAAAGTGTAATTGTTATTGCTGTAAGAATAAGAAATCCAACTGCTTACTACATCATTAAATTGTTTGTTTAAAAGCATATCAATCCCTTTAATTTCATAACTACCAACGCTATTTACAAATTGAAATTGGTTTTGGAAGCCTTGACTTCTAGTGGTAATACCATCTACTTTTTTTATATATGTTTCTGCACTTATCAATAATTTGTTTTTATTAAAATGTAAACCTGCGGAAAACTGTTTGCTTTTTAGAACAGGGATTGGGTGGATGGTTTGATTCTCTTTAAAGAGAAGTTCTTTGTTATTATTTGCAAGCACCCAACGTCGTTTTTCAATACCCAGAAAATCGTTTTGTAAATCTATAATTTGAGAGGTGGTTTGGCTTTTAAATTCACCTAAAACCTCAAATCGAAAGTAGTTTGAAAAGCGTTGAGAAAAGCTAAGTCTAGGTTCTGCAAAAAACATATCAAATTTTTCAATATAATTTAAACGGCCTCCTAAAGTTAATTTGGTTTTAGCATCGTTAGATAAAAATCCAGTTTCTCCATATACCGCATGACTTCTTATCACTTCTTTAACAAAGCTTCTAAAATTAGGATTATTAACATCTTCTAGGTTGCTAATACCAACTTCAGTAAATTGGTAACCACTATTAATTTTAAATAATGTGTTTATATCGTAATTAATATCCAATTTGGCTGTTATATCATAGACTTCATTTTGTTGAATTAAACGTTGGTCGTTAATAACATCATAATTAGTAGCATCTAAATTATAATTTGAAACATAAGCTTGAGCGGATGTTGAAAATTTTTCGTTCCAATCTCTGGTATAAGTAACTCCAAAGGCTAAATTTTCTTGAGATAGATTGCTGTTAAAGGCTTCATCTCTGTCGTTTTTAGTTAGTTGTTCATCATAATTCAAGCTATTATTCACATTTAAAAAATGAAATCTAACTTTATCTTTTTTCGAAATATCGTAAAGAAATTTTGCGGCAATATCGTAAAAATAGAAGCTTTCGTTTTGTGAAATAGAATTGTTATTGCTTTTAGATTTTTCGAAATCTGAATCTTGAAATATACGTTTAAAATATTGATCGTAAGTTGAAGTGTTTATTACGTCTGTTATAGAACGGCGAGTAGATAATTGTAACTCTGTATTTCTTGATAAAGGCACTTTAATATATCCATCAACATTAATTAAATTAAAACCTAACCCAGCATCAAATTCATTATCAATAACATCAGGTAAGCGCATATCAATAATACTGGAAATACCATCTCCGTATTTTGCACTTGTACCATTTTTATAAACATTAATGCGTTTAGTTGTATGAGGGTTAAATGCTGAAATTAACCCGAAAAAATGCCCAGATTGATACATTTTTATGCCATCCCATAGTAGTAGATTTTGGTCGTGCGTACCACCGCGAACGTTAATATTTGAAACAGTTTCATCTGTGCTAAGCACTCCTGGAAGCGCCTGTATAGTTTGTAAAACATCAGGTTCAATAAGCCCTGGTAGAATGCCAAAAGTTTTAGGTTTTATGGTTATAGAGCCATCATTTAGTTTTGTAATACCTGTAGTTAAATAGTTAGTTACAAATACTTCTTTAAGACTTTGTATCCTGAAATCGTTACGTTTCTTTTTTTTGACTTTAATAACAACAAACCTGTTGTCTAACAATTCAAAATCTAATTGTGTTTCTTGCCTCAGGAAATCTAATACTTCTTCTAATGAAAAATCTTTATTTGGAGCAGTTACTTGTTTATCATTAACCGTATCATCAACAAAAGAAAAGCTAATATTGTAAGTTTCTGAAAGGTCTTTCAAAACAACAATAAGCGGTTGCTTTTCTTTTTGAGTGGTTTGTGCTTTTACAGCGGTAACATTCAAAAAAAATACAGATAAAATAATAGAAAGAATAAAGTTTCTATTCACCTTTTAAAGTAATCGTATTATTAGTTTTGCTATACGTTGCATGTAAAGGCAGAGTAATAGATTTTAAGGCTACATCTATATTATCGTGACCAAAACTACCCGTAAATAACTGTTCAGAATCAATACCAATTAAAGTGATATCAACATGGTATTGTCTTTCAAATTCGGCAAGAACAGTTTTGTATGGTAAACTTCTAAATGTACTAGCGTTATTTAACCACGAAGGCATGGTGCGGTTTTCTTTTTCTTTAGCAATTACTTTCCCATCGATAATTAAAAAGCTGTTTCCAGGTTTTAATTTTGTTTCTTGGTCGTTGTAAGTAACCCCAACTAGTCCTTCGTAGCAAATAACCTCAAAATAATTATCTCGTTGTTTTACATTAAATTGAGTACCATAAACCGTTACGATTCCTGATGTTGTTTTTACCTTAAATGATGATCCTTTAGCAACTTTAAAAAAGGCTTCTCCATGAAGTTCTACTTCGCGTTCTTGTTTCCAATCTTTTTTATTGAATGCTAAATATGACTTTGTGTTGAGGGAAACACGAGATGCATCTGGTAATTCTATAGTTGTTTTTTGTGCAAATTCAGTAGTAATTTTAGTGTCTAAAGTAGTAGCGAAATAGTATAAGCTAAAACACACAGCAAGTATCGCAGCAACACGAATAAATGGTTTAAACCAATGTGTAGGTTGTTGATTTTTACTTTTAATGGTATATAATACGTTTTCTAATTGTTTAGAAGTGTCGTAATTATCAGCTTTAAAAGCTTGTAAGTTGGTGTTTAGCTTAATCAAATCATCATAGTCTTCAAGATTTTTAAATGCTTGCAGTTCTTGATTATTTAGATTGTTATCTAACCATTTCGATATGAGTTCTTCTCTATCCATAATCTTTATACAACTATATAACAGTTAACTTTTATTTTTTCCTACCCTACTTTTAAAAAAAAAATCTAAATTTCAAAAACAAAATTCCAAAAGCATAGATTTTAACAACTAACAACTATTAATTCTCAGTTAGAACGTCTTCAATACGCCCATCCTTCTAAAACACCAACATTAATCCATACTTTCTTGTCTTCGTGATAAACAATTATTTTTCCACCATTGTTACCATAATTAAATGCAATTAAAGCATATTTCTTATCATTAGTATACACGGGTCTTGACATTGATAAAGGGAAACTTCTCCATTTTCTTTTATCATAATTATATTCTCGTACTTGTTTTCTTAACTTTTTAATATCTGACTTTTCTACAATGTTTAAGACTTCTTTTATTTTTTTGACGCTTAAATACTCTATTTTATCAATTAAAAAAACATTATCGATTTCTTCATTTGACCAATTTTCTAAGTTTTGACTTTTCGCATTTTGATATAACTCTATTAAGATAAGTGAGTCAGTCAAGATTTCTGAATTTTTAGATTCCCTTTTTTGTTCTCTCAAGGATTCCAGTTTGTATTTTAAATCCCATTTACTATTTTTTAATTTAAACTTGAAAGGTTTCTTATAGATTATTTTTGACTTATCCAGAATGGCAACTTCCATTAGACTTTGAGAAAAGCAGATAGAAGTAGCTTGAAAAAACAAAATAAATAATAAGAATGATTTCATCATAATTTAAAATTCTTAAAATGTTACGTAGTGGTACACGAAGTTTTCATTGAGATTCACAGATCGTAACTTTGCGACTTCGCGACTTTGCGAGAAAAACATTCCATATTACTTTTTAATCTTCTGTCTTTCGTCCTCCGTCTTTTTCTTCATAACTCCTTAATATCCTTCCTTAACTTGGTTAAAGCACCATAAATACGTTTTTCAACAGCCTTGGTCGAAATACCTAAAATTTCAGCAATTTCTTTAAAGCGTTTCCCTTCAACACGATTCATCATAAAAGCTTCGCGTTGCGCATCCGTTAAGTTAGAAAGTGCATTTTGTAATTTATCATTATACTCAGCTTCCTGCATTAAAAACTCAGGATTCTCGTTGGTTGAGGTTTTAGGTTTGGTCTGTTGGTGTTTTAAAACCACTTTTTGGTGTGCCGCTTCATTTAACATTAAATTATTAGCAGTAGTAAATACAAAACTCTTTGCTTTTTCTGGCGAAACCTTAGCGCAATTCTCCCATAACTTAATAAACGCTTCCTGTACTTTGTCTTTTGGGTTTAATAAATCACCAAACTTATAGTACAAAAAGTTATGTAAATCTTTCGCGTGTTTATTAAAGATGGAAGAAAATAAATGTTCTTCACAAATATTTTCATGTAATTGTTTTGCCATTAGTATTGGTAGTTGGTGCCTCTAAAATAAGGATTTTTACAGTTTGAAATTTTTAATTTTTTTATTTTTTTTCAAAAGCAGGGTAGGAGTTTTTAAAGTTATCTTGTTTTATAATCAAAAAGCTATGTTTAACCCAAAATCGCTTATCATGAAAAATAGTATCAAAACATTTTTACTAATTCCTTTTTTTGCCCTTTTATTATTCACGTCTTGTCAGGAAGAAGAAGTTTCTATTACTGCACCGGAAGATAGTGAAGCCCTAACTGCCAATTCTGAACTTACCAGCTTAATGTTCTCCACATCTATCATGGACGGATCTGCTGATAATATTATTGATAATGCCAGTTGCTTATCAGTAGAATTACCTGTTACAGTTGTTGTTAACGGATTAGAAATTATCATCGATTCAGAAGAAGACTTTAAAGTTATTGAAACTATCTTTAAAGAGTTTGAAGATGATGAAGATGACTTAGAAATCATATTCCCAATAACAATTATTTTATCAGATCACGAAGAAATCGTTATAGAAAACCGCGAAGCATTAGAGGCCTTAATAGCCGAATGTAAAGGAGATAATGAAGAAGATGACGATATTGAGTGTATCGATTTTCAATACCCAATTTCATTTTCAGTATTCAATAGAGATTTTCAAATTATTGATGTCGTAACTATAGAAGGTGACAGAGAACTTTACCGTTTCTTAAAGCGCGTTAAAAATGCAGAAGTCATAGCAAGTCTTAACTTCCCTATAACTCTAGAGTATGCAGATGGAACTACCGTTTCTGTTAATAACAACGAAGAATTAGCAACAACAATTAAAGAAGCTAAAGATCTTTGTGATGAGGATGACGATAACGATTACGGCGACGACGATTTCACAAAGGAACGTTTAGATGAATACTTAAAAATTTGCCCATGGGTAGTTTATGAATTTAAAAGATATAATCAAGACAATACTTCAGAGTATAAAGAATATGCCTTAAACTTTAAAGAAGATGGCGTTGTAGTAATGCGCGCAAGAGGTGGTAATGTGCTAACCGGTACTTGGAGCACAAGAGTAACTAATATGGGCGCACTTTTAAAATTAGAATTTGAAAATCTTGTAGATTTTAATTTAGAATGGATTGTTTATGATGTTGAATATGGAAAAATAAAACTTTACCAAACTTCAGAGAACAGAATCATTATGAAGAAAAACTGCGATGCCGTAATAGATATTACCAAAGAGCGAATAAAAAACTTTTTACAAGAATGTTTATGGCGTGTTGATACTTTAAGTATTCAAGGCTTAAGAAAGGATTCTCTTTACATTGGTACACCGTTAAAATTCTATGACAATGATATTGTAAAATTAAGAGTTAAAGGCGAGCTAGTTGAAGGAACATACGATGTAGGCACACAAGGTTCAAATTTTACTTTAAAAATGACATTAGACGGAAGGCCAGACCTAAAACTAGAATGGGGTATCTATTTCTTAGAAGAAGATTTAATAAAGCTTTCAAACGATAATAGTAAAATGATTTTAAGTAGACATTGTCCAGATACAGATGGCGATTTAAAAGAAATAGACGCCATTCTTCTTGAAAATGATTGGAGAGTCACATGGTATCAAGACGAAGGCGAAGACAAAACAGAGCAGTTTAAAGATTGGGCATTTGGTTTTAACGAAAGCGGAAAAGCATTTGCCGAAGGCGATGGCAGAAACGTCTACGGGTCATGGTTGTCTTACAGAAGTGACGGCCTGTTTCTAGGCTTAAAATATGATGATGATGCTCTGATAGACACGTTAAATTTTAGATGGAAAATTGTAGAAATTTCAGAAACCAGAATACAATTAAAAGAGTACGATACTAACGGAGCAATAGTCAGAATCCTAGTATTTGAAAAATGGTAAAACCTAATTAAAACAAACATGTTTGGTTAAAAAAGAAACTTACTTTCGGTTGGTTAGGTTAATTTACAAAGTTTCATTTTTAAAGGCTGTCAACCCCAATTGACAGCCTTTTTTTTAGTGAAACACTATTTTTAAAAGTCCAAAATACGCAATCATAATAGCTAGTTAAACTAATCCAGTCAAAGTACGGGGGCTTTTCTTGTTTTTGTAATAATTTTGGCGTTACCACAAGGGTCGGGCTTTCCGTTACAAGTCCTCGCACCTCCAAAGTCGGGCTGTGGGCTATCCACTTCAATCCCTAACGCGGGTTTATCCGCCAATTAATAACTAAACTAAAAGTCAATAACTTCTATAAGTAAAAGCCTAATTCAAGCCTATAAAAACAAAATATTTAGTTATTTTTGCAACTTAAATTTTAATTATAAAGCAGACTGTTGTAATAATAGACTGCTTACAGAAGACTTAAAAACTATGTTTAATAATTTAAGCGATAAATTAGATAAAGCCTTACACGTACTTAAAGGCCACGGAAGCATCACAGAAGTAAATGTAGCAGAAACTTTAAAAGAAGTAAGACGCGCATTACTAGATGCCGATGTTAACTTTAAAATAGCAAAACAATTTACTCAAACTGTTAAAGAAAAAGCACTAGGTCAAGACGTATTAACAACGTTACAACCAGGGCAATTAATGGTGAAAATTGTAAAAGACGAGTTAACCCAGCTTATGGGTGGCGATGCCGAAGGGATTAATCTATCAGGAACACCAAGTATCATTTTAATGTCTGGTTTACAAGGTTCTGGTAAAACCACTTTTTCTGGGAAGCTTGCTAATTATCTAAAAAATAAAAAAACTAAAAAACCATTATTAGTAGCCTGTGATGTATATCGTCCTGCTGCAATAGATCAATTACATGTTGTAGGAGATCAAATAGGGGTTGAGGTTTTTAGTGATAAAGGAAATAATGATCCTGTTGCTATTTCTCAAGCGGCTATTGCGCATGCAAAAGCAAACGGGCATAATGTAGTGATAATAGATACTGCAGGTCGTTTAGCTGTCGATGAAGCGATGATGACCGAGATATCAAATATCCACAAAGCCATTCAGCCTCAAGAAACATTATTCGTTGTAGATTCTATGACAGGGCAAGATGCTGTAAACACAGCAAAAGCCTTTAACGATGTCTTAAATTTTGATGGTGTTATCCTTACCAAATTAGATGGTGATACGCGTGGTGGTGCAGCCATTTCTATTAAGTCTGTAGTAAATAAACCAATTAAGTTTATTGGTACAGGCGAAAAAATGGAAGCTATCGATGTGTTCTATCCATCTCGTATGGCAGATCGTATCCTAGGTATGGGAGATGTTGTCTCTTTAGTTGAAAGAGCACAAGAACAATTTGACGAAGAAGAAGCAAGAAAGCTTCAAAAGAAAATAGCCAAAAACCAGTTTGGGTTTGATGATTTCTTAAAACAGATTCAGCAAATCAAGAAAATGGGAAATATGAAAGACCTTATGGGCATGATTCCTGGAGCTGGTAAAATGATGAAAGATGTAGATATTGATGATGATGCGTTTAAAGGTATCGAGGCAATCATTCATTCTATGACACCTAAAGAAAGAACGAATCCATCAGTCTTAAATGCGAGTAGAAAGAAACGAGTTGCAAAAGGGTCTGGAACATCGGTTCAAGAAGTAAATCAGCTTTTAAAGCAATTCAACCAAATGAGCAAAATGATGAAGATGATGCAAGGCGGTGGCGGCAAAAAGATGATGCAGATGATGAAGAATATGCGTTAATTTAATTCAGATTAAAAATAAAATTTTGTTGTTAACGGCGAATAGCCAATAGCTAACACCTATTTAAGTATGATAATTTTAGACGGTAAAAAAGTAAGTAACGATATTAAAGATGAAATCGCTGAACATGTAAAGTCAATGGTTTCTAAAGGAGAAAAAGTACCACATCTTGCAGCTATTCTTGTAGGCTCAGATGGTGCTAGTATGACTTATGTAAACGCTAAAGTAAAAGCATGCCAACGCATTGGTTTTAACTCTACACTTATAGATTTACCAGATTATACTTCAGAAGAAGAATTATTAGAAAAGATTCATAACTTGAATACCAATGATGATATTGATGGTTTTATAGTGCAATTGCCGTTACCAGATCAAATAGATGAGCAAAAGATATTAATGGCTATAGATCCAGATAAAGATGTAGATGGGTTTCATCCAGTAAATGTTGGTAGAATGGCTTTAGATTTGCCTACTTTTTTACCAGCAACACCGTATGGTATTATGGAATTGCTAGAGCGTTATCAAATTGAAACCTCTGGAAAAAATGTAGTTGTTCTCGGAAGAAGCCATATTGTTGGGCGTCCAATGAGTATTTTAATGAGTCAGAAACGAAAAGCAGGTGATGCTACCGTAACTGTAGTTCATAGTCGTTCAAAGAATTTAGAAGACATCACAAAAGAGGCAGATATTATTGTTGCAGCTATTGGTATTTCAGAATTTTTAACAGGAGATATGGTTAAGGAAGATGTTGTAATTATCGATGTAGGAATCACTCGTGTTCCTGATGCAACTAAAAAGAATGGGTATAGACTTGCAGGCGATGTTCATTTTGAGAGTGTGAGCCAAAAAGCAAGTTATATCACGCCTGTTCCTGGTGGTGTAGGTCCAATGACGATTGCAATGTTGCTTAAAAATACATTGTTGGCTAGAGAAAGACACAATAAATAGAATAAACAATATTTAACTAAATTGCATTATGAGTTTTATAATTTATAATGCAATTTTTTTGTTTGAAAGAGTTACTATTGGTAGCTTTCAACATATCTTTCCAATTGTAATTGCAGCTTTATTTAGTGTTCTTTTTATAAAACATGCAATGCGTAGATTGAGTGAGACTCAGAAAAAAACCGCACTCCATGTGATTGCTTGTTTTATTAGTTTGGTTGTTATTGTATTTCATACTCATAAAATGAGTTTAGGGAACTATAATATTTCAACAGACTTGCCTTTATACCTTTGTAGTTTGTTAGGTTTAATAATTCCAGTTTTTACGTATTACAGAAAATTTTGGATGTACGAGGTGCTCGTGTTTTTGGTTATTGGCGGAACATTACAGGCTGTTTTAACTCCAGATATAGCATTAGGGTTTCCTAGTTTTGATTATTTCAGATATTGGGTGGTTCATTTAGGACTTTTAATGGTCATTTTTTACGCCACTTTTGTCTTGAATATGAGACCTAAACTAAAGAGTGTGTTTAAATCTTTTTTGGCATTACAGATTTACGTTGTTATAATGGTAGTTATAAATATGCTTCTTGATGCTAATTACTTTTATCTAAATCAAAAACCAGAATCTGCAACTGTATTAGATTATTTTGGGGATTGGCCTTGGTATATAATCGTAGTGCAAATAGTAGTTATACCTTTGTTTTTATTAATTTACTTACCTTTTCATTTAACAAGGAAAAGACAAAAAAATAAGAGCTAATTATTTTACTTTTTGTTTTTAAGATAAGTTTTAGTAGAATCTTCTAAAAGCGTATTTAAATTGGTAAACTCTTCCTTAGTTAATTCGCGATATTCGCCAATGGGTGTATCTAACTTAATATTCATTATTCTAACCCGTTTTAAGGTTTGTACCTCGTAGTTTAAATAGTCACACATGCGTCGTATTTGTCTATTTAATCCTTGTGTTAAAATAATTTTAAATTTATAGGTTCCTAGTCTTTCTACTTTACATTTTTTGGTTGTCTTTTTTAATTCTTCAAGCGGAATACCACCAGACATACGTTCAATAAAAGTTTGCGAAATAGGTTTGTCAACCGTTACAATATATTCTTTCTCGTGGTTGTTACTAGCACGAAGAATCTTATTTACAATATCACCATCATCAGTTAAAAGAATTAACCCTTCACTAGGTTTGTCTAATCTTCCAATGGGAAAAATACGTTTAGGATAATTTAAAAAATCAATAATATTATCTTTTTCAACCGATGTATCCGTTGTACAAACAATACCAACAGGTTTATTAAATGCTAGATAAACAAAAGATGTTTTGGTGTTTTTTATTTCTTCACCATCCACAGCAACAACATCATCTGGAGCAATTTTAGTCCCCATTTCTGGTACAACCCCGTTTATAGTCACGCGACCAGCGTCTATAAGTTTGTCTGCTTCTCTCCGAGAGCAATATCCAACTTCACTTAAAAATTTATTGATACGTTTTAATGTAACTTCTGCCATGGTTCAAAAATACAATAAACTTACGCGTTTAAAAAGTCTAATATATGTTTATAAACGACGTCGTTATTTAATGAATGCCCGTAACCGGAAGTCGTAATAAGTTTGCTGTTCTTTAAGTTTTTATGAATCAATTCGGCATCACCATAAGGGATGATTCTGTCTTTTTTATCATGAATCAACAATGCTTGAACATCTAAAGATTTGCTGTATTTAGCAGTTGAAAACGCACTTGGTGGCGAACCAAAACTATCTTCAATCAATTTATCTAAAGACTTTATAACTTTAGAGTTATAGCTCAACATATCTGTATAGTTCTTTAAAATAGATTCAAACTCTGATGGTGCTCCAAGTAAAACTAATTTGTTTAAAGAATCAAGCTGATATTTATTTAAATAAAACACAGATGCCATGCCTCCAACAGAATGTCCAATTATTATTTGAGGCTTAAACTGTTTACAAACAACATTTATGAATTCAGAATATAAGATGGCGTTAAACTCTTTGCTTTCAGATTCTCCGTGAGCAGGAGCGTCTAATGCTATGATATTGTAGTTTTGAGCCTGTAATAATTCTATTAAATTTTTCCATCTTGCTGTATTACTTTCCCAACCGTGTGATAATAAAATAGTCTTATTATCACCAATCCATTGATAAGTTCTAATTGAAAACCCATTATAATTAAGCTGTTCTTTTTTAGCAGAAGTTAAAAAAGTAGCTTGTTTTTCATTAATGTCGCCTTTTCTAGGTGTTGCAAATAAAGACAAAGCTTTGGCCGCTGCGTACTTTGATGATACTAAGCTGGAAGCGTTTAATAAGGCTCCAATTGTTTTTGGAACTGCTTTGTTTATTAGTTTTTTCATGCGTCCTCTCTATTTACCAAATCCATGGAGAAAGCCGGTGTGCAAATGGCAATATATTCGCAAACTTCGGTAAACGGATTGGAGTATTGTACTCTTGTGTTTCTCTCAATTTTAATAGACTGTCCAGCCTCTAAAACAATTTGTTCTCCTTCTATAATGAATTGTTTTTTGCCAGAAATAATAAATGTAAACTCGTCAAATTCTGGTGTTTGAAAAGGCTCACTCCAACCAGCTGGTGCTTTCATGTGGGCAATACTTATTTCTGAATTACCATCGCTAGTGTTTCCAAAATGTTCTTTTATTATTTTCCCATCGGTTGTAGGAACAACAAATGGATTAGTTTGAATGGTGTATTTTTTTTTAGACATAATGAATTTCTAAAGTCAATTGTTAGTGTTGATCTTGTAGTGGTTTTTTCTTAATCATACCACCCTTTAAATCTTTTACAACACCCATGATAACAAAGGCATTTTTATCAATTTTATCAATTTCGGTTTGTAATTTTGCGAGTTCTAAGCGAGTTACAACGGTATAAATAATATCTTTCTCATAGCTTTCCCCATTTGTACCATAACCTCCTTTTCCGGCATAAATAGTGCAGGCTCTTCTAAGTTTTTGAGTAAGCATTATTCTTAATTCTTCGTGTTTGTTTGATATGATTGTAACACCTACGTATTCTTCAACCCCATCAACAACAAAATCGACTGTTTTGGCAGCTGATAAATACGTTAAAATAGCATATAGCGCTGTTTCAATTGATAAAACATAAGCACCAACAGAGAATATTATAATATTAATTAGTAATAAAACATCGCCTATTGTAAGTGATAGTTTTCTTCCTAAAAAAATAGCTAAAACTTCTGTGCCATCAATAACGCTTCCGCCTCTCATAGACATCCCAATACCCAAACCTAAAAAGAACCCTCCAAATACAGCAATTAGTAGCTTGTCTTCTGTTATGATTGGGTAATCTACAAAATGAACAACCAATGCTAAAAATGTAATAGCGATAATGCTTTTAAGAGCAAATTTATTACCAATAGTTTTAGAAGCTAAATAGATAAATGGTGCATTTACTATAACTAATAAAATACCAAGTTGTAATGAGGTTGTATGCTCTAGTAATAACGAAATACCCGTAGCGCCACCATCAATAAAATGGTTTGGAAGTAAAAATCCTTTCAAACCAAAACCTGCCGAAAATACACCAATTATAATAAAAATGTATTCTTTTATAGCGTGCGATAATTCTACTTGATACCTTCTAACTAATGGTACAATTTCTTTATTTGTAGCTGGTATGTTAGCATGTTTTTTTTCTACCCTTTTTCGAGCAATATCAACTAAAATTTTTGATAAAAAAGGGTTCATTTGGTGTATTATTAGTTATTCCAATTTATAAAAAAGTACTTTATTTTCGCGTTATCAGGAATATGAGTGGGTTCAAAGTTTAATTCCATATCAAATCTAAGATTTGCAGGGAGTTCCTTTTTATCAATAGTGAAATTAGCATTAATATCATCAACAGCTATTACAATAGAATTAATTAAGTTACTAATTCTAGAAATCTTATAGTTTGCTTGAATGTCTTTAAATGTGCTAATTGCTGTAATGTTTTTATCTGTTTTATAGCGTTCATCTAGAATACGGATACTACCAATTGTTGCTGTAGAATCTAATACCTGTTTTGGTGTAAGTGTTAATAGTTTTTTTCCACCTTTCTCAAAAATTTCTATGTTATTGATGTTTCCTGTAAACTCATCACCGCTAATAAATTTAACGATAGAATCGTTTACATAAATGTTTTTTAAATCTTTAACCTGCGTTGAGTCTGTTAGTAAACCAATATGTTGTTTACTAATTTCAAAAGGGTTTTGTTCTTTTTTACAGTTTAATAATAGTAGGGTTAAGGCTAATAAACCCAAGAATGATTGGCGCATAAAATGTAATATTTATTATGGAAATTATTAATTTATTTTTTCATCACTTTAGTTAAAATCCCAAAAACACTTCTAATAAAAGTAGCACTTGTAAGTACTTTAACAATAGGATTCATTCTAGTACTTTTTCGTCGTGTACTAGTTGTTTTCTTTTTAGATTCTGCTTTTTTAAGGGCTTCTTTTTCTTTCTTAGCCTTTTCTTTAGCTTCTTCTGCTTCAGCTTTTTCGATTTTTTTATTTAGCAATTCGTAAGCACTTTCTCTATCAACCGTTTCGTTATATTTTTTAACCAGTTTAGATTTTGAAAGTAAGCTGCTTAATTCAGAATCGGACAAAACATCCATTCTGCTCATTGGTGCGCGCATCATGGTAGCAGCAAGCGGCGTAGGGCGACCTTTTTCATCTAGCGCAGAAACTAAAGCTTCCCCAATCCCTAAAGATGTTAAGACCTCTGTAGTGTCATAATATTCAGAATCTGGATAGTTTTGAGCTGTTAATTTTATAGCTTTTCTGTCTTTTGCGGTAAACGCTCTTAAGGCATGCTGTATTTTTAAGCCCAATTGTCCTAAAACGGCTTCTGGAACATCGGTTGGATTTTGAGTTACAAAATATAAACCAACACCTTTACTTCGTATTAATTTTACAATACTTTCAATTTGATTTAAAAGGGCTTTTGAAGCTTCATTAAAAATTAAATGGGCTTCATCAATAAACATTATAAGTTCTGGTCTGTCACTATCGCCTTGTTCTGGAAATGTTGAATAGATTTCAGCTAATAAACTTAACATAAACGTTGAGAATAGTTTTGGTCTATCTTGAATATCGGTTAATCTTAATATATTGATATACCCACGACCATCTTCATCTACACGTAATAAATCATCTACTTCAAAGGAGGTTTCACCAAAAAACAAATCTGCTCCTTGCTGTTCCAGTTCAACTATTTTTCTTAAAATAGCTCCTGTTGACGCTGTTGATATTCTTCCGTAAGACTCTGTAAATTCCGCTTTTCCTTCTTGAGTAGCGTACTGTAATATTTTTTTAAAATCTTTTAAGTCGAGTAGTGGTAATTTATTATCATCACAATATTGAAAAATTACAGCCACAATACCAGATTGTGTTTCGGTAAGATCTAAAATTCTTGAAAGTAAAACAGGGCCAAACTCACTAACTGTTGCCCTTAAACGCACACCATCTTGTTCAGAAAGTGTTAAAACTTCAACAGGAAATGGTTTGGCTTCAAAGGGTAATCCTATTTTTTCATGGCGCTCATCTATTTTAGCATGCCCAGGGCTTGGTTGTGCCAAACCACTTAAGTCACCTTTAATATCCATTAGCAATACAGGAATACCTTTATCACTTAAATTTTCTGCTAAAACTTGTAGCGATTTTGTTTTTCCAGTTCCCGTAGCTCCTGCAATTAAACCATGACGATTCATGGTTTTTAATGGGATTTTAACATGTGCCCCAGTAACGGTTTCGCCATCTAACATAGCTGCACCAACGGGAATAAAATCGCCCTTAGTTTTATTGCCTTCAGTAATGTAATTGAAAAAAGTTTCCTTCTTGTCCATGTATTATAATTTTTCATAAAAATACAGGAAAATAAAATAAAAAAAAGTCTAGGACTTAAATCTTTTAAATTGAATTAGAAGAATTCAATAAAACTATCTATGGGCTTCAAAAATTACAACAATATCTTCTGTGTGATCTGTAACGTTTATTGTAAAACCGTTGGCGTTAAAATTAGTCACTTCGGCAGCAGTTAAACCTAAGCTATCTCCATTTTGGTTTGAGTACCTTATGCCTATCGCTCTTGTGCTTGAAGCGTATCTGGAAATATCGTTAATAGAAGATCCGTTACCTCCAATATAAATGGCTTGTTGTTCTATACTACCTCCATAGTTTGTTGCATATCCTAATGAGGTTCCAAAAGCATTTTGAAAGGTATTAGTGTTGTTTCCAATGCCATTGTCTGAGTTTAAATTATAAGTTTCTACATTGGCATGTGTAGAAAATTTTATAGATGAAGGCTCAAATGGTAAGCCCGTTATTGTTTGAGCCCCCGTTCCCGTAATTATAAATTTTCCCATATAAACCGATGAGTCTGGATTTAGCTTACTCCACACCGGTGTAACAGTTGTGCCAGAATTATACTCAAAAGTATTGGTAGTGGTATTAAACAACATTAAACCAGCTGCAGGATTTACAATAGCATTAATCTGAGCGGTAGTTAGTTTTGGAATTAAAAGCCCTTTATCGGTCGATTCAATATGTAATATGGCAGATGCATCAGGGTTAGTAGTACCTATGCCAACTTGAGAAAAAGAATAATAATGACTGGTAAATACTAATAATAAAATAAACGAGAGTTTTTTCATGCTTTGAGAGATTGTCGCAATTTAAGAAATTAGAATAGAAATTAAAAATACTGAATGTAAAGAATTGGATTTATGTATCTTTGCACGCTTATGAAAAAGGAAATACAACAGTTAGTAGAAAAAGGCGAAATGCTTCCGTTAATGGAGGAGTTTTACACCATTCAAGGCGAAGGGTTTCATAAAGGAACCGCGGCCTATTTTGTGCGTATTGGTGGTTGCGATGTGGGTTGCCATTGGTGCGATGTAAAAGAAAGCTGGAATGCCAATTTACACCCACCAACAGAAACGTCTAAAATTGTTGAGAACGCTAAAAAGTATAGCGATACTATTGTAGTTACAGGAGGTGAGCCTTTAACTTGGGATATGGCGGCACTTACAACGCAATTAAAAGCAGAAGGCATGCAAGTGCATATAGAAACTTCTGGCGCTTATAAATTAACTGGTATTTGGGATTGGATTTGTTTATCGCCTAAAAAAATGAAGCTACCAACTCCAGAAGTTTATAAAGCGGCACACGAGCTTAAAATGATTATTTATAATAAAGACGATTTTCGTTTTGCAGAAGAACAAGCCGCTAAGGTAAATAAAGACTGTATCTTGTATTTACAACCCGAGTGGAGTAAGCGCGATAAAGTAGTTCCAGAAATTGTAGATTACGTTATGAAAAATCCAAAATGGAAAGTATCCCTGCAAACCCATAAATATTTAAATATTCCTTAATCCTTTAACGTTTAGGTAAAAAAAAAGTTCCGATAACAAATAAGCTATCGGAACTTTTTTTATGGAATTTATTTCTAGTTGGTAAACGGAACAGCTACTCTTGTAGTTCCCCACGCTAAGTACATATCTGCACCAGCATCTGTTTTCTTAAATGCAATAGAAAAATTTTCTAAGGCTGTATCTCCAGTTGTAACAGGCGCTTTTACTCTAAGCACATCATTAGCGGCTTTGTAAGAATACGCACCCCAAACATTTACATCTTTATTTAAAATAATAGTCCATTCTTTTTCTCCCGGAATAGTAAATAAAGAGTATGTACCTGCGGCAATACTTTTACCACCAATTTTCATTGGGTTGTAAATAGTAATATCAGCCGCTTCATTAGCACCAGTTCTCCAAACCTCGCCATTAGGAGCCAATTTACTTAATTCACGCCCTTTTAAAAATGGTCTGCTATAAACCACTTTTACAAATGCAGGCGCATTTCTGTCGGTTCTATAAACAGAAACATCTAATGGGCTTTTGTCTAATTTTGCAAATTTTTGGGCGTTACTGTTTATTGAAATTAACATAATAAACGCAAATACAATAGTCGATAATAAAGTGTTTTTTTTCATGATGAAGTTTTAAGTGTTTTTATAATGCTTTAAAATTAAACCAAAATGGTCTTAATGTTTTTATAAAAGTCGGTTGCTAATGTTAAAGTTTACAATTAACGGCGTGCATTTTCAAAATCATACCCTATAAAAACGCACATTGTTTTAAAAAATGTATTTTTATAATAAATTTAAAGAACATGAAACTTCTACGTTTTGGACGCGATTTTAAACCAGACCAGAAAGTAATTTTAAGAGATTATTTAGCCATAGAGCGTACCCGATTAGCAAACGAGCGTACCTTGTTGTCTTACATAAGGTCTTCGTTATATCTGCTTTTAGGTAGTTTTGCTTTTTTCCAGCTTAAAGAATTTCCAAATTTTAGATATCTAGCCTTTGTATCGTTAACATTCAGCGCCATCTTTTTTATAATAGGTGTTTTTAGATTTAGGTTACTTAAAAAAAGTTTGAAACGATTGTATTACATGTCTGAAACAACAGAAGAGAATAGCTAGGTTTTAAGGTTTTTTATTTTAGTTTAGGTGTATTTTCAATCGCTTCTTTTACTATTGAAGCAACAGTTTCTTTTGTAATTCCTTTATTTTTACAATATTTACTTTCAAGCCAAATTTCTAATAATTTAGCTCCTTTACTTGCATTACAAGACATACAACAAAGTGCAATATTATCAGCTCCATTAATTCTTATATCATTTACTATATGTTCCCAAGATTGCTTTGTTTTTCTTGAATTATCATTTTTAGTAAAAGTAACTCCACAATAAACACAGGCTTTATCTCTTGATAATACTAAATTTTCCACTTCAATTGGAATTCCCCATTTATTAGCCATATTAATTATTCATAAAGATTGCTTATTAAGTTCTTCCACTTCTCTGAATCAAATAATATTCTTCTGTTAGTCAAAACATTGGATATTCTTTGAGCTAAAAGTCTTCCGTAAACCATAAGTTCTTGGATGTTCATACTACTTTGAATATGCTGATTACATCTTGCAGAGTAAAGTCCAATATTTTCTATTGAACTACTTTTTTCAGGCATTTGATTTTGAGATAGTAAATGTCCCCATTCATATTTTATATAATCAATATTCCAATCTGAAGGTCTATTCCAGCAAAGAGGTAATTCAGTTCCTTCTACGTGAAAAAAGGTCTGTGTTCTTGAGCTTCAAAAAGTAGAATTACTATTTCTCTTAAAATTCCTCTTTTCTGTTGGTCAAATCTAACATTTGAAAAATCATTCCTAATATGATTAATAATTGATTTTACTAATCGGTCAGATTCTAAATCCGTTTCGTATGCTTTAGGATTCTTATTTATTATTCTTCTGTGTTCAATTAGTTTCATTTCTCAAATTATGCACAACTTGTTATATCATAACTTTTGTTACTGATATCCAGTAAATAAGTCAGGATATAGTAAGTGTTTTTTTATTGTTATCCCGTAAATATAATTAATTTTTCTTACAGAAAACAAAAGAGCCTAGTAGTTTTCTACTAGGCTCTTTTTTAGTGTTTGTGACTATAAATCTAGAACAATTATGTGTCTACAGCTTAACAAATTTCTTAGTAGTTCGCCCGGTGTTGCTATGAAAATCTAAAATGTAGTTTCCAGCAGCTAAGTCGTCAACCAAAAAGGCGTATGTTTTATTGCCTTTACTTTGTACAGAGTCTCTAGTGAGTTGTTTTATGAATTTACCATTAATGCTATATAATTCAATTAAAATATTGTCGCTAACATTATAATTTATGGTAAACTCTAATAATTTATCAACAGGGTTTTTAGAGAATGCTATGTCTAAATCTTTTCTGTAAATTTCAGAATTACCTGTGTTTAAAGTTTGTGATGTGTATTTGTAAATAGTAGCTCCAGCTGCATAAGCAAGCGAGTTATTCATTATAAAAATACGATTTAAGTTGCCACCAATACTTAAGTTACTCCAAGTTGCGCCACCATCGTTAGTTTCATAAAAGCCTGTGGTATGGCCACCCATCCAGCCTTTGGTTTCAGAAACAAACCCTACCGCTTCGATACCACTTTCTGGAGCATCATAAGCTGTCCAAGTCGCGCCACCATCTAAAGATTTTATTAATTTCCCTGGGTTAGGAGCTGAGGCGTAAATAGCGCCAAACATCACGTTTGGATTACCATCTAGTATTTGAAGTTTCCAAACATATTCTCCTGGAGTAGTAGCATTATAAATGGTAGACCAAGTTATACCACCATCAGTTGTTTTTAATACAACTGCGCCGGTATCATTTCTACCAGCAGCAAATCCGTTTAACTCATCTAAAAATTTAACTTCGACTAAGGCGTTTGCATAGGCAGACATATCGGTATGTGTCCACGTTACGCCACTATCCGTCGATTTTATAAGATGCGCCGGTTGAAAATAAGCGCCACAACCGTAAATTGTAGAACTGCCAATAGCATTAATCCCACAAATGGCATTCGGGTTTGGACTTATAGTAACTTCTGACCAAGTATCGCCACCATCGGTAGTTTTATAAAAAGCACCATTTAATGTGCCAATAAAACCAATGTTTTCGTTTAAAAATTCAACATTTCTAAAATAATAGTTATTACCTGGTAACTCAGAATGGTTTAATTGTTCGGTCCAATTTAGACCACCATCGGTTGTTTTAAGTATAGCGCCATGGTGTCCATTTGCTGCCCAACCTAAATTGTCGTTTAAAAAATACACATCGTCAAAACGTGTACCGTCAGTATTAGTTACAATGTTTGGCGCTTCTTGCCATGTTTGCGCAAACGAGCTAAAACCTATAAGTAATAAAAGGTAAGTGAATTTCATAACAATAAAATTACAACTTATTTTTTTAGAATTCTCACATTCATTTCTTCCACCTTTTTATCAGATAATTGCGAAGGCGCACCAAAAAGTAAATCTTCACTAGTTCCAGTTTTTGGGAATGCCATAACTTCTCTAATTGATGCTTTTTTCTCTAAAATCATCATTAATCTATCCACACCCCAGGCAATACCGCCGTGCGGTGGTGCACCGTAATGGAATGCTTTATACATAGTTCCAACACTCTTCATCATCTCTTCTTTGTTGTAGCCCATGTTTTTATAAGTAGCTTCTAATATCTCAGGTTTATGAGCACGAACAGATCCGCCTCCAATTTCGTAACCATTCAAGATTAAATCGTATTGCTGCGCAATAATACCTCCAATTTCATCTTCCTTGCCATTCATGTGTTTTTCAATGTCATAAATAGCTGGCATAGAGAATGGGTTGTGTGTAAACGTCCAACGGCCTTCATCTGTTTTTTCAAACATAGGGAAATCAACTACCCAAGCAGGTCTTAATTCCTTAGGGTTGATTAATCGCAGCATGCTTCCTAATTCTTGACGAACCGCATCTAAAGCTTTATTTGCTGTGTCATAATCGGCAGCAGAAAAGAATACAATATCTCCAACTTGAGCATTTGTAGTTTCAATAATGCTTGCAGCTATATCTTCACCTAAAAACTTAATAATTGGCGATTGTAAATCATTTTCATTAACGATGATATAGGCTAATCCGCCAAGACCATGACTTTGGGCTAAAGCCGTTAGTTTTTCAATTTGTCCTTTCGATATACGTTTGTTGCCTTGTTCTTCAGCAGAAACTTTAATACATTTTACAATGCCGCCTTCTTCAATAGGTTTACTAAATACTTGGAAGGTTGTGTCTTTTACAATCTCTGTAATGTCTTGAAGTTTTAAACCGAAACGTAAATCTGGACGATCACAGCCATAACTGTCCATGGCTTCTTTATAAGTAATAACTTCAAACGGACGTAAAATCCATTTCTTGCCATATATTTTTTCAACAATGCCATTAAACATGTTCGTGTTTAAATCGATTATTTGTTGCATACTAGCGTACGCCATTTCAATATCCAACTGTGTAAATTCTGGTTGTCTGTCTCCACGAGAATCTTCATCTCTAAAACAACGTGCTATTTGGAAATATTTCTCATAACCAGAAACCATCAACATTTGTTTGAATTGCTGTGGTGCTTGTGGCAATGTATAGAACGCCCCTGCTTGTTTACGTGTTGGCACTATAAATTCACGCGCACCCTCATCGGTTCCTGCACTTAAAATAGGTGTTTCAATTTCTAAAAAATCTTGATCGTCTAAAATATCACGCATCATTTTAATGACTTTGTGACGATTTACAATGGCTCTACGAACATCGTCATTTCTGTGATCTAAATATTTATATTGAAAACGTACCGCTTCATTTGTTTTAGTCGCTCTTTTTATTTCAAAAGGCAAGGTTTTAGAAAGGTTTAGGATTTCTAAGTCTTTGGCTTCTAATTCAATTTTACCGGTTCTTAAAGCAGCGTTATAATCATCTTCTTTACGTTGCACGATGGTTCCTGAAACCGTAATCACCGATTCAGGTTTTAATTTCACTAACTCATCTAAATTTGCAAACGATTCTCTACTTAAACGGACTTGGAACACTTGTGTGCTAGAATCACGTAAATCAATAAAGATTAACTCACCATGATCACGTACACTAGAAACCCATCCAGAAAGTGTTAAGTTTTCAGAAATGCTTTCATCTGAAATTTCAGAAATAACATGTGTTCTATACTCGTCTTTTATAACGATTGGAATTTCCGGAAGGACTTCCTCCTCTTTAACTTTATTGGCTGTTGGCTGTTGGTTGCTAGCCTTTGGTTTTCCGTCTTCGGTCTTTTGTCCTCCGTCAATTTTCCCAGCAAGAGCATCCAAAATCCCTTTACGAATTACTTTTCCTGAAGCGCCTTTACCAATAATTCCAATAACTTTCCCAACTAGAATCCCTGCTTTTCCTTGGTTTCCTGCTATAATGTCGTTTGCAACGGCCTCATTTTCTGCAATAACTTTTGCAATCGCATCTTTTATCTGAGATTCTGAAATCGTATTATCGTCAAAATACTGGTTATAATTAAAGTCTCTATCTTTTAAATATGCTGTAATAGCGTTTTGAACTAAAACAGACGTGATTTTTTCATCTTTAAAAAGTTGAAAAATTTCAATTAAATGTTCAATTCTATGAATATCACCATACTCATCTGCACCAATATTATTTACTAATGTTTTTGCAACAAATGAAGGGTCTTTTATAACATTGTTAATTGCAACAAATGTTTCAGAGCGTAATGAATCTGCTGTAAAGAACTTAGCATCTTGAGGTAAAACGCCACCTTTTATTAAAATAGATTCTACAGCAAAAGGTAGTGTGCTTAAATCGACATCAATAGATTCTACAACATCTTTAATGCTAACAAAAGGCAAATCTGGCTCAGAAATAAAACGGTAATCTGCTTCAAATTCCTTTTTACGCATCGTTTTAGTTTGCTTTAATTCAGCATCCCATAACACGGTAGTTTGGTCTGGTCTAAATTCCTTGTGCTCTAAAAAGTAGTTGAGTTGTTTTTCAACTTCTTCTTTTAAGGCGTCTACCATAAACTTAAACGAGTTCAAGTTTTTTATTTCGGTACGCGGATTTAATTCATAACTTCTTCTTTTGCGTAAAGACACCGAAACATCCGATTTGAATTCTCCTTTTTCAAGGTTAGCCTCAGAAATTCCTAAATTCTGAACAATACGTTGAATGTACTGCGCATAGGTTGAAACATCTTCGATATGACGAATACAAGGTTCGGTAACAATTTCAATTAAAGGCACACCTGCTTTGTTAAAATCGACTAACGATACTTTCTTTTCGTGCATCAATTTTGCGGCATCTTCCTCAATATGAACTTGCGTTAAATTTACAGTAAACTGCGAGCCATCATTACGGAAACAAGATACTTGTCCGTCTGGAATTACAGGGTTGTGAAACTGCGTAATTTGAATATTTTTTGGGTTATCTGGATATTCGTAATGTTTCCTGTCCCAAGAAATAACCTCGTTTTCGAACGTTGATTTTACTGCTTTTCCAAAGTAAATAGCCTTTGTGATAGCTTCTTTATTTATAGACGGTAAAACACCCATTTGTCCCGTACAAACCGAACAAATGTTTTGATTTGGTTGTTCTATTTCTTGATTTGCACAAGAACAGAATAATTTCGATTTAGTATTTAATCGAACGTGAGTTTCAATTCCGATTACTAACTCTAATTCGTGCTTTTTAAGTAAGTCGTTTAATTGATCTAAATCCATTATATCGTGTCTTTTAAGAAGTTAGCAAACTTCAAAACGAGTTCGTCATTATTTTTTGCAGCAGTAATTTGTAAACCTGTTGCTGTGCCTTGAGGTACCGTTAGTGTTGGTAATTGCCCTAAACTAAAACCAACAGTATACGCATCGCTTAAATACATAGCGTGCGGGTCTTTTAAACTTTCGCCAATTTTAGGCGGTGTGCTTGGCGTAACTGGTGATATGATAATATCTACTTCATTAAAATCTTTTTCGAAATTTTCAGAAATAGAATCTCTTAAGGCTAAACCTTTTAAATAGATTTCATCTGAAAACCCTTGAGACAATACTTGGTTTCCACCAACAATTCTGCGTTTTGTTTCTTCTGAAAAATTTTCGGAACGTGTAACCGCGTAGGAGTCTATTAAGTTACTGCCTTCAATACGATTGCCGTAATTGGTACCATCTAATCGAGACAAGTTTGAAGCTGTTTTGGCCATAGCCAATGTATAGTATGTTGATACTAAAGTTTCAGATTCAAAGAAATCTAAAGCTTTAACTTCTATGCCTTTTGCTTTTATTTTTTCGACTGCTGACAAGAAATCCGATTTTATTTTAGCATCAATCGCATCACTTTCAATAAAGTTTTTAAAATAACCAACTGTTTTGATGCTGTCTGAAGTTAAAATGCTATCCTTGTCTATTTCCGCGGAAGCGTAAGTGGTTTGATCTTTCGTATCTTTTCCACTCATTACATTCAGTACAATACGAATATCTTCAATGGATTTTGCAATGGGCCCAACACAATCTGTAGACGATGCGTAAGCCATTAATCCGTAACGCGAAATACGACCGTAAGAGGGTTTTAAACCATAAACATTATTGTATCCTGCAGGCTGACGCACAGAACCACCAGTATCACCACCAATAGAGAATACCGTATAATCTTTAGCAACATTTACAGCAGAACCACCACTTGAACCACCGCCAACTAATTCTGGGTTTATAGCATTTTTTACAGCGCCAAAAATGGTGTTTTCACTTGATGAACCATGGCCAAAACTATCGCAGTTTTCTTTAACTAACGGTATAGCGCCAGCATCCAATAATTTTTGAATGGCAGTTGCTGTATAAGCCGATTTGTAATTTTTAAGTAAATCTGAACTTGCCGTTGTGTAGGTGCCTTGAACCATATACACATCTTTAATACCGAAAGGAATACCTTCCAATAAACCTATAGTTTCTCCGTTTGCAATTTTAGCATCTACTTTAGCGGCCAAATCTAGGGCTAAAGTATCGAGTAAAGAGTTTACAGAATTATTTGTGTTTTGCTTTAAAAGGTCTAATTTTTCTTGAACCAGAGCGGTACAAGTTATTTCCTTGTTCATCAATTGCTGATGAATACTATGTATCTGAGAACTCATAATTATTCTTCTATAACTTTAGAAACTACTAAATAGCCGTTTTTTTCTTTCGGAAAATTTTCAATGATGATTTGCTTTTCAATTGCAGAACTGTCAATCACTACATCATCTCTCAAATCATTTAAAGACACCGCATTATTATGATTATTAAAAGAATCATTATTTGTATTGGCGTTTTTAATAACTTCAAATAATTTGTTCACAGCCTCACTAGGTTGTGCTCCTTTAATGCTCGACAATACGTCGACTGTCATAATTTTACTCATGTCTTTTAAATTTAAGTTGAGATACACTTTAAATGGTATCTATAAAAAAAGCCTTCCATATTTGGAAGGCTTATATATATTTAAACAATAACCTTCCGAACCCTATAAATTAGGATTATTGAAATTATTATTATTATTGTTATTATTTATCATTGCTGTTTTACTGAGTTCAAATATATATAGAATAAATAAACTAAGCACTATTTTTGGGGATATCCTAAGCTATATTGTCAAATTATTAATAATGCTAAATTAATTAGTAAGTTTCATAACCTAATTACTGGTATTGCTTGATTATTTTTAATTGTTTCTAAGAGATTTATCTGTTTAATGATCGATAATTTGGTTTTTTATTAGAAAAACAGCTAAAATTGGAGTTGTAAAAACAAGTTTTAAGGCCTTTTCTTCTTTTTATGATTTTAAAATGAAATTTAAAACCCTAAAATTAGTTTTAAAGTGCTTTTTAGTCGTTTTAAGCCGTTTTTGAGTAATTAACAAATGTTGATAATTATCTCAATGAGTCGATAAAAAGGTTTTTAAACGGTTCAATAATTCGTATATTTGTTTGTATTCAGAAGGATGCTATTTAGCGTCCTTTTTTGTGAAAAAGAATTAAACTTTTAATTAAGAAAAAATATAAAATATGAGCGAAGCTAAAGAAGAATTTAATAAGCATAATTATTCGGCTGATAGTATTCAGGCTTTAGAAGGTATGGAGCACGTGCGCATGCGTCCATCCATGTACATTGGTGATGTAGGAACACGTGGATTACACCATTTAGTATACGAAGTTGTAGATAACTCTATTGATGAGGCCTTAGCAGGACATTGTAATAATATTACAGTTATTATTAATGAAGATAATTCGATTACTACCGAAGATGATGGTCGTGGTATACCTGTAGGTTTACACAAAAAGGAAGGTGTTTCTGCACTTGAAGTTGTAATGACTAAAATTGGAGCAGGTGGTAAGTTCGATAAAGATTCCTATAAGGTTTCTGGTGGATTGCACGGTGTTGGTGTAAGTTGTGTAAACGCATTGTCTGAAAGTTTAAAAGCAACGGTTTATAGAGAAGGCGAAGTTTGGGAACAAGAATATGAGCGTGGTAAAGCATTGTATCCTGTTAAAAAAACCGGTTCGACAGAAAAAAGAGGAACTACGGTTACTTTTAAACCAGATCCAACAATTTTTACTCAAACACTTGAGTATAGTTACGATACTTTAGCTAGTCGTTTACGCGAGTTAGCGTATTTGAATAAAGGAATTACAGTTCATTTAATTGATAAAAGAACTAAAAAAGAAGATGGTGAATTTGAAGGTGAAACGTTTCACTCAGAAAATGGTTTATCTGAGTTTATTCAATATTTAGATGCAACTCGTGAACCTTTAATGAAAGATGTAATTTCTTTTGAAGGAGAAAAGAATGGTGTGCCGGTTGAGGTTGCCATGATTTATAATACATCTTACGCTGAGAACTTGCACTCTTATGTGAATAATATTAATACACATGAAGGCGGAACGCATTTATCTGGTTTCCGTCGTGGGTTAACACATACACTAAAGAAGTATGCCGATGAATCTGGTTTACTTGATAAATTGAAATTTGATATTGCAGGTGATGATTTCCGTGAGGGATTAACAGCTATTGTATCTGTAAAAGTTCAAGAGCCTCAGTTTGAAGGTCAAACAAAAACAAAATTAGGTAATAGAGAAGTTTCTGCTTCGGTGAGTCAAGCGGTTTCAGAAATGCTTTCTGATTATTTAGAAGAGCATCCAGACGATGCTAAGACTATTGTTCAAAAAGTAATACTTGCAGCACAAGCAAGACACGCAGCTCAAAAAGCTCGTGAAATGGTACAGCGTAAAACTGTAATGAGTATTGGTGGTTTGCCAGGAAAATTATCTGATTGTTCTGAGCAAGACCCTGCTAAATGTGAAGTGTTTCTTGTCGAGGGAGATTCGGCAGGTGGTACAGCCAAACAAGGGCGTGATAGAGCATTTCAAGCTATTTTACCACTACGTGGTAAGATTTTAAATGTTGAAAAAGCCATGACACATAAAGTTTTTGAAAACGAAGAGATTAAAAATATTTTTACTGCACTTGGTGTAACTATAGGTACTGAAGAAGATAGTAAAGCATTAAACCTTTCTAAATTAAGATATCATAAAGTAGTTATTATGTGTGATGCCGATATTGATGGTAGTCACATTGCAACGCTAATTTTAACGTTCTTCTTTAGATACATGAAGGAGTTAATTGAAAACGGTCATATATATATTGCAACACCACCATTGTATTTAGTAAAACGTGGTGCTAAAAAGCAATACGCTTGGTCTGATGCCGAGCGTGATGAGATTATGAATGAATTTGGCGATGGATCTAAAATACAACGTTATAAAGGTCTTGGAGAAATGAATGCGGAACAACTTTGGGATACTACTATGAATCCTGAATTTAGAACCATGCGTTTAGTTCAAATAGATAATGGTACAGAAGCCGATAGAATTTTCTCTATGTTAATGGGTGATGAGGTACCACCTCGTAGAGAGTTTATAGAAAAGAATGCTATTTATGCAAATATTGACGCGTAAACTATAGCTTTTAAGTAGTATTTAATAGCTCTAACATGTATTTGTTGGGGCTATTTTTTTTGCCATAGCTAAAATAAAAAATCGTTAAAAAGCATTTTTTTTCGACAAAGAGTTATTTTTTGTAATTTTTTTACTATGTTTGTAAAACCAAACCAATACAACCAATGAAAAAAATAACCTTATTTATGTTGCTTTGTTTAGTAACAATAACCACAAAAGCCCAAAGTGATATTGATGCACTTCTTGCCGCTGGAGTAGATGACGCTGAGCGTTTTGCTAATGATTATTTAGCGCCAGGAACGAATGGTTTAATGCATAGTATGAATGCCAACTGGTTTAATACAGCTGATGCTAAACCTTTAGGAGGTTTTGAAATTTCCGTTATAGTTAATGCTGCTTCAGTTAAAGATGAGAGCAAAATGTTTGATTTGAATGTGGCTGATTATAGCAATATTTCATTTTCAGATAGCTCTACTTCAAAATCAGTTGCAACAGTATTAGGAGAAAATGACCCAGCAGTTTTTGTTGAAGTTGAATATGAAGATCCAATTTTTGGAAATCAAACAGAATCAATAGAATTGCCAACAGGAATTGGTGATGGGAGCGCTAATTTATTGCCAACAGCATTTATACAAGGTGCTTTAGGATTAAGTAAAGGTATAGAGGTTAAAGCCCGTTTTGTACCAAAAATTGAAACCGATGATGTGTCACTAAGCATGTACGGTGCAGGTTTACAAGTTGAGTTTACAAAGTGGTTGCCTGCAGATAAACTTTTGCCGGTAGCAATTTCTGGTCTTGTTGCTTATACACACATAGATGGCTCTTATGATTTAACAGAATCTTCTGGGATTTCCGGAGAAAATCAACGAATTGAAAATAAAACAAGCACATTGTTATTGCAACTAATAGCATCTACTAAATTACCAGTAATTAATTTTTATGGTGGTTTAGGATATATTAAAGGAACTTCAGAATCAGATTTGTTAGGGACTTATCGTGTAACTAACGGCGTGTTAACATCAGAGCCAATTGTTGATCCGTTTTCAATTTCAAGTGAAGTAGCTTCTGTAAGAGGCACTATAGGTACAAAATTAAAGTTAGGTTTTTTCAGACTTAACGCAGAATATCATTTATCAGAATTTGATGCCTTTTCAATAGGTGTTAATTTCGGTTTCAGATAATTAGATATATAAAATATTATTATTTAGTTTTAGTTAGTTATTTTTAATTTTTGTTTTAAAAGCACAAGATTTTATCTTGTGCTTTTTTCGTTTAAAGTATTTTAATTTGTAATTTAGCGGAGTTAATTCAATAGATTTCTTGAACACATCCTGTGGAGATTTTCGTTGAAATTATTATTCCTAAGAAGGTAGGGATTTTAATGAAGAATCCTGAATAAATTAAAAGGAAGCACATGATGTAATTATTTTAATTATAAATGATTAATCTTAGAGTAAAACAGATCAAAAACTAAAAAAATATAATATTATGAAAGTTACCGTAGTTGGAGCAGGAGCAGTAGGTGCAAGTTGTGCTGAATATATTGCAATCAAAAATTTTGCATCAGAAGTTGTATTGTTGGATATCAAAGAAGGTTATGCTGAAGGTAAAGCCATGGATTTAATGCAATGTGCATCATTAAATGGTTTTGATACCAAAATAACTGGTGTAACTAACGATTACAGCAAAACAGCAAATAGTGATATTTGTGTAATTACTTCTGGTATTCCTCGTAAACCAGGAATGACACGTGAAGAATTAATCGGTATTAATGCAGGTATTGTAAAAGCAGTATCAACAAGTTTACTTGAGCATTCTCCAAACATGGTTTTAATTGTTGTAAGTAACCCAATGGATACTATGACGTATTTAGCGCATAAATGTTTAGATATGCCTAAAAATAGAATTATTGGAATGGGTGGTGCATTAGATTCTGCTCGTTTTAAATACAGATTAGCTGAAGCTATGGAAGCGCCAATTAGCGATATTGACGGTATGGTAATAGGTGGTCATAGCGATAAAGGTATGGTGCCATTAACAAGTCATGCAACAAGAAATAGTATTAGAGTTTCTGAGTTTTTAAGCGAAGCACGATTAGAGCAAGTAGCTGCCGATACTAAAGTAGGTGGAGCAACACTTACAGGCTTATTAGGAACTTCTGCTTGGTATGCTCCTGGAGCTGCAGTAAGTGGTTTAGTTCAAGCTATTGCTTGTGACCAAAAGAAAATGTTCCCATGTTCAACGTATTTAGAAGGTGAATATGGTTTAAATGATATCTGTATTGGTGTTCCTGTAATTTTAGGAAAAAACGGAATTGAAAGTATAGTTGATATCCCTTTAAGTGATGCTGAAAAGGCACATATGCAAGCAAGTGCAGAAGGTGTTAGTAAGACTAACGGATTATTAGAGTTGTAATACCAACTTCTTTTTAAATATATTTGGGCTATCATTTTTTATGATAGCCTTTTTTTATGCCTATGAAAAAAATATTTTTTTTGATTTTTATCTTAGTATTAACATCATGCATTTTTTTTAAAGAAAAGCAAGAATATACATTTGAATATGAGTTTGAAAATGAGATAACACAAAGTGAAATAAAACAAACTATAAATGTTGTAAACAAAAGGTTAGACCGATTTGGAATTGAGCATGATATTAAAAAGGAAGGGCGGAATACCTTAAGTCTTAAGTTAAGAGCTTATAAAATTGACACTACGCGTGTAAATAATTTAATTGTTAATCAAGGGAAATTAGAGTTTTGGGAATTATACAATGGCGATGAATTTGATTATAATGAAGGTGCGTTATTCGATATAAAAGAAACTGAAACTGAAAACAACTTTGATGTTACGTTTGATCATGATATCATTTTCTCAAAATATAAAGGTGCACCAGAGATACTTAAGGCTCATGTTAAAGATACTTCTGTAATTAATATGTTTTTGAATAAAGAAAATTTCACCAATACATTAGCTAAAGAAAACAGACATGTAAAATTTCTTTGGGGCGTTCCAGAACAAGACTATTTACCTTTGTATGCAGCCAAACCAAATGCAAAAAACAAAGCATCTTTAACAGGAAAGGTTATAACTAATGCAATTCAAAGTTTTGGTTATACAAACAGACCAGAAATATCAATTGAAATGAATGAAGAAGGTGCGTTAATTTGGGAACGTATAACGGGAGATGCTTTTGCAAATAACACAAAAATAGCTATTGTTTTAAATGATGTTGTGTATTCTGCGCCGGGTGTTACTTCAGGTCCAATTGCAAGAGGTAGATCACAAATTAGTGGCAATTTCACAATACAACAAGCTCAAGACCTAGCAATTATTTTGTCTTCGAGTGGTAGCGTGCCTAAGTTGAGGTTGGTTAATAAATAGAATGTCTCAAAATCATAATAATTTCTTTATATTTGGCGCATGATTGCAAGATGGTGCATTAGTGTATTAATTTTTAGCCTTACCTTATTTGGTGTTGTATCGCAACAGCAAATAACTGTGCCTAATCAAGAAATTGTACTACAGTTTCAAGATGTAGATTTAACATCTATACAAGCTGAAAATACAGTAGCTAATGTTAAGCAGCAATTACAAGATGTAGGTGCTAAAAACATTCATGTACTTTCTCAAGGCAATGGTAAGTTGAAAATCACTTATTATAGTGCTGCTGATATCACTAGCATTAAGGAAACACTTGCTAAAGAAAATAGTTTAGAGCTTCAGCTTACAGACCAAAACAAAGAATCATCTAACTTTCCTTTTGAAGATAATAACATAAGTTATAACCTTGATGTATACGAAATTCAAAAAGGACAGCCATCTGGTTGGGATTTTGATGGCGCAATAAGCTTAGACATTGAACCAAAAAGTGATCGTTTTTTAGATCCTAATAACCTTTCTATTCAAAATATAAGTTATCATCATCAAGATAACTTGATACAATTAGCTTATAAGATTTGTAGAGCTATTACAATTCAAATAAGTGAGCCTTTACACACTATTCCTGAAGTTAGAGCTGGGCCAATTGCTTAATTAGGTTTGTTAACTTTTCTTTTTAAGCTTATTTGAAGGCTTTAAAAAGATTGGTTTTCATGATGCTCCTAAACTTTCACAGTTCAAATTTAGATTTCATAGTTCATGAATCTATAAAAATCACATTCAAAAATAAAAAATTGTCAAATCATATAGTAAATTCTATATTTGCTGGCCTGAAAATATTCAGGTTTAAAAATTTGACGTAAAAAGTATAACAATGCAAAACAAAGGATTAGTAAAACTGTTTGCTATTTTGTTTGGTTTGGTAAGTCTTTACCAATTATCATTCACATTCTCAGCAAATTCAGTTGAAAAAGAAGCACAAGAAGTTGCGATTAATAAAATATCTGAGTCAGAACCAGATTATCGTGCACTTCGTAGTCAAGAAGAAGCAAACTTTCTTCAAGAAAAAGCAACCGATACCGTTTACAATATTGGTATTGCAAAATTCACTTATAACGAAGTGAAGCAAAAAGCCATGAATCTTGGTTTAGATTTAAAAGGTGGTATTAATGTTGTTCTTCAAATATCTGTAAACGATATTTTAAAAGGATTAGCAAACCATACAACAGATCCTGTTTTTAATAAAGCATTAGAAGATGCTACAGAACTTCAAAAAGATAGTCAAAATACATATTTAGAAGATTTCTTTACAGCATTTGATGCTATTAAAGGCGATACAAAATTAGCGTCTCCAGATATATTTTATACTAGAGAATTAGATGGTGAGATTGATGGTAGTATGTCTGATGATGATGTAAAAAGCATTATCGAAACAAAAATAGACGAATCTATCGTTTCTGCTTTCGAGGTATTACGTAAACGTATTGATGAGTTTGGTGTAACATCACCAAATATCCAGCGTTTAGGAACATCTGGGCGTATTTTAGTGGAGCTACCAGGTGTAAAAGATGTTGAGCGTGCTACAAGTTTATTACAAAGTACAGCGCAATTAGAATTCTGGGATGCTTACAAAGGTGAGCAATTTTATCAATTTATAGATCAGGCAAATGCCGTTTTAAAGGATATTGTTGTTTCTGAAGATGCTCAAGAAGTTGAGCCTCAAGATGAAGAAAATGCGCAAAATGATCAAATTGATGATTTATTAGGTGACGCAGAAACAGATTCTACAGCAGTTGAAGAAAACAACCCACTTGGTAAATTAATTAGAGGTTTAGGATACCAAGGCGGACCAATAATTGCAAAGTTCGAAATTAAAGATAAAGAAACGGTTCTTGATTATTTAAACAGACCACAAGTAAGAGCATTACTTCCTGCAGAACAACGTTATGCTAAGTTTGTTTTTGGTAAGCCAGAAAAAGATAGTGAAGTTGTAGATTTATATGCTTTAATAGGAAATAGAGAAAACACACCGCAATTAAGTGGTGCCGTTGTAACAGATGCAAGAAACCAATTTGGTCCAACAGGAAAGTCTGAAGTGTCTATGCAAATGAATGCTAAAGGTGCTAAAATCTGGGAAGAAATGACTGGAAAAGCATACACACAAGGTAGCCAAATTGCTATTGTTTTAGATAATGTTGTGTATTCTGCACCAGGTGTAACTACAGGGCCAATTGCTGGTGGTAGTTCTTCTATTTCTGGAGATTTTACATTAAACGAGGCAATAGATTTAGCAAACGTATTACGTGCGGGTAAATTACCTGCATCTGCAGATATTATTCAAAGTGAGGTTGTAGGACCATCATTAGGTAAAGAAGCTATAGAAAGCGGTACCATGTCATTCTTAATCGCTTTAGCATTAGTATTGCTATGGATGATTTTCTATTACGGAAAAGCCGGAGCATTTGCAGATATCGCTATGTTATTAAACTTACTATTAATCTTTGGTATTTTATCGGGATTAGGAGCGGTATTAACCTTACCTGGTATTGCAGGTATCGTATTAACTATTGGTATGTCGGTCGATGCTAACGTACTTATCTTTGAGCGTATTCGAGAAGAATTAGCCAAAGGTAAAGGGCAAGCAGAAGCTATTAAAGATGGATTTAGTAACGCGTTGTCTTCTATTTTAGATGCCAACATTACAACCGGTTTAACGGCGTTAATCTTATTTGTATTTGGAACAGGACCAATTAAAGGGTTTGCAACTACTTTATTAATAGGTATTGCAACATCTTTATTTACTGCAATTTTTATTACTAGATTATTAATCGATTGGTATTCAAACCGAGGTGGTAAATTAGAATTCTCAACAGGAATTACTAAAAACCTTTTTAGAAATATCAAAATCGATTTTTTATCAAAACGTAAATTAGCATTCATCATTTCTGGTGCATTAATCGTTGTGAGTTTAGGATCGTTATTTGTTAATGGATTAAACCAAGGTGTCGATTTTGTTGGAGGTAGAACATATCAAGTACGTTTCGCACAAGATATAAATGCTTCAGAAGTTACAAGCTTATTATCAAGCCCAGAAGTATTTGGAAGTGCAGATGCAAAAACGTTTGGAGATGCTAACCAGTTAAAAATAACAACTAAGTATAAAGTAAATGAATCTGGTGCAGCCGTTGATGAAGACATAAGAAAATCACTTTATGAAGCGTTAGTGCCGCATTTAGAAGGTATAACATACGAGCAATTCATCGATTTAAACGATGAAAATAAGCAGGTAGGTTTACTAGAATCATACAAAGTAACACCAACCATTGCCGATGATATTAAACAAGCATCATTCTGGGCAATTCTAGGTTCGTTAATTGTAGTGTTCTTATATATCTTATTCCGTTTTAAGAAATGGCAATACTCATTAGGAGCTGTAGTAGCTGTATTCCACGATGTATTAATCGTATTAGGTGTGTTCTCATTAACGTACAAGTTTATGCCGTTTAACATGGAAATAAACCAAGCATTTATCGCAGCAATACTAACCGTAATTGGTTACTCATTAAATGATACCGTGGTAGTATTCGATAGAATTCGTGAATTCTTTAACGAGCATACATCTTGGAAGTTCGATAAAGTTGTAAACGCATCATTAAGCAGTACATTAAGTAGAACATTAAATACTTCATTAACAACATTAGTCGTGTTGTTAGCCATCTTCATCTTTGGTGGCGATTCAATCAGAGGGTTTATGTTTGCCTTAATCGTAGGTGTAATTGTGGGTACATACTCATCATTATTTATTGCAACACCAATTATGTACGATAGCATAAAAAAATTAGAAGACCAGAATTAAGACTAACTCAAATTTTCTAAGTAAAAAGCCTATCAATTCATGTTGATAGGCTTTTTTTATTTTTAAAATGTTTTTGGGCGTTACCCCAAGGGTCGGGCTTTTCGTTACAAGTCCTCGCACCTCCTCCGTCGGGCTGTGGGCTTTACTCTGCAATCCCTAACGCAAATCAAGTTTCTCTTAAGCAACCTTGTTAAAAGCGTATTTATAGTTGTTCTTTACGTAAAATCTTCTCCATTTTTCTTCCTTTGGCTAATTCATCTATAAGCTTATCAAGGTATCTTGCTTGCCTAGTCAATGGTGTTTCAATGTCTTCAATTCTATAACCACAAATAACACCTTTAATAAGATGCGCGTTAGGGTTTATTGTTGCTAGTTTAAAGAATGTTTCAAACGTAACTTTTTTATCAATAAGTTCTTTAATTTTAGCATCGTCAAAACCTGTTAGCCATGTAATTACTTCATGTAATTCGGCTATTGTTCTACCTTTCTTTTCTACTTTGGTAATGTAGTGAGGGTAAACTCCTGCAAACGTTAGTTTTGCAACACGGGCATCATGTTCTGGTGTAGTTGCCATTTATTTTTAAAATTATTTTGTCTCTAATTCTGGACGAGTCATAAATACTTTTCTTCAAGTTGAGTTTAAAACCACTTATTTTTTAACTCAGCTCTTTGTTAAAGCATTTTCTTTATCTGTCACAAATATATAATCAATGGTAATTCAGGTCTTAAATCAAATGTTTTTACCTGAATATTATTGTCAAAATATACTTCCATTACATGTGCTCCGCCATTTTTAATAGTCAAGTTTTTTATACCATTAAGAGCTTTAATCGTTTCAGTAGTCAAGTCTACATCGGTTGATGTAATGATAATATTTGTAATTTTTTTTGCACCATTTGGATGTTTGTAAAATCCTCTTGCAAAAGCGTATTCGTCTGGAATATTTTTTAAGTCAGATAATGTTTCAAATATATCCGATTCAATTTCGGGATATACAACAAAAATTGAAGGCTCTTTAAGATGTGTTTTTGAGTTTTTAGCTGAATAGATATTCTCATTTCTAGACATCCAATCTTGATGGTAGCTTATTTTTTCAAATGGAATTTTTTCTACGTTGTAATCTTTAACTTTTAAAGCAATACTAAAAGGTGAAGCTCCATTTTTTTTAAAATTTGCTCTCTCAGTAAAATCTAAACCTGTGTTTTTTGTATTATTTTCTTCTAACTCGATTTGGTTATAGACAAAAATCAATTCGAGATAGCCATTTAAAAAATGGAAATACCTACCTGCGGTGCCTTGACCTGTATGAATTTTAGAAAGTGAGTCGGGAACAGATGTAAATCCAATAGCATTTAATCGTTCTTTGGCTATTTTAGGATTTTCAACCCAAATATTGAAATGGTCAAGCTGTAAGTCAGATGAAACATTTTTAGGGATTCCTAGAGTTTTATTTGCGTTCTTTTCATTCTTACAAGACGACAAACAAAAAATTAAAAATAAAATTAAAATGTAATTACGCCTGTTCATTTTTATTTTTTTACTGGGAATAGTTTGCCAAAAATAATGCTAGTATGCTTCCCGTTACTTCTTAGCCAGTTTACGCATTACCACCCATTGTTTAAGCATGTCTCTAGCGTCTTGAGCAGGGTAACCTAATACCGTTTTTCCAGCAGCAATATCTCCTACAACACCAGATCCAGCCCCAACGGTAGCACCAGAATGTATGGTAGTGTGGTCTTTTATAGATGCAGAGCCACCAATAATTACGCCGTCTCCTAAAGTTACAGAACCAGCAAGTCCACTATGTCCAGCCATAATACATGAGCGTCCCATTACACTATTGTGCGCTATTTGTACAAGGTTGTCAATTTTACAACCATCACCAATAATAGTGCTGCTAAATTTAGCGCGATCTACACACGAATTGGCACCAATTTCAACATAATGGCCAATAATAACATTTCCTATTTGCGGTATTTTTGTTAAGCCTCTGCCATCGTCACTTGGGCGATACCCAAAGCCATCGGCACCAATACTTACATTGGTGTGAAAAATACAATGACTACCAATAATACAACGTTCTCTTATTACTGTTCCAGACCATGCAATAGTATTATCGCCTATTGTTGTTTCATCAAAAACACAAACATTCGGATAAAGAATAACTCCGTCTCCTAAAACTACATCTTTACCAACATAGCAGTTTGCACCAATTTTACAGCCATTTCCAATTTTTGCGGTGTCATGAATTACTGCAGTTGGATGAATGTCTCTTTCAAAATCTGGCGCTGGCGGATTAAATAATTCTAAAACTTTTGCCATTGCCAAATCGGCATTCTTAACTTTTATAATGGCGCGATTATCACCAGGTTCTAGCGTTAAATTATCATTTACTAAAACAGCACTAGCTTTAGAGTCTGCCCAATATTTTAAGTATTTACCGCTTCCTATAAAAGTAATGTGGTTTGCTTTAGCGTTCTGTAATTGTTCTGGTCCTTCAATTTGATTTGAGGTATTTCCAATTAATTCACCGTTAAGTAGATCGTTAATTTGCTGAATTGTATAAGATATCATGTAGTTTTTGTTAGTGTAGTTGTAAAACTAATAGAAAAAAAAAGAAATATATAATTTTTACTCTTCAATCCTATTTTCATCAAATGCCGATGGTAATAATTTTGGAATGAATTTAACCACTAAAGGCAATAATAAAGCACCACCAGGAAGTAAAAATATGGCTAGACTTGGTATAGATTTAAAAATATCAAGCAATTGTTCTTGTACTTTTTTTTGTTCTTCTTTATTTAAATCTCTAATAGTAGATTGCGATAGCAAAACCATAAGCTCTTTACTGTCTTTCAATTCTTGATACAATCGCTTACTATTTCTAGTAATTAATTTATTTACCATTTTACTAGAGTTGTTGTAAAAACTCTGAACAACATTTTTTGAACTTAAAAGTGCAATGTTGTTTTTATTAACGGTGTAAAATTGATTAACTGTTTTTATGGATTGGTTTGTTTTAGAAATACTAAGATCTAAATCTTTACCCAGTTTTTCTAAAAAATGTTGTTCTTCTAAATCGATCATTTGGTCGCTCCAAGTCGCCATACATGCTATGTCTAGGATGTAATACTTCTCAAGCTCGGTAGTTATGTTTTCAACCGCTTTTTTATATTTTAAATGCGTGTTTTCTTGATAACGTAAAGAAGATTCAAATAACTTAATTAAACTTTCGTCATATTGGTTTTTTACTTCTTTCGCATTTAAAACATCAAGAGAAATAGAAGTTATAGAAGCTTCTATCTTTTTTAAATAATCAATTGACGAGGTGTTTTTGTGCTCTAAAAAGGTTTTATAAGCTAAAACATCAACAAACAAAAGGGCATTAATAATAAAGTAATTAAAATTCTTGGTAAGCACATTCGCGTCTATTTGAATGCGTTTATGTAGTATGTTTTCTAATTGTTCATGAGACTGCTTTCCGCCTAATAAATCATGAAGAAAAGATGTTTTTATAGAATCTATACTTTTATAAAAACTAATAACGCTTTTCGCAAAAGGGATTTCGCATTTAGAAGTTGTATGCATGTAATAGAGTGCTAAACACAAATTTGTTTTACAGAGTTCTTCTTCCGTAAGGTCTTTTTTCAAAATGACCTGGCTTACAATATCTAAATTACTACCATAAATAAATCCACTAGCTCTCAGGGCATCATAAAAGATGTCTTCGTCATATTTTAAGAAGCGGTTATTATTAGAAACCTCTTTAAGTAGCTTCTTTATCCAGCCTGAAGATGATGGGTTCATAATTCAATTATCATAATAGATTGTAAAAGTAATCTTTTAGCTGAATATGTGCGCTGTTTTTTCTTTAACAAAATTTTAACAAAACCGCTCTTTTCTTTTTTTCGTAGGTATGGCAGAGAGTGAAATTAACAATAACAAAAATCTCAAAAACATGAAAAATTTAAAAAGAGTATTAGGAATTGGAGTAATAGCAGTTGCTTGTTGCTTTATTATTGCGGCAGATCATATTGATGCTCCCGAAGTTGCAGGAGGTAATAGTGATATTACAGACTTTTATGCCTTTCAAGGTGAAAACACAGATAATTTAGTTTTTGTGGCAAATTTACAAGGCTTAATAAGTCCAGCCAATACAGGTGCGGCAACATTTAATGAGAATGTCTTAGTAGAGTTTAATATTGATACTAATGGAGACCATATTGAAGACTTAGTTATTCAGGCTATTCCTCGAGATGGAAAAATGTATTTCTTTGGTCCAGTAGCACCATCGCAAACAGGATTAAATAGTACCATTCAAACAACTGCTACAGTTGGAGGAATTGTAGATATTACTTCTTATGGTGATGCTGCAAACATTGCAACAAATAGCGGTATGACGTTTTTTGCTGGTCCACGTGATGACCCTTTCTTTATGGACTTTGCTCAGTATTCTGCCATTATAGCTGGAGATGCCACAAGTTTTAACTCACCTGGCTCAGATACGTTTGCTGGATCAAACGTGATGTCTATTGTTGTAGAAGTACCGAAAGCCATGATTGGCGGTTCGGGTAAAATAAATACGTGGGTAGAATCTAAAACAAAATAAAAACAAAATCAACTTAATTAAAACACATAGAATTATGAAAAATATAAAAATAGTAGCATTAGCGTTAACCGTTTCGATAATGGCATTTAATTGTACAGATAAAGATGATAATGATTTTGTTGCAATGGAAGGTCCAGATTTCTCTGGAACTTACACTCAAGAAGATCAAATGGGTAGACCAGCAGTTAACACGGTATTTAACGCAAGTGCCGATAAAGACGCTTTTAACGTTACAACACCATCCGCTCAAAATGCAGCATTTCAAAGTAAATTTCAAGCTAATTTATTAGCCTTAAGTCCAGCTTATGCCGATGGCGGATTGAATGCTTTAGGACAAGATGCAGCAGCATTTACTGGACTATTAGCTACGGATGTTTTAAATGTATCATTAGATGGGAAAACCACATTTTTTGATGGAGAACCAGCAAACACGCTTTCGGGTAGAGCTTTAGCAGATGATGTTATTACCGTAGAGTTATTATTAATTTTTGGTGGTGAAGATTTTTCTGAAAACCCAGGATTATCAAACGATAATGTTGATGCGAATGATAAAACCTTTTTGACCTCATTTCCTTATTTAGCTTCTCCTCACTAAGATGGCGTTATAAATTAACTCTGAAATATGAATTTTAGAATACATATTTCAGAGTTCTATAAACCTAAACAAAAACATAAAAATTAAACCCATGAAACCAATTAATCAAATAGCATTTATTTTTTTATTACTGCTTACAGTAAGTTGTAATAATGAATCAAAACAAGTAACAAACACACAAGACTACACAGTTTATTTAAAAACATCAGAGAACGAGATGTTGCAATTAGTTAAAGAGGATTATTTATTCTGGGAAAAAAAGCTAGAAAAAGAACCAAAACAATTTCCTTATTTTGCTAAAGCTGCAGCGTCTCAATCTCAAATGTTTAACAAAACTGGACATATTGATGCTTTAAAAAAGGCTGAGACTTATTTAATTCAAGCAAATGACGCAACACATTATAAGAAAGCAGGGTTTTTAAGAGCTTTAGCCAGAAATTATGTGTCTCAACACAGATTTAAAGAAGCTTTGACTTTATTAGAAAAAGCCGAAATGAATGGAGAAGGGTTAAAAGGAACTCAAAAAATGTTATTTGATGTTCACTTGGAAATTGGAAACTTTGAAACTGCAAAAACTTATCTAGAGCAGATTAGAAAGAACGGCGATTTTGATTATTTAATTAGATTATCAAAATGGTCTGACCATCGTGGAAATTTAGATGCAGCTATAACATATATGGAGCAGGCAAAACAAATTGCTGAAGCTTCAAATATGAAAGGAACAAAACAATGGGTATATACTAATTTGGCAGATTATTATGGGCATGCTGGAAAAATTGAAGCGTCTTACACTCATTATCTTAAAGCTTTAGAGTTAGATCCAAACGATGCATATGCAAAAAAAGGAATTGCTTGGATTGTGTATTCTCATGAAAAAAATGCAGACGAAGCACTTCGTATTTTAAATGAAATTACTAAAACCTACAATGCTCCAGACTACCATCTTTTAAAAGCTGAAATAGCAGAGTTTAAAGGCGATTTAAAATTGAAAGATGAACAAATTGCATTATACAATGAAACTGTAAATAATCCATTATACGGCGATATGTATAACACGTACAATACATTGTTGTATGCTGAAAATCAAAAAGAAACAGCAAAGGCGTTAAAGCTTGCTAATATTGAAATTAAAAATAGACCAACACCGCAATCTTACGACTTATTGGCGTGGACGTATTACAAACATGGTGATGTTAAAGAGGCTTTAGAAGTATTAGAGAAACATGTTATTGGTAAAACTTCAGACCCAGATGTGTTATTTCGTATTGCTAAAATTTATAAAGCGAATGGTGAACTGGATAAAGCAAGAAGTTTAAAACAAGAATTACTAGAAAGTGTTTTTGAGTTAGGTCCGCTTATGGAAAATGAAATAAAGAATATATAATAGTTTAGTTTGATTGATTTTTTGAAACCTTATTAAAGTGTTTTTTGAGGTTTTTGTTTGGTTGGAAGTGTCTAAATTACAGCAATGTATTTGGACACTTTCTTTTTTATACCCGTAATTTCAATGGGTAAGAGGAGTTATTCAATAAATATGGCTTCAAGCGTTTTTCCAAAGGCATCCATGCTAACTCCAGATTTATTAGTTAAAACAGAAATAACCAGGTCTTCTTCGGGGTAAATTAAAAGTACTGTTGAGGCGCCAATACCTCCACCAGTATGGTAATATTTGGGCGTATTGTTTTTTGTGGATTCTACCGAAAAACCAATACCATAACCAGTTAATTTTCCAGATTTTAATTTTTGAGAGCTTAGCATATTCGATAACGCTTCTTTTGAAACCGTTGTTGGAGAAATAATTTCTTCTCCAAATTTTATTAAATCTTCTGAAGTGGATAAAAAACCGCCACCGGCCACTTTGTATTCATTCGCAACAGCCGAAGAAAGCACGCGCTTTTCTCTATAGAAACTTGTTTTGTTTTTAATAACTAGCTCTGAATCTTCCAACATCGTATGAGTCATGCCTAGAGGTTTGAAAACAGCGTTGCTAACCAAATCATTAAAATCTGTTTTTGAAGCTTTTTGCATAATTTCACTTAGCAATACATAGCCAAAAGTGTTATATGAGAATTGGGTTGAAGGTTCAAATAAAAGCGAATCGTTTTTAAATAAGTTTACACCTTCAGTAATCGACATTTTTTTATTATTAGTAAACTCATTGCCTTGGTAACTTCTTATTCCTGCTAGATGTCCGCCTAATTCTTTAACGGTAAAATTATATGCCTGTTTTGGGTAATCTGGAAGGTAATAGTAGATGCTTTCATTTAAATCAATCTCATTGTTATCTAATAATTTCGCAAGTGTTAATGCAGTTATAGATTTTGAAATACTAGCAATTCTAAATAATGTTTTGTTCGGTTCTACCTTAGTTTTCGGTTTTCGAGTGGCGTATCCAAATCCTTTCGACCAAATTAATTCTCCTTTTTTCGAAACAGAAATAGACATTCCTGGAATGCCTTGTTGACGCAAAAACTTTTTTGTCTGTTTTTTTGCCGTTCTAATATTGGCTTTTTCAGGGTTATTAACAGATTGACTAAAGCCAACTGATGTTAATAATAGCATTAAAGAGGCTATGATTCGTTTCACGGATAAATTAAATAAGTTTTACGAGTTTCATTAAAATCTTCTAATCCATCTTTCCAAGTATCTTTAATAGCATCTGCAGTTAAGCCAGCTTCAATTTGTTGTTTAAGCTTATTTGTGCCCGCAAGTTTTATAAAAAACGCATTAAAGAATTCTGATTTATTTTCAGTATGATTATAGGCTTCAATTAACCATTCCAAATTTAAATTATTAAGAGCCTTAACTTTAGTTAAATCCTTACCATAGCATGTTTTATTTTGATGCTTCGGATATTTTGAGCCTTCATTAGGTTGCGGAATAAATTCAAAATTAAAGATGTCATTATTCAAAAAAGGACTTCCAAAAATTTGAAATTGCATGTCCGTTCCTCTTCCAGCACTTACATTAGTGCCTTCAAAAAAGCATAAACTAGTATATAGGTTAATAGCTTGGTCGTTTGGCAAATTCGGACTCGGTTTTATGGGTAAGCTATAACTCAATTTATGATTGTAGTTTTTAATTGGAATCACTTTTAAGTTACATTGTGCTCCGTTGGCTAACCATTTTTCACCATTAATCATTTTAGCATATTCGCCAATGGTCATGCCATGAACTATAGGTATTGGGTGCATGCCCACAAAGCTTTTGTGTTCCATTTCTAAAATAGGACCATCAATGTAATGCCCGTTTGGGTTTGGTCTATCGAATATAATTACAGGAATTCCAGCTTCGGCACAAGCTTCCATAACATAATGTAACGAAGAAATATAGGTGTAAAAGCGTGCGCCAACATCTTGAATGTCAAAAACAACAACATCTAAATTTTTAAGTTGAGCTGCAGAAGGTTTTTTGTTTTTTCCGTAAAGCGATACTATAGGTAAATTGGTTTTCGTGTCTATGCCATCTTTAACCACTTCGCCAGCATCAGCTTTTCCTCGAAACCCATGTTCTGGCGCAAATACTTTTTTTATGTCGACTTTTAAAGCAATTAAAGAGTCAACAACATGCGTGAAACTTATATGGTCTGTTTCTTTTTTAAAAACCACAGAGGTTTGATTCGCAACAATACCAACGCGTTTGCCTTTTAATAACGGTAAATACAGCTCCGTTTGGTTGGCTCCAACAATTAGGGAGCTATCTTTAAAAACTTCTTTTATAATCTGGTTTCCTTCATTTGCATTATTCTTGACTTTAGAAGCACAAGAAATCATTACTAAAACAAATAATAAAACTGTATTTTTGAAAACATTAAACTTCATGAGCAACTTTTGAATTACGAGTTTTTTATAGCAAAACGTATTATAGGCAGTAAAGCGTATAAAAGTAGCATATCGGCGCCAATAATAAAAATTGGAATCGCTGCAATTGCTATTGGTATCATTGTCATGATGGTTACTGTAGCAATAAGTTTAGGCTTACAGCAGAAAATCCGTGATAAAGTTGTGGCATTTAATGGGCATGTAACCATTACTAATTACGATAGTAATAACTCACAAGAAACAGTTTACCCTATATCTAAAAATCAAGATTTTTATCCTAATTTTAAATCTGTAGACGGTATAAAACATATACAAGGTGTAGCAACAAAATTTGGAATTATTCGCACCGAAACCGATTTTGAGGGTGTAAATTTAAAAGGTGTAGGCGCAGATTATAGTTGGGACTATTTTAAAGAGTTTTTAGTAGAAGGGCAGTTGCCAGATTACACACAAAAACGAAATGAAGACGTTCTAATATCAAAATACCTCGCTAATCGTTTAGGTTTTAAAGTTGGTGATAAGTTTCAAATGTTTTTTGCTAAAGATGATCCAGAAAAGCTACCAAATATTATCACTTACAGCATAACTGGAATCTTTAACTCTGGGTTTCAAGACCTAGATGCGCAGTATCTTATTGGCGATATTCGTCATTTACAACGTATCAATAGATGGGAAAGTAATCAAATAGGGAATTTTGAAGTCTTCTTAAACGATTATGATGAGTTAAAAGAGAAAGGCGCAGAAATACACCAAAATATTCCATCTTTATTAGATTCTCAAACTATTACAGATAAGTACTATTCCATATTCGAATGGATAAAAATCTTTGATAAAAACACCTATGGTATTATTGGCATTATGGTTTTAATTGCTGGGTTTAACATGGTAACAGCATTACTTGTTTTAATACTAGAACGCACAAAAATGATAGGCGTTTTAAAAACCTTAGGAAGCAGTAATTGGAGCATCCGTAAACTATTCCTTTACAACGCATCGTATCTTATTCTTTTAGGCTTGTTTTGGGGGAATGTTATAGGGTTAGGACTTTTGTTTGCTCAAAAATATTTTAAACTCTTTCCACTAGATCCAAGTGTGTATTATGTTACCGAAGCACCAGTTTACATTAGCCTAGGTTATATAATAGCCTTAAATATTGGCACACTCATTCTATGTTTACTCATGTTGCTCGTGCCGTCGTATATCATCACAAAAATATCGCCAGTAAAAGCTATTCGGTTTAGTTAAAAAATAATTTGGGCGTTACGCCTCCAAGGGTCGTCGTCGGGCTTTTCGCTGCAAGTCCTCGCACCTCCTGCGTCGGGCTGTGGGCTTTCCACTTCAATCCCTAACGCAAACTAGAATTTCCATTAATAGTCACGAAAAGTTTAAACTATTTTAGTACAATACTATCAATTTCAAGATTAAAAGGTTCTGCTGTTTTATTGCCTATTAAAAAAGCAATCATTTCCATTTGCTTGCCATCATAGTTTGGAATATCAAGTTTTCTGCCTCTAAACGCAGGATGCATAGTGTTAAAAGGAACCTCTATAGTTTCCCAATCTGTAGTAGTCGTAAAAGAAGCAATATAAGCGTGTTTATCTTGCTTACTAGATTTAATTCTAAATTGATATGCTTTGCCATCGCCTTTAAGTTTAATACAAACCTTAGAGAAGTTACTTGAGTTTTTAGTTTCGAAAGCGTATTGCACCATTGAGAAACCGCCATTGTTTTCTAGTGAAACATCACCAGAAAACAAACCATTACCAGCATTATTTATTTTAAAGTTTCCGTTAGACTGACCACCCATAACCACATCATCAACAATGCGCCAATTAGAAATATTACTTTTAGAATTAAAATCAAATAGTGTCATGGTTGTTTGTGTTAAAATATATAATAAGATTATTGTGAAATATTTCATGAGGTGTTATTGCTTACAATCTGCTTGAACAACTTTATTTTTCCATTGAATCCAATATTCTTGCAAACCTTCAGGTGTTGTTTTTAAGTCGCTAATATGTAATACTGTGTTTCATTAGCTCGCATTAACAACACCTAAGGTGTATAATTGATCCATAGTTGGCGATTTGCTTCCGCCTGCAGGCTCTAAAGTAATACCAAAAGCTTCACTTTGGTTAGCGTTTTGTATTTCAAATATTTTATTAGCATCAGCAGTAAAACTATCTATAGTCCCTAAGCTGGTTGGTGTAAGCGGTGTTAAAGTTAAAGACCAAACTTGATACACTTTTCCTTCTGGCGGTTCAGGCAACCCTTGAGCGTCTAAAAAGATACGGTCTCCTTTTTTATCCCAATATACTTTGGCGTAAGTGCTAGCAAAGTTGCCTTGACCTGCTAAAGGTATTCTGGTAATATTATCATCTCGTAAAACAGTAATTAAAGTATTTGCTTCTTCTAAACTGTTTTTAGAATTTGCTATTTGAGTTTCTAATAACGATTGTTGCGTTTCGGCAATTTGAATATCAGACTGTAAAGTGTTGTTTTGATTTATGGTCCATAATAATCCAGCGCCTAATAGAATAGATGCAGCCCAACCGGTATACGTTATCCAATTGTATTTTGGTTTCGTTATAGATATAACTTTAGCGTCATTGTTGCTGCCAAATCCTAATGATTGTTTAATACGCTGTAAAATATGGTCGTTATCGCGTTGTGAGGTAGAAGCAGTTAGTTTAACAATGGCAGCTTCAATTTCTAAAACTTCTTGCAACACTTCAGGATGTTTTTGCATAAGCGCATAAACCTCTTCATTTTCTTTTTCAGAAAGGCTTCCGGCTACGTATAGCTCTAATATTCCAGATTCTATATATGCTTTAATATCCATATTAATTTAAAACCATGTTTCTTAATTCTTGAATGCAATTTCTATTTCTTGTTTTAATTGTGCCAATGGGCATATCAAGAGCTTCAGATGCTTCACTTTGCGTGTACCCTTTAAAGTAAAGCAGTTCAATAACAGCTTTACATTTTTCAGCTAGTTTACCAACAAATTTCTTAATACCAATAGCATCAGTTTTATCATCTAGGCTTTCATTGCCTTCAATTATATCTACGAAAAAATCAGAGTTGAGGTTTTGTTTTGAGTTTTTAAAGGCTTTTGACCGTGTTTTATCTATGGCTGCGTTTCTAGAAATATTTAAAATCCAAGTAAAAAACCTGCCTTTTTTTGATGAGTAACTGTTTGCCTTATGCCATGCTTTTATAAAAACATCTTGCATAACTTCTGCAGCAATATCATGGTCTCTTACAATATTGTAAATAACACCATGCATACTATCGCTATACATATTGTATAGTTTTTCAAAAGCTTTTTCGTCTTTTTGCTTAAATTTATCTACTAGTTGGTCTAGCTCCATGCAGGTGTTTTAGTGATTAAAATAACTTTAAAATGATGTTTTTGCTTAGTTTTTACGAAGGTAAGTTTCTACTTCAATAGCAACATCATCCCAAGTTTTGCTTACACCATCGGCACCTTTATGTAAATCAAAACATACTTTGTTTAAAGAAGCTAAGGCATCTAAAGCTTTCCAGTCTTTAAGATTCATTGTACCTGTTAGTTTTACACGTCTTTCTTCGGTAATGGTAACATCAAGGGGTAAATTGTTTGTTTCACCATTCATTGTAATAGAAGCGACATATGCATTGTTAACGTATTTAATGGTGCCTTTTAAAAATTCGGTGTCTAACATAGCTCCAAAAAATGAGTTAATAATTTTAGCATCACGTGTGTTGGTAGCATCATTTGTAAATACGCTACTAACAGGAATAGAAAAGCTTAAGTTGTTTAAGGCCTCTTGAGGTGTTGCACCAGATTTGTTTTCAAATTTTAAAATTTTAAATTTCCCACCAACAGGAAGTTTTTCTGTTGTTTTATAAGCGGTCCATTTTACTGTTGTACCTTCAGGTTTAACAACAAAGCTTTCTGTAGTGTCAATTTCGGTTTTCGATTCTTTTTTTTCATCTTTACAAGATGTAAAACTTATAACTAAGGCAATTAATAAGAAGCTTATTTTTTTCATTTTCAAAGAGTTTTTTATTTACCCGAAAGTTAAGGGATTAATAACTGAATTCCAAGTGATGCTATGACATAAGTCATGTTTTAAGTTAATCGATAAGTATAATTTTGATGTATATTAGTCAGGTATGTTAGAATCTTTAGTCAGTAAATATAATATTGCTGGTCCTCGTTATACGAGTTATCCAACTGTTCCGTATTGGAATAATGAAACCTTTTCCTTAACAAATTGGAAGGCTTCATTAATACAATCTTTTAAAGAAAGTAATTCAAAAGAAGGTATTAGTTTATACATACATTTGCCGTTTTGCGAAAGCCTTTGCACATTTTGTGGATGTAATAAGCGTATAACAAAACAGCATAGTGTAGAGTCTCCATATATAAATGCGGTTTTAAAAGAATGGCGTTTGTATTTAGAGTTGTTTGATGAAAAACCAGTCATTAAAGAATTACATTTAGGTGGCGGTACTCCAACTTTTTTTAGTCCAGAAAATTTAAAACACTTAATACTCGAAATTCTAAACACCTCAGAGTTAGCTGTAGGTTATGAGTTTAGTTTTGAAGGACATCCAAATAATACAACCCGCGAGCATTTACAAGCCTTGTTCGATGTTGGATTTAGGCGAGTAAGTTACGGTGTGCAAGATTATAACGAAACCGTACAAAAAGCCATCCATAGAATTCAGCCTTTTAAAAATGTTAAGAAAGCTACAGAATTAGCTAGAGAAATAGGATACACTTCTGTAGGGCACGATATTATTTTTGGATTACCATTTCAAACCCTAAAGCATGTAGAAGAAACTATCTTGAAAACCAAAGCATTGCTACCAGATAGGTTAGCGTTTTATAGTTATGCGCATGTACCTTGGATAAAAGGCAATGGGCAACGTGGCTTTAATGATGATGATTTACCATCGGCTAAGTTAAAAAGAAACCAGTATGAGCTAGGTAAAGCATTATTGGCAGAAGTTGGCTATGAAGAGATAGGAATGGACCATTTTGCGCTACCAACAGACTCACTTTATAAGTCTATGGAGCATGGTGATTTACATAGGAATTTTATGGGGTATACAGCCTCTAAAACGCAAGCTATGATTGGTTTAGGGGTGTCATCAATAAGCGATAGTTGGTATGGTTTTTCTCAAAACGTAAAAGAAATAGAGCGCTATTACAATTTATTAAAAGACAATATCGTACCAGTTTATAGAGGGCATATTTTAAACGAAGAAGATTTAATTATCCGTAAGCATATTTTAAATTTAATGTGTCAATTTAAAACAAATTGGACAAAAAATAGTTTATACTTTAAAGAGTTGCCAGAAACTATAATTCAATTAAAAGAAATGGAAAAAGACGGATTACTTAAAATTTATGCAAATAAAATCGAAGTAACCAAAAAAGGTCAGCCCTTTGTTAGAAACATATGTATGGCGTTCGATGTTTTATTACAAAGAAAAAAGCCAGATACACAATTGTTTTCCATGACCGTTTAACCAAAAAAAAAGAAATTATGAAAAAAATTATTATACCAATAGACTTTTCTAAACACTCAGAATACGCATTACAAACAGCAGCAAAACTTGCCAAAAAATATGATGCAGAGTTATTAGCATTACACATGCTCGAAATGTCCGAGATCTCATTAACAACATCAGATGGACTTCAAAATCAAAAAACCGCATTTTTTCTTCAACTTGCCGAGCAAAAATTTCAAAATTTTTTAGAAAAAGACTATTTAAAAGAGGTAAGAGTAACACCAATAATTAAACATTTTAAAGTGTTTAGCGAGGTTAACGATGTGGCCATAGAGCAAGAAGCAGATTTAATTGTTATGGGCTCACACGGTGCCAGCGGTCTTAAAGAATATTTTGTAGGCTCTAATACAGAACGTGTGGTGCGTAATTCAAACATTCCTGTTTTAGTGGTTAAAAACAACGTCTCAGATGTTAATTTCGATGTTGTTGCCTTTGCATGCGATTTCTCAGAAGAAGCCATAAAACCCTATTTAAATGCGGTAAAAATGTTTAATAACGTAGATACTAAAATTTATTTAGTTCATGTTAATTTACCTAACGATAAGTTTATGAGCTCTTTAGAAATAGAGAAAAAAGTGGTTAATTTCTTTACTAAAGCAGAAAACAGTTTAGATAAAATGAAAGATGTGCATTATGTAGCCGATTATACTGTAGAAGAAGGCGTTTTAAGCTGTGCTAATAAAATGGGAGCAGACCTTATTATTATGCCAACACATGGCAGAAAAGGATTAGCGCATTTCTTTGAAGGTAGCATAGGCGAAGATGTTGCAAACCATGCTACATTGCCAGTAATGACATTTAAAATTTAAATTTTTTTATAAAATATTTTGGGCGTTACCCCAAAAAGGGGTCGGGCTTTCACTACTCAATCCTTCCTGCGTCAGGGATTTCAAACATGCCGTTCAATCCCTAACGCTGGTTGTCTGCTAGCTTATTTTTAAATCGAAAAGGCGTTTTGTTTTTGGGGAGATTCGTTTAATATGTTTGTATATGATTTGTTGCGTGCTTTAGCAATTAATTTACTAAACAAAAACGAACGAGAGAAAATTCCGAAGGAATTTTCCAAGTATGCAACGATCACAGCAATTAATCACAAATGTTGATGCCCAAAATTATTTATCCGTTTTTAACAATTTTCTTTAGTTTTCATACTTTTTTTGTTAACGCCTTGTTGATAACTAAAAGCTATTCTGTATATATATAATGATAGTTTTATATTATATTTGTATCGATGAAATACATAACGGTAGACGAGTACATTTATTTTAACATATATTTAACATTTTATTGTGATAGTATTTGTTAGGAATTTATTATTCAAATATTGTGTAATTCAATTATTTTGTGTATATTTGCAACAATAAAAAAGCTCAATACACCTTTAAAAGTGAATTGAGCTTATGTTCTTTATTTTATTTCTTCTATTAATTGGGCTGTTCAGGTCGATGTGTACGGATTCCTACCCTCGCACAATGGGTTCGATACCCATACAGTCCACATTAATAAATATAAAATCGGGGCGGTAGCATAATGGCTAATGCGGTGGTCTGAAACATCTCCTATACGGGTTCAATTCCCGTCCGCTCCACTTTTATAGACAGCAAATATACAAAAAATCCAACGATTTTTTCAATTTAACACTTATTTTAACACATTCATAATAGTGTTCATAATTCTAATTTCATTTTTTCGATGAGATTTACTCTTTCTTTTTCTAACAGTTTTTGTTTCTCCTAATTATGGGGAACGGTCTAGTGTATGATTTCATTGCGTGTTTAAGCACTAAAGCTAGCAAATAAATCACCGGTGTAAGTATTTAGTTTATTTGGACTTCAGAAAGCGCCAAAACATTAAATAAATTAGCTTTAGTTTTAAAGAAACTATTCTCAATATCTATAGCTTTAAGTTTAGCTTCAATTAGTTTTGATTCTCTCGAATTAACTAAAAATAAAGAGCTTTCTCCTAAAAAGAATTTACGTTCTTCGGCAGATAGCATTTTTGTGTAATCATTTACAATAACATCTGTATAGTCGTTTTGTAAAACATAAGAATCCAATTCTTGATTTATCGCATCAATCTTATTTCTAAGGCTAACTCTTGTGTTTTGAATATCAAATTTTGTGTTCTGTAATTTTATTTTGGCTAATTTTAAATCACCACGTTCTTTTCTTAAAAACAACGGGAAACTAATATTTACGCCACTTTTATAAGCAGATGTGCTAAACGATCTGGCTACTTCTGGTGTTTGCGATAAAAAGTTATACTGTAAATCTATTTGAGGTAATAAATTATTTAGTTTTAAGCGCTTTTCAATATTCAAACTTCTGTATTTATAATCTAATGATTGCAGTTTCGGGTGGCTTTCAAAATCAAAACTTTCAATATCTAGTCCAGACGTATTTAGGGTCACATCAATAGTATTAAACGTATTAATATCTGGAATAATACCTTCTTGAATTTCAATAGGTGTATTATCATTAAGCCATAAATAGTTTGATAATTCTAAAGACGATTTTATAAACTTAATTCTCGATTTTTCTAAATTAAGCTTTCTATTATTCAAAGTTATTCTGGCTTCTAAAGTATCAATAGCTGGTTTGTCTCCAACTTCAAAACTCTTTTTAATGCCATTAAAACGCATTTCTGCATTAGATAAGAAATCTTCGTAAACGCGTTTCTGGTTGTATGTTTTAAGCCAATTAAAATAAGTTACCGTAGCATTATATAAAATATTATTTACCAATAACTGTCGGTCTGCTTGGGCTTGTTTTACATACAGTCTAGATTGCCTTAACATGGCCATTCTGCTATTGGTAAGCAATCCTCTTGCCACAGGAACAGAAACGCCTGCGCTATACAAGCCATCTTCTGGAACAAAACCTTGGGGATTTAAAAAATCACCCGTGTTTTCTTCAAAATTCCCTTTTAATTCTACACCAAACCACGTTGGGATTTTAAAAGAAGCATTTAGCCTGTCGTAATATTCGGTACCTTTAAATTTCTTTCTATCGTAATCAACCTCTAGTTTTGGGTCAAAAGCACCGCGCGCTTTCATAAGTTTGGCTTCACTTTCGTTAATTACCAAATTAGCTTGTTTTACTATTGGATGAAACGATTTTACGTACCCTAAGTATTCAGATAACGAAATTACCTTAACACTATCTTGAGCGTTACTAAGTACGCTAAAGCAAAGCAATATAGTTAATGTAATTAGTCTCATTTTTTATCTTTTGTTGATGCTGTTTTACTGCTTTCAGGTTGGTAATAGTTAGGAGGGAAGCTGTTTATTTGCCTCCATAATTCAAACCAAATTGGAACGTCTTCTAATAAGGCTATAGTCTTTGCTCCCGAACCTGCGCGTATGGCTTCAGGCCATTTATGGTCTGTTTCGTCTGGAGCAAGTAATACTCTATATTTGCCATTGTCGCTTATAAAACGTTCTATGGCAACTACTTTTGCGCCATAGGTTCCGTAAGATACATTTGGCCATCCGCTAAAAACAATAGCCGGCCAGCCATCAAACTGTACACGTACGTTTTCGCCAACGTGAAGCAATGGTAAATCAATGGGTCTTACAAAAGTCTCGACCGCTAAATCGATTTTTGCAGGCATAATACCAACCAATTCGGCACCTTCTTTAAAAGTAACACCAACACCACCAGTTAAAACTTTATTAATATAACCACTTTGAGGTGCTTTTACGTAAAGAAGATCATTTCGTTTTTGGTAATTGGATGATGCGTTTTCTAGTTTAGATACTTGAGCTTGGGTATCAAAACCGCTAGATTGTGCCGTAAACATATCGCTTTGTGCTTTCGAAATTTTATCGGCAAAAGCTGCATTAGTTCTTGATAACTCTAATCTAGCATTAATAACTTCATTTTGGCTTGCTAAGTATTTGTTTTCTTGCGAAATAAATTTAGCCTGTGTTTCTTGAAGTTTTAAGCGTTTTTCTTCCACATCTTTTACCGCTTTTAAACCTTCTTCTTGCAAGGTTTGTATACGATTAAACTGTGTTTCTGCAATTTTTAAATTGGTTTTTGAAGCTTCTAAATCAATACTATCACTTTTTACTTTTAGTTTTGATTGTAATAGTTTGTTTTTAGTTTGCTCTATTTTTAAAGCTTGCTCGTTTTTTAATGCTGAAATTTGTCTGTTTAGTGCGCTAACTTTACCTTCATAGGCAGTTACAGAAGATGATTTTGCTTTAATTTGATCGTTTGTTCTTTCAATCAATTTGTCATCAAAATAATCACTCTTTACTTCAGAAATTCTTAAAATAATTTGTCCTTCTTTTACGGAATCGCCTTCTTGTACAAACCATTCTTCAATACGACCTGGTATTTGAGATTGAATATATTGCGGACGCTGATTTGGTTTTAAAGTGGTAACAATACCTTGGCCTGTTATATTTTGAGTCCATGGTAAAAACAATACAATAAATAGAATGATAGCTGCAGCTAATAAAAACCTATTAAAGTATTTGTAATACTTAATATTCATGATTTTTTTGCCAGACTTATAATCGGCTAAGTCTATTTTCTTGTTCAATTGGTTATTTGATATATTGAGCATAACTTAGGCGGTTTTAGATTTGATTTGTCCTTTTTCTAAGGTGATAATTTCGTTACATTTATCTGTCCAAACAGAACTAAAACTAACAACAATAAGCGCCCAAGGTCTGTCGGGGTGCGATAAATAATCTACTATGGCTTTAGTTTCTGTTCTGTTAAATCGATCTAAAGCATCTTCTAGAATAAGAACTTTAGGGTTTTTTAAAATAGCTCGTGCTAAAACAATTTTTTTAGATAATGAGTAAGACATTTGTCTGCCATCTGGATAAAGTATGGTGTTTAGCCCTTCTGGCTGTTCTTTAATAAAAGATTTTAGTCCAACAATGTCAAGTATTTCATATATCTTTTCATCAGTAATATTAGAGTTTGAAAAGGTTAAATTCTCTCTTATGGACCCCTCAAAAGGGTTTTCATCAGATAATGATAATCCTAATTGCGACCTGTAAAAATTTAAGTGCAAACTATTTATAGACATATCATTTACATAAACATAGCCTCCGGTAGATTGTATAACCCCAGCAATTAATCTTAATAAAGTAGATTTTCCCGAGCCACTTTCCCCTTTAATTAAAATTCTACTTTTCGAGTTTATTTTTAATGATATATCTTTTAAAATGTGTTTGTCTCTATTGTCTACTTCATAAGCAACATTTTCTAATTCAATTTGAATGCCTCTACTAAATTTTGGTGTTTCGCCAGTTTGACTTTCCAAATCTTTATCTACAATTTGTCCAATTTTTTCTAAAGATGTTAAAGTGTCATAAAAGGATTCCAAACCTAGAATTAGTTTTTCAACAGAAGCTATTACTAATAGAATAATAATTTCTGCTGCAACAAACTGTCCAATATTCATTTCTTGATTTAAAACTAACGCACCACCTATTAATAATAAACTTGCCGTTACAATAACTTTAAAACTTATCATCTGGATAAACTGTAGCATTAGGATTTTAAAGTGACTTTCTCTAGCCTTTAAATAATCGCTAACTAAATCGTCGTTCTTCTTTAAACCTAAACTGGTACTTCCAGATAACTTAAAGCTAATTACAGACCTTGCAATTTCTTGAATCCAATGCGCAACTTTATATTTGTTTTTTGATTCTTTTAAGCTTGTTTCAAGTCCTTTAACGGCTGTGAATTTAAACACTACAAAAATTAATACTAGTAAAAGCAATCCAAAAATGATAAAGAACGGATGGTAAAACGATAGCAGAATTAAAGCAAATAATATTTGTAAAACAGCTGTTGGTACATCAATTAATATTTTTGATAAACTTTTTTGAATGGTTAGTGTATCGAAAAATCGATTTGCTAACTCTGGTGGGTAATAATCGCGTAATTCAGACATTTTTATTTTAGGAAAACGATAAGCAAGCTCAAAAGATGCTCTGGTGAATATACGTTGCTGGATGGTTTCTATAATGCGTAATTGCATGAGTTGTAAAGCGCCAGAAAATGCAACACCTAGTGTTACAATAATGACTAAAACTACCCAAGAAGTAGATACCTGAGCGCCTTGTATTAAATTAATTATAGCTTGAATCCCTAATGGTAGAGATAACGCTACAACTCCAGAAAAAATCGCATAATAGAAGATTTGTAAGATGTCTCTTTTTTCTAATTGAAGCAAACCTAATAAACGTTGCCAAGGAGTCTTTTGTTTGTTTTCCATAGTTAAGATTTCAAAGTGTTAAGGACAAGGTTTTTCATAAACAATGTTGGAGAAAGGGTAGCGTTACAATCTGTAATAGAAATAAAATGATCTTTTAAAAAGTGTTGGTGTAAACTACCTTCAAGAATAGTGCTTGCTAAGCTAGAAGGGAATTTATAATTGGGTTTTATAGCAATAATCATATCTCTTAAACGATGTACGATACGTTTGTATATTATAAAATAACCATCTTTATTTTCTTGATCTACCTCTTTAGTAAGAAAAGATTTCGAGTTTTCATTAACCATAATTTTGTTTAAAACAACCTCGTTAATATGAGAGAATTTGGAATCTTCTTTTATGGTTCTAGTTACAATTTCAATTGCTTTTTCAATTTTATGGGTTGCTTCTAAACTATGAGTTTCAAATACTAGTTGATACTCAATCCATGCCCAATACCATGATGATAAATAAAGTAATAGTTTGTGTTTACTTTCAAAATAGCGATAGATAGAGCTCTCATTAGAGCCTATTAATGCTCCTAATTTTTTAAATGTAAAACTATCAAAACCAATATCATTTATTAGAAGTATGCTATGTTCTACAATGCGCCTACCTAAATCTGAAGACTCTGGGTCTTTTACATAGATTTTTTCTGGTACAGAAATTTTTAAATTTGAAAGTAATGAATCCATAATAAAACAATTTGATTTCAAATATAATAGTATTACTATTATAAACGCAAATAACTATATTGATTTTGTTAATAGTACTCATAATGAAATTTTATGGAAACACTATGTTTGTTTTAATGTTTTGTAAATGAGTGGTTTGGGGGTTTGTGTTGTTTGTTGGAGTTGTAATAATAAAAAAGTAAAATAGCTAAAACTAGAAATATTAATGGCAATCTATGTCGTTAGTAATTACATCGTAAACTGGAGCTGGAGAGATGTAAGGTATACCAAGTCCCAATCCTCGAAGAATAAATAACAGTCCAATAATAACAACAAAAACAGGAATAGCTTTTTGGATGCGTTGTCTTATTGTGCCTTTTAAAAAGTGACTAAAATATATTGCGGTTGTCATTAAAGGTATAGTCCCTAAGCCAAAAACGGCCATATATAAACTCCCACTAGCAGCATTTCCACCTGCCATGGCTGCAAATAAAGCCATATATACTAAACCGCATGGTAGGAAGCCATTTAGAAAACCAATGGTTAAAAAGGTATCCATGGTTTTTTTCTTGAGTGCAGATCCTAAAGCAGACTTTACTTTAGAAATAACTCTGTAAATAGGTTTGGAAAAATTATACTTATTGAATATTTTTTGGGGAATTATAACCACCAAAATCATTAAAACTCCAATAATAATAGAAAGCTGTTGTTGGTATCCAAAAATAAAAAGGCTCTTCCCAATAAGCCCAAATACTAAGCCAATTAAGCTGTATGCCAAAAGCCTACCTATGTGATAAACAGTAATTTGAGATATTTTTTTTACCTTGTTTGATTGGTCTACAGGTAGCATAAAAGCAATGGGTCCACACATGCCAACGCAATGGAAACTTCCTAGTAACCCAAGTATAAATGCCGAGAAAAGCATGTTAATAATTTAAAGATTCTTTAAATAAATAAGAATTTCCATTATATTGCCAATCTATTTTTATGTTCCAACGACCATCTACCAAACGTTTGTCAGGTATGAGCAAATAAAGATTAGACAATGAAATAGCAGTATCAAAGTCTAGTTGTTTGTTAGATGGTCTATATAGGAACAATTTTCCTTTAATTTTTTTATAGTCTAAAGTCTCAGGGAATTTTATAAGTAACCCTTCTTTAGTTTTTTCGTAACTAATGTTTGTGCCTAAATTTTTAGTGTTCTCAAGCTTATTAATATCTTTTTGATATTGCAATTCATCAGCATAATAATCCTCGCTTACTAAGTCGTGGTCCAGGTTTTTATCAATATTCATTGATATAACAAAGTACATAATAAATGCAATGAAGCCTATAAATGCTAATACAATTCCGGTACCCCAATTAAACTTCATAATTTTAATTTTTTATAGCATTTCCTTGCGGATCGTGCTTCCAACTTACTTAAAACTTCTAGGTCCTAAAAAATTTGCTGTTGTGGTTTCAATAAGGTTATCACCTTTATAAACACCAATTTTTATTTTATTTCTATCTCCTGTTAAGGCAGAGTTATTAATTTCAATAAATAATGTACCCTCGGCAATACCTTGGCTAGGCACTACAAAATCATCGCTTGTAGATACTAATCTTAACTCACCTTTATGAGACATCAATTCCAAACGAATATCTGTAATATCTTGAGATGTTTTATTTACTAATTTATACGTAAATACATTACTTATAATATTATTCTCTTTGTGCTCGTATAACTGGCCTGGTAATCTTAAAACATTGGCTTCTATATCATTTCTTAAAAATAGCATACCAACCAGTAAACCAATTAAAATAGCTAATACAGCGGTATAACCTTTAATTCTAGGAGTAAATTTAAAAGGTGTTTTATTTTCTATATTTTCTTCGCTTGCATACCTAATTAAGCCTTTAGGTAAATTAATACTTTCCATAATATGGTCGCACTCATCAATACAAGCAGTACAGTTAACACATTCTAATTGTGTACCGTTTCTAATATCAATACCGGTAGGGCAAACGTGGACACATTGTTTACAGTCAATACAATCACCAAAACCTAAGGCTTCTCGGTCTTCATCCTTTCTAAACTTTTTTCGGCCATTTTCGGCTTCACCACGTTTATGGTCGTAGGCTACAACTATAGATTTGGTATCTAAAAGCGCACCTTGTAACCTTCCGTAAGGGCAAGCAATAATACAAACCTGTTCTCTAAACCATGCAAAAACAAAATAGAATACAGCTGTGAAAATTAATAATGAAATTAAAGTGCTAACATTTTTAAAAGGTCCTTCTGATATATATTGAATAAGTTTATCGCTACTTATTAAATAAGCAAGAAAAACATTGGCGATTACAAAAGAAATTAAAATAAATATTAAGGTTTTAAGGCCTTTTTTTCTAATTTTTTCTGCGTCCCATTTTTGTTTAGCTAGCTTACGTTGTTTGTTTCTGTCGCCTTCAATCCAATATTCAATGCGTCTAAAAACCATTTCCATAAAAATGGTTTGTGGACAAATCCATCCGCAGAAAATACGTCCGAACGCTACTGTAAATAGAGCTATAAAAATAACTCCGATTAACATGGAAATTACAAATAAATGAAAATCTTGTGGCCAGAAAGGAAATCCAAAGATATTAAATCGACGTTCTAAAACATTGAACATCAAAAACTGGTTGCCGTTTATTTTAATAAAAGGCGCTAATATTAAAAATGCTAATAACAAGTAGCTTACATACTTCCTATACTTATAGAATTTTCCACTAGGTTTTTTAGGGAATACCCAAGCGCGTTTGCCATCTTCGGTAATGGTCCCAATTGAATCTCTAAATGTTTCGTTTTCTGGGGTTTCCATAATTTGATTTAATTAGACCTGATAAGTTATTCTAAAAAAAACTTATCAGGTCAGGAAAATATTAGCTTAGTTGTTTTTTAAAATTTAATTTTCAATAGTATTAATTGCGTCTGTTGTTGTTTCTAAAGTCTCAGTTGCAGCGACATCAGCTTCAGTAGTTTCACCTACCCAAATATCTCCTTCAGCGGCTTTAGGGTTTGCAGGTGTAGTGCCTTGAAAATTCAATACATAACTTGCTACCTGAGCCATTTCAGAGGGTTTTAATTGCGCCTTCCAAGCAATCATTCCTTTTCCGGATCTACCTCCTTCAGATATTGTTTTAAATACATTTTTAATACCTCCTCCTAATATCCAATGGTCGTCGGTTAAATTTGGTCCAATACCACCACCACCATCTGCCATGTGGCAAGCCACGCAATTGGTTTGGAAAATATTCTGTCCAGATTTAATATCTGCAGCATCAGTTAAAAGTGTAACGGTATTAAAATCGACTAAATCTTTAGCTGTTTTTTTGTATTCTTCAATAGCAATTCTAGCATCAGCTAATTCTGTGTCTAATTCATCAATTTGATTGTAGCCGTCAAATACATGAAATCTTAATAAATAAACGGCAGCAAAAATAATAGAAATGTAAAATGAGTAGACCCACCAAGGTGGTAAATTGTTATCTAACTCTTTTATGCCATCATAATTGTGGTCTAAGATTATTTCTGCTTCAGATTCAATAGGTTTTGAACCCAATAGTTTATTATAGGTTTCATTTAACCATGTAAACTGAAACGTTTTTTCTTTCTCTGCTAAAAAACGCGCTTTTGCTTCTTCATCTAATTTATGAAGCATCACATTTTCCAAGGCGCCTACAATGGCTTCAATTGCAATGAGTATTAATAATACTAGTAATAGGAAAAGTAATACTGCTGGATATACCATAAATGCTGGTTTTTCACCAGAATCTATAAAGAACTCAACAGCTCCGAAAATAATAAAGAATACTACTGGTACACGAATCCAGGATGGAACAAAATTTCTCATAATATATCGTCGTTTTGGTTGTCTAATGGTAAGTTACTTACGGTTTTTATATAGTCTTTTTTAGCGGTTATAACCCACCAGAATAGGAGCACAAAAAAGGTAAAGAATATAATTAGAGATATTATTGGGTAAATCTCTATTCCTGAAATGCTATCCATATGGTTTTTTACAAATTTCAACATGGTTTTGTATAATTTTAATGGTTAGTTTTGTGCTGTTTCTACTTTAATATCTGTGCCTAATCGTTGTAAATATGCTATAAGTGCAACAATTTCTCTGTTTTTCATTTCAATAAAAGGTTCTCCATTTTCTTGAGCATACTTCTTGTCTGCTTCATATGTTTTTGTGAAATCAGGGTCTGCATGAAGGTTTTCTTCAATTTTCGAACCTTGTTCAGTCATACTTTGTTGTGCGTTAGCTATTTCTTCATCTGTATATGGTACACCTAAAGTAACCATAGCTTCCATTTTCTTTTCAGTCATCGATTTATCTAATTCACTTCCGCTACCAGTAATTAACCAAGGGTAACGTGGCATGATGGAACCTGAAGATGTACTTTGTGGATCGTACATGTGGTTAAAGTGCCAGTTGTCTGAATACTTACCTCCAATTCTGTGTAAATCTGGTCCAGTACGTTTACTACCCCAAAGGAATGGATGGTCGTAAACATATTCACCGGCTTTTGAGTATTCGCCATAACGTTCTACTTCACTTCTAAAAGGGCGTATCATTTGCGAGTGGCAGCTTACACAACCTTCACGAATATAAATATCTCGTCCTTCTAGCTCTAGAGGTGAGTATGGTTTTACACTTGCAATAGTTGGTATATTTGAATCTATTACAATTGTTGGTATAATTTGAACAACTCCTCCAACTAAGATTGCTAGTGTAGCTAAAATAGTTAATTGAATAGGTCTACGCTCAATCCAAGTATGCCATCCTTCGTTTGAAGTACGTTTTTTAGTTACACGCTCTAAAGCTGCAGCTTCTGCCAATTCATCTTCAACTTTACTACCTTGTCTAATAGTTGCAATAATATTGAAAACTAAAATTAACATACCTGTTAAGTATAAAGTACCACCAATAGCACGCATCCAGTACATTGGAATAATTTCAGTAACCGTTTCTAAAAAGTTACCATATGTTAAGGTTCCATCTGGATTAAATTGTTTCCACATACTTGCTTGAGTAAAACCAGCAACATACATAGGTAATGCATACATTATTATACCTAAAGTACCTATCCAAAAGTGTAAATTAGCTAATCCAATAGAATGTAATTTAGTTTTAAATAATTTTGGAACTAAGTAGTAAATCATACCAAAGGTTAAGAAACCATTCCAGGCTAAAGCACCAACGTGAACGTGTGCTATAATCCAATCGGTAAAGTGCGCAATAGCATTTACATTTTTAAGAGAAAGCATTGGGCCTTCAAACGTTGCCATTCCATAACCAGTAATGGCTACCACCATAAATTTTAAAACAGGGTCTGTTCTTACTTTATCCCAAGCACCACGAAGTGTTAATAATCCGTTGATCATTCCTCCCCAAGAAGGCATTAATAACATTACTGAGAACGCAACACCTAAGTTTTGCGCCCATTCTGGTAAAGCTGTATATAATAAGTGATGAGGTCCTGCCCAGATGTATATAAAGATTAACGACCAGAAGTGTACAATAGATAATCTATAAGAGTACACTGGTCTGTTTGCTGCTTTAGGAACAAAGTAATACATTAAACCTAAAAACGGCGTGGTTAAAAAGAATGCCACAGCATTGTGACCATACCACCATTGTACTAAGGCATCTTGTACGCCCGCATATACCGAGTAACTCTTTAAAGCACTTACAGGAAGTTCTAAACTATTAAAGATATGAAGTACAGCAACAGTTACGAACGTAGCAATGTAAAACCAAATAGCAACATATAAATGGCGCTGTCTTCTTTTTAGCATAGTGCCAATTAAATTCCATCCAAAAATAACCCAGACTAACGCAATAGCGATATCAAAGGGCCATTCTAATTCGGCGTATTCTTTTGTGCTAGTGAAACCTAAAGGTAAGGTAATAGCTGCACCAACAATAATAAGTTGCCATCCCCAGAAATTAATTTTACTTAAGGTATCGTTAAACATTCTCGCTTTTAATAAGCGTTGTGTAGAATAATAAACACCTGCAAATATTGCATTACCAACAAAGGCAAAAATCACGGCATTTGTGTGTAATGGTCTTAATCTACCAAAACTTAACCATGAAATACCGTCTGTTAAGTTTGGGAATAAAAACATAAATGCCAGTAGTAATCCTACTAGCATCCCCACAACCCCCCAAACCATGGTGGCATAAATGAAGTTTTTAACTATCTTATTATCGTAATGAAATTGTTGCATTTCCATAATTGTAAATATTATTCTTCTTTGGTTAGTATCGTTTTCTTTGGTTTATTTTTAATTAATTCATCTTCAAATAGCATACGTACAGACGGTGTATAACTATCGTCATACTGTCCCTTTTTTACAGCAAAAATAAAGGCTATAAAAAAACCAATAGCCACTATAATGCTTACAGCTAATAAAATATATATAACACTCATACCTACTTGAAGTTACGGTTCAAAAATACTTTTATACTTATTTTTAAAACATGACAAATGTCATGTTTTTTTAAAAATGCGACTTTCCTAATCTACCTGAAGATGAGGAATGTTATCGGGTTTACTCATAATCTCTTTATTTGAATATGAGTATTCCTCCTCTTGCGGAGGTTAGAAGGGGTTTTTCAATTTCTTACCTAAAATATTAGTGCAAACCGTAGTAAAAACTACAATGCTAATAGAGCTTAAAGGCATTAATATAGCTGCTACAACAGGAGCTAATTGTCCTGTAACTGCAAAATAAAGCCCAATACTATTATAAATAAAAGATAGTAGGAAACTCCATTTAATAATTTTTATAGCCGATTTTGAGGCTTTAATAAAATGGTAAAGTGTATTGAATTTAGTAGCATCTAAAATAGCATCACAAGCAGGAGAAAACACGTTTACATTCTCCGAAATTGCAATCCCAACATTACTCTGTGCTAAAGCTCCCGCATCATTTAAACCATCGCCAATCATTAAGACTTTAGCGCCAGAATTTTGATGATGTTTTATGTATTCCAATTTATCTTCAGGTTTTTGGTTAAAAAACAGCTTGGTTTTAGCTGGAAGCAATTTAGTTAAATTTTCTTGTTCTCCAATATTATCACCAGAAAGAATTACTAAATCGTAGTCCTTTTTAAGTTTATTAAATAGCTTAGAAAGCCCTTTTCTATAACGATTGTAAAACGTAAATTTTCCTTTATATTGGTTATTAGTGCTCACATGGACAGCCGTGTTTAGCGTTGCTGTTTCAGAAGCAAAACCTACAAAAGGAGCAGAGCCAATTTTTATAGAATCTTGTTTGTGTTTGGATTCAATACCTTTGCCAATATGTTCTTCATATTTATCTAAAGTCACAATATCGTTTTCAGTTAATAACGCGTATAAAGATCTGCTTAATGGATGGTTAGAGTTTCGTAATGTGCTTTTTAATAAAGCTTCTTCAATACCCGAAAGTTCAGAGCCATCATATTCAATAGATGTTTCTTTGTTTGCAGTTATTGTTCCCGTTTTATCAAAAATAATAGTGTCAATAGCCGCCAATTGTTCAATTACAGAAGCATTTTTAGCATAAAATTTTAGCTTTCCAAAAATGCGTAATAAGTTTCCGAATGTAAACGGTGCCGCCAAAGCGATGGCGCAAGGACAAGCAATAATAAGCACAGCAGTAAATACGTTTAAAGCTTTTGATGTGTCTATAAAAAGCCAATATGCAGTTGCTATAATTGCAATACTCAAAATAGTTAATGTAAACTTCTTACTTATTGTATTTGTAAGTGTTGTAAAGCTATCTTCTTTATTTTTATTAAACACATCGTTACTCCAAAGCTGGGTTAAATAACTCTGTTCGACTGTTTTTAAAACATCAACCTCAATACTTCCTTTTATTTGTTTTCCACCAGCAAAAAGTTTGTCTCCAGATTGTTTTGAAACAGCTTCAGATTCACCTGTAACAAAACTATAGTCAATCCTTGCTTTCCCTTTAATTAAAATACAATCTACAGGGATGAGTTCTTCATTTCTAATTAAAAGTCTATCACCTTTTTTAATATCATAAACTTGAATAGATTCTTCTTTTCCTTCAGAAGAAATCTTAGTAATACCAATCGGGAAATATGATTTGTAATCACGTTCAAACGATAAAAAATTATACGTTTTCTGTTGAAAAAATTTCCCAAGTAATAAAAAGAAAACCAGCCCTGATAAACTGTCGAAAAATCCTGTGCCAATATCAAATACAATTTCGACTGTACTTCTTATAAATAAAACTGTTATACCTAAAGCAATAGGGACATCAATATTTAATATTTTAGCTTTTAAGCCTTTATATGCAGAAATAAAGTAATCTTGAGAACAATAAAAAACTACAGGAATAGAAAATACAAACATCAACCATCTAAACAAACCTTTATATTGTTCTAACCAAAATTCGGTAGTTTGAAAATATTCAGGAAATGATAAAAACATAATATTACCAAAAGCAAACCCTGCGACACCTAGTTTGTAGATAAGAGATCGGTCAACGTTTTTTTTGCCAACACTATAATCATCTAAACTTATAAAAGGTTCGTAAGCTATGCTGCTTAAAAGTTTCACCAATGTTTTTAAAGAAAAATTATCGGTACTATAATTTACCCTAACCGTTTTTTTACCAAAGTTTACAATTGAAGAACTTACCGAAGGATGTAATTTGTTTAAATTTTCAAGAATCCAAATACAAGAGCTACAATGAATGTGTGGAATGTATAAAGTTACAATCTGTGTTTTTTCATCATTAAACTCTAATAAGCTTTCTACAATTTTTTTATTATCTAAAAAGTTGTATTTACCTTCTATTTCTTTTGGGGTTGATCCCGGAGCTTGTTGTAAATCGTAGTAGCAAGTTAAATCGTTTGCAGAGAAAATCTCGTATACGGTTTTGCAGCCATTGCAACAAAACGACTTGTCATCAAAAATAATTTCGGAAGATGATGAATCTAACCCACAATGGAAACATGTTTTATGCTCCATAACTATTTGCTCTTTTATACCTATTGACAAAATTTAAATAACAAATGTATAATAAATATGATATTTGTCATGATTTCTTTATTTTTACACAACTTTTTAAATATTAGTTATGAGTAAATGCGAACAATGTATTATTAAACAATTTAATTCTTTAAAGTCTTTAACTAAGAATGAACTAGTTCGTATTTCATCTTGTAAAACCTCTAAAATTATAAAAAAAGGAGAAGTTATTTTTGACGAAGGTGATGCTATAAATGGTGTTTATTGTATTAAGGATGGTATTTGTAAACTATCTAAATTAAGTGAAAACGGTAAAGATCAAATAGTGAAAATGGTTGTAAAAGGTCAATTGTTAGGACAACGTTCTTTAATTACAGGAGAGAGTTCTAATTTACAAGCAGTAGCGCTTAATGATATGGAAGTTTGTTTTATTCCAAAAAGTGAAATTATTGCCGATCTTCAAAAAAACCCAAAATTCTCATTCGATGTGTTACAAGACATGGCTCATGATTTAAGAGAATCTGATGATATTATAGTAAATATGGCTCAAAAATCTGTGAAGCAACGACTAGCAGAAACCTTAATTTATATACACGAGAGCTTTGGTGTTAATCCAGATGGTACTTTAAGTGTGCTTCTGTCTCGTGAAGATTATGCAAATATTGTTGGTACAGCTACAGAATCAGCAATTCGCGTGCTTTCTCAGTTTAAAAAAGAAGGCTTAATTTCTACCATTGGAAAGTTTATTAAAATTGAAGACGTGAACGGTTTAAGACGTGTAGAATAGATAGTTTTAATAATTCTTGTTAAAATATAGATAAATCTAATTATTGGTTTTAATGTTTTCTATAAAAATGTAGTATTTTTATAGAGCTATGAAAAAAGATAAAACTTTTAGAAAAGGCTTTGTGTTTAAAAAATACGAAGCACCTTTTAAATCTCCTTTTGATAAATTATTTGAAGTTTTCAAGGAGTTAATCACACACACTTCTGGAGATTTTGATGAAGCCATAGATTGGTTACGTGAGTTAGATAAAGAATATAAACTTACAACTCCAGAATATACCATCGAAGATTTTATTGAAGACCTAAAACAAAAAGGCTATTTACGTGAAGAAATTGATCCCGATGGAAATGGTTCATTGGCTATTACAGCTAAAACAGAACGTGCTATTCGACAACAAGCTTTAGACCATATTTTTGGAAAAATTAAACGAAGCGGTCAAGGAAATCATAAAAGTAAAAGTCCAGGTATTGGCGATGAGCATACAGGAGACTTTAGAAACTATCAATTTGGTGATGCTTTAGATAAAGTGTCCATGACCGAAAGTTTGAAAAACGCACAAATTAATCATGGTATTGGTGATTTTAGGTTGTCTGAGGACGATTTAGTCGTTGAAGAAACCTTGCACAAATCTCAAATGAGTACGGTTTTAATGATTGATATTAGCCACAGCATGATATTATATGGCGAAGATAGAATTACACCAGCCAAACGAGTTGCTATGGCATTGGCCGAATTAATTACAACGCGATATCCAAAAGATACTTTAGATATTTTAGTTTTTGGTAATGATGCATGGCAAATTGAAATTAAAGATTTGCCCTATTTAAAAGTTGGGCCTTACCATACAAATACTGTTGCAGGCTTACAGTTAGCTATGGATTTATTACGTAGAAAACGAAATACAAACAAGCAAATTTTTATGATAACAGATGGTAAACCTAGTTGCTTGCGTTTACCCGATGGACAATATTATAAAAATAGTAATGGACTAGATTCTCATATTGTGAATAAATGCTATGCCATGGCACAACAAGCCAGAAGATTGCATATTCCAATTACAACTTTTATGATAGCTCAAGATAGTTATTTAATGCAATTTGTTAGGGAGTTTACCTATGCAAATCAAGGGAAAGCATTTTATACAGGATTGAAAGGATTGGGGGAAATGATTTTTGAAGATTACGAAACAAACAGAAAAAAAAGAATAAAGGGGTGAAGCCCCACCTAACCTCCCCAATAGGGAGGAACCACTCAAATTAAAATAAATAAATATTGTGAAAATGAAAGATGAAAATAAGAACGTAATAGTTCACTCTCCTTTGGAGAGGGTTAGGGAGAGGCCTACAACATTAGGAGATTTAAAAAAAGCAGGCTATCAATCAAAATCGATAAAAGATGAATTGCGAGATAACCTAATAAAAAAAATAAAAAATAAGGAAACCACTTTTGAAGGTGTTCATGGTTATGAAAACACCGTAATTCCAGAGTTAGAGCGTGCCATTTTATCAAGACATAATATCAACTTGTTAGGATTAAGAGGTCAGGCAAAAACGCGTTTAGCTAGATTAATGCTAAATTTGTTGGACGAATATATCCCATATGTTGAAGGTTCTGAAATTAATGATGATCCGCTGAAACCTATTTCAAGATTTGCTGTAGAATTAATAAAAGAGAAAGCAGATAGCACACCAATTTCTTGGTTACATAGAAGTGAGCGTTTTGCAGAAAAATTAGCAACTCCAGATGTTACAGTTGCTGATATTATTGGAGATGTAGACCCTATAAAAGTAGCTAATTTAAAACTAAGTTATGCCGATGATCGTGTGATTCATTACGGCATGATTCCTAGAGCAAATCGATGCATTTTTGTAATAAATGAGTTGCCAGATTTACAAGCAAGAATACAAGTTGCTTTATTTAATATTCTTCAAGAAGGCGATATTCAAATAAGAGGTTTTAAGTTGAGGTTGCCATTGGATATTCAATTTTTGTTTACAGCAAACCCTGAAGATTATACCAATAGAGGTAGCATAGTTACACCTTTAAAAGATAGAATTGGTTCTCAAATATTAACGCACTACCCAGAAGATATTGAAACAGCCAGAAAAATAACTGAGCAAGAAGCTAAAGTGGTTGAAAGCCAAAAAGCATCGGTTATTGTGCCAGATTTGGCTAGAGATTTGTTGGAGCAAATTGTTTTTGAAGCCCGAGAGAGTGAGTTTGTTGATGCAAAAAGTGGCGTAAGTGCGCGTTTAAGTATTACTGCTTTAGAAAATTTGTTAAGTACCGCAGAGCGCCGTGCTTTAATAAATGATGATGGACAAACAATTTTAAGATTATCAGATTTTGTTGGAATAATTCCAGCCATAACAGGTAAGGTAGAGTTGGTTTATGAAGGTGAGCAAGAAGGCTCTGCAGTAGTCGCTTATAATTTAATAGGAGAAGCTGTTAAAACTTTGTTTGTAGAATTTTTTCCTAAAATAGCAAAACTTCAAAAGCAAGATGAAGAAAGTCCTTATGACGATATTGTATCCTGGTTCTTTAATCAAAAAGATGGTTTTGAGTTGTTAGATGATTTAAGAGATAAAGAATATAAAAGCATGCTAAGTGCAATTTCTCCGCTTGATGATTTATTAGGTAAGTATCAACCAAATTTAACAAAACAAGATAGTTTCTTTGTAAAAGAATTTGTGCTTTGGGCCTTAGTCGAGTTTAAATTATTAAGCAAACATAGATTTACAGAAGGGGTTCAATTTAAAGACCCATATGGAAGTTTTATAAGTGGTATCTAATCGCTAAAAAAAACGCTTAAAATTAAAAAAGCTGTCATAGAAAATATCATTTCTATGACAGCTTTTTAGTTTTATCTTCATTATCAAATGCTCAAAATGGTTTAGCCTATTTTTCATTTTTCTTAAACTACGGCTTACTAATTGTCACAATTAGAATACTAACCCAAATTAGCCATTTTTTCTTGTTTTTACCTCAAAAAACTCTTATTTTCTACCAAAATGAAGTAAAAACCATTAAAAAAGTAGAATATTTATATTTTTTATATGAGCAAAAATAAAGACAATAGTATGCCTGAAATCAACCTCCTTTCTTTTGATATTGATAATACGTTAATGGACTTCCATACCCATAAAAGTAATTTTCGAAAAACATGGAAAAAGTATAAGCCAAAAGATGTTTTTCTAACATACAATACAGGTCGTTTAATTGATGATGTACTAAATTTAATTGATAAAGGGGTGCTTCCAGAGCCAGATTATATCATTTCTGGTGTCGGAACGCATATTTATAATTATAAGGACAAAAAGATTGTTAAAGAATTTAATAATGTACTTGACGATGGATGGGATTTACAAGCTGTTGAAGATTTAATTCAGAAAATAGAACATCCCATAAGCGATCAGCCTACAAAGTTTCAACATGCCTATAAAAGAAGTTATTTTTTCCATAATGCTAGTCCAGAATTAATAGCAAGCGTGGAGCAAGACTTTGAAAATGCTAATATGAGTATTAATGTGGTGTATTCTGGAGGTAAGTTTTTAGATATTCTTCCAAAATTCGCAAATAAAGGTAATGCTTTACAATGGTTAACTAAACAGTTAGGGATAAAAGCAGAAGCCGTTTTAGTAGCTGGAGATAGTGGTAATGATTCAGCCATGTTCGATATGCCAAATGTTAAAGGGATAGTAGTTGCCAATGCACACGAGGAGTTATACCAATACACAAAACACCGACAAGTTTACCATACCGAAAAAGAAAAAAGTGATGGTATTATAGAAGGTTTGGTTTATTATGGCATTTTACCTAATACAGCTAATGATGTATCTAATATCGATCATAAAGACGAGTTTTTTATAAAACAAGAATCAGAAAGTCTGGCTTCTGAAGATTCTGATGAGAAAGTCGCCTTAATTCGAGAAGGCTATGAAAAAGCAGTTTTAGCCTTAAAAAAGAATATAACACCACTTGGGTTTTCAGCATGTTCTATAAAAGACAATGTGGCTCATGGTACCGACGAGAATTACTATAGTGTTTGGGCTAGAGATGGCGCTATAACTGTAATTGGAGCTCTTCCTTTAATTCATAAAGATGAAGAAATTCATAAATGTGCACGTCAAACACTTTTAACCTTGTTTGAACATATTTCTCGTAATGGTCAAATTCCTTCAAATGTGCGTATTAAAGATAATATTCCAGATTATTCAGGGGTAGGCGGTATTTGTTCCATTGATAGTGGTATATGGGTGGTTATTGCGTTTTACGAGTATGTGAACGAAACTAAAGATATTGAGTTTTTAAGAACCCATATTGCAGATATAAAAGAAACTATGCGCTGGTTAGGAGCTCATGATAGTAATAATGATGCCTTATTAGAAATTCCTGAGGCAGGAGATTGGACCGATTTATTCGGAAGAAGTTATAATATTCTTTATGACGAAATTCTTTGGTACCGTGCTAATGTGTGTTTTGGGCGTATGATGGAGATGTTAGGCGATCATGAGGAAGCAGGAGAACATATTAGATGGTCTCAAGTTATTAAAAAAGAAATATTACAAAATTTCTGGCCTTCCACTCAACAACAATTATTTCAATCGGTTTCTTTTGCCGAAAAGCAATTTACACTAGGGGATACGTCCTATTTAATTGCGCAAACAACACCATTCGATTTTAGTTGGCGTTGTGATACCTTAGGTAATATTTTGGCTTTCTTACATGGTACAATCGATTCAGAAAAAGCACATCAAACATTTAAATTTATGTGGGGTGTAGGTGTTAACGATCCTTTCCCTGTTGCCAATGTCTATCCTGTGGTTAGCCCTGGCGATCCAGATTGGAGACCCTATTACACGGTTAATTTATTAAACCTTCCTAACCATTATCACAATGGTGGTATTTGGCCATTTGTTGGTGGTTTTTGGGTGAAGTTTGTAAACAAGTTAGGCTTTAGAGATATAGCAATTGCCGAATTGCATAAACTGGCTTTAATAAATAAAGAAGGTATAAATGTAGAGTGGGAGTTTACCGAATGGGCACATGGAACAACCGGAAAGCCCATGGGTAAAGCTTATCAAGCATGGTCTGCAGCTCAATATATCTCTGCCTGTCATGATTTAAAAATAATTAAATAATAATAACTAAAACGAAAACTATGAAATCAATTTTAATGATCTCTTTACACGGATATGTTGGAGCAAATGCAGAATTAGGTAAACCAGATACAGGGGGGCAAGTAGTATATGTTTTAGAACTTGCCGAGCGTTTTAGCAGATTAGGTAAACGAGTAGATTTAGTAACAAGACAATTTGAAGATCAACCAGAATACGATCATGTAGATGAAAATTATAGCGTGTGGCGTATTCCATTTGGTGGTAAAAAGTTTATCCGAAAAGAAGATATGCACGACCATCTTAAAAAGTTTGTAACTAATACATTGGCAGCTATTAAAAAAGAGCGTAAAAAATACGACGTGGTATATTCGCATTACTGGGATGCTGGTTGGGCAGGACAAAAAATAGCTGAAGAATTGGGCATTTCGCATGTGCATACACCGCACTCATTAGGTTGGTGGAAACAGCATAGCATGGGAAGTGATATGGAAGAAAAAGAAATGGAGAAAACGTACCGTTTTAAAGAGCGGATAAGAAAAGAATATTTCGTGTATCAAATGTGTAATTATGTTATTGCAACAACACTTCCGCAGGTTGATTTATTGACTAAACAATATGATGTATTACCTAAAAATTGCGGCATGATTCCTCCGGGAATTGATGAAAATCGTTTTTTTCCTGTACCATCTAAAGAAAATGATAAAATTCGTGCCAAGTACGATATTCAACCTACAGATATTTTAGCATTAGGTAGAATGGCTCATAATAAAGGTTATGATTTGTTATTTCAAGCCTTACCAACAGTATTTGAATTGGTGCCAGAAGCGCGATTGGTAGCTGCCATTGGAGGTGATCAATCTGATCAAGATAATCAAGGAATAGGAAAACTAAAAAAGCTAGCTGAAGAGTTAGGAATTGCAGATAAAATCTCTTGGAAAAACTATATTGCAGATGAAGATTTGGCAAACGTGTATAGATCGGCTAATATTTTTGTTATGCCTTCTAGATATGAGCCTTTTGGAATGGTTGCCATTGAAGCTATGGCGTGCGGAACTCCTGCTATAATTACGGTTCATGGTGGGTTATGTGATTTAATAGATTTTGGAAATCAAGGTTTGTTTGCAGATCCTCACAGACCAAAAGAATTTGGTGCTATGATGGCTATGCCGCTTTTATATCCTAAATTGAGAAATGAATTATCGGTTGAAGGCGCACGTTTTGCTCGCCGTAATTTTGGTTGGACAGGTATTGCTAAACGTATGTTAGAGGTTTTTAGAAGTTCTATTAATCAGCGTACCATGGAATCTAATATTTATTAATTTTAATAAGTTTTATGTCGAACATAGTTAGCTTTGGTGAAATTCTTTGGGATGTATTTCCTTCTCATAAGAAAATTGGAGGCGCACCCTTAAATGTCGCACTTAGGGCAAAATCATTTAATAATCATGTGTCTATGATTAGCGCCATTGGTAGTGATAATCTTGGTAAAGAATTACTTAGTTATTTAAATGAAAACGAAATTAACACCGACTGTATTCAAGTACTTGATACTTATAAAACAGGTGAAGTTAAGGTTGTTTTAGATGAAAAAGGATCTGCATCATATACGATTGAGTATCCTAGTGCTTGGGATAAAATAGAATTTAATGATGCTTTGATTGATACCGTAAAAGCATCAGATGCTTTAGTGTTTGGAAGTTTAATTACGCGAGATGATACTTCAAAACAAACCCTTTATAAGCTATTGGAATATGCGAGATATAAAATATTCGACCTTAATTTAAGACCTCCTCACTATTCAGAAGACACCTTAGTTTTTTTAATGGAGAAAGCGGATTTTATAAAGTTTAACGATGATGAACTTTATGAAGTTAGTAGGTTTTTAGGTTCAAAATATAATTCCTTAGAACAGAATATTAATTACATCGCAAAAAAAACAAATACGAATCGAATTTGTGTTACCAAGGGTCCACATGGGGCTGTGCTATTGTACGATGGTTTACTGTATTACAATAGTGGTTACCAAATTAAGGTTGTAGATACAGTAGGTGCTGGCGATTCTTTTTTGGGCACATTAATTAGCCAATTAATTAATAATACTAATCCTCAAGAAGCTATAGATTATGCTTGTGCTGTTGGTGCTTTGGTAGCCCAGAGCGAAGGTGCTAATCCTGAAATTTCAACAAGTAAAATTGATGCTTTTATAAACCCTTAATAAAACTATCTGGTGTCACGACTTTTAATATTATTAGCGCATAACTCAATTATTTGTGTTATGCGTTTTTTTATTGTGTCCTCACGCTTGGCTTGATTAACCCAATATAAATAGCTTTTTCTATAACTTGGCGCAAAGTTTTGGTAGTTTTTAAATGCAATTGGATTTTCATTAAATGCTCTTTGTAACTTTTCAGGAATAATACCCTTTTCAACATTATCTAATGCAGTCCAGGATCCATTTTCTTTCCCGATTTCAATAATGTGTAAGCCACTCTTATGCATTAAATTGGATGCAGATAATTCTTTAACGTATCTCTTGTTTAAAGCACTCCAAATACTTTTTTTGTTTCTTTTACAAAAGTATTGACGTCTTTTACCACTACCTAAACTCTTAACAGTAGAATCTATCCAACCATAACACAGCGCTACTTTTACCGCCTCTTCCCATCGCATAGATGGTTCTTTGTTCTCAACTTTGTAAAAAATTAAATAAACACCGTTTTGATTATCATGATTTTCATGTAACCAAGATCGCCATTCGTTATCTGTCTTAAAATATAGTTCGGGTTTATCCAAAATTACTACAATTCTTTTACGTTTATATAAAAGTCTTCATCAACTATAATTGGCATTTTACTAGAAGGTGTTTTTAAAGTTTGCCATTCAGATTTTGGATATATCCATTGTTCATCATTTCCAATTTTTACTTGAATTGGCATATCAAAGCCATCAACACTATTCGTCCAACGGTATTTTAAAGTTCTTTTTTTATGAGAGAACTCTAGAGTTGGTACACGAATATCTCTTAAGTATTGGTTGAAAAATGTAGCTAAATCAATACCTGTTTCTTTACATAGAAAATCTTCAATTTGTTGAGTAGTTACCGTTTGGTGATAAAAGTCCACATTCATTTTTCGTAAAATATTGCGCCATTTTTCATCATCTTCAATAAGTTGTCTAAGGGTATGAAGCATATTGGCGCCTTTATAATACATATCTCCAGAGCCTTCTTTGTTTACGTTGTAAAACCCTATAAGCGGTCTGTCGTTTTGAATGTTTTTTCGAGTTCCTATTACATATTCAGCTGAGGCTTTTTTGCCGAAGTGATAATCTAAATACAAATTTTCAGAATAGGCTGTAAAACCTTCATGAATCCACATATCAGCTACATCTTTGTTAGTGATATTATTTGCGAACCATTCATGTCCCGATTCATGAATAAGAATGAAATCAAATTTTAAACCCCAACCAGTCCCAGATAAATCTCTGCCTAAATAGCCATTTTGATAACCATTTCCATAAGTTACAGAACTTTGGTGCTCCATGCCTAAATAGGGAGCTTCAACAAGTTTAAAGCTATCTTTATAAAAAGGATACTGACCAAACCAATGCTCAAATGCTTCCATCATCATTGGTGCTTGTTTAAATTGCGCTTTAGCTTTATCAAGATTATAACTTAGAACATAATAATCCATATCTAAATTTCCACCTTGTCCATCATAAACTTCAGAAAAATTCACATAATCTCCAATGTTTATATTGACACCATAATTATTTATGGGGTTTTTAACAATCCAATGAAATGTTTTTGTGTCCCCAATGCGCTCTACTAGTCGTAACCTTCCATTTGACACGTTTGTTAATTTGCTAGGTACGTTTACACTAATTTGCATGCTATCAACCTCATCATACATATGGTCTTTGCATGGCCACCAAACACTAGCACCTAAACCTTGGCATGATGATGCAATAAAATGATTGCCATTCTTGTCTTTCTTCCATGAAATACCGCCATCCCAAGGTGCTTTAACGGCTTCCTTTGGATGCCCTTCATAGAATACTTCTAAATTATTTATTTGATCAATTTTTTGATTATCAATTAGCGAGATGAAATGTGCATTTCCATCATGTTTAATTTTTAATTCTTTACCATTTTGAATCGCTTTTAGAAGTTTCATAGGAGATTGTAAATCAATTTGCAAAACAGAATCGCTTTCTAAAACCTTATATTGAATGGTGTTTTTTCCAGATATAAATTTATTATCAGGGTCAACTTTAATATCCAAATGGTAATACGTTAAATCCCACCATGCGCGTTGGGGCGTAATACTTCCTCTAAGTGTGTCTTGCTTTGTGAAATTCGTTTTTTCAGAAAGAAGACTTTGTGCATTTAAAAAAACTAATGGTGTAGTTAAAAAGAGTATAAGTAAAATATAAGTGTTCTTCATCAAATTGTAATTTTTAATAAATTAATTATAAGGTTTCTAAGAGGCTTTTATTATTTGGTATAATTGAATTGAACGGTTTCTATAGAACCATTTTCCTGATGAATATCTACGTAAACATTCATTTTATTATCATTTATTTTTTCAAAAGTCATGCCATCAAAAATAGCTTTGTTAGGTGTAATTTTAATTAGAGGGAAATCTATAGTTTCTTCTTTGGTTTCCCAGCCTTTTAAGTCGTTATTAAAATGTTTTAGTTGAAGTATTAAAGAATTTTCTATTTCTCTGATGATTTCAATTTCATAGAATGAAACTTTCCCGTCATTTATTAATTTGAAAGAGGCCATCATTGAACCTCCCGAAGGTTCGCTCCATATTTCTTCAGTAATTCCACCAAAAGCTTCGCCTTTCCAATGCCCAGAAATCCAAGCAATATTTTCTAGTTTTGGTTCAAGTACTTTATTTTCTTGAGATGTCAATATTGAAGAACTAATTAGAATACAAACAATAACTAAAGTTTTCATATTTATGATTTTCATCTAAAATAATAAAAAAACGCCTCGAAATTTAATTCGAAGCGCTTTTTAGTAATTGAGTTAGTCACTCTATAAATGATACTGATTCAAATTAGAAACAGTATTTGTTTTCTGCTTTAACTTTTTCAGCTATTTCTATACGTAAATCTACAATATCTGGATAATTTGCATATTTTGTAAAACGTTTTAGTCCCATAAGCATCATACGTTGCTCATCGCCTTCGGCAAAAGAAATAATACTTTCTTTTCCTTTTTCTTCAACAATATCTACAGCATGATATAAATATAATTTTGCCATAGCTATTTGTGCAGATTGCTCTTTTTCACTAGTACGCTTAACATTCTTCTCTGTTCTTAAAATTGCCGATTCTGCCATATAGATTTCAATTAAGATATCTGCAGCGGCAATTAGTAATTGTTGATGATCTTCAAGGTTTTGTCCATATTTTTGAACTGCTCCACCAGCAACCATTAAGAAGGTTTTTTTTAACTTCTGAATCATTACTTTTTCTTCTGAAAATAATTCAGAATAATCTGGCGTATCAAAAGATGGTATGCCCATTAATTCTTCTTGTACTGCTTGCGCAGGGCCCAATAAATCAACATGACCTTTCATTGCTTTTTTAACCAACATGCCAACGGTTAACATGCGGTTTATTTCGTTTGTACCTTCGTAAATACGAGCAATTCGAGCATCTCTCCAAGCAGCTTCCATAGGCGTTTCTTCAGAGAATCCCATACCACCAAAAATTTGGATACCTTCATCTGCCGCGTTCTGTACATCTTCTGATACTGCTACTTTTAAGATAGAACATTCGATAGCATACTCTTCAACACCTTTAAGTTCTGCTTCTTGGTGTGTGTTTCCTGCAGCTTCACGCAAGGCAATTCTATCTTCAATGTTTTTTGCAGCTCTATATGTTGCAGACTCACCAGCATAAGCACTAGCAGCCATTTCGGCTAATTTAGTTTTTATTGCTCCAAAATCTGAAATACGTGTTTTAAATTGTTTACGCTCGTTAGCATAATTTACTGCAGTACTTAATATTCTTCGTTGAGAATCTAAACAAGCTGCAGCTAATTTGATACGACCTACATTTAAAGCATTCATGGCAATTTTAAATCCTTCACCACGACCCGCTAACATATTATTAGCCGGGACAACTGTGTCATTAAAAAACACTTGTCGGGTAGAAGACGCACGAATACCTAATTTGTGTTCTTCTTCGCCTAAAACAATACCGTTAGGGTTCTCTCCATCATATTCTACAATAAAACCAGTAATGTTTTTATCATCTTCAATACGTGCAAAAACAATCATCACGCTACAGAATCCTGCATTTGAGATCCACATTTTTTGACCGTTAATTTTATATGACTTTCCATCTGCGGATAATTCTGCAGTAGTTTTACCAGAATTGGCATCAGATCCTGCTCCAGGTTCAGTTAAACAGTAAGCTCCAAACCATTCTCCAGAAGCTAATTTAGGCACGTATTTTTGTTTTTGTTCTTCTGTACCATACAATGTAATTGGCATAGTACCAATTCCTGTATGCGCACCAAACGCAGTACTAAAAGACCCGGTTCCAGAAGAAATGTAGTCACATGTTAAAACTGTGGATACAAACCCCATTCCCATGCCTCCATAGGCTTCGGGAACTGCAACACTTAAAAAACCCATATCGCCAGCTTTGCGCATAACATCTTCTGTTAGTGCATAATCTTTAGCTTCAAAACGAGGTTTATTAGGTATGATTTCTCGATCATTGAATTCCATGACTGAATCTTTCATCATTTGCTGTTCTTCTGAAAAATCTTCAGGAGTAAACACATCATCACAATTTGTTTCTTTAACTAAGAATTGACCTCCACGAAGGATATCTTTTTCTAAATCTGCCATTTTATAGTATTGTATTAAGTTTTGTTTAGTTTAAAAATTCGAATATGCCACAAGCACCTTGACCTGTACCTACACACATGGTTACTGCACCATATTTACCTTTCATATCACGTTTACGCATTTCATCAAAAAGTTGTACAGATAATTTAGCTCCTGTACATCCTAATGGGTGCCCAAGAGCAATTGCGCCACCATTAACGTTAATGATATCTGGGTTTAAATCTAATTCACGAATTACTGCTAGAGATTGTGATGCAAAGGCTTCATTCAATTCGATTAATGATAAATCATCTTGTTTTAAACCGGCTTGTTTTAATGCTTTTGGAATGGCTTTTACAGGTCCAATCCCCATAATTCTTGGTTCTACACCAGCTGCCGCATAATTTACCATTCTTGCGATTGGCTCTAAACCAAGCTCTTTAACCATATCTTCACTCATAACCATAACAAAGGCAGCACCGTCACTCATTTGCGATGAGTTTCCAGCCGTAACACTTCCGCCTGCGGCAAATACCGCTCTTAGTTTTGCTAAAGCTGCTTTGTTGGTTCCTTTTCTTGGGCCTTCATCTTTAGTTACAGTATATTTTTTAGTTGCTTTCTTTCCGTTAGTATCTATATAGGTTTGTTCTACTTCTATTGGTACAATCTGATCCTGAAAACGATTTTCAGCCTGTGCTTTTAAAGCTTTCATATGAGAATTAAAAGCAAATTCATCTTGATCCTCACGAGATACTTTAAACTGGTTTGCAACTGCTTCAGCCGTATTTCCCATGCCCCAATAATAATCTTCATGACCAGCTTTTACAATGGCATCATAATTTAATTCTGGTTTAAAACCTGTCATTGGTACGCTACTCATGCTTTCTGCTCCACCTGCAATAATACAATCTGCCATTCCAGCTTGAATTTTTGCTGTTGCCATTCCAATAGTTTCTACACCAGACGAACAAAAACGGTTAACCGTTACTCCCGGAACATCAACAACGTCTAATCCCATTAACGAAATTAAGCGTGCCATATTAAGTCCTTGAGCACCTTCTGGCATGGCATTTCCAACAATAACATCGTCAATACGCTTTGGGTCTAAACCGGGCAATTCCTTCATCATATATTTGATGGTTTCTGCCGCCAATTCATCGGTTCTTTTAAAACGAAACACGCCTTTTGGTGCTTTACCAACGGCTGTTCTATATGCTTTTACTATATATGCTGTTTTCATATTAGCCCCCTAGCCCCCAAATGGGGGAACTCCTATTAGGGGTAAATAGGTTTTTAATTCTCTAATTCCTGAAAAGAAATAGGGATGCGGTTATTGTTTATTTTTTTCCTTCTTTTAAACGTCATAAATTTCAAATTGCCATTTTCTAGTTCCCCCGTTTGGGGGTTAGGGGGCTTCTCTAATTTCTTAATGGTTTACCTTTGGTTAACATGTGCTGAATACGTTCTAAAGTTTTACGCTCTGTGCATAAACTTAAGAAAGCTTCACGCTCTAAGTCTAATAAGTACTGCTCGCTAACTAATGTTGGTTCAGATAAATCTCCACCTGCCATAACATAGGCTAGTTTGTTGGCAATTTTCTTGTCATGCTCACTTATGTAATGACTAGCTTCCATAGAATCGGTACCAACCAAGAACATACTTAAAGCTTGTTTTCCTAGAACTTTTACATCGGTACGTTTAACGGGTTGTGTATATCCTATATCCGCCATTAGTTTTGCATGTTGTTTTGCAACAGCAATTTGTCTGTCTTTATTAACAACTACAATATCTTTTCCTTTTTGAAGTACACCTAAATCGAAAGCCTCATAAGCTGAGGTTGATACTTTCGCCATACCAATAGTCAAGAAATATTCTTGTAAAGTATTTAATTGAACATCACCTTTTCTAAAAGTATCTGAAGCTCTTAAAGCCATTTCTTTAGATCCTGCTCCACCTGGAATTACACCAACTCCAAACTCTACAAGTCCCATATAAGTTTCGGCAGCGGCAACCACTTTATCGGCATGCATGGATAATTCGCAAGCACCACCTAAAGACATGCCGTGCGGGGCAGAAATTGTTGGTATAGACGAATAACGCATACGCATCATGGTATCTTGAAAATATTTAATGGCGCCATTAAGTTCATCATATTCCTGTTCTGCAGCCATCATAAAAATCATACCAATATTGGCACCAACCGAGAAGTTGGCTCCTTGATTACCAACTACTAATCCTGCGAAATCTTTTTCTGCGATATCAATAGCTTTATTTAGACCGGCAAGTACATCCCCACCAATAGTGTTCATTTTAGATTGAAACTCGACATTTAATATTCCGTCTCCTAAATCTTCAACAACAATACCAGAATTTTTAAATACTTCGTTAGATTTTCTAATGTTATCTAAGATGATGAAACTGTCTTGTCCTGGAATTTTTTCTTGTGATTTCTTAGGAATATCATACGCATATGATGCACCTTCTTTTACAGTATAAAAAGAAGAACTTCCAGAAGTTAGCATCTCGTTTACCCAAGCATTAGGTTCTAAACCTTCAGCTTTCATGATTTCTATTCCTTTTTCAACACCAATAGCATCCCAGATTTGGAAAGGTCCATGTTCCCAACCAAAACCAGCTTTCATGGCATCATCAATTTTGTATAAATCGTTTGTTATTTCAGGTATTCTATTTGAAACATATGCGAATAATGCAGCAAAGCTTTTACGGTAGAATTCTCCTGCTTTATCTTTTCCTTTTACTAATACTTTAAAACGATCGACAACTTTATCGATAGATTTTGTTAATTCTAAAGTGGCAAATTTTGCACGTTTAGCAGAACGATATTCTAAAGTGTTCAGGTCTAGCGTTAAAATTTCTTTTTTACCATCAGCTGACACTTGTTTTTTATAAAACCCTTGTCCTGTTTTGCTTCCTAACCATTTATTTTCCATCATAGTGTTGATGAAATCTGGTAATTCAAATAACTCCAAACGTTCATCATTTGGGCAGTTTTCTTTAATACCGTTTGCTACATGAACCAAAGTATCTAGACCTACAACATCAACAGTTCTAAAAGTAGCCGATTTTGGACGACCAATAACCGGTCCGGATAATTTATCAACTTCTTCAACTGTTAAATCTAAATCTTTAACCGTGTGAAATAAACTTTGAATACTAAAAATTCCTATTCGGTTTCCAATAAAAGCAGGTGTGTCTTTAGCAATTACAGAAGTTTTTCCAAGGAATTGTTCGCCATAACCATTTAAAAAGTCTAGAACAGAAGCATCTGTTTTTGGCCCAGGTATGATTTCGAATAATTTTAAGTAACGTGCAGGGTTAAAAAAGTGGGTTCCACAGAAATGCTTTTGGAAATCTTCACTTCGTCCTTCGCTCATAAACTTAATAGGAATCCCAGAGGTATTACTTGTAATTACAGTTCCTGGAGTTCTATGCTTTTCAAGATTTTCAAAAACTTGTTGTTTAATGTCTAAACGTTCAACAACAACTTCCATAATCCAATCAACATCTTTTACTTTAGCGATGTCGTCTTCAAGGTTTCCAGTAGTAATTCTTTTTGCAAAACTTTGATGATAAATAGGCGAGGGCTTAGATTTTAAAGATGCTGTTAATGCATCGTTTACCAGTCTATTTCTAACCGCTTTATCTTCTAAAGTTAAGCCTCTAGCTTTCTCTTTATCGTTTAGTTCTCTTGGAATAATATCTAATAATAGTACATCTACACCAATATTAGCAAAATGACATGCAATGCCACTTCCCATAATTCCAGAGCCAATAATGGCTATCTTTTTAATTCTTCGTTTGCTCATTTTATTTTAACTATCAGATTGATTGTATATTTTTTTATTACAAACCATATCGTTAATAACTTCAGCTACTTCATAGAAATGCATTAATTTTTCCTCTGAAATATTATTTTTAATGGCTTCGTTAAATAACAATACTTTTTCTTTTGAGTATTCTCTTTTTTCAATACCAAAATCGGTAAGACTTATAATAACACCTCTCCCGTCATTAGGATTTGGTTTTCGTGTTATTAATCCTTTCTTTTCCATGGTTTTTAAAGTTCTAGATAAACTAGTGGCTTCCATTCCCATTTTTGGTCCTAAAGCTGTCGAGGGTGTTCCCTTTTCTGGATCAATGCTTAATAGAGTAAAACCAGTTGCCATGGTGCTTCCGAATTTTGAAGCTTCTTCATTATACATTTTTTGAACCGTTAACCATGTGGTTCTTAGCATGTAATCAATGGTTTTGTCTTTCATATATTTTGATTGTTGATTTCAAATATATGAAAATATATTATGCATGCATAATATATTAGATAAAAAATACTAAGTGTTGTACTTATATTAAAGAGTAGACGGGGTTTTCTTGAATTTATTTAAGGTCTGTAAATTTTTTCAATTAATTCAAGATACTTGTTTTTAATAACATCTCTTTTCATTTTCATAGTAGGAGTAAGATGTCCATCGTCTATAGACCAAACGTCGGGAGTTAACTCAAAACGTTTAATTTGTTCCCATTTTCCAAATTTTTCATTGCATTTATCTATCTCTTTCTGGATTCTTTCATGAATAATTTCCGAATTAGAAATAGCTTCAGGAGTATTGTCTACAGGAAGTTTTTTGTGTTCAATCCAATCTCCAATAAATTCAAAATTTGGTTGTATTAATGCTGCAGGCATTTTTTCGCTTTCTCCAATAACCATAATCTGCTCTATAAACCTTGATTGTTTAAGGTCATTTTCTAGAAGAGTAGGGATAATGTATTTTCCACCAGAGGTTTTAAACATTTCTTTTTTTCGACCTGTAATTTTTATAAAGCCATCCGAATCAATTTCACCTTTATCACCAGTATGAAAATAATCGCCAGTCATTACACTAGCTGTTTTTTCTGGATCTTTATAATAACCCATCATTACATTAGGGCCTTTGATTAATATTTCACCATCTTCAGCAATTTTAACTTCAACATTATTTATAGGGATACCTACAGAGCCAACTTTAAACATGTTATTTTTATATTTGCCAACAGATACTACTGGAGAAGTTTCTGTCAAACCATAACCTTCCATTATTTGCATGCCAGCAGCAGAAAATATTCTTGTTAAACGAGGTTGTAGAGCTGCACTACCAGAAACCATGGTGTGTAATTCTCCGCCAAGACCTTCTCTCCACTTACTAAAAATAAGTTTGTTTGCAATACCTAACTTAAACTCATACCAAGCGCCATTTTTTTTGTAAGGTTCCCATATTTCTCCTAAACCAACGGCCCAATAAAACAATGCTTTTTTTATGCCACTTAGTTCTTCAGCTTTGGCCATAATTTTATCATACACTTTTTCTAGAAGCCTAGGTACAACGCTCATCATGTGCGGTTTTATGTCTTTTGCGTTTTCTCCAATCTTATCAATAGCTTCAGCATAATAAATAGATGCTCCAGCGTGTTGGTAAACGTAAATTAGAACCCGTTCAAAAACATGACAAAGCGGTAAAAAACTTAAAACCTTATTTTGACCTCCTTTTAACGGTACTCTAGGTGCACTAGCTAATACATTACTAGTTAGGTTCCAATGAGAAAGCATTACTCCTTTAGGTTTGCCTGTAGTTCCCGAAGTGTAAATAATGGTTGCTAAATCTAATGGTTTAACTTCTTTTTTTCTGGATTCAACTTCGTTTTGATTTGAAGTGTCTTTCCCAAGTTCTAATAATTCAGAATAATGTTTGCACTCCGTTATTTGATCAAAAGAAAAGACGTCTTTTAAACCTGTATTCTTTTTTACCTTATTTACTTTATCTAAAACTTCTTGATCTGAAACAAAACAATAAATGGACTCACTATGATTCAAAACATATTCATAATCTTCAGCACAAATGGTTGGGTAAATTGGGATGTTTTGAGCACCAATTTGCAGTATTCCAATGTCCATAATATTCCATTCCGTTCTATTTGTTGTAGATATTATAGCAATTTTGTCATCTTTTTTAACACCTAGTTTTAATAATGCTCTACTTATTGCGTTAGCTTTATCAATATATTCTTGCGTTGAAGTTTTAACCCATTCTCCATTTTGCTTAGTTACTAAAGCAGCATCATTAGGTTTGTTTTCTAATTGATAATAAGGAAAATCAAATAGTCTTGTAATCTCTTTCATAGGGTAACTTTAATATCCAACGATGCAAAATAGGAAAATTAAAAGGATTTACAAATAATATGCATTCATGATATCTTACTTAAATCCTAAAATGAATACTAAAAAAAACAGAATATGACAATTATTTTTAGGAAAAAGTGATAAAAATTACGGTTTTATCATTGGTTTTGTAATAAAAACCCGTTTTCTTTATGTTATATTAAGTATTTGGAATAAAAGTTTGAAAAATTGTTATTTTTAGTATGCAACTCAAACGTTTTAGTTAATAAAAACTATTGAAAATCTTTGGTATTCATGGATTTGATGACTTTTGTCAGGTTTATTATTGATTTTCGAATATACTTTTGTCCTCATAAAACACATGATTTTTTTATCAAAATATTAATAAAACAAAACAATGGAAGTAAAACAATTTAAAACTGGAGTTTGGACTGAAAAGGTCAATGTTAGAGATTTTGTAATAAATAACATTACGCCATATCATGGAAATCAAGATTTTTTAGTTGGCCCAAGTGCTAAAACTGAAAAACTATGGGACGTTTGTAAAGCGGCTACCCAAGAAGAAAGACAAAATAATGGAGTACGTTCTGTAGATACAGAAACCATTTCAACAGTTAGCTCGTTTGCTGCTGGTTATATAGATAAAGAAAATGAAGTAATTGTTGGTTTACAAACTGATGAGTTATTAAAAAGAGCTATGAAACCTTTTGGAGGTTTTAAAGTGGTTCAAAAAGCATTAGCAGAACAAGGTGTAAAACCTAATGATGCATTAACTGAATTGTTTTCTAAGTATGTAAAGACCCATAATGATGGTGTTTTTGATGTATATAATGCTGAAATTAGAAAATTCCGTTCTTTAGGGTTTTTAACAGGTTTACCTGATAACTATGCTAGAGGAAGAATAATTGGTGATTACCGTCGTATAGCACTTTACGGAATTGATTTCTTAATAGAAGAAAAGAAAAAAGATTTAGCAAATATTGCTGGACCTATGACTGAAGCTGTAATACGTTTACGTGAAGAAGTTTCAGAGCAAATTAGAGCTTTAGTAGATATTATTGCTTTAGGTAATAACTATAATTTAGAGTTAGGACGTCCTGCTGAAACAGCTAAAGAAGCTGTGCAATGGACATACATGGGCTATTTAGCTGCAGTAAAAGAGCAGGATGGTGCAGCTATGTCTTTAGGGAATACGTCTACATTCTTAGATATTTATATTGAGAATGATTTAAAAGCAGGTCTTATTACTGAACAAGAAGCTCAAGAATTCATCGATCAGTTTGTAATGAAATTAAGAATGGTACGTCATTTAAGAATGAGTGCTTATGATGAAATATTTGCAGGAGATCCAACTTGGGTTACTGAAGCTATAGGTGGTATGTTTGACGATGGAAGAACTAAGGTTACTAAAACATCTTTCCGTTTCTTAAACACATTATACAATTTAGGACCATCACCAGAACCTAATATGACTGTTCTATGGTCTGAACAATTACCAGAGAATTTCAAAAATTACTGTTCTAAAGTTGCTATTGATACATCTTCAATTCAGTTTGAAAACGATAATATGATGAGAGCACAACGTGGTTCTGATGATTATGGAATTGCTTGTTGCGTGTCTTACCAAGATTTAGGTAAATCTATTCAGTTCTTTGGAGCACGAACTAATTTAGCTAAAACATTATTATTAGCTGTTAATGGTGGGCGTTGTGAGAATACAGGAAAACAAATGGTTGAAGGTATTGAGCAATATGAAGGTGAATATTTAGACTTCGATAAAGTTATGGCTAACTTTAAAATAGCTATGAAAGAAGTTGCCAGAGTTTATAATGATTCTATGAACATTATTCACTACATGCACGATAAATACTATTATGAAAAAGCTCAAATGGCTTTAATTGATACAAACCCAAGCATAAATATTGCTTACGGTATTGCAGGTTTATCAATCGTAGCCGATTCTTTATCAGCTATTAAATATGCTAAAGTAAAACCAGTTAGAAATGAAGAGGGTTTAACTGTAGATTTTGAAATTGAAGGTGAATTTCCATGTTTTGGTAATGATGATGATCGTGTAGATGATTTAGCAGCAAACGCTGTTGCAGATTTTAATGATGAATTGAAAAAATTACCAGTATATAAAAATGCAGAACCAACAATGTCTGTATTAACAATTACATCAAACGTATCTTACGGTAAGAAAACGGGAGCAACTCCAGATGGTAGAGCAAAAGGAATTCCATTTGCGCCAGGAGCAAACCCAATGCACGGACGTGACTGTAATGGAGCAATTTCTTCTTTAAATTCTGTAGCTAAAATTGATTATAAAGATTCATTAGATGGTATTTCAAATACGTTCTCAATTGTACCAAAATCATTAGGTGCTGGAGATGCGGAAAGAATTGAGAATTTAACGTCTATTATAGATGGTTATTTTATAAACAAGGCTCAGCATTTAAATGTAAATGTACTTGATAGAGAGATGTTACTAGATGCTATGGAGCACCCAGAAGAATATCCTCAATTAACAATACGTGTATCTGGTTACGCTGTTAATTTTGTTAGATTAACAAAAGAACAGCAAATGGAAGTGATTACACGTTCTTTCCACGAATCCATGTAGTTTTATTAATATTTATTTTGTAAGCATCTGAAAAAATGAAGTTTAAAAGCTTCTTTTTTCAGATGTTATTTTATAGCTATATTGTACGCATCCTAAAAACATAAAATTATCCAATCAAAAGAAAATATATTGAGAGTTCATTCTATAGAATCTTTCGGAACACATGATGGTCCGGGAATTAGAATGGTTATTTTTTTACAAGGCTGTAAACTAAAATGTTTGTATTGCCATAACCCTGATACTATCGATACTCATGGTGGTAAAGAATATCACATTGAAGAGTTAGTAAAAATGGCTGTAAAACAGAAAGCTTACTTTGGTAAAAGAGGTGGTGTTACAGTTTCTGGAGGTGAACCTTTATTACAATCAAAAGAGTTAGTGCCTTTCTTCAAAAGATTAAAAGAAGAAGGTATTAATACTAATATTGATACTAACGGTCGTGTCCTTAATCATTTTACTGTAGAACTATTAGATGAGTATGCCGACTTAGTAATGCTTGATATTAAGCACATGACAGAAGAAGGTTATGAAGCATTAACAGGCCAACGTAATAAAGAAACAACATTCACATTTGCAAAACATAGAGAAGCCTCAGGAAAAAAAATGTGGCTACGTTATGTGTTGATTCCAGAAATTACAAATAAACCAGAGTTGCTTCATCAAATGGGCGAGTATTTTAAAGATTACAAAACCATTGAAAAGATAGAAATTCAACCTTATCACAAACTAGGAATTCATAAATGGGAATCATTAGGATGGGAATATCAATTAAAAGATGCACGAGAGAATACAACTGAGGAAATTGAAACAGCAGTAGAAATATTGCAAAATTATTTTAAAGAAGTAAAAGTAAATTAATGAGGTTTGCCAAGGCAAATACTCAAATAATGATTAATATGAAAACACAAAAATTAAAAAATAGATGGTTAATTGCTGCTTCAGCAGTAGGGATACATATTTCTATTGGATCGGTATATGCTTATTCGGTAATGACGAATCCTGTTAAGGATATATTTGAAGTAGATGGTAGCGTAATAAAATGGGCATTTAAAATTGCAATATTGTTATTAGGTTTGTCGGCAGCATTTCTAGGGCGGTGGGTTGAGAAAGTGGGACCAAAGGTTAGTGGAACAACAGCAGGTTTGTTTTATGGTATTGGTATTTTAGGTTCAGGATTAGCAGTACAATTAGAGTCTATATGGCTGTTTTATCTATGCTATGGTGTAATTGGAGGTATTGGTCTAGGTTTAGGGTATATCACACCGGTAAGTACTTTGGTAAAATGGTTTCCAGACAGACGAGGCTTAGCAACGGGGATGGCAATTATGGGATTTGGCTTTGCGGCTTTAATTTTCGGGCCCGTAATGCAATCACTATTTGATTCTGTTGGTGTTTCAAACGCTTTTTATATTTTAGGAGTTATTTATATGATACTAATTTTATCTTCTGCCAGGTATATTGAAAGACCTCCAGAGGGTTATATGCCAGAAGGTTATAAACCAGGTGAAGGTAAGGTTATAAAAAAGGATATGGCGAATATTACAGCTAATGAAGCCTTAAAAACACCGCGATTTTATTACATCTGGATCATGATGTTTATTAATATTGCTTGTGGTATTGCTATAATTTCTGCTGCAAGTCCAATGATGCAAGAAAAACTTAATTATACACCGATGGAGGCAGCCGGAATTGTTGGTTTAATTGGTGTGTTTAATGGGTTAGGTAGGATAATGTGGTCTAGTTTATCTGACTATCTTGGAAGAGCAAATACATATATTATTTTCTTTGCATTTCAGATTTTAGCATTTTACTTCTTACCGCAAATATCAATGGAATTAGCATTTCTTGTCGTTCTGTTCACAGTAATTACTATGTACGGTGGCGGGTTTTCAACATTACCAGCGTTTTTAGGTGATTTATTTGGTACAAAACAATTAGGTGCAATTCACGGTATGGTACTAGCAGCTTGGGGATTAGCAGGGGTTGTGGGGCCAACTGTTTATGATATGGTTAAAAATGCTACAGGTTCTTTAGATACCACTCTAAAAGTTTTCGCAGGATTATTTATTGTCGCTTTATTTGTGTCATTGTTAATGAAACGCAATGTCACTAAAGCTTATCGAAAAATGGATAAAAAAGTTGATGAAAATTTAAAGTTTGTGTAAATTTTAATATAGTATTAATTAAAGAGGTCGTCTGAAAATTTTTTTTAGACGACCTCTTTTACGTTATTAAAATAATTTAGCTATTTCTTCTCAATCCAAAGTCTAGCATTCACAAAAGCCTCTAACCAAGGTGATGCTTCATCTTTACGTCCATCAGGATAATTTGCCCAATTCCATTGGAATGTAGAGCGTTCAATATGTGGCATTGTTACTAAATGGCGTCCCGTTTTATCGCTCATCATAGCAGTATTAAAATCTGAGCCATTTGGATTATGAGGATACCCTTCATAACCATATTTAGCAACAATGTTGTATTTGTCTTCAGTATAAGGTAAATTAAATTTCCCTTCACCATGCGAAATCCAAACCCCTAAAGTAGTGCCTGCAAGTGTTGAAAGCATGACTGAATTATTCTCTTGAATTTTTACCGAAGTAAATGAACTTTCGTGTTTATTAGAATCATTATGAAGCATCTTTCCATGAATCTCATGATCTGGATTAATTTCTTCTAATTCCATGAATAATTGACAACCATTACAAATTCCAACAGAAAGTGTGTCTTCTCTATTAAAGAAATCTTGAATAACTTTATTCGCTTTTGCGTTGTATTTAATAGCACCTGCCCAACCTTTAGCCGAACCTAAAACATCGGAATTAGAAAAACCACCAACGGCTCCTAAAAACTGAATATCTTCTAAGGTTTCACGACCAGAAATTAAATCGGTCATGTGTACATCTTTCACATCAAAACCAGCCAAATACATAGCGTTTGCCATTTCGCGCTCAGAGTTAGATCCTTTTTCACGTAAGATTGCTGCTTTTGGTCTTGTGTTTCCTAAAACAGGTAACTTTCCAGTAAAATGTTTTGGGAATGTATATTGTAGTGGCTGATTTTTATAATTATCAAAACGATCTTGTGCTAAACCATTAGCAGTTTGCTTTTGGTCTAATAAGAACGATGTTCTATACCAAACATCTCTATTTTTAGCAATATCGAAAATGAAATTATCGTCTATGTTTTTAATGGTTAAATTACCAGAATTGTTAACCGAACCAATATTGAAAAATTCAATGTTGTTTTCTGTTAAAATAGATTCAACTGAAGCATCAGCTTGAAATACAAGTCCAGAGTTTTCAGCAAATAGCACTTTTATAGAATCTTCTTCATTCAATTTAGAAAGATCTAAATCTGCTCCTAAATCTACATCAGCAAAACATAGTTCTAATAAAGTTGTAATTAAACCACCGGAAGCCACATCGTGACCCGCTTTAATTTTATCATCTACTATTAAAGATTGAACCGTATTAAATACATTTTTAACGTAAGCAGCATCTTTTACATTAGGCGCATCGTTTCCAATGGTGTTTAATACTTGGTTGAAAGAACTACCACCCAACTTAAAATCGTCTTGCGATATGTTTATATAGTAAACATTACCTGCGTTTTGTTTAAAAACAGGCTCCACAACTTTATTAATATCGTTACAATTAGCACCTGCCGAAATAATTACAGTACCTGGAGAAATAACATCGCCATCAGGATATTTTTGCTTCATAGAAAGTGAATCTTTCCCTGTTGGCACATTAATACCTAAATCGATAGCAAATTCTGAAATCGCTTTAACAGCTTCGTATAAACGGGCATCTTCACCTTCATTTTTACAAGGCCACATCCAGTTAGCTGATAAAGAAACTGCATTTAAACCATCTTTTAAAGGTGCCCAAACTAGGTTGGTAAGCGCTTCTGTAATCGAGTTTCTACTTCCTGCAACAGGATTAATTAATCCAGAAATAGGGGAGTGTCCAATAGAAGTAGCAACACCTTCTTTACCTTTAAAATCTAGCGCCATTACACCTACATTATTTAAAGGAATTTGTAATGGTCCAACACATTGTTGTTTGGCAACTTTACCACCAACACAACGGTCTACTTTATTTGTTAACCAATCTTTACAGGCTACAGCTTCAAGTTGTAACACTTGCTCTAAATAGATTTGTAAATTTTTGGTTTTATATCTTGGGTTTTTATAGTTTCTAGAAACCGTTTTGTCGGTCATTATGGTTTTGGGAGAACTACCAAACATATCTTCCATGGCTAAATCCATAGGTTTATGTCCGTTTGTTTTAGATTCGAATGTGAACCTGTCATCTCCCGTAACATCACCAACAGTATACATAGGTGAACGCTCACGGTCAGCAATGTTGTGAAGTGTTTCAACATGCTTTTCGGCAATAACCAATCCCATACGTTCTTGAGATTCGTTACCAATAATTTCTTTGTCAGAAAGTGTAGGGTCTCCAACAGGTAAAGCGTCTAAATCTATTTTTCCGCCAGTATCTTCTACTAATTCAGATAAACAATTTAAATGTCCACCAGCGCCATGATCGTGAATAGAAACAATAAAGTTCTCATCGCTTTCTACCATACCACGAACCGCATTGGCAGCACGTTTTTGCATTTCTGGGTTAGAACGTTGTACTGCGTTTAACTCAATACCCGATGCAAAAGCACCAGTATCTGCAGACGAAACTGCTGCGCCACCCATTCCAATTCTGTAATTTTCACCACCAAGAATAACTATTTTATCGCCTTCTTTAGGTGTGTCTTTTAATGCTTGTTCTGCTTTGCCATAACCAATTCCCCCAGCTTGCATAATTACTTTGTCGAAGCCTAATCGTCTTGCTGCCGCATCACTTGAGGACGAATTTTCGTTATGCTCAAAAGTTAATACAGATCCCACAATTAAAGGCTGTCCAAATTTGTTTCCAAAATCAGAAGCGCCATTCGATGCTTTAATTAAAATATCCATGGGTGTTTGGTATAACCATTTTCTGGCTTCAAACTTTTGTTCCCAAGGTCTGTTTTCTTCAAGTCTGGAATAAGACGTCATGTAAACCGCCGTTCCTGCTAAAGGTAAAGAACCTTTTCCACCAGCAAGTCTATCTCTAATTTCTCCACCTGCACCAGTTGCCGCACCATTAAAAGGCTCAACTGTAGTAGGGAAGTTGTGTGTTTCCGCTTTAAGTGATATTACAGAATCAAAATCTTCTGTTGTATAATAATCAGGAATATCCGCACGTTTTGGTGCAAATTGTTCCACTTTTGGGCCTTTTACAAAAGCCACATTGTCTTTATAAGCCGAAACAATATCGTTAGGATGTGCTTCAGATGTTTGTCTAATCATTTTAAAAAGCGACACCGGTTTCTCTTCACCATCAATTACAAACGTACCATTAAAAATTTTATGGCGGCAATGCTCAGAATTCACTTGCGAGAACCCAAACACTTCAGAATCTGTAAGCGGTCTGCCAATTTTCTTAGCTACACCTTCTAAATACGCAACCTCTTCATCACTTAACGATAAGCCTTCTTGTTGATTGTAAGATGCAATATCCTCAATGTTAAGAATTGGTTCTGGTTTAATATCAATAGTAAAAGAATCTTGAGTTAACCCGTTAAATTTCTCAGAAATCATTGGGTCATAATCATTAAAATCTTCCGTACTAGCTTGAAAATCTTCAATTCTAATAATATCAGAAATCCCCATATTTTGAGTTATCTCGACAGCATTGGTGCTCCAAGGGGTTATCATGGCAGCACGAGGGCCAACAAAAAAAGCATCTAAGGATGCTTGCTCAATTTTTGGCTGGTTGCCAAATAACCACTCTAATTTAGAAATGGTTTCGGTCGATAATTCTTTTGTTGTTTGAACAGCAAATACTTTACTGGTTACGTTTCCAAAGAAATGAATCATTATGTATCGGTTTGTGTGTGTTTAAAGAAAGTGCAAATTTAGGTCTTTTAAATAGAATATTTATAAAAAAAGTAGTTGCAATCTGAAGAGTTATTCACTCTTTATTAAATAAAAAAAGCGACTCTTTTTGAGTCGCTTTTTCTACTGAACTAAGATTTAAAGCTTTATTATTTTTTTTGTTATGTTTTGGTTGTTGGTTTCAAGTTTTAAAATGTATAATCCTTTATTTAAGTTAGATACATTGATTGCTTGATTACGCGGGGATACTTGTCCGGTTTTTATTGTTTTTCCTAACAGGTCTATAATTTGAAAGGATAAAACTTCATTAGCTTTTATATGGTAAAAATCTCCATATACAGGATTTGGGAATGTTTTTAATTGGCTTAACAGTTTATTATCAGAAACACTTAATGATGTGTAGCATGTCCAAGAAAGATTATCAATGGTTACGCGGTCTCCACCAGAAGTTGTTTCGGCTATCACGATAGTAACATTACCCTCAATATTAATATTGTCTAGTGTTGTGGCTTGAGCATTATCACCGTAAGGAAGATCTCCAACTTTTGCACCATTAACTTGAACTTCTAAATTACCAGATCCACCGCTAAAAGCTCTTATGGTAGTAGCTGTTAAACTCCCTATACCTCCTGAAACTATAGGTGATGTTAAAGATCCCGCAGAAGTTCCTCTTCCATCAAAAGCTATTGCTCTACCATCCAGAGTTTGGTCTGTTCTAGCTCGTGTAGCATTCCATGTGCCTCCATTATCTCCAGTCCAAGTTCTGTCAGAATAACCCGAATTATTGGCTGGTATTAAATCAAAAGTTTCGCTAGCACAATTGGTTCCTCCTCCAGAAGTTTCAAGTGTAGTTTCGTTAATTGATGCGCTTAAATTGGATGGATTATTTGCAGCATCAACAGCTAAAACCGAAAAAGTATAATTGGTTTCTGGTGATAATCCTGTTACGGTTATGTTTGTTGCTGTGGAGTTTGTAGATACATAATAAGATCCATCAACATAAATATTATAAGCTACAACACCAATATTATCGGTAGATGCTGTCCACGATAAATCTGTAGTTGTTGATGTAGTATTTGAAGCCATTAAGTTGCTCGGTGTTGTTGGTGCTTCTGTATCTGGATCTGGAGTTTCTCCCCAACGATTTTCAGCAGGGCTTCCTCCCCAAATTACTGTAGCTAAATAAGGGTTATCAATAAATGGGTTTCTATTACCTTGGGCATAAGTATTTGCTGTATTCGCATGATAGGTATTTCTATTGTCTTCAATTGTAGAAACAGGATCTTCTTCATTCCATTCTAGCAATAGGTTAATCATATCAGCATCAATAGCATTTTGAGTTCCAACTGCTACAAAAGACGGTTTGCATTGTGTGCCGTATCTTAAATACATATACATAATTATTCTTGCTGCATCACCTTTCCATTCGTCACCAGGGTACCAGTTTCCAGAACTGTTTTGTGCGTTTCCAGTACCATCTACAAATTTTAAGTTACCTCTATTGCTATTCATAGTAACATCCGATGGTCTTAAATTATGCGCATCGGCATAAGGCGGTACGTTTGTTCCGTTGCTATTTAAACTTGGCGAACCTAATGAATTAGGGAATGTATGTTCTCTGTTCCAGTCGCTTCCAGAGCTACCACCATTATTGTTTTTACTTCGACTTCTATCTGTAACATAATTACCATCACTATCATTATAGCCATAAATCAATAGCACGTTTGCGCTGTTTAAAGGATCTTCATCGGTAATTTTACTTGCTTCCCAAATACCAGGTGTATAGCTTAAATAATTGGTGTGTTTAGCTGCGGTTTCAATGGCTAAGTCATTGAATAGATCTATGCCGGTTTGAGTAAAGTCAACGTTAGTATAGTAGCTTTGCTGGTCGGTTGGGGGTGTTAACTGTGCATGTGTATAAAACGAAACTAATAGACATAATAATAAAAAGTAGTTTTTTTTCATAAGGGAATCTTTATGTTACAGGTTTTTGTAAAGTTAAATATTTAACAGAAAATGAATTTGAATTCAGGTATTATTTTATTGTTAAAGTTGCGTTGTAGTGATTATTATTAATGACGGTGTTTTTATTGTTTTAAATAATGTATTATCTCTATAAATATTTTATCACTATTCGTTTTAAAAACCTTTTTGCCATATAGACCATCATTATCAATATATTTAAAAGAAATCACATGAAATGTATCTAAAAATAATTTTGAATTAAACTTTACAGATTCAATTGATTTTGAATCAGTAATAAAGATGCTCGAATGTTTTTCGGAAAAATTTTTCTGATATTGAATTTTTAATGAGCCATTTTCAATTGAGTAGTTTTGAATGTAGTAGTCATTTTTAAAATAGAATAGGAGACACATTATCGTCAGTATAATAATTAATAAACTCACTAAGAAAATCCAATCACTTGTTTTTCTGAAATAAAAAAGCCCAAAAAAAAGAGTAATTAGAATAGGTGCTAGAAATTTATCTCTTATTATGTCTATCGTCATTTTTTTTGATTAACTACAAGTGCTTTAATGTTATCATTAGTAAGTGTAACCCTATTTTTCGGTTGTGCACTTCTTGTAAATATAATTATTTTCCCACAATAAAATCGATCTAAATTAGATTTTGTTATAAGAAAAACAGCAATCTAAGTTGTACTATTCGTTATTAGAAGTGTCGGTAAACATAACACCATCACCAACAGAAATCCCCCAAGTATCAACCAAACCAGCATTAATTTCTAAAACATATTTAGCAGGTGCGTTCGATGGTAATGAAGATTCATCAAAAGGTTTTGCGTTTTTTTGAAAACTAACTATGCTTTTAGAAGCATTAATGTAAATAAGATCTAATGGGATTTTAGTGTTTTTCATGTAGAAGAAACGCTCGGTTTCATCATCAAAAACAAAGAGCATGCCTTGGCTATTCTTCATGGAGTTTCTGTACATTAAGCCTGTTTGAATATCAAAATCGGTATCTGCAATTTCTATATCTAAAGTTACTTTTGTAGAGTCTGAAGCTTTAAGAATAGTAAGCTCACCTTCTTTAGTAAAGGTAACTTCGGTTTGTTTAATAGCTTTTTTGTCTTCTTTGCAGCTTAATGTAACTATACAAAAAGATAGAGCAGATAGTAGTATTAAGCGTTTTAAAAACATGTTATTTAACTGCTTTTTTAGATTTGTAAACAAACATAAAGTACAGGCCAATTAAAACAAACGGAATGCTTAACCATTGCCCAGTATTTAAACCAAACCAATTAATATATTCTTCGCCTTGTGGCTCTTTTGTAAATTCGATAAAGAAACGAATGGTCCAAAGAAGTACTAAAAATAGCCCGAATAAAAACCCTGGTTGATCTTTTTTAGTGGTTTTAGTGTAGAAATATAATAAAATTAAAAAGACAAAAATATAACAAAACGACTCATAAAGTTGTGAAGGATGTCTGTAAGGCACAGCATCTAATAAGTTTTGAAACTGTGCATTATCTGTTACAGCATTATATGCTTTTTGCACATCTTTAATGCCTGTACGTTGCACAATTTCGCTTTTGTAATATTGATCTTGAATGAAACGAACACCTAAATTAGAATCTGTAATTTTTCCTATAATTTCAGAATTAATAAAGTTTCCAATTCTAATAAAAACAGCTCCTGAAGCTACTGTAATTACAATACGGTCTAAAATCCAAAGTACAGATTTATAACTGTATTTTTTTCTATACAGATACATGCCTATTATAATACCTATGGCTGCACCATGACTTGCAAGCCCTTGAAAACCTGTAAACTCAAATCCACCTTTAAACTTAAAAGGTAGAAAGATGCTGAAAAAATCTTCAGATATTAATTCAGACTGATAAAACAATACATGCCCCAATCTAGCACCTAACATGGTTGCTAAAACGGTATAAATAAACAACGGGTCTAGATATTCTAAAGACACTTTCTCTTTAGTGAAAATGCGTTTCATGATATACCAGCCAATTACAAATGCAGTTACCCACATTAAGCTATAGAAGTGAATTTTGAAGTTTCCAACAATATCAATTCCTGTTATTGGGTTCCAGTCAAATTTTAATGCGTGCATAGGTTTTGTTTTTCAGCGTAAATATAAGCGTTTATAGTAGCTTTAATGTTAAAATTTATTTAAGAAGTTCAAGAACTTCAACTTCAAAAATAATATTTGATTTTCCAGGGACACCTCTAGTTCCAGCTTCTCCGTATGCTAAATGATAAGGGATAAACAACGTGGCCTTATCGCCAATATTTAATTGTTGTAATCCTTCTTTAAAGCCAGCAATCATTCCGGCATCTGGACCAAGATCTGCTGTTAATGGTTGGTATCTGTTTGCTGCTTTACGTCTTTCGTTAACAACATCAAGTTTTTCTGCTGTTTCTAAATTGCTTGTTTCAAGTAGCTTTCCGTTTTCAAAATAAACCGCATAATGTGTTAAAACAGAAGAGTTTTCAGTTAGTTTTTCTCCGTTTCCCTTTTCTGAAACATAATATTTTAAGCCAGAATCTAAAGTTGTTGCTTTTGCTTTTTGATTTTCAAATTTATCAAGTGTGGCTTTTAAAATGGCTTCAGCTCTTGCCTTTTTTTCTTTTTCAAGACGCTCAATTTCTGCAAAATGATTCTCGAAAATGTATGGTGCATCAAATTGTTTGGCTGTTTTTCCTTTTCTAATAATATTGAGTTCTTCTATAACAACATCTTCAATAGGTTTGTCTCTACTATCGGTTTTTACATTCGATATAGAATCTTGAATATTTAATCCTAAAACCAATTCACCAAATACATTGTACTTATTGTCTAAATGAGGTTTTGGAATTTCTGTTATAAAAAACTGACTCCCATTTGTGTTTGGTCCAGAATTAGCCATAGAAAGTATGCCCGGTTTGTCGTGTTTTAAATCTGGATGAATTTCATTGTTAAACTTATAACCTGGATTACCTTGACCGGTTCCAAGAGGGTCGCCTCCTTGAATCATAAACTTATCCATAACACGATGAAAAATAAGCCCATTATAAAACTTTTTCTTTTTGTAGGTGTCTTTTACCATGGTATTTGTGCCTTCTGCCAACGACACAAAATTTGCCACTGTTATAGGTGCTTTTTCCTGTTCTAGTTTAGCAACCATAACGCCTTTGCTGGTAATAAACTCAGCATATAAACCATCTTCAAGCTCCGGGTATTGCACCTTGCATGAGGTTAAGTTTACTACTAAAACGAGTAGAGAAACTTTAAAAATACTTTTAAATAACATGTTAATTAGTTTGATTTAGGGTAATAGAATTGACTGTAACTTCACAAATAAGTGGTGTGTTTCTTCCAATTTTATTTTCATCTCCATAATAGCCATAAGCTTTTTGAGAAGGGAATAAGAAGGTAACGGTTTCACCAGATTTCATGAGTTTTAAACCTTCACGAAGTCCTGTAAATAATTCTTCTTTATCCATGGCATAGGTTTGAGTTTTTAATTCTTCATTAGAATAAATAACGTTACCATCAAGCGATTTAATATTGTAGTTATAGTTTATAACATCTCCAAAAACAGGGGTTTTTAAAATGTCGTTAGCTACTTTATGATTGTAATAATACCAAAATCCACTTTCTGAGGCGATATAATCTTTCTCATCAAGTTTCATAAGGTTTTCAATAGCTGCTTGTTCTTTAGCGTTAAGTTTTTTATTGCGCTCTACAGAGGCATCAATAAAAGAACCAGATTTTACTGTAATGGGGCGTCTAGCTTCGGGTGTTTTACAGCTAAAAGCTAGTAAAACTAGAGCTATGATTAGTAATTTATTCATTATTTAGGGCTTTATTATAAGTAGGTAATATACTAATAAATTTTTCAACTGTTTTTTCTATAGATAAGTAGCTTTTGCCACCTGCCGCGTTGGTATGACCACCGCCTTCAAAATGTGCTCTAGACATTTCGTTTACAGAAAAATTACCTTTAGAGCGTAACGATATTTTTATAATTCCTTCTTTTCTATCTTCAATAAATATGGCTGCAAGCACAATACCATTTAAAGAAAGACCGTAGTTTACAACACCTTCGGTATCTCCTTTTTTGTAATCGTACTTTTGGAGCTCATCTTGCGATAGCGTAATATACGCAGCTTTAGATTCTGGGATAACTCTTAAATTGGTTAACGCACAACCTAACAGTTGTAAGCGTTCATAACTATTTGTGTCATAAACATTATTGTGAATCTCATTGTTGTTAGCACCTTTTTCAATAAGTTTTGCAACAATAGCATGTGTTTTGCTGGTTGTAGATCTAAACCTAAAAGAGCCAGTATCTGTCATAATTCCAACATACAAGCAAGTCGCAATAGCGCTATCAACTAAATCGGCATCACCTAACATATCTATAAAATGATACACCATTTCGCATGTAGAACTCATGCTTACATCACTAAACGTATATTTTGCATAATCATCTGGCGCTTGATGGTGGTCTATCATTATTTTTAAAGCAGAACTTTCTGTTAAAACAGTTTCCATATTACCCGTTCTATGAAAGGCATTAAAGTCTAAAGTAAAAATAATATCGGCATCATTAATTAACGCATTACATGCTTTAGTTTGCGAATCGTGTTTTAAAATAGAATCGTTTCCCGGTATCCATTTTAAAAAATGCGGATAATCATTAGGCACAATTACTTGTACTTGATGTAAGCCTTTTAAAAGGTAATGGTATAAGCCTAAAGTAGATCCAATAGCATCGCCATCTGGGTTTTTATGTGGTACAATAACAATTTTTTTCTTAGTAGATAAAAGCTGTTTTATGCTTGTAATGTCTTGTTTATTCATAGCTGACGAAGATACAATTTTTTTAAATTTAGAACTATAGCAATCTCATCTGTTAAGGTTTATTATTTTTAAAGTTAGATGTAATACCAAGATTGTCATTTCTGTTTCAATCAAAATTTTGGTTATGGTATTTCACAGAAATACATTACTTTTGCCAAAATTAAAACAAAATAATGGCAACAAATAGAACATTTACAATGCTTAAGCCAGATGCTGTTGAGAAAGGACACATTGGGGCAATATTAGAAAAAATTTCAGCTTCAGGGTTTAGAATTGTAGCAATGAAATTAACGCAAATGACAACTGCTGATGCAGAAACGTTTTACGCAATACATAGCGAGCGTCCATTTTTCGCAGATTTAGTAGAATATATGACACGCGGACCAATTGTAGCAGCAATTCTTGAAAAAGAAAATGCGGTTGATGATTTTAGAACCTTAATAGGCGCTACAAATCCTGAAGATGCTGCAGAAGGCACTATTAGAAAAATGTTTGCAGATTCAATTAGCGAAAACGCTGTACACGGAAGTGATAGTGATGATAATGCAGCTATTGAAAGTGCTTTTCACTTCTCAGGAAGAGAGCAGTTTTAAGAAAAAAACATCATATAATATAAAAAATCCCCACAACTTAGTTGTGGGGATTTTTGTTTTAAAAAAGTATAGTTTCCCGCTTTCGCGAGAATGACAAATTTATTTTGAACATCTGAGAATAAAATCTCAGATTGCTTTTTTTAAACTAAACTACTTTTACGTTTACGGCATTTAAGCCTTTTCGGCCTTCCTGTAAATCAAACTCTACGATGTCGCCTTCGCGAATCTCATCGATTAATCCAGAAATGTGAACAAAATGTTCGGTGTTTGAACCTTCTTCTGTTATAAATCCGAATCCTTTAGAATCGTTGAAGAATTTTACTGTTCCTTTACTCATTGTATTAAATTTTAATTATTAATAATAACTAGATTGCAAAGTCTGTGCCATAAAAAAAGCCCATCCTAAATCCTTCCATAAAGGAGGGGCTTGCTTACTCTTAAGGTATAGTAATAGCTAATTTTTTTTTAAAAGGGTTTAGTTTTTTTTATAGGTCTAAGAATTTCCGAAAGTTTTTAAAGTGATGCGTTTTTAGTTCTTCCCCTTTGGGGAGGCTAGGTGGGGCTTTTTGCCACAAAAAAAGCCTATCAAATAAATGATAGGCTTTTAACTTGTAATTGATAAGTATATCGTTAGACTACTTTTACGTTTACGGCGTTTAATCCTTTTCTTCCTTCTTGAAGATCGAATTCTACTACGTCACCTTCACGAATTTCATCGATAAGTCCTGAAATGTGTACGAAATGTTCTTTGTTGTTGTCTTCTTCAACGATGAATCCAAAACCTTTAGAGTCATTGAAAAATTTTACGGTACCTTTACTCATTGTATTTGTATTATAAATATTAAGTTCCAAAGGTAATATAAAAAATAATATCTTTTAACTTTTTATTAAAAAATTTACAGGTGCGTAAAATCTGTAATTATCTTAAAACCAGTTTTTTAATAATAACTTTGCCCAGTTCCTCATTAAGCATGTTAATTATTTTTTCTTTTCCATAGCTTAATTCCTCTCTTAACACGCTAGAACTAAGTTGCACATAAAGGGTTTCGCGCTCCAAATTTACAGCAGTAGTGTAGTTGTTTACGCCATTCCCCATAAGGTTAGCCCAAGCATCAGCCACATTCACTTTGTTTAAGCCTTTTTCAAGCTTATTAGTCTCAACAAACTCTTTTAAAGCGTCGCTAATACTAAGGTTTTCGTTGTTGCGTTTTGCCATGGCTCTATTAAATGGGTTATAAGAAAAAATATGTTTTGTAAAAGTATTAAAAATTTTTGGGCGCTACCACAAGGGTCGGGCTTTTCGTTGCAAGTCCTCGCTCGTGCCTCGCTGTGGGCTTTCCACTTCAATCCCTAGCGCGGGGGCGTATTAAATTTATTTTTAGAGAGGTTCGTTTAACCGTCTCGTATAAGAATAGTAGCGGATTTTTATGTATTTACCATTCCATTTATTACTATTATTTGATTTATAAAATTCATATTCGTTTTAACGACTAAACCTCTATTCTTTTTATACAATGTTGGTAATTGGTATTCTATCTTTTCAAAGAAAAATGTCCGGAAAAAGTTCGGCCATTACCAAGGTCTGTTATAAACCAATAATCGTTTGACATCATTTGTTTGCCATTGCAAAGTCCATTCCAACCTAAATCATTTGATTTTATTCTAGCCAATAGTTTTCCGTATCTGTCAAAAATTAAGGTCTCTGAATTAGGAAAATTGACTATACCTTTAATCTGCCAAAAATCGTTATATCCATCATCATTTGGTGTAAAGAATTTTGGGTAATCAATTAGTGTAACTTCTTCCCGATCTTGTCCACAACCATCTTTATCTCTTACGGTAACCGTATAAATACCACCTTGAATATTCGGGAAATAATTGGAATCTTGGAAATATTGTCCATCAATAGAATACTCAAAATCACCATTCCCTGATGCTATGATTTCAATAAAATTATTACCCAGTTCTCCAAAATTGACGCTTTGTATTTCTGGCAATACAGAACGTACCAGGCTAAAATTAAATGAAGATGTACAGCTAATCCCATTGCTGATTTCGGTAACCGTAACTTCATAATCACCTTCCTCAATAATTTCGGCACTGCTCGTAATTGAAATGGAAGTACCATCTTCAAAAACCCAGTTATAAGCATCATAACCGGAAGCAATATTTAAATTAATCGAAGGATCCAAATTACAGATGAAGTACTGGTCTTCCAATATAATTTCTGGTAATGCATTCACAATTAAATCAAAAGACGTTTCTGAATAACAAAGCGGATTCGCACTATCCTCAACACGGACACTTATGGTTTGGGAATAAGGCCCGGTATTCTTAAATAGTGTAGGCAAAGGACTAGGCAATAAGTTGTTTTCAGAATCAAAGTATGCTACGATTAAACCTGTTTGATTACCAATAAGCTGTTGTTCGATATTAGAGGTGTCAAATTGGGCAAATCCATCGCCTTGATTGCATGCATATAAATTATCTGGTTGATTGATGTTTGGCTGATTTACAGTTTCAAATTGTAAAGTCGTTTCCGCATAACATGTAGAATTTATATTAGACACCCTTACCGTTATAGATTCATTGAAGGGAACAGTATTGGTATAAGGATTTGGCAAAGGACTTGGTAACGGTGTATCGTTGGCATCAAAATAGCTTACAGTCATTCCCGTTTGGCCATTTAAAACTTGACTCTCCAGCGTTGTGGTATCAAAATATTCTGAGATACCATCATTATTATCATCGCATCCATTTAAGAGCTGTAAGGTGTTTGCCTGTGGATTTTCGCTTACAAATAGATCGATGGTCATTTCAGAGCTACAATTTGTTGTGGTATTTGTGGCGCGAACGGTCACATAATCTTGATTAGCCAACACATTCGCAAAGTTATTATAGTCGTTAAGTGCAATTAGGTTGTCACTGCTGTCAAAGAGTTCTAGTGTTAGATCCGGTTGCCCATTTAGAATCACATTAGGTAAATCGGACAGATCAAATTGTGAAAACCCATGAGAGCCTTCGTCGCAACTAGCTAATGCAGGCACGGGCTGTAACTCTGGTAAAGGGTAGGTAATGACATCGAAGGTGGTTTCTGAAGCACAACATGGATAATTTTCATTGGCCACACGTACCGTTATGGTTTCTAGTCCACTAATGTTATTGGTAAACGGATTGGGCAAAGTATCATAGGTATTGTCACTACCATCAATATAGGTCACAGTTTTACCCGTTTGGCCACCAAGCACTTGATTCTCTATGGTTGTCACATCAAAAGTTGAGGAAATACCAGAATTTAAGGTATCCTCACAAGCATAAATGTTGTTAATCCCATACGCATTTGGTGGCTCATTCACGTCAATCATTTCTGTAAGCACTTCAAAACTGCCATCTAAGGATGTTACAGTAGCTGTAATGGTATAGGTGCCATCCACTGTAAAATCGTGAAATGGCGAAAAGTCATTAGAGGCATTGTTTGGGCCAGAAGCCGGATCGCCAAAATCCCATATTACCGAACTTATATTAGGATTACTTTCTATACTAAATTCCTTTAAAAACTCTGAGCAAATATTGGTGACCGAAATCCCATACGTATTGCTCATATGGTTCACACTACCAGTAACATTTATATAAAAGTTAGAATTAGGAAAACCCATATCTGTTGCGGTTACAAAGCCATTAACGGGTGTTGCATTAACAATACAACCACGTTGCCAAGAGACATCATTGTCTACTGTTGAACCACCAATAAAGGCGTTGGCAGAACCATAAATAATCCCTTTATGCACTTCGACTAGGATACGCTCCACACCAGCAGGTACCGTTATAGGCGTGTCAAATTCAACTTCCACCACTTCTGGCTGATTAGTAATAGCAGTACTGAGTTGCTGATACTGACTACTACCTATTAAATTATCTTCCGAGAAAGACGCTGGGAAATTCTCGTCTATTTCATAAACTCTAAAGCTAATTTCTGGTAACCAACCAACACCGCTCACGGCCACCTGACCTTTTGTTATCAAATACTCCTCATTCTGTGATATCCCAAAATCTGCCAAAGTAAAAGTTCTCGACCAGTACAAATAAGAGGAGGAGCAGGAGAAAATATTAGTCCTTATAATATCACCACAGGTATTATGTGATAATCGTGTCACAGGGCCATTGCTAAACACATCATAGGCTTCACCAGTAACATTAATAAAGAAATTGGCATTGGGCTGTGGGTTGCGCAATTCTGTGGTGGGTATTAAACTATAACTTTCATCACAACCGTAGTAATAAGACACGTCATTATCCTCTTGTGTACCAGCAATCTTAACTACAGAAGACGTATCCTCGTAGATGCCCCAATACTTTTCTACGGCCACCAGTATCTTTTCGGTACCTGCTGGGATAATAACTGGTTCGTCAAAATCGGTTTGTACGATCTCAGGTACACCACTTATGCTAGGTGCCTCACCAATACCACGTGAGCCAAGTAAGTTTGTAGGGTATAAGGAATACGGGTAATTTGGAAATTCTTGACCAATACTATAAAAGCGATATTGCAGGTTGGCACCAGTATTGGATTCTGATAATGCTATTTGCCCAGAGGTAATGGCAAACTCTTCATTAGGACCAATACCAAAATCTGCGAGATCAAAAATACGCATCCAGGTTTCATCGCCTTCACAGGAGAACATCCCAGTATCTATTGGTTTATTGCCGACATTATGTGATAAGGTAATCTGTGCATTCGATTTAAAAATCCAGCAGATGGAAATAATGACAATTAATTTGAACTTCAAGTTTTTATTCATTTTTCAGCTTGTTGCCAACGCAAAGATAAAGTTCCGTAATGAACTTTATCGATTGTTAAACGACTTAAGTTTATCTTTAATAAATTTAAGTATTAATCAGAAAGAACAAAAGAGAAGAATAAGATTAAGTTAAACGGTGAGACTTTGATCTCGATAGCTTTGATAATCCCTTCTCTTTTACTACTTAAACTTCGTTCAGTTCTGTGAGACCTAGATCTCGATTTTAAGTTGTTGAAATGTAAGTAGCTTCTGTTCTTTCCAAAACACAATTCTTATGAATAAAGATAAAAAAATTTATGGCATAGACATTAGTAAAAGTGTTTTTGATGTTTATTTTAAAGCAGACGGATACGTTCAATTTAAGAATGAAGAAAAAGTCTTTAAAAAACTATTAAAGATTTTATCCAAAGAAGCCTTAGTGGTAATGGAAGCTACGGGTTATTATCATTACCGTTTAGCACAATTTTTACATCATCAAGGTGTATTGGTTTCAGTAGTTAACCCTTTGTCTGTAAAACGTTTTATACAGATGAAGTTAGCAAAAATAAAGACAGATAAAAGCGATGCTCGCTATATTTTTGACTATGCGACAATTAATGAAGTCCCCCTTTATAATGCCTTAACGGATGTGCAGAGTGAGTGTTTGCAGTTATATCAATTATTGGATATTTATGTAAAACAGAGTACATCAACAAAGAATAAAATTCATGGAGAAAAAGTTTTAGGTATTCCATCCAAGACTGTTTATAAATCACTAAACAGAAACTTAAAGCATTTACAAAAAGAGATTCAAGTTATAGAAACTAGACTTTTGGAATTGGTAAAGCAAGAACAGCAAGAACAATTAACATTACTACAAACCATACCAGGTATTGGTCTTAAAACGGCTTTGTTTTTAGTGGTTGTCACAAATGGGTTTAGTAAATTTGAAACAGCTTCTCAATTATGCAGTTATGCTGGTATAACACCAATTATAAGGCAATCTGGAAGTAGTGTTAGGGGGAAAAGTAGGATAAGTAAAGTAGGAAATAAAAAACTTAGAAGGTTGTTGTTTTTATCAGCATTTTCAGCATGTAGATACAATAAAGCATGTAAAGCAATTTTTGACAGACTGGTTTTAAAAGGAAAAAGTAAAAAACTAGCAATGATAGCGGTTGCTAACAAATTATTAAAACAAGCTTTTGCAATAGCAAAGAGTGGTTTGCCTTATGATAGTAATTTTGTTTCAAAATTATCTTAAAACTATTTGGTTTTTAACTCAGTTCTTAGGTAGCTGATTTTTTTTACAAAGTCAAGCCACATAGAGCGGAAATAGTAATGGGGTAAAAAGCTTTTACAACCTAAAAACCTCATAACTCTGGTGTATCTGCTTCACAGCATTTTCAGTACGCTCAGCATGTGTGTCGCTAATAAATAATTGTCCGAAATTCTCATCATCAACTAATTTAATAATTTGTGCTACACGTTGTTCATCTAACTTATCAAAAATATCATCCAATAGTAAAATAGGGTTCACGCCGCTTTGCGCTTTTATAAAATCAAACTGGGCTAATTTCAAAGCAATTAAAAACGATTTTTGCTGTCCTTGACTTCCAAATTTCTTAATGGGATGGCCTTCAATATTAAAATGTAAATCGTCTTTATGAATGCCAACACTTGTGTATTGCAATGCCTTATCCTTATTAACCGAAGCTTTTAAAAGTGTGTTTAAATCACCTTCAAATAAATGACTGCTATAAACCAAATCTACCTGTTCGTTGCCATTACTAATAGCTTCGTAGCGTAATTTAAAAATAGGAATAAACTCTTTTAAAAAAGCATCGCGTTTTTCAAAAATCTTGGTGCCGTAATCTGTAAGTTGGTTGTTGTAAACCTCTAAAGTATCGTTGTTAAACGTATGGTTAAGCGCAAAATACTTTAGTAAAGCATTACGTTGCGCTAATATTTTGTTGTAGTTAATTAAGTGATTTAAATAACTTTTATCACTTTGCGAAATCACAGAATCAATAAATTTACGCCGGGTAGTGCTGCCTTCAATAATTAAATCTCTATCGGCAGGCGAAATTATAACTAAAGGTAAAAAACCAATATGCTCACTAAATTTCTCGTAAGCTTTGCCGTTACGTTTAATTACTTTTTTTTGTCCGAGCTTTAAACTAATAGCAACTTTTTCGGTTTTTTCTTCTTTATCATAGTCGCCATTTATCACAAAAAAGTCCTCTTCATGCTTAATATTTTGGGTTGCAACTGGATTAAAGTAGCTTTTTCCGAATGATAGATGGTAAATGGCATCGAGCACATTTGTTTTACCAATACCATTGTTTCCAACAATACAATTTATCTTATCATTGAAAATGAACGATTTACTATCGAAGTTCTTATAATTAAGTAATGAAAGTGATTTTAAAATCATAAAAAACGCAACTTATTGTGCAAACTCTTAAAAAGAAGTGCAAATTATTGAAAAATATCAAATAAATAGGCTTTTAAATCTATAGAAAAATTATATTTTTGCGCGACAATAATTTTAGATAGCATATCATGGCAACTTATAAGAAAAGAGGATATAAACCAAAAACAGAAGTAGAAAAGCAGCAGAACATTGAAGAAGGTTCTACAACGGCAGAGGTTTTTAACACACTTGATGAAACAGCTTCTAAAACAGAAGACTTTGTAGCAAAAAACCAAAAGTATATTTTTATCATCATTGGTCTTGTTGCAGTAGTGGTTTTAGGGTCTTTAGCATATAAAGAATATGTAGCTAAACCAAAACAACAATCAGCTATGAACGATATGTTTCAAGCTCAAAAATATTTTGATCAAGCAGTTACTGGAGCAGCAAAAGATTCGCTTTATAACTTAGCCTTAAACGGTGGCGAAGGTAAGTTTGGTATGTTAGATATTATAGAAGAGTACAGCGGTACACCTTCTGCAAACTTAGCAAGCTACTATGCTGGTACAGCTTATTTAAGATTAAAAGATTACAAAAAGGCTGTTGAGCATTTAAGTGATTTTAAAAGTAATGATGAGATTTTAGCGCCTTTAGCTAAAGGAAATATAGGTGATGCATTTGTGCAATTAAACCAAACAGAAGATGCTTTAGGGTATTACGAGCAAGCTGCCGAAATGCGTGATAATGAGTTTACAACCCCTATGTATTTATTTAAAGCAGGAACAATTGCTTTAGATTTAGGAAAAGCAGATAAAGCTTTAGCATATTTTGAAAGAATAAAAGCGGATTATGCAAACTCTACCGAAGCGTCGCAAGTAGATGTGTTTATTGGTAAGGCACAGGTATTAGCAAGTAAATAATAGCTGCAATTTATGGCTACTGAAAATAAAAATTTATCAGATTACGATAAAGCATCAATCCCAAACGCGAGTAATTATCGGTTTGGGATTGTTGTTTCAGAATGGAATGATACCATCACAGAAGGTTTGTATAAAGGTGCTTATGATGCGCTAATAGAAAACGGTGTGGATGACAATAATATAATCCGTTGGGATGTTCCAGGGAGTTTCGAGTTAATCTATGGTTGCAAAAAAATGCAAGAGCAAATGGTTAATGCTGTTATTGCAATTGGTAGCGTTATTCAAGGAGAAACTAAGCATTTCGATTTTGTTTGCGAAGGTGTAACACAAGGTATAAAAGACTTAAACGTTATGCGAGAAACACCAGTAATTTTCTGTGTGTTAACAGATAATAATATACAGCAATCTATTGATCGTTCTGGAGGAAAACACGGTAATAAAGGTACAGAAGCTGCTATTGCTGCAATTAAAATGGCCGAACTTAGAGAGAATAAGTAGGTTTAGTATCTGTCCTGTTCTTATATCTTCTCGTTATCATCTTAACATTTTTTGGCACTTAAACTTTCTCTTTCTGCCTACTTTTAAGTATTTTTGAATGACGAGCCATACTAATTGAATTTAAAATTTAATTGGTGTAAAAACTAGATTTTGTTTAAACAACGCAAACATAAAACCTTTAATTATCAACCAAGATTTTCTAAGGAAAGTCAAACAGACTCTAGTTCTGATAATAATTCTAATACCAAAGATTTTGTTTCAAAATGGAAACAAAGCTCAGGCACAAAAGTTAAAACACGAGGTGCCATGTCTATGAAAGTGTTAATTTTTGTTTTGGTATTATTATTGATTTGTATGTATTTATTAGAAAAAAAATACATGTAGAATCAAAAAACACTTAGAAATCATGGGAATTTTAAAACTGCGCAAAAACAAAAAATTTAGTTACACACCTCGTACTTACGATGATAAAGGTGAAGGCAATCCGTTTGAAATTAAACATAAGTTTGATGAATTTAGAAAAACAGTTGGGCCAAATAAAGGCATAAAAGGCAAGTTTAACGATGCTTTTGATGACTTAAAAAGTAATCCAGATAATGAGGCAAACAAACGTATTTTAATTATTGTTGCTGTGCTTGTATTAGTGTTTTTGTTTATCATCGATTTCGATTTATCTATATTTTTACCAAAATAATATATGGCAGACATTATACAGCTTTTACCCGATCATGTAGCAAATCAAATTGCCGCTGGAGAAGTTGTACAACGTCCAGCTTCTGTAGTAAAAGAGCTTCTTGAAAATGCGATTGATGCTGGAGCAGATACCATTAAACTTATTATAAAAGACGCTGGAAAAACCCTTGTTCAGGTTATTGACAATGGTAAGGGCATGAGTAATACCGATGCGCGTTTGAGTTTTGAGCGTCATGCGACATCAAAAATTAGAAGTGCCGAAGATTTATTTCAATTGCACACTAAAGGTTTTCGTGGTGAAGCTTTAGCAAGTATAGCTGCTATTGCACATGTGGAGCTAAAAACAAAACAAGACGCCGACGATGTTGGTAATTGTTTGGTTATTGAAGGGAGTAATGTGGTATCTCAAGATGTTGTAGTTACACCTACAGGAACGTCGGTTTCTGTTAAAAACCTCTTTTTTAATATTCCAGCCAGACGAAATTTTTTAAAATCGGATACTGTAGAATTGCGTCATGTTATCGATGAGTTTCATCGTGTCGCATTAGCACATCCTAGTATCAGTTTTGCTTTATATAATAATGGAAGCGAAAGTTTTAACCTGCCTATTAGTAATTACAGACAACGTATTGTAAATATATTTGGTAATAAAACCAATGAGAAATTAGTGCCTGTTGAAGAAGATACCGAAGTATTGAAAATTTCAGGATTTGTTGGTAAACCCGAGTTTGCTAAAAAAACAAGAGGTGAGCAGTACTTTTTTGTAAACGATCGTTTTATTAAAAGTGCGTATTTAAATCATGCTATTGCTTCTGCTTTTGAAGGATTACTTAAAAACGGAACACATGCTAGTTATTTTTTAAACTTAACGGTCGATCCGCAAACTATAGATATTAATATTCATCCAACTAAAACAGAGATTAAGTTTGATGATGAGCATACACTTTATGCTTTATTACGTTCTGCTGTAAAACATAGTTTAGGTCAGTTTAATATTGCACCAGTACTAGATTTTGAGCGTGACCCTAATTTAGATACGCCATATAGTTATAAAAATAACGACTCTAATGCGCCAAAAGTTGAGGTAGATAGAAGTTTTAATCCGTTTAAAGAAGAAACAGCGTCTAAGGCTAGAGCAGTAGCTTATAAAAAAGAACCAACTACAAGTTGGGAAAGTTTATATGTTGGTTTGGAATCTAAAGGCAATGATTCAAAATCTGATTTTACAGAAGTTCAGTTTGAAAGTGAAGAACATACAGCGTCCATTTTTGATGATGATAAACAAGTAGAGAAAACCCACACAACCTATCAACTTCATAAAAAGTATATTGTAAGTTCTATAAAATCTGGGATGTTGGTAATCGATCAGCATCGTGCACACCAACGTGTGTTGTATGAAGATTTTCTTAAGAATTTAACGATTAAAGAGGCAGCAAGTCAGCAATTATTATTCCCACTACAACTTCATTTTTCACCTCAAGATATAGCGATTATTAATCAGTTAAAAGATGGGTTAGAACATACGGGTTTTGTGTTTTCTAGCGTTAAAGAAGAATTGGTTGAGATTACAGGTGTTCCTGTAGAAGTACCAGAGAGTGAAGTTTCTATTATTTTAGAACAGTTAATAAGCGATGTTGAAAACGAAGTTCCAGATAGCCATTTTAGTGCTTCCGATTTATTAGCAAAATCGATGGCAAAGAGTTTAGCTATAAAAACAGGGCAGTCGTTACAAAAAGATGAACAAGAACATTTGGTAAATAAGCTATTTGCCTGTAAAGAACCTAATGTTTCTCCAACTAACAGAACAACATTTATTACGATGAGTGTTGATGAGTTAGATAAAAAATTTATTTAAATATGATGAGAATTTCAGACACCGTTAAGCATTTGATAATCATTAATGTGATTATGTTTATTGGTACGTTAGCAATTGGGAGCGGTAACCTGTTTTACGAGTGGTTTGCCATGTATTTTCCTCAAAATGATGCTTTCAAGCCTTGGCAAATTATTACGCATATGTTTATGCATGGTGGTGCTACGCACATTTTATTTAATATGTTTGCGCTTTGGATGTTTGGTTCGCCAGTAGAACAGGTACTAGGTTCTAAACGTTTTTTGTTTTTATATATTTCAGCAGGATTAGGAGCTGTTTTACTTCAATTAGGATTTTATTATTACCAATATTATCAAGCTTCATTTGGAATCTCTAATCTCGGGCTTAGTTCTGATTTGGTTCATTCAATTGTTAATATAAATTCAGTCGATGGTAATTATATAGTTCCAGAAATTTTTAGAAAGGAATTAATTGAAGTATTAACAGACAGTAATTATTCTGGACCACAAATTGATGCAGCTACTTTTGGCTCATTATTTGAAATGAATAAGGTTACATTAGCAACAATGGTAGGAGCATCAGGTTGTATTATGGGGGTTATGGCTGCTTTTGGTATGATGAATCCTGAAGCCAAATTAATGATGATATTTTTACCTATTCCAATAAAAGCAAAGTACTTTATTCCTGGTATTATTATTTTAGATTTAATTTCAGGTTTAACTGGGCAATCGTTCTTTAGTCCTAGTAATACGGCTTATATGGCTCATGTAGGTGGTGCGGTAACAGGTTTTTTAATTATGTGGTATTGGAAGAAAACACAGTTTAATAGAAACCGCTGGAATTAATGACAACACTTACTCAAGACATAAAAAAGAAGCTTTCTAACCTTAATGTGCTAGAAAAAATTATAGCCGTTAATGTTGTGATTTTTCTATTGGCTTTAATCTTAAGAATGGAGTTCCTTTGGTTTGAATTGCCAAGTAGTTTTTCAAAATTTATTATTAAACCTTGGAGCATTATTACGTATGCGTTTATTCATTATGACCCTCTGCATATATTGTTTAATATGCTTTGGTTGTACTTTTTAGGACGCATGTTTATAAATTTATTCAGCCCTAAAATGGCATTAAACATCTATTTTCTCGGAGCCATTTCTGGAGGTTTATTGTATATGCTATGCTATTCGTTATTACCGAGTGTTTTTGGCGGGAATTCAAGGCTGTTAGGAGCTTCTGGTGCAGTAAGGGCTTTATTGATTTTTTTATGTGCTTATATGCCTAACCAAGAGATTCGTTTTTTTACATTTAATTTAAAACTATGGTATGTTGGAGCAGCTATTGTTGTTCTTGATATTATTGGTGTGTTTTCCGGAATTGCTAATCCCGAAACAGGAAATGCAGGTGGTAATTTAGCACATTTAGGTGGTGCCCTTTTAGGGTATGTTTATGCGAAACAATTAGTAAAAGGTAATGATATTGGTAAAGGATTTGAAAAACTTGCAGATAGTATTACTAATATGTTTAAGCCGTCAAAAAAAGGACCATTGAAAACAGTTCATAAAAATAAAAGTAAAGTTGGTGGCTATACTAAAGCCGATTTTAATGAGTTTAATAATCAAAAGAAAATTGATATTATCTTAGATAAGATTAGTAAAAGCGGTTATGATAGTTTAACTTCAGAGGAAAAAGAATTCTTATTTAGAGCAGGGAAGTGAATTAAATGACAGAAGATTTATGACAGAAGACCTACTGACGTTAAATTTTGATGAATGTATGAGTAAATTTAAGTTTGAAAAACTCCTTATATGGCAAAAATCTATGAATCTTGGAGAAGATATAAATTTGATGATTGATGATTTTCCTAAAAAAGAATTATATAATTTATCGTCTCAGTTACTGAGAGCTGTAGACTCAGTTGCTTTAAATATTTCTGAAGGTTCTATTGGTCAATCAAACCCTGAACAAACTAAATTTTTAGGGTATTCAATTCGTTCTTTAGCTGAAGTTGTGACATGTTTGCATAAAGCTATTAGAAGGGGGTATATTTCAGAGGAACAATTTCAAAAATATTATGATGAATCATTTCACTTGATGAATATGATGATAGCTTTCAAAAATAACTTAAAATAAAACATCGGTCAACAGTCAACGGCCATCTAGCATTATTTCAATGAAAAAACTAAGCTTTATAAATAAAATCATTTATTTTATAAATGTGGTTGTTGCTGTATTGCTTTTGCTGTCTTTCGTTTTACCTTTTTTACCTCCAAAAACATTCTCAATTCTAGCTGTTGTAAATTTAGGTGTATCTTTTTTAATTATTATAAATGTTTTTTTCTTTTTGTATTGGGTATTCCGATTTAGAAAGCAGTTTATGTTGTCTTTGGTAGTCTTGTTAATTGGCTATTTTTCGTTTGGTTCATTGTATAAATTTACATCTTCAACAAAAGTAGATAGTCCCCATAATATAAAAGTCATGAACTATAATGTGAGGCTTTTTAATCTTTACAAATGGATTCCAGAAAAAGGTGTTGAAACTAAAATTATTGATTTTTTAAAAAAAGAATCGCCTGATGTTTTAAGTGTTCAAGAATATCACCCTCATAAAAATATAGATTTATCTTTTTTTAAATATAAGTTCGAGAAGCTTTCTGGTAAGAAAACAAAATACGGACAAGCGATTTTTTCGAAATTCCCTATTGTAAACTCTGGTTCTGTTGAGTTTCCAGATACTGCTAATAATGCCATTTTCGCTGATGTTGTAAAAGGAAAAGATACTATACGGTTTTATAATATTCACTTGGAATCGATGCGAATTGATACTAAGGTTGAAAACCTTAAAACAGAAGATTCTGAGCGTTTGTTTAAACGCATAGGAACTACATTTAAAATGCAACAATTTCAAACAGAATTGTTTTTAATGCATAAGAAACAATGTAAATATAAGATGGTGATTTGTGGTGATTTTAATAATACTGCTTTTTCGTATGTATACAGACAAATAAAAGGCGATCTATACGATACTTTTAAAGAGGCCGGTAATGGTTTTGGCCGCTCTTACGATTTTAAATTTTTCCCTATTAGAATCGATTTTATTTTTGCAGATAAAGCTTTTAATGTGAATGGTTTTAAAGCTTTTGATAATCATTATTCAGACCATTATCCGATTATGACTACGCTAAGTTTAGAGCAATAAACTTATTGTTACATTAAAGAGCAATCTACAGCATCAGAAATAATATGAATCACCAATCCCAATCCAACTAATCTTGACTTTTTAGGGATACACAAAAATATATAAAACAAAATAGCAAAACTGGAATGTAAAGGGTGAAAACCAATGCTGCACCGGTTAGGGTCAAAAATTGGCGTTGCTAATAAATGATCTAAATCAATCAGCATACCAGCTATCATAACTAGGTAAGCATACTTCCAATTGGTTTTGAAAAACAATAATGCGACAGCGAGAGGTAATAAAAAATGAGACCCATAATGTGCAAAAGTTTGTATCATTAAAGTAGTGATATAGTTTGAGATTCTAAATAGTTTAACGCATTAGGGCCTTCATTGAAAAGTAAATCTAGAACACTTAAGTTTTGAATAAAGCCATGTTTGGTGTTAAATACTTGAGTATAGTTTTCAAAAGTATAAATAGGTTCTTTTTTTGCATTTACTAAGTGTCTGAAATCTGTTTTGTCATTAAAAGCTTTTTGGTAAGTTTCTGTTTTCGATATATTTAATTCTAATTGTAAACACTCACAAATCACTTCAAAACATTTCAAATTAAAGTCTAAAAGAAAATCAACTTTTTCAGTAAATAGGTGTTGAAGTTCATCTTCATAATATTCGAAAAAAGGAGAGGTGCGATAAGCTGAAAGCAATGATTTCCAATGAAGGCTTTGCCAATTGTCTTCATTAAAAATTTTGACATCTCTATATTTTTGACGATTCTTTTGAGAATGAATCACAGGAATATTTAAGCCAAGTTTCCCATTAGCACCATAAATGTAAGTGCGATTTCTGTAGGTTTGTTTTAAGAAATTGTCATCCATTTCAAAAGTAACTTCGCCTGCTTTTACCATGGCCACAAAATGAGCTAGGTTTGGGAAACAAGTTAGGTGAATAACAATTTTCATGATACTTAGTTTAGAATAAATGTTTTAGCCTTATTAGAAATGCCGTGTACATAACAATCAATAATATTTAATTCTTTAGCTAATTCAGATCCTTTAAAATTATTTAAATCGGAATAATCAACACAATTATTATAATAGTCAAGATATGTGTTTGCTAAGGGCATATAAGACCAATGCCAGCGTTCTAGTTTGTAATCTGTTCTTCCGTTGTCTTTATTAGTGTAAACTTGATAAAACCCATGCTTATTTGCGTTTTCTAAAAGCCATTGGTATTCTAACTTGCCTCTGCCATGGTCAAAATAAGAATTTGTAAAACTATTTAAATCCATATCTGTTCCCCAATGGTGTCTGGATGTTGAAGGCATCGAACTGTATTCTAGAATTTTAATTGCTCTGTCAATAGGGTTTAAGTTGTTGTATTTTTTCCATTTTCGTTCCCAAATAGCTTTCTGTTCTTCAAAATTTCTAGTTCCAGAAATTATTTTTAAAGAGATACCATCTTTTTCAGCTTGATAATGCATATTTAAAAATGCTGAATAAACGTCTTTGTTTAAATAAATTGTTTTAGACGTGTATTTAGGATTTACTAGAGTAAACAATTCATGATTTTTATAATCAAATTTGCCTAAGATGAAATCTGTGGTGAGTGCTAGATTATCTGCAGCAACTGTTTCATTCTGGCTGAATGAAACAGTTGAAATAAAAAAGATTAAGAGCACGCCTTTAACGTTCATAATATGCTTAGTCTATAACGGTGAGTTTAAGCAAAACTACGTTAAAGCTTACTTGTTTTCTGCTTTACGTTTTCTCCATTTATTAAACCCAATCCAGCCAAATAATAAAACTAAAAAAGGAATTAAAAAAGATGATGCTTTACCGCTTCCGCTTACTGTTGTAAAGAAACGTTCCCAACGCGGGCTCGCGCCATCCCAACTCATCCATATAAATACAGGTTTACCTATAACATGGTTAAAGGGTACAAATCCCCAACGTCTCGCATCAATGGAGTTATGGCGATTATCACCCATCATCCAATAATAATTTTGTTTGAATGTATACGTGTCTGTTACTTCGCCGTTAATTAGAATTTGATTGCCATTAACTTGAAGCGTATTGCCTTCATATTCAGTAATAACACGTTTGTATAATGGTAAAACATCTAAATTAATGGCTATAGTTTTGCCTTCTTCAGGAATGTATAATGGTCCAAAATTATCAACATTCCAATTATAGTTAGGGTCATGCGGAAATATATTGGCATCTCTAACGCCTTTTTCTTGAATATTTGGTGTGATGCTAGCTACATTTGGATGACTTTTAAATTTTTCTCGTGCCTCGTCTGAAATAGCTGAAAAATAATATGTGTTTTGTGCATTCATAATACCAAAACCATCAGTAATATCATAACGGTCTTTAATATATGCGGGGTTGAATTGATTTGTTTTTGGTTGCACAAAATAGCTAAACTGTAAATGAGCTCTATCTGGTAATTCGTTTTTCTTACCGTTAATATAAACATAGCCATCTCTTACTTCTAGCGAATCTCCGGCAACACCAACACAGCGTTTAACTAGGTTTGTTTTTTTATCTATGGGTTTGTAGTAGTTTCGTTTTGGAGTAAAATCATTCATATCTAACAGCGTATCTGCTGGCTGATTGAACACTACAATTTCATTTCTATCAATTTTTTCAAACCCTGGAAATCTTAAGTAAGGTAACTGTAATTTGTTTTTCCAAGCCGTTTTGCGTTTTTCAAAATGATCATCAAACAAATATGATTTCTTATTAAGTCCAGGAATGGTATCATGAACCATAGGCGCTCCAACGGTAGTCATTGGTACTCTGGCACCATAATGAAATTTACTTACAAAAAGAAAATCACCTACTAATAATGATTTTTCTAATGATGAAGAAGGAATTGTAAAGGGCTGCATAAAGTAAGTGTGGACAATAGTTGCCGCTACAATTGCAAATAAAATAGAACTTGTCCATTCTCCTGAACTTGATTTTGGTTCTAAAGATCTATTTTCAATATAACTTACATCTGCGACATAATTTAAATAGAAGTTGTAAAAACCTAATGTTATAACCGCTAAAAAAGTGTCTACCTGCGTGTTTTTTCCAAAGCTTCTTGCTGTTTCTACCCATACAACAGGAAGCATAATAAGGTTTACAACGGGTAAGAACAGTAAAATAATCCACCACCAAGGGCGATTAATAATTTTCATTAATACGATACCGTTATACAAAGGTATAAAGGCTTCCCAAGCTTGTCTGCCAGCTTTAATATATAGTTTCCATGTGCCTAAACCATGAATTACTTGTATTATTAAAATGAAAATAAACCATTGTGTCCAAGTCATAATCTCAAAATTTTAATTTTCTGTTAGTAGAAATACTACTTGTGTTGTTACAGGGTAATTATATATTAACCAATATTTAACACATCATTCATTGTGAAAACGCCTTTTTTTCCTGCTATCCATTCTGCTGCCACTACGGCGCCTAATGCAAAACCTTGTCTGGTATGCGCAATATGTTCGATGTTTATGGTGTCTACTTCACTTTCGTAAGTTACAGTATGTGTGCCCGGAACGTCTACAATACGTTTAGCAGCAATAGGAATGGTTTTGTTTCCACTTTCCTCAAGTTTCCAATTATTATAACCGTCATGTTGTTCAATAACACCGTCTGCTAAAGTAATGGCTGTGCCACTTGGTGCATCTAGTTTTTGCGTATGATGGATTTCTTCCATAGAAACGTTGTACTGTTTCAAAGCACTCATCATTTTAGCCAATGTTTTATTTAATTCAAAAAAGATGTTTACACCTAAACTAAAGTTTGAAGCATAAATAAAAGCACCTTCTTTTTCTTTACATAAAGCAACCGCATCATCATACTTATCTAGCCAACCCGTAGTACCAGAGATAACTGGAACATTGTTGTTAATACAATTTGTTATATTGTTAAAAGCTACATTTGGGATGCTAAAATCTATAGCAACATCGGCTTTTGTAATGTCGTAATCAGTATCATCTTTATCAATAGCTAGAACTATATTGTGGCCACGTTTAATGGCTATCTGCTCAATGGTTTTCCCCATTCTTCCATATCCAAGTAATGCTATATTCATATTTATTTATGTGTTTTTTTAAGACCCAATGGGCTAAAATTTAAAATTTAAGGTTAATCCTAGGTTGCTTGTTGCATCAAATTCATTAAACTTATAATGCGGAGCTAAAGATAGGTTCTCGTCTACATTATATTGTAATAAATGCGCGTCTACATTAGCATCAATAATGTTTAAAGCATATAACCCAAGCGTAACGAGAAGTGATATTTCTTTATTACGACGATAAAATTCTTGGGCGTCTTCAAGTTTTTCAGTTGTTACTGTTGGTGTTGATAATTGCGAGCCATCAGATGCTATGTAAAACTCATCATTAGTAAAGCCAGCTAACCTACTTTTATAGGCATCTCTAAACCTGTTGTATTCTTTGTTGTTGCTTATGTAAAAATAAACACCTGTGCCAATAGCACCATAAACAATAGGGATTTTCCAGTATTTTTTATTGTAAGCTTGTCCTAGTCCTGGTAAAATGGCCGAATAGAAAGCTGCTTTTGCCGGAGAAAGCGGGTTAATAGGTTTGCTTACTTCAATAATGGAATCTATAACAACCTCTTTAGGAAGTTCTTTCTTTTCTTTTTTCGTCTTCTTGTCTTGCGCGTAAGAAGTGAAACAAATTAAGCATGCTAGTATTCCTATTATTAGGGTTTTATTTGGAATCACCTTGAACTAATTTTTTTATGCGGTTAAAATCTTCTTCTGAATGAAAAGGAATTGTAATTTTTCCTTTCCCGTTTTTAGAGACTTTAACGTCAATTTTATGCCCAAAGTATTCTGAAAATGCAGTAATTCCTTTTTTAACAAACTTTGGCACCTCATCAGCTTCTGGTTTTTTTGAAGTAGTATCGGTATTTCCAGAAGTATTAAAATCACGAATTAAGTTTTCAGTTTCTCTTACTGAAAGTTTGTTCGATAGGATATTTTCGTAAATGTCTAACTGTTCACTTTGGTCGTCAATAGCAATTAATGCACGACCATGTCCCATAGATATAAAACCATCACGCATTCCAGTTTGTATGATTGGATCTAGTTTTAATAAACGTAAATAATTAGCAATTGTAGAACGCTTTTTTCCTACGCGCTCGCTCATTTGCTCTTGCGTTAAATTGATTTCGTCAATTAAACGTTGGTATGATAAAGCAATTTCAATAGGGTCTAAATCTTGGCGCTGAATGTTTTCAACCAATGCCATTTCAAGCGATTCTTGATCGTTTGCAATTCTGACATAGGCAGGAATTGTTTCTAAACCTAATAATTTTGAAGCTCTAAAACGACGCTCGCCAGAAACCAACTGGTATTTGTTTAAGTCAAGTTTTCTAACCGTAATAGGTTGAATAATGCCTAATTCGTTTATGGATGACGCTAATTCACGAAGCGATTCTTCACTAAAATTTGTACGTGGTTGAAACGGATTAACTTCAATGAAATCAAGATCTAGTTCCACTATATTGCCAATAACTTTATCGGCATTCGTATCTTGAGCCGATTGTATATCGTTACTTGGGTCTTTTAATAGTGCTGATAAACCTCTACCTAAAGCCTGTTTTTTGGTTGCCTTAGCCATAATTAAGCGTTTTTATTAATGACTTCTTTTGCCAAACTTAAGTAATTGTTGGCACCTTTACTACTTGCATCGTAATTAATTATGCTTTCGCCATAACTTGGCGCCTCACTTAGCCTTACATTTCGTTGAATAATGGTTTTAAAAACCATATCGTTAAAATGTTTCTGAACTTCTTCAACCACTTGATTTGATAATCTTAAGCGAGAATCGTACATGGTTAATAATAAACCTTCTATATCTAATTCTGGGTTATGAACCTTTTGGACACTTTTAATAGTATTCAATAATTTCCCTAAACCTTCCAATGCAAAATACTCACATTGAATAGGTATCATTACAGCATCAGCAGCTGTTAGCGCATTTAAGGTTAATAAGCCTAAAGATGGCGCACAATCAATAATTATATAGTCATAATCATCCTTAACTTCTTTTAACGCTTTTTTTAGCATGTACTCCCGTTCATCTTTATCAACAAGTTCTATTTCAATAGCGACTAAGTCAATATGCGCAGGAATGATATCTAAATTAGGAGTTTCTGTTGCTACAATAGCTTCTCTTGCAGAATTAGAATGCTCTAAAAGTTGATAAGTTCCTATATCAACAGTTTCAACATCAATTCCAATTCCAGAAGTTGCATTTGCTTGAGGGTCAGCATCTATAAGTAATACTTTCTTCTCTAGAACACCTAGGGAAGCTGCTAAGTTAATTGAAGTAGTTGTTTTTCCAACGCCACCTTTTTGATTAGCAATTGCTATGATTTTACCCATTAAATGATTTGGTTTTATTAGCCACAAAAATACGATTATTTGCGAGGAATAAAAATGGAACTTGTTAACAAATTGGTAAAGTGAAAGAGAATATAAGCTACTGAGAAGTATATGCTTAATCAATTAAAATTTCTAAAATCATTATAGCAGCCTCACTAATTTTAGTTCCTGGTCCAAAAACTGCAACGGCGCCAGCATCAAATAAGTATTGATAATCTTGTTTTGGTATTACACCGCCTACTATAACCATAATATCATCACGACCAAAAGCTTTAAGGGCATCAATAACCTTTGGAACTAAGGTTTTATGACCAGCAGCTAATGAGGAAATACCAAGAATATGTACATCGTTTTCAACGGCTTGTTTTGCAGCTTCTTGTGGTGTTTGGAAAAGTGGACCAATATCCACGTCAAAACCAACATCGGCATAACCAGTTGCAATTACTTTTGCACCACGATCATGACCGTCTTGTCCCATTTTTGCAATCATAATACGAGGGCGTCTTCCATCTTGCTCCGCAAAAATATCGGCTAATTCTTGAGCTTTTTTAAAGGACTTATCGTGTTTGATTTCTTTACTATACACGCCAGAAAATGTTTTTATTTGTGCTTTGTACCGGCCAAATTCTACTTCTAGAGCATCACTAATTTCACCTAAAGTTGCTCTTTCTCGAGCAGCTTCAATAGCTAAAGCTAATAAGTTTTCTTGTCCTGTTCGTGCTGCTTCAGTTAATTTTGATAAAGCGGCTTTAACTTTTTTAGAATTTCGATTAGATTTAATATGGTTTAATCGCTCGATTTGAGAGTTTCTAACGGTTTGATTATCTACTTCGAGAGTTGAAATAGGATCTTCTTTTTCGAGCTTATATTTATTAACACCAACAATAGTGTCTTGTCCAGAATCTATTTTAGCTTGTTTTCTTGCAGCAGCTTCTTCAATTCTAATTTTAGGTATGCCAGCTTCAATAGCTTTGGTCATGCCTCCAAGTGCTTCAATTTCTTCAATTAGGCTCCAAGCTTTTTGGGCTATGTCATGGGTTAGTTTTTCAACATAATAACTTCCTGCCCAAGGGTCGACTGTTTTGGTGATATGGGTTTCTTCTTGCAGGAATATCTGCGTATTTCTGGCTATTCTCGCTGAAAAATCTGTTGGTAAAGCAATAGCTTCATCTAAAGCATTAGTGTGTAGACTTTGTGTGGCTCCAAAAGCAGCAGCTGCGGCTTCAATAGTTGTTCTTGCTACATTGTTAAAAGGGTCTTGTTCGGTTAAACTCCATCCAGAAGTTTGACAATGGGTGCGCAGGGATAGCGATTTTTCGTTTTTAGGGTTGAATTGTTTTACTAATTTTGCCCATAACATTCTAGCGGCTCGCATTTTGGCGATTTCCATAAAATGATTCATGCCAATGGCCCAAAAAAATGATAAGCGAGGAGCAAAGGTGTCAATATCCATACCTGCTTCTAATCCTTTTCTAATATATTCTAATCCGTCAGCCAAAGTGTATGCTAACTCAATATCGCAAGTGGCTCCAGCTTCTTGCATGTGGTAACCAGAAATACTTATGCTGTTGAATTTAGGCATGTTTTTACTGGTATATTCAAAAATATCTGAAATGATTTTCATTGAAGACGTAGGCGGATAGATATAAGTATTTCTAACCATAAACTCCTTTAAAATATCATTTTGAATAGTACCAGCCAAATGTTCTGGTTTTACACCTTGTTCTTCTGCTGCAACAATATAAAACGCCATAATGGGCAAAACTGCGCCATTCATAGTCATGGATACCGACATTTTATCTAATGGAATTTGATCGAAGAGTATTTTCATATCTTCAACCGAATCGATAGCGACTCCAGCTTTTCCAACATCGCCAACAACGCGTTCATGGTCTGAGTCATACCCTCTATGTGTTGCTAAATCAAAAGCAACCGAGAGTCCTTTTTGTCCTGCAGCTAAATTTCTTCTGTAAAATGCGTTGCTTTCTGCAGCAGTTGAAAATCCGGCATATTGACGAATAGTCCAAGGCCTACGAACGTACATAGTACTATATGGTCCTCTTAGGTTTGGCGCAATTCCAGCAACGAAATTCAAATGTTCTAAACCCCCAATATCATTTTTAAAGTAAGTTGATTTTACATCAATTCCTTCAGCAGTTCGAAAAGTTGAAGTTTCTGTCTTCTGACTTTTGTCTTCTGCATTTATTCTAATATGTTGAAGGTTTTTTCTTTGCATTAAATATTAATGATTATGTCCTGCATGAGGATCAACTGCTGGTTTTTGCATTGTTGGTTTTTCTAAAGCAGGGAGTTTATTAAAATCTACGTCTTGCTCTGGTTTATCTAGATTCACCTTAGAGAAATCGACGTCGAACATTTTGGCGTAATATAAATCTAAAGCGATATACATGGCCAAACTTCTATCATTTAATGCATTTCTATATTTATTAACTATAGCAGGGGCAAATAATTTTGGTGCCATACTGTTTGTTGATAACAAGGCGTTTAAGGTTGTTTTTGTATTCGTGTCTTTAATGCTGTTTGATATACATTTTAATGTCGCACTATTGTAGTTTAAATGACTTTTTGGATTAGTGCTATCCCAAAGGTTGTCTTCTTTTTTTAAGGCTTCAAATACGCTAACCGTATGTTTCGAAACAATATCTTCTAGTTTTAGTCTTCCAAAAGCCGAATTTCTTAATATTTGAGAATAAGCTTTGTCTAGCCTAGGGTTAGGTATTCCTTTATTGTAATGGTTTGCTATATCATCTTCAAAACTATATAACGCTTCGTTTAATAATTTTGAATTAACACCCTCACAGGCAAATGCGACAGGTTTGTCTGCGTATTTAAAGTCTGTAAACGGGCTTTCTTTTTTGCAGCTAAATAAAGTGATAACTAATAAAAATGTGATAAGTGTGATTTTTGAGTTCATTTTAATTTTCATTTTTTAATCGTTTTTGTTCAAAATGTTCTGATAATCGTTTTTCTATAATAGGTTCAATTAATGTTTTTCTGGCATTTGTTTTAACAAAAGGATAGAGTTCTAATTCATCTTTCATTTTGTTATTAGTGCTTGGGTGTTTGTTTGTTCCTAATAAAACAATTTCACCCTTATCAAATTGGTTTTGCTCTTTGGCAGCACTTTCTTTTATTTTTCTTTGAATAGTGCCTAGTTTTAGTTGTCTTAAAAAACCGCCATTAGACTCAATATTTTTAAATAATTCTAAAGCTTTTTCTGAAAGTTGATTTGTTAAACTCTCAATATAATATGAACCATCTGATGGGTTGTTAACTTTATCAAAATAACTTTCGTGCTTTAAAACTAAAAGTTGATTTCTGGCAATACGTTCGCCAAACTCATTGCTTTTATGATAAATATAATCATAAGGTAAATTACATATTGTATTTGCACCTCCCAAAATTGCGCTCATACATTCAGTAGTGGTTCGCAACAAATTTGTGTTGTTATCGTAAAGTGTTTTGTTGCGTTTTGTTGGTGTTACCTTAATATCACAATCTGTATTTGCATTGTATTCTGAAGCTAACGCTTTCCATAGTTTTCTTAAAGCTCTTAATTTCGCAATTTCAAAAAAGTAATTTGAGCCAACTGAAATATGAAACGTAATGTTTATTGATTTTAGATTGATTTTAGATGTATCTAAAAAATTTAAATACTCATTAGCATGAGCTAACGCATATGCTAATTGCTGCACCATAGTGGCGCCCGCATTTTGGTAAAGCGATGCATTAACATTAATAAAAGGATTGGTTTTTATTTTTGATTCAAAAAATTTAAAATCATCATTTAAACTTTTAAACCAATTACCTATTTTGGCTAAGTGCTCAATACTATCAATATCTATTTTAGCCTTTGGAGCTAATGCGTTTATTTTATTTATAAACGCTTCGGAAAGGAATTGTAATTTAAAATGAAGTAGAGCAGTATCTAAATTGATGTTTTTAATTAAATTTTCAATTGAAACAGTTTCTGAAGGAATGATGAAATGAATACTTTCCGCACCTCTTTCTAAAATATCAAGCGCTTTTAAATTTGATTTTTCTACATCGGCAACAAATATGGATTGACCAATTTTCCATTGCGTTGCTTTTGTGTTTGAAATGTTTGGGAGTTCATCAAAATCATCAGCATGATAGAAAGGTTTTACATCGATATCTTCATTTGTTTTGAAAACAAGCGTATCGTTGTAATCAGCACCTTTTAAATCGAACTGAATTTTTTGTTTCCATTGTTTAGCTGTAACAGAATTAAACCCATCAAACAAATTTTCATTCATCACTTTTTGTTTTTAAGCTATCTTCGTACTCGATAATGTAGATCTCTTCATTATCGCGTTTCATGTAATATTCTTCTCTGGCAAATTTTTCTAAGCCTTCATCGGTGCTTATTTTTTTTAAGTCTTTTTTATCTTTTTCTATTTCTTTTTTATAATATTCTTTTTCATTTTCTAAATCGTTAATTTCAGTATTTAACTCATGATGAATAAGCCATGAGTTGGCATCAAAAAATAGCATCCAAACCACAAATACAACTAGAATAAGTATAAATATGTTCTTTAATGGTTTTAAATATTTATTGTTTGTAAATGCCATATTATAATTTTTCTGCAATAATAGTTTTAACTATATCTATCGCTACTGTATTGTGTTTGTTGTTAGGAATTATTATGTCTGCATACTCTTTCATAGGTTCTATAAATTGATTATGCATAGGTTTTAACGTGGTTTGGTATCTGTTTAAAACTTCATCAATATCTCGTCCTCTTTCAGAGATGTCACGTTTTAAACGTCTTACTAAGCGCTCATCACTATCTGCATGCACGAATATTTTAATATCAAACATCTCTCTTAACTCTGGGTTTGTGAGTATTAAAATACCCTCAACAATCATCACTTTTCTTGGGTGAGTAAATACCGTGTCGCCAGTTCTGTTGTGTTTTACAAAAGAATATACAGGCTGGTGAATAGGCGTGTTGTTTTTTAACTCTTTTAAATGCTTTGCAAGTAAATCGAAATCGATAGATCTTGGATGGTCGAAATTAATTTTAACGCGTTCATCGTAAGATAAATGCGAAGTATCTGTGTAATAAGAATCTTGAGATATTACACCAACTTCTCCTTCTGGAAGTTCATTTAGTATTTGGTTTACAACAGTAGTTTTGCCGCATCCTGTGCCACCCGCGATTCCTATAATTAGCATGATTTATTGTTTGATTAACTTTCTACAAAGTTAGTTAAATGAAAAATCATTTTTAGAAGATTATGCTTATTTTTTAATCTTTGAAACTTCTTCTTCAGTAACTATATTCTCGTTTTTGTTTCCCCAACTATTTGTAATATAATTCATGACATCTGCGACTTCGTCATCACTTAATCCAGGAGCCACCATAGTGCTATTGTAAGTTACTCCGTTTACAATAATTTCTCCACTTTGACCATATTTTATACCTCTGATGCTTTTTTCTCTATTTTTCATGAGGTAGTCTGATTTTGCTAAAGGCGGAAAAGTGTTTTCGATACCTTCTCCATTTGGTAAGTGGCAATTCATACAAAAATCAGTATATATTTCACTTCCTCGTGTAATGCTTTCTTTTAACGGGTCTGTTTGAGGTGTGTAATTATCTGTTTTAGAATTGAAAAAGGATGATAATGCTAATGTAAAAAAGCATATTAGTAATAGTTGCATAAGTTTAGATTTACTTGTTTTTATTTTGAGACTATTTTATAAATGCCTTTTCCTTCAAAAGCAACATATATAAAACCATCAGGCGCTTGCACAACATTTCTAACACGGCCTATGTCTTCAAATAGTTTTTCTCGTTTAATAACTTTTTCATTCTCAATAACCAAGCGTTCTAGGTAGCTGAATTTTAATGAGCCAACTAAAGCATCTCCTTCCCAATTTGGGTATTTTTTTGAGGAAACAATTGCCATACCACTTGGAGCAATTGAAGGGACCCAATAAAAAAGAGGTTGTTCCATGCCTTCTTTTTCGGTAATCTCAGTAAATGTGGTGCCGCTGTAATTAATACCATAAGATATTACTGGCCAGCCAAAGTTTTTTCCTTTTTTTATAATGTTTATTTCGTCTCCCCCTTTTGGTCCATGTTCGTTTACCCAAATAGCCCCGGTTACAGGGTGTTTAGTCATGCCTTGCGGGTTTCTATGGCCGTAACTGTAAATAGCAGTTTTAGCATTTTTAGTGCCAACAAACGGATTGTCTTCTGGAATACTGCCATCGTCATGTAGCCTGTAAATTTTGCCGCAATCTCTTGTAATATCTTGTGGGTTAACATCTCTGTTTCCGCGATCTCCAATAGAGAAGTATAAATAGCCTTCGTTATCAAATTCAATTCTAGAACCCCAATGTTGCCCCTTTTTTGTGTTAAGTTCGGCTTTATAAAGTACTTCAAAATCTATTAAAGCTGTGCCTTCTAATTTTGCTCTGGCTAATGCTGTGTTTCCGCCGTCACCTTCGCCTTCGGCAGAACTGTATGTCATATAAATCCAGCCGTTGTTTTCATAATCAGGATGTGTTTCAATATCTAAAAAACCACCTTGTCCTCGCAAGTATACTTCTGGAACACCTTCTATATGCGTTTTTACGCCGTCTTTAAAGTGAATTAATTCACCTGATTTTTCAGTAATAAGCATACTGCCATCAGGTAAAAAGGCCATGCCCCAAGGAATAGATAAATCGGGTACAACTAATTCTGCAGTATAACTTAAATTAGTTGGTTCTACGGCAATAATCTCCGATTCGGTTTGTTGCGCACAGGCAGTAAAAGTTATAAATATAATCGCGATTAATGTGTGAATCTTCTGCATTAGAATTGTTTTTTGATTTAAAGTTACACTAAAAAATACAATTTAAATTAATACCTCCAAAATAATTAACTGGATTTCCTGGATAAAAATATCGTGGTAGATTGCCTCCAAAACCAGATGCGTTTATTAATATTTGTGAAGCATATTTCTCATCAAAGATATTATTTAAGCCAAAGAAAACATTTAGTTTTAATGTTTTATTAAGATTTTCTTGATATCCAATTTTTAAGTTGGTTAGATTGTAACTGTCAGAATATAAGCTATTACTATCTGTAATGGGCATGCTTCCAACATATTGATAATTGATGTTTCCATAAAACCCTAGCGTTAAATTTAAGTCCATTCCTGCATTAAAAATGTTTTTGGGTACGCCAGTTAAGTTATTACCTGAGAAATTATTAGTGTCTTCTATAAATTCTTTAAAAATGAAATTATTATGTGTGTAATTTATAAACGTATTAATAGATATATTATCTTTTTCTATCCAATTATAATTTAAGGCTAATTCTAAACCATCATGTTGTGTTCTTCCGGCATTAATACCTATAAATTCGTCTTGTGCTGTTCTTCGAGAAACCAATAGGTTTTTTATGTCCAATCTGTATATCGATATATTATAATGTAGTTTGTTGTTTGAAGTTGTGCCGCGTGCTCCAATTTCAAAATTCCAACCTGTTTCTGGTTTTAAGTTAGTGTTTATTTGCCCGTCTGGCAATAATGTTTCATTAAGTGAAATAGGAGAGAAGCCATGGCTGATACTTGAGAAAACACTTAGGTTTTTTGAAAATAAATGCGATGCTCCTAACTTTGGGGAGACGATGTTTTTGAATTTAAATTGTCCTGATTGATCGGGGTTATCATCAGAAATTATAAAATGATCTTCTAAATTATAAGCTGTTTTGTTTAGGTTTAAACCAAATGTTAGTGTTGTTTTATTTGTTGCTTCAATATTTGTTTCGGCAAAAACGTTATAATAGTTTCTTTTTTCTTTAAAATTAGATAATTTATCGCCTTTAACGCTTCCAGTTCCAGAAGGGAAATCTTCATATAGATTTTCAAAGGTTTTGTACTTGTAGATGTCTTTAAAAAACTCTCCACCAAAGGTCCAATATAAATTTTTGTCAAACAATTTTGAGTTTCCAAGCAAACGACTCCTAATACCTATAGCCAGCGTGTTTTCGTCTAAAATATTAAAAGGCCTTGGTTCGTAGGTGTTTCTAAAAGATGTAAAAACACTAGAAACCTGTTGTATATTACTAGTGTAGTTGTGCTTCCAAGACGCTCCAAAAACGCCTCGTTTAGTGTCTTCATAACCTTGGGTTTGTTCCCAAGTAAATGCCGCAGATTTAGGAGTGTTTATATAATCGTTTTCATTCAAAGAACTTGGTATAAACGCTTTTAAATCGATATAACTTGCTAAAAATGATATCTCGTTATTTTTGTTTAAATAATGATTTGAACTTAATGTAAATGTTTGTCGGTCGTATTCGTTGTTATCACGATACCCGTCACTATGAGTTTTACTGAAAACGGCTCTAAAACTATTTTTTCTAGAGCCATGATTCAAATTTATAACGCCTTTAGTAAGTCCGAAAGCCCCAAAAGAAAACTCAGTATTTAAGTCAGATTGATTTAAAAAAGAATGTTGAGGTTTCAATTGAACAACACCACCAAGACCGGCGCCATAAATACTAGAAAAGGCACCTTTAGTAATTTCAAAATTAGAAATTGAGGCCAATTCAAAATCCTCAATATTAGTTTCACCACTACCATTTGTTAACGGAATATCTTTAAAGTATGCTCTTATTTTTGAGGTGCCAAAAAGATTTCTTGATCCAATTCCTCTTATGGTAATCCGGTTGGTGTTAAGCGCTCCACTTTGCATGAAAACACCTGGAGTTCTGTTTAAAATAGGCGCAAAGTCTGTATTGTTTGATCGTTTAATATCTTTTGAAGAAATGATACTTATGGAGGCCGTTGCTTTTTTTAAAGCTTTAGGAATATGATTTGCATGAACAATAATTTCGTTTAAAGCTGATGGATTTAGCTCTAGTTGAATAGTATAATTATGGTTGAAAAGCAGCTTTAAGTTTTTAACAGCATATCCTTTTTTATTGAATGTGTACAAGCCTTCTTCTAATATTTCAAAAGAACCATCTAAGTTTGAAGTAGTGGTTTTCTGGGTATTGATATTTATTATTTCAACATACCCTAAAGCAGTATTAGAATAACTATCAATTATTTTTCCCGTTATTTTTGATTGGCCATAACTTGATAGAACCAATCCAAAAAGGGTAAAAATGATTATATTTTTTGCTCTGTAAAACACAATTAAAAACGAATAAATTAAAAGGTCAAAAATATCATTTTAAAACAAGAATATTTTTTTAAAAATAGTAATTGTGAAATGAATAAATAAACTATATTTGCATCCGATTATAAGATAATCAATACGGGGTGTAGCGTAGCCCGGTTATCGCGCCACGTTTGGGACGTGGAGGCCGCAGGTTCGAATCCTGCCACCCCGACTAACCTAGAAATAGGGAATACTAAAACACTGTTAATTGTATGATTATCAGTGTTTTTTGTTTTATATGATATCGTTTGATATTATATAATATCAAATAAAAGGTGTGCAATTAGGTGTACACTTTCTTCACAGAATTGTCGTAATTTTAAAGAGCTTTTAAAAGCAATTTGACTTTTGTCTTTACAATATCATTGTTTAACTAAAGACATTAAAAATGCAGACAAACAAAACCTTTTCAATTATTTTATTTACCAGAAAATCTAGAAGTAAGGTAAATGAACTATCCATTTATGCTCGGATTACCGTTAATAGCAAACGTTCTGAAATCAGCCTAAAAAGAACCGTTTTAGTAAAAGTATGGGATGCCTCAAAAAACCGTGGTCGTGGTAGCTCCTACTCAACACGGGTCTTGAACAACTACTTGGATCAAGAGTACAGTAGGTTATTGGATTGCCAAAAGCAATTATTGGAAGAGGATAAAGTGATTTCATCTAAGACTATAAAATCCCGTTATCTGGGAGATGATAATACCAGAAAAACACTTAATGACTTGTTGCACTATCACAATACAAATATGGTTTCCGTACTTAAAAAGGGCACAATGAAAAATTATTATACTACGGAAAAGTATTTGCAGAAATTTCTAAATCAAAAATTAAAAACAAACGATATTTATCTAAAACAATTAAACTATCGTTTTATCTGTGATTTTGAACATTACTTACGCAATTATAAAAATGCCCAAAAGAAATTCATGTTAAGCAACAATGGAGTGATGAAACATTTGGAACGTTTTAAGAAAATGATAAATCTAGCTGTAAAGCTGGAATGGATGCTAAATAACCCATTTAAAAAATTTAAATTGCATTATGATAAGTATGATAGAGCTTATCTAACAGAAAGGGAACTTGAACTATTAGAATGTACACATTATAGAAATGAGCGATTAGAAAGAGTAAAAGACTGTTTTATCTTTTCTTGTTATACAGGTTTGTCATATATCGATGTAAAGGAACTTATAATTAATCAAATAGTTAGGGGTATAGATAATAACTATTGGATATTTACCAAACGGGAGAAAACAAATGAAACCGTCAAGATACCTGTTCTTCCACAAGCAATGACCATAATTAATAAGTACAAAGATTCCATTGAAAATAAAATAAGCAAAACCATCTTACCTTTATGTTCAAACCAAAAGGCAAACAGTTACCTAAAAGAAATTGCCAAGGACTGTGGTATACGTAAAAACATTACTTTTCATGTTGCCAGACATACTTTTGCAACTACAGTCATGTTATCAAATGGTGTTCCAATAGAAACAGTATCAAAGCTATTAGGGCATGCCAAATTATCAACAACTCAAATCTATGCCAGGGTAGTAGAAACAAAAATAAGTGAAGACATACAAAATTTGCTTATAAAGTTTGAAAAGAAAAAGCAAAAAAGAATGGAGCTGGCAGAGTGATGAAAAACGTTTTTAAAAGGATGGATTTAGAGGCTGGCTATTTAAAAATGATTTTTTATGACCGTTCTATACTGAGCGTTGAGAATCCATCATTTTAAAAATGCAGCAAGCTCGCCCAAGCGAGCGCGGTAGAAAAAAAATCAAAATGCATTATTTTTTAATTCAGTATATTCTTGTTCAGATACTTTCAGCGAGTAAATATTAGAACTAAAAGTATTTTTGATAAGTTTGAATTTTCCAATAGTGTCTTTGAATTTATGCTTCAGTTTCATTAATTCGGCTTGTTGTTTAAAGTAGGCATTACGATAATATATTAATGCTTCATTCTCTGCTGTAAGAATTGGTTTTGTAATAGTTGATTTTTCCAAAATCAAAGGTTTAGTATCTTCAATGCCTTGAAATAGAGATTCCAACATTTTCTTGGTGGGCTTCAGTTGGTTCTCTTCAACTTGTCTCAAGATTGATATAACTGCATCGATACGATTGTTTATAACGTTTTGAAAGGATGTCCTGTTCATTCCTAAAGTATCATAAGGAGATAGGTTATTGTCCTCAAAAAAAGCAATCATAAATTCCATGGTTTCAGAATAACTTGGACTGATTTTTTTTGAATATTTTTTAAATTTATCAATGGTTTTTCTCTTTAGCCGAATGGTATTAAAATCATCCATAATTTATGAAATTGTAACAATGAAACATTGGTTTTACTGCTGTTAATTTGAAATCTACGCAAAAAATAGAGATTGACAATAATAATTAAGAAGTTAATTTATTGATTATCAATAAATTGTGAATTAGTAACATCGCGCAGCGTGTTACCCTCTTGCTATTCCCCCTTAGTTTTACAAACACGCTTTATTTAGGGATTATTTATATGTTAGTTAGTTGCTGTAATTGTTAACTTTCTATTGGGGAAAACTCTTAAAAAATAGAAGAAAAAATAAATGGAATTTCAAAAAAGTGTTTGTGGTTCCTCCAGTAGCTTGTAGTTTTAAATTCCCATATAACTATTTGTATCTGTGTACGCATTTGTAGGTTACTTTAATTCTGTAATTGTTTTTGCGTATTGCTGTATACTAGTGAGTATTCGAGATCATATTTAAGACTGGCTACAAATTATAAAAAGACTTATCATTTTCATATTCTGAGCATCCTACCCAAAACTGATTTCCATCGTCATCAAATTTAAAAACAAATTCTTCTTTACCTCTTGAGTTATTTTTTAGTAAATATAGCAGATTCTTTGGTATTGAATTATAATACAAAACAGTGTCATTGGCTTTTTGTTCTCCTAGTGAAATTCATTTTTTTGAGGTTCTGTAAATCCTAATCCTAATCCTAATCCTAATCATACTCCTACTCCTACTCCTAATTAAAATTAAACTCCGTTAAAATAGGAATTTAAAGCTATATTAATGGGTTAGCTTTTTTGATTTTTAAATACAGATAAAATCCTACAAATTCCAAATACAGTATTATTAAAAAAAACTTAATTAATTTAGTTTAATTTGTGATAAATTAATTACATTTAGAGAAGTTTTCAAAGAAAGATTTATCTCATAATTATTCATTATATCAGATTTAAAATATTAAAATGAAGAAATTATTTCTGACTATTTTAATTATAGGATTTGTTTATATAGCCTATTTAAACAGAGCAATATTCTATGAGTACCCAGAAGGTGTAAGAAACACTTTAAAATATTCAAACGAAACACAAAAAGCGGAATTTGAAAAAGTTTTAGAATATTTCAATAAAGAGGAAGATAATTTAAAACTAAAATGCGCACAAGTCCTTATTTCTAATATTCCTTTGTATTCCTATAAAAAAGAACCTGAAACTTTTAATCAAGTAGTAGATTCAATTCATTCATTAAAAAATAAATTAATAATTTACTCCGATAGTTTAAAGTATAATAAACGAATTCTAAAAAAAGTTCAAGATATATTTGTAGATAAAATGAATTTTCTTTGTAAAACTAATGAATTTTTTGATAAAGAAGAAGTTCGAGACATTGACACACTAAGCTCTTCCTTTCTAATTGAAAATATAAACTTAGCATTTGAAGCTCATTATAAACTTCCAAAAAAATACAGAACCAATTTTAATGATTTTTGTAATTACGTTCTACCATATAGAAATGATCAAGAACCATTAGAGTTTCATAAAAGAAAAGAACTCTATGAAAAATACTCTTGGGTTTATGACTCCATAAAAACAAAGCCTTTAGAAGATATTATTATTCAAATATATGACGATTTAAAAATAAATATTGACTTTAAAAAATTAAGTAAACTAGATCTTAGTCCAACCTATTCTCAAATAGAAAAACTACAGTATGGTCTTTGTAGAGACGTAACAAATTATTTTGTTTTACTTTTTAGATCATTAGGCTTTGCTGCTGGCACAGATTATATTACAACTAAAGGAAATAGGCATAGTCCAATTGGGCATAATTGGTTTTTTATTATGCACGATAATACTTTCTTGCCTATACAAGCACGATCTAAAAGTTTAATATTTTCAGATATCGATAAAATATTTAAACTTACTAATATGCCAAAAGTATATCGAAACGTATTTAATAAGGTTAATTTAAAAAATTTGGCGATTACTAAGGATACGGATGTAACTAGCTTGTATAGGCCTACATCGACAGTGCAAATTAAAAATATTTTTCAAACCAGTTATAAAGAAGATTATAAACTGTGTGTTTTTAACAGAAAATCTAATTGGTTTGAAGTAGATGAAAGTTTTAAATTGGTTAATAATAAAGTTACATTCAATAATGTTGGGAGAGGAATAGTATATGCAGTTACAAACAGCTTCTTAGAACCTATTAATTATCCCTTTTATTTAGACTACAAAGGTAATTTAATGTTTTTAAAAAACAAGAATTTGAAAGAAGATAAACCTTTTAATATCACAAGAAAATATCCTCCAATAGACCTACCTAATAAATGGAAAACAGATCGAATAAAAGCATTAAATAACTGCAAATTACAAGGAAGTAATTATTTAGATGAAAATAGTTTTAAAGATATTTATACAATAAAGAACTTCTGTAGTACTCAAAAAAATCAATTTCTGTTTAAAAAAGAAGAAAAATATAAATATTATCGACTAATTGCAGAAGAAGGAACTTCATATACATCGTATATAGCAGAATTTGCGTTAATTAATATGGATTTAAAACCAATAGAAAATGTGAAAATAGACTTCTATGGAACTAAAGAATCTAAACTTAAGCAAAAATCAAAAATAACAGATAACGATCCTTTAACTTTCGGAAGATTTTTAAATATGAAAATTACTTTTGAAGTAGAAAACAGTCAAAACGTTAGTGGCTTTGAAATACAAGCAAGGAATGATGATAATCATATAAATATAGGCGAAGAATATGAATTAAGGGTATTTGATAAAACATGGAAGCGTGTTAGAAAAGAAAAAGCAAAAGATACCGTTCTTAATTATGAAAGTCTTGCAAAAGATGGTTTATATATACTACACAATTTGACAAAAGGAAAAGAAGAAACTGTTTTTACTTTTGATGAAAATGGAAATCAATTTTGGTTTGGGGTTTCAGATGTCAATGACTTAGGCGTTGGTGCTCCGATGTCGATGGATTTTAAGTAAATAACTTTTCCTTTTGAACAGAGTAATTTTTAATGTTTTACTAAATTCATTGCCATTTGATTGCTTTATTATTTTTAAAACACTTTATTTTTTTTAAAGAAAAAATTGGTAGATAAATGAATATACCAATCAAAGAAAAAATTAATCCTCCAATAGAGCCAACAGCAAATGAAAACCAAAAAGCTTCATTTTGCCCGCTCCAAACAAAAGGTAATAAACCAACAATAGTGGATACTATGGTTAAAACTACTGGGATTATTTTGTAATTAAAAGCTTTAAAATACAAAGTGCTAGTATTTCTGTTTGGGTAATCTTTCTTCAAATTATTAAAGTCGTTAATAATATATAATGCAGAATTAACACTAATACCACATAATAAAATAAATGCGGCGTAACCACCTTGATCAAAATTAAAGTCAAAAATGTAAAAAGTTAAAAATGCACCAATAAAAGAAATCGGAATCATACTAATTATGGCTAAAGGTTGTTTTAAGGATTCTAGTAATATGGCACCAATAAAAAATATAATCACAATCACTATAAATAGATAGTAATATTGTGTTTTTTCATCTTTATCCCAGTTTTTGTTTTTTTTCTGAAAAATATTATAACCTAATGCTAGTTTAGGTTCAAATTGTTCAACTGCAATATTTCTTACTTTTTTAGCCATTTCTTTAGTTCCTAAAAAATCATAAGCTACAGTTAGTCTATACTTTTGATTATTCTTTTTTATTGTGTTTCCTGTTTTCTTTTTTTCTATAGATGCTAATTGATTTAGTTTATACGTTCTATTTTGAATTGTTATTGGTCTATTTTTCAAGTCCCAAACATTAAATTTTTTATATTTATTTGAAACTAATTTTACATCTTGAAATTCATTGTTTTGAATAATAGAAGCTAATTGTCCTGAGTGAACTTGGTTTTTTAAATAATCATATAATTTGTTTTCAGATATATTAGTATCTGCCAATTTATTAGAATCAAAATTTAAATGATACTCGTATAAAGTATTCTCTCTTAAACCACCGCTAGTTATTTCTACATCTTTAACACGTGAATTAAAATTTTCAACCAATTGTTCTTTTAATTGTTCAGCATAACTATACAATTTATCATAATTATAACCTTCTAAAATAATTCTATTTTGCTTGAGTCCTTTACCTGAAGCATTAGAAAAACCTCTGCCTACACCTGTAATAGTCCAATCTAATCCACCTAAGCTTATAGCTTTAGTTTGTAACAAATTTTTTAAAGCGTATGGAAAACCATTAAATTCATAACCCTCTTTAAAATAAATAGAAATACTAGAATTTTTATGACTGGATATATTTGTTTCAAAAAGTTCAATTTGATTAAACCTGCTTAAATAAGATTCCATTTTCATTATAACTTCATTAAGTTGTTGTATAGTACAACCATCAGGCATAGAACCTGAAACCTTTAAGGTAGTTCTTTCAACTTCAGAATAATAAGAATCTTCAAAAACATGTTCAGTAAACAACCTTAAAGAACCTCCAATAACTTTTTCTAAAGTAGGTCTTACATCATTTGCAAACCATTCATTGCCAACAATTTTACTGTATATGTTTAAAAAAAAATCATCATCATCTTCTTCTAGGTTTTTAGGTAATAAATGAAAAGGAATTCCAAAACCTAATATAAAAATTACAATAAGAGCCCATTTATAGCTTGGTCTTTTCATCCAAAAAATAATTCTTTTATAAAAATTTGTAAATTTTATAACGTTTCTTTTTCGTTTCCTAGAGAACTTAACCTGTTTACTAGTTAAGTTCATTTTGTTCAAGAGCGCTGGTACATAATACAAAGACACCAATAAAGATACACCAATATTTATAGCAATAACTAGTGCAAAATCTAATAAATCGGCTTGTTGGCTTTCTTCTAATAAAAAGATAATCATTAGTGCTCCAATAGTGGTTAACGTTGATGCTAAAATGGCTAAAAAAGCTTTTTTATCACTTTTGTTTCTAATGTGATCTATCATTATAATACTATTATCTATAATAATTCCAAAAGAAATAGTAATACCTGCAAAAGAATACAGTTGAAGTTCTACTTTAAGCAGATAGTAAAAAATTATAGCAATTAGTAAATTGGTAATTATACTTAAGAATAAAACAATTAAATATTTCCAACTTCTATTAATTATTATAATTAAGGTTAATAATATTATAAATGAAAAGAAAGTACGTTTTTGTATTTTTTGCAATTCTTCTACCACATATTCTGTACTGTCTTGGGTTAATCTTATATCATAACCCTTGCGCAAATCATTATTCAAGGTAGTTATTTTAGCTTTAATAGTATTCGCTAAGTTTATGGTGTTAACTCCATTTTCAGCATAAACGGTCATGTTAACGGTATTCAATCCATTTATTCTATAATAACTATTTACATCAGCTTCTTTATATTTTACTTTCGCAATATGCTTTAAATAAATAATTCTACCACCTATATGTTTTATAGGAATAGTATTCCAGTTAATTTCATTTTTAGATTTATACGACAATTGTAAACTAATTTCGGAGTCATAATTATCACTCTTAAAAAGACCATTACCTAATTCTTGATTACTAAGGTGATTATTAATAGCGTTTTTTATATCATTTACAGTTAGATGTAATTGTAATAGCTTATCAGTATTATATTCAATAACCCATTCAAAAGGAGCAGCTCCATAAACATCTAACTTGTTAACTCCTTTAATTATAGCTAGTTTAGGTGCAATATAGTTCTCTGTATATTTTTTAATATAATAAGGGCTTTCGTTAGCATTAATACTGTAAGACAAAACAGGTGACTTATTTTCATTAATAGTACTTTGCGATATATTTGGATAGGTAACCCCTTCAGGAAATTCAGAATAAGATTGACGAATTAGGCTGGCTATTTCAAACCTAAGCGCATCCATATTCATATTATCCTTGAACTCAATTGAAATATTCCCTTTACCTTTATTAGAAGTAGAACTTATTTCTTTAACACCTTTTATTGTATTAAAAACACCTTCTAATTTTGAAGTAACTTCTTGCTCTATTAATTTAGCAGAAACACCTTGCCATGTATAATTAATACCAATTGATGCTGTTTTTTCAGAAGGAGATAATTTGATATTTAATAAGGGTATAAGACTTGCCCCTATAATAGATAAACAGACAAAAGCAATAAGGATAGAAAAAGAAGAAAACTTTAAATTCATATATCACTTAACCATTTAACTTATTCATGAATAGTTAATAAATACTTTTAAATAACCGTCCCCATTGAAAGGTATCTTGATAGTTTGACAACAAAACCCCTTGTACATAACCTACAATATTCTTTTCTGGTAAAAACCCAAAAGTTCTTGAATCGAATGTTTCGTGCCTATTATCTCCCATCATAAAATAATAGTTTTGCTTAAAAGTGTACACCTCTTTTTTAACATCGTTTATAAAATAAGCGTTATTCACCTTTTTTATTCTAACCTTTTCGTGTTTTCGGAGTGCTTTATGGTAAATGGAAAAATTCTTATCGTTCAGAGCTATTTGCATTCCCTTTTTTGGGGTTATTATCGGGCCAAAATTATCAATAGTCCATTTTTCTTTATTTGTACGATAAAAAAACTTATCACTTTTGTTAAATATTTTTTCTGCATATCCAAAAGAATCAATTGAAGATAATTTACTTATTTCGTTTGCTTTTTTAATTGATGTATTTATTGTTGAGTATTGTAGTGTATCGGTTTCTATATTAACGTAATCTGTTACTTCAAGAGGATTAATATCTCGATGAAATTCTTCAATATTTTTAATTTTAAATTGATAATTGCTTTTAATGTTATTATTAAACTTAAGTTGCGAGTTATTAATATATACTCTTCCGCTTTTAATAAAGAGCGTATCACCAGGAATAGCGACACAACGTTTTACAAAAAAATAATTTTTCCTAAAGTTTTCATAAACAATAATATCACCATTTTTTACATTCGAATAGCCAGATAAGCGTTTGTAAGGCCACCAATGATCGTTAATGCGTTCTCTAGCATCTTTATTAAAATAAAAGGCCATATTTAAAACAGGAATATCAAAAGGAGAACGCGGTAGTTTGGGGCCATATTTTAGCTTATTTACTATAATAATATCCTGAGAAAACAAGGTGTTTTCCATCGAAGCACTTGGTATTTTAAAAATATCAAAAAGAAATAATCTTACTACTATTAGAGCAAATAAAAGTAAAAATAAAACAAACCCTTTTTTTAAAAATGGTTTACGTATTAGCACTAAAATTTTCTTAAAGATTAAGACCAAAACAAACAACATTAAAAAAAGCCAGAATAGGTTTATTAATGCAAATAAAATTGCAAGCAAGCAACTTAAAAAAATAGTTCTTTTGGTCATTTACCTGTTTGTTCTTTATGAGGTTAATTATAAGTGCTTTTTTTAGGTAAATAAAAAACAACTTTATTTTAAAATAAGAATTAGCCTTACTTAATAATACGTAATAACAAAAACTAAAAGACTCTTTAATGCAAAATGCAGATATATAAATCCATTTTTAATTTTATAAGAGTTCTTCTTCAAGTAGTTTTTTTAACTAAACAAAAAAATACTTTATTTCGTTTAGATGGAGACAAAGTATTATATATAATTTCAGTGCCTCATTGGTATATTCACCTAAGCTTCATTGTTTAGCCAAAGCTTTTATTTGCGTACTTAATTTAGCAAACGCCTCCCCATTATCAGGAGACTGAAACTGATAATCTTTTACTTTAGCATTTTCCAAGCTAATTATACATGGGTATATACTATTATCAGAAAGAATAATAAAATCCTCCTCTTTATCTATATAAACATTAGAATGCTCTTTAAGTTTAATACCTATCTTATTTTGTAATGTTTTAAGAGACTCTACGTTTGTAAGTACAAATAGTACCTCCTCTTTGTCTATATTATTTTTCATAAACATTTCTGCTTGTTTTATACAACCTTTGCAGCCTAACCCCGGTAATACTACAATCCAATTGTATTGATCTAAATTTTGATCAAATTTTTGAACAAATTGCTTGATATCTGTAAAATCCCCCTTTTTTTTTGTTTTGTTACAACTGGTTATAGTATTAAAAACCAAGAAGATTATAAATATATATTTTAAATGTTTTAGCATAACTAAATATCTTTAGGTTGGAAAATTTTAAAAGTTAAAGAGATTTCGTCTAGATTATGATGATCTAAATACTCAATGTTTAGGCCATCTTCCGTGACAAAAGAATTTTCCCAATTCCAATTTCTCCAAGCCCCTAAAACCGTTTCTCCTAAGTAATTATAGTCTTCATCCATTATAATTACTGCTACTTTCTTTTTCTTATAGTTCGTCTTTATAGTAGCATTAGGTATGGCTTTAAGTGTAAATCTATAGTACAACCTTCTCCATTTATCATGAAGTATGCCTCCATAAAAGTCTTGTTGATTTAGTTTTAAATTAATTTTATTTCGTGGTACTCGTCTTTTTGTTGTAGCAGGATCATTAAAAGAAGTAATAGTTCTTGCAAAATTACTTCCTGCGTATATTTTACTTGTTTTATTAGTTGATAAGTCTTGTTGGTAAACAAAATGAGAAACTGGATAGCTATATATTAATGCCTTTTTATTTGTATTATAAATAGGATACACTTTATTAAAGAATGAATCTCCCCAATTGTAATAATTACCATATAATTCTTTAGGGTAAGTGTGAGTAAAATCAATAATATTAGTTTTCATGTTGATTATAGCAGTATGTTTTGAATCTTTTATTAATTCGTCTGGTATAAAATCAGCGTAAAAACCAGTAAAATATAAATTATTATTAATTCGTAAAATGGGAATTACTGTTTTTGGGTCATATTGAGGATAATTACGAATCCAATTAAGGTCGTTAAACTTCTCATTACCTATCAAAGAAATTTTATTTGAAATTTCACTGTTATCATTGGCAATTATTATTTCTAACAAAGCTCTATTATATATATATATAGAATCTAAATTTTTTATAAAATAACCTGCAGGTTTTAATATTCCATTAGGCCCTTCTTTAGGAAAAGAAACTTTTTTTATTAAAGATAAATCTCTATAGTTATAGAAATAAATTGAATTGTTATAAGAATTTAAGAAGGTTAAATTTAAGTCATTAACTGAATCTTTATAGATTTGAATGTATGCGGGATTTGGAGCGGTAATACTATCCAAAGAAAACTCTTTAATATTTATTTGTTTTAAGGTTTTAATTTTTTTTAACTCTCCCGCTTTAGGGTTTTTTAACTCATTTGTATTATTAGAACAAGACCAAAAACTTGATATGAATATTGCGTATATTATTATTTTCATTGGAAATATTAATTTAAACGGTGAAATCTAAAAATTCTTCTTAGAAATCACCGTCTTAAACAAAAATTAAAAAGACATTTTAAGATTTTATTTTTATTAAAATATGTACATGTATTTTTATTCTAAGCAAAAAAATTGTCTTTTTGTTTTTTAAAATTTAATTTAAATCTACATTCTTCAAAAACAGATATTCTTATCCATTTTCTGAATTATTTTTCGAATAATCCATTAACACCCTTGTAAATAATAGGAGTAATGGCATTGGCCAGTTATGGAACAGTATCCGAGCGCATTTGGAGGACAACTATATGGTACCCATTCATCATCTTCAGCCGAAGCAGTGCTTATTAAGGCCAAGTCACTCAAACTAACATTTTGTATATCATTAAGATCTAAACTTGTTGTGCTAAAAAACATAGATAATGCCAACACAAATACGCCTACTATTCCTATTACTTTTTTCATTTTTATTAAAATTTTAATTATTTAAACAATTATTATTATCAAAAGTCTTTGAGGAAATACTACTTTTGCAGAATATTAAAAAGTACTTTACTATAAAATACTATTTAGTCTAAAAAAAAAGACTTCCTCTGGGTATTTCTTTTATTTATGTCATTGGCATGAATTTTTAGTTAAACAATTTGTGATTATATTTTTTAACATGTAAATGCTCAGAGGTTTTATTATTTTTATTGATTTCTCAAATTTAAAACCTCACAGGGACAAATTCTGACACTTTGCTATTCTTTTAGCAGGTATTTATTACTTTTTCTGCAATACACGATGGTTTTACCTTCATTTCTAAGGTTTTCTAACATTCGTTTTATAGTTCTGACACTACAACCATAATCATTTGCTATTTTTTCTAAGTCGCATAACCGTTTCTGTTCAATTAAATACAACAAATGTTTTTCTTTTTCTTTTCTTTCAGGATAAGTCATAATATCTAATCTTAGTTTTTCAGTATGGTTTCAAAATCTTGTAACAATGGGTTATCCTCAATAAAGTTATAGAGGGTTAGCTGTTGTACTTTATAGTAAATAGCCCAATAGTTTTGTAAAGCTCTTATGTAATTTTCATTAGCCTGTTGCCATGCTTTTCTAGATGCCGTTAGGTTTAAAAAATCAACACTTCCAGATAAAAAACGTTTCTCCGTTAAGTTATAAGATTCCTTGGCTATATCCCGGCTTCTTAATGCATCATCTACCAACTCTTTTTGTAGGTTAAAATCTAGAACATTTATAGTCACGTCTTGTTTATAGCTTTCTTCGTTCTGCTGCAATTCTATATCAATAACTTCTTTGTTCATTTTAGCTGTTTTAATATTACCCTTGCGTTCTCCCCAATCTAACACAGGCACATTTAATTGGATAGAAACCATTTGCTGGTCTAGAAATCTGCCATAAGCATCAACAAACGTATTAGCTTGTTGGTTTAAACCATAGCTAGCGTTTAATGATAAATCGAATCGGTTATTTTTTATAGCTTTATCAAGATCTCTTAAAGCTTCAATTTTTCTAAGTTTTAAATCAAGTATACTTGGGTTATTTTGATAAGCTAACTGAATGGCCTTGTTTAAATCTATACTTAAATCTGTTATTAATTCAGGGAGTTCTGGAAGGGCACCTTGGGGTAACTGATCTCTTAAAAATAGCTTTAGCTCCGCTTCTGTTTTTTGTAAATTTTGGGAGTTTTGTGTTAAATTAGTATTGGCGTTATAAACATCTAATTCTAAATTCAGTAGTTCGTCGCGTTCAATAGCAATTAAATCATAACGTTGTTTGCCAATTTTAAATAGTTTTTCAGCTGATGTCTTATTTTCTTTAGCTATTTCTACTTTTTTACTAGCCAAAGCCCATTTAAAAAATAGGTCAACCGATTTTATATTAATGGTTTGTAACTCATACAAAAAGTCTTGTTTAGCTTTTTGGAATTCTAAAGGTGCTATTTTTTGTTGCCATTTAAACGGGTTAAATGCCATAATTGGTTGCGTTAAACCAATTCTTACTGGGGTTGCATTATAGGTTTCTAATTTTGTAAGACCAAAATTCTCTAACCTATTAAAACTAGAGTTTAAATATATACGGGTTCCCGTAGCCCCGATATTTTGACTTAAAGAAAGGTTAGCAAAACTATTTATAGTTTGTTGTTGCCTAAAGACATCTATATTGAGTTCAGAGTCATAACGTTCAGTTAATGCCCTATTAAATGTAAATGGTCTCGTTTCAAAATCAATTCTAGGTAATAAACTCGATTTGAAAGACCGAAACTGCCAATAATTAACACCATATTTTCGCTTCGCTTTAAATACATCTAAAGAGTTTTTACTGGCTAATTTTAAAATACTATTAAGTTTAATTGTTTTTTGTTGGGTTACAGGTAACTTATCTTGCTGTTGTGCCATAAAGGGTGCACTACTTAATAAGATACTTAATACCAATACTATTTGTCTTATATGTTTATTTACATTCATGTTTTCTGAGTAAAATGATAATAGCAAAGTGGAATAAAGTACAGGCTTACAAAAGTGCCTAACAGCATACCTCCAATTAAAGCTACTGCTAAAGGCACTTGTAATTCTACTCCTAATCCACTTGAAAATAATAACGGTACTAGGGCTAGAATGGTTGTTAAACTTGTCATCAGTATAGGCTTTAGGCGTCTTTGCCCTGCCACTAATAAGGCTTTAATCAAAGAATAGCCTTGACGTTGCAATTGAATAATAGTATCTATTTTTAAAATGGAGTCATTAATAATAATACCAGCCATAACTACAAGACCAATCATAGACATTAAGTTGATACTCATACCAAAAAACTTTAATAACAAAAATGATCCCGCTAAATCGATAGGTACTTCTAATAATATGATAAGTGGTAAAACAAAAGATTCAAATTGAGAGGCTAGAATAAAGTAAAGGAGAACCAAAGAAATTAGTAAGACTATTTTAAGTTCTCCCATGAGTTCTTTATTTGAAAAAAAGCTTCCGGAGAAATTAGTATCAAACCAAGAGTTATGGCTTACAATCTCTTTTACACTATTTATGGTAGGTTCAACTTGATCATTATTAACACTAAACTCCACAGGAAAATATTCGCCCTCTCTACCTCCAGTTATAGTTTTTAAATCTTCTGCTTTTACTGTTTTGATAAAATTTTTCACATGAAAAACAGCACTATCTTTAGACTTTACAGTAGTTTCATTTAAAATAGCGTTAAGATGCTTTGTACTACTTCCTAAAATTACAGGAATAAAATTTTGATTATCAGTTATAGATAAAATTTCACGTTCGTTAAAAGCACTTTTTAACGTGTTAAATAATGTACTAGACGCAACATTATAAGTTATTAACTTTTCTTGATCTGCAACTAGCGTAATATGGTCTTCCCATGCTATGGGGTTTAAAGTTATCGTATTAAGATTGTCTTGTATTTGATACCAAATACTTTTTAATTGTTCATTTTGCTGACTTCCTAAATTTTCTACATGCCTTAAGCGCGCTACTAAAGGGACTTCTTTATCTGAAAAGATTAAGCTAAAAATATTATCAACATCTTCATAATTATAATTAGCATCAGGATAAGTTAATACGAGATTATCCTTTAAAATCTTCATTGTTTTTAATAACTCTAATTGTGATTTTGTTTGAATATAAATAGTCGTTTCTGAAGTTTTTGCATCTGCATTTTTATCTAATAAAAATTGCTGTTTGCCAACAAGTGCCGTTTGATTAATTAAATCTTTGGTTACTGGCTTTAATAAGTGTATAACTCTGCGTTTGTTCTCGTCTACGTTAATAGGTTCGTTCCAATCTATTTTTAATACCGTTTCTGTACTAGAAAATTCTGGCATTTGAGATTTTGGTAATAATGAAAATAAGACGATTGCTGCAACTAAAAGCAAAAGACTTATACCCCAAGATACTCGTTGTTTTCGCATAACCCAACGGAAACCTTTTTCGTAAACAACAGCATAGTTTACCGTATTTATTTTAGTTAGAAAACGATTCATTTTATTTGATGCATTCGTTTTTCTTAAATGAAATAAGCGATACAATACAGGCAATAAGGTAATAGAAACAAAAAAGGAAATAAATAAACCTATACTTATGGCCATAGCTTGATCGTAAAACAAAGCACCGCTAACACCACTTAAAAATACCAATGGAATAAAAACTGCACAGGTTGTTAATGCAGAACTTAATAAAGGTTTTATAACCTCTGTAGTTCCTATAATACAAGCCTTAGATAAATTATGACCACGTTCTCTATATTGGGTTATATTATCAATAACAATAATAGAATTATCTATCATAAGCCCTATACCTAATACCAAACCAGAAAGGGAAATAATATTTATTGAAATATTCAAAAGATGAAAAAACAATAAACAAACAATAATAGAAGTTGGTATGGAAATTCCTATTAATAAAGGAGACGTTATATTCTTTAAGAAAAAAAACATGACTATAAAAGCTAATAACATACCCCACAATAGGCTTTGAAATAAATTATTTATGGCATAGTCTAACAGTTTCGTTTGGTCTCTAGTTATTGAGAAATTAATGTGTGGGTAGTCCTTTTTTAGAGCTTCTATGAGTGTATTAAGTGATGCTTTTAAATCGTTCATTTTTGCATCACTTTGTTTTATAATAGCCATTGTTACAGCTTCATCTCCTTGAGATAAAAATAATCCTGTCCGCTTTTGTGGATGCTCAATAACTTCAGCAAGTTCTTTTAACTGAAATACCCGATTGTTGTGATTGATATAAACAGACTCAATATCTTTTATTGTATTTAAAGAGTTACCTAAGCGCACATCGTATTGATATTGATTGTCTTTAATTAATAGACTGCCAATATCTAGATCATTTCTCTTGATACTAGTTTCTAAATCTTCTAATCTAATACCAAGCCCATCTAATTTATTTTGATTGGGTATGATAAGGATTTCAGATGATACCAAACCACTAATATCTACCATAGCAACCTCGTTGACCTGCTCAATACGCTTTCGAATAACTTGATTGGTAAAACGATTAAAATCTATAAATTTTTGGGATACAGGATATAATCCATTAGTTTGTTTTATATCATTTTCAATGCTACTACCTACCTCATTAATAGACATATTTAAATAAAACACAGGAATATCTGTAGCACTAGCCTTTATAACTTTAGGTCGTTTTACTGTTTTGGGCAAACTCCCCATAATCCGGTCTATCTTTTCGTTTACCTCTATAAACGCATAGTCTATATTGGTGCCGTGCGTAAAACTTAATCTTATAACACCAGATGCTTTACTCGTTTCACTTTTTATATCCTTTAAATGACTGACTTGCATTAAACGGTAACGCAAAGGTTTGACAATGGCATCTTCTAACTGTCTTGCCGACATATTATCTGCCTCTACCTGAACTGTGATTTCGGGTACATCAATATCGGGCATTAAGGAAACAGGGATAAACCCAAAGGCATAAATCCCCAAAATAAGAATACCTAGCGCCGTCATTAAAACAGCTATAGGTTTATGTATTAAAAATTTAACCATCCGATAATTTTACTATAGAAACTAGTTGTTGGTTTTGATTGCTATTTCACTATCGTGCGCTAAATTTAAATTGTTGGAAACAATAATTGTATCTCCAACTTTCAACGACGCGCTACTTTTATCAGGATGGGGAATAACTGCATATTCCTTGCTATTCTCCAAGGTGGTTTGAATGTATGTCCAATAGGCTTTTCCTTTTTTAACAGTAAACAAAACTTCTTGGTTATCTCTTAAAACAACGGCTGCTTTAGGTACAACAAACTGATCTGGAATATCCTTTTGAATAAACACTTTTACATTCATCCCTTCCATTAAGTTACCATCATTCTTAACTAAGGCTTTTATTAAAATAGTACCATCTTTTTCAACCTGAGGATTTATGGTTGCAATATCCCCTTGGAAGGTTTTATTAACCGCAAACGGTTCTAGGGTTATTTTGTCTTTTACTTTTATATCTTTAAGTTCCGATTCTATAACATAAAATTCTACTTCAAAAACAGCATCGTTAATTAGGGTTATAAATTCCTTCCCAGAATTGATTTGGTCGTGTTGTTTACTATTTATATTAGCAATTTTTCCACTAAAAGGGGCTATGAGTTTGGTGGATTTTAAATCAAAACGTGTATTTTCCAATTGATGTAATGTGTTTTTATATCCCGATTTAATTGCCATTTTATCATATTCTTCTTTGGGTATGGCATCTTTATTATTGGAATTGAAACCACGACGAATCTGTAAATCATTGAATTCTAAAGTAGCTTGCTTTAAATCTATTTCTGCCTTATTTACTTTTTGTTGGTAGGTAAAGGCATCCAATTTTGCTAAAACTTGTCCTCGCCTAACATAATCACCATTTTTCACGTAAATATTTTGTAGTTTTTCACTAACCTTGAATTTTAAGGTGCTTTTTTCTAAAGCCACCAAATGCCCGTTGCTTACTAATTCTTTTTTGAAAACACCTGAATTCAATAGCATAATGTTTACCTCATTTTTGTCAGGGAGGTAGCTTTTTTTAGCTACTTCAGTATTTTGGTTTTCTTTTTGTTTATTACAATTTAAAATGGTTAAAAAACACCCTGTTAACAGGAAAAATTTCAGTATTACTTTTAGATTTACTTTATTCATTATTTTGAATTAATTCTTTCATTTCTTGTTGTATTTCTTTTACAGCTGTAGAGGGTACTTTAACATCTTTACTTAAAATAGTGTTAGCCATAATTATAGCATTTTTAGTATCTCCTTTACTTTCATGTAATTTGGCTAATAAATACAAAGGATAGAATCTTGTAGGTATCATATTAGCTGCATGGTTATAAGCAGCTTCTCCTTCTTTATATTGATTTAAGTTTTTATATGCATCACCTAAAGCAGTTTCTATAATGGTGGTGTTTAAATGTCTTTTGGCCTGTTCCAAAATTTGTATGGCTTTTTTATCTTCTTTATAGATGGATAATGCTTTCCCGTAATTCATTAAAAACTCACCATTGTTTTTTAATTCTGGATATGCTTCTTCATATTCCTCTATGGCACTTTCATAATCACCATATTGATAACTGCTTTGCGCAAATTTCCAATGTTTAAAGCTGGCATCTAATCTATTTACATAGTTAAAACTAAAAACAGTGAATAATAGAAGACTTACTAATATTGAAGTTTTTAAAGCGAGTTTAATAGAAGAATTAATTTTTAAACTTAGAAATCGCTTTATTTTGTTTTGGTCTAAGAGAGCTAAACTTGCCAACGACACAACCATAATAAGTTTAATAGGCAGGATTTCCGTTGGGTATGAAAAAAACGCAAAGACTCCAGTGGATAACAAGCTTATTTTTAAAATGAAGCTTAACTCACTATATTCTTTTCTGGCAGATGTTTTTATAATGAAATATAAAATTAGTATCAATATGATAAAACCAAACACACCCTGTTCGGTTATAAATTGAATGAACTCATTAAAGGCATAATACGTATTATCAGCAACCAAAGCTTCTTGTGTTTCTCCATGCTTTGAAAAGTAATTAGCTTGATAGTTCATATAATGAGTCTTAAAACGATCAAAACCTACACCGAAAAAGGGGTTGTCCTTTATAATTTCGGTAGAGACTTTCCAAATGAATAAACGCCCATCGGAAGAACCTTTTTTAAATTGATAAACACCAAATAGAGTTGCTCCCATAATTAATATGGATCCAGCTATTAAAATGATTTTTTTTACTTTGTTGAGTTGCTTAAAAAGCATTTTTATAATTTGATAACGCAGTTCAAACAAAAGCAGGCTGCTTATTAAAACAGCTAACCATGAGGCTCTAGATTGTGTAGCGGGAATAATTAGGACAATACTTATTATGCCGAGTAAGGGAACATATTCAAATGAAAGTTTTGTTATAGTATTGAGAATTAAATCCTTTTTCGTGCTTGCATTAAACAAAACTAGGCTGCTAATCACTTTTTCTCTAAAAAGATACAAACCTAAAGCAATCGGAAAAACAGACGTTAAAAAACCGGCATAGGGACCAGGATTGAAATAACTTCCTGTTATTTTAAACCCTGAATGATTAGATGGATAATATCCTAATAATTGGAGGTTGCCATAAATGGCTTGAATAATGCCAGAGATTACAATAGCCAATAACAGCCAGTAAAACGTCTTAATATCTAGGATCCTAAAAATCAGATAAAGGAATCCAATCCCTAATAATTCAATATATCTAATAGAAAAACTATAATTTGTTTGAAATAAATATCTATTCGTTACTATATAAATAAGCAGAGCTACTAAAACAATATCCAAACGAGATAATGAGAGGTTAGTTACTTTCGATTTTAAAATCCAGAAAGAGCTTATTCCTAACAAAACTGCACAGAAATAGACAAATACGATAAACTTACTAGTAATTGTTGATTGAGGATAGCTTGTTATATTTATTTGAGGAATACATACTAATAAAACTATAACAAAGAGAATATTTAAAAACTTTTTTGATTCAAAGTCAAGAAAAGTTGATACAATTTTACCTCTAAACATAAGTGTTTAATATATTATTTTCCTTAATTGTCGAGAGATACCTTTTGTGGTAAAGGCTTTATCCAAAAAAAAGATTTTTACTTACAAATCGCATCCTGTACTATCCTGTTTTTGCAAATAATTAGTGTTAAAAAGCCACAGCAATACATAAAACTCCCTTTTGTCTAAAATAATGTAGTAGGCACACTTGATTTATGGGTGAGTTTTTAATGCTTTATTTTAGATCTATGCAATTGAATTATTTTAATTTAAGTAACACAATGATTTTTCAGGAAAAATAATATTTAGCCAAGATAGATACTTGGACATATTTGAGGGCACGAAGTTAAAACAGGAAAGGTGTTTGTAGCAATTTAGCTAGATAATCTAGAAAACATGTGGTTCTAATAGAACCCTAACTTAACTCATATTTAAAAAAGTATAAATTGTAGTAATTAGTTAGATTAAAATATGATTTGTATCTTTATAATAATAAAGGCAAACAAATTTTATCTTTTAATAGTTCTTTTGTGATTTAGTGTACAATTAGGTGAGCAGTTGAAATAATTCCTGTTCATTTTCTAGTGTTTATAATACATGGCAGAGAATAGATTTAATCCTGCCACCCCGACTTTTTAAGCTCAACTTTTTGTTGAGCTTTTTTTATGCCTTAAATTTTAATTTGTTGGGCAATAGTCTCTTTAAAAAAGCTTAATTTTATCCATATGAGGTTAAAATTACTTGTTTTAATATGCTGTTTGTGTTATGATTATAGTATTCTCAGACTGAAACTAGAGTGCGCCCAAAAGTTTAGATAAATTTATAATTAATTTTGATATTAAAAATCAAAAAAGTGTATTTAGTTTCTCGTTTTACTTATTGGTTAGTATTTCAGTATTCGTAATTAACGATTTCATTTGAATGACAATCTCAATGGAAACCTTGAGATAGAGCCCTAAGGAATTATTTTTGATTAAAATACCGGCTTAGTAGCAATTTTATTGCCATACATAGCATCAAGTACCATTTGTACACAAATAGCTGCGTTTACACCCGTTGTAACATCTGAGATTGGTTTTTTGTTGAAAATGATATTGTCTCTAAAATCAATTAATGCTTGCTCGCTTGGTTCAATATGATCAATTGTAATAGGGATTCCTGAATTCTTATCCCATTTTGCAGTAGCTCCAGAAACACCATCCACGATGCCTAATTTTTTCTTTTTCCCTCCTTCAGGAAAAAACCAAGCTTTTTTATAATCGAGTACAATGGTACCTTTGTCTCCCAAAATTTTAATTTGATAGCCATCCTTAGCATTACTAGTTAAGCAAGTAAATGTTGTTTTTACACCGCTTGGATAACTATATATTAAGTGAATATTATCGTAAGTTTCACGTCCATCTTTCCAATAATCTACGCCGCCAACACCCATAACTTGGTTTAGCAATTCATCCAATACCCAATTTGAAAAATCTATTTGATGCGAACAGAGTTCGGCAGCTAAACCTCCTGAATATTAGCGATACATGCGCCAATTAATTGCGCGTTCTAATTGGGGTTGAGGTACAGGGCGTGTCCAATTTCCATGTCTATTCCATTGGCATTCGAAAGCCGCTATTTTGCCTATTTTTCCGTTTTTGATAAGATCTACTACATTTGTATATAATCTTGAACTATGATATTGATGCCCGGTCTGGAATATGGTTTTTGTGTCTTGAACTTTATTTACTAACTTTTAAATACCGTCATACCCTTTTCCATAGTTTTTTCGCAGTACACATACTTACCAGCATCTAGGGCATCTAAGGCGATTTTAGAATGCATATTGAAAGTTGTTGAAACTAATACGGCATCAACATCTTTATTATCCAACAACTTGCGATAGTCGCTATAACCTTTGGCTTTTCCGTTTGTGGCGTTTAAGCCATTTTCTAATCTAAACGGTAAAATATCGGAGCAAGCAATAACATTAAAATTTTCAATTTTATTGATATTAGAAATCATTCCAGTTCCTCTGTCTCCAGTACCAATAACACCTATGTTCACGGTATCGTTAGCACTTTTAAAATCAAAAGCATTACCCATGGCTAGGGTAGAAGTTGTTATGGCCGCCGATGCTAAAGAACCTTTAATTATAAATTATCTTCTTTTCATGTGTTTGTTTAAGATTTGAAGTCATTAAGATGCGTTGTTCATCTATTATTTAAACAGGTTTAATTTCCCAACCTGGTTCATACGTTCTAGACCATAATTTCATAGCTTCTCTATTAAAAATACGTCCTGTATTTTCATCAACCTCAAATGAATCATCAATTCTAGACGCAATATTAGCATAGTGCGTTAATAACTGACTTGTTGCACCTTGATCAATAGGAGACGTTAACTCAGCCTTTCCTCTAATAGCCTCAAAAAAGTTTAACGTATGAAATGTTGAAAGTTTTCCACCGCCACCAAGTGAGTTTCCTGATTCTATACCTGGTACTATGTTTTCTTTAATTAGTTTTCCTTTTAAATCATATAATTTATAACCATCACGATCTATAAAAACAGAACCATTAGAGCCGTAAATAATTGTGCCTCTTCCTGCGCCATATTTATCATAACCATTTCTGCTTCGGCCATCCCATTGAATGGTTCTGTTTCCAGTAAAACGGAACGTTGCTTCCATAGTGTCATACATTTTCCAGCCATCATCTTTATGATGAAATTTGCCTGATTTTACCTCTACATGCTCTGGATGTTTCACATCTAAAGCCCAACGTGCAATATCTAGTTCGTGTGTGGCGTTATTACCCATTTCTGCGGTACCATAATCCCAACCATACCAATGCCAGTTGTAATCCCATGTGTTATGGGTATAATCTCTTCTAGGAGCTGGACCTTGAAACAAATCCCAATCTAATCCTTCAGGCGGATTTGCCTTTACTTGATTAGGCACTCGTCCTCTTCTGTTGGTATAAAACGCTACAGCATTATATACATCGCCTATAATCCCATTATGGATTTCTTTAATAATTTCTTGTGATTGTAATGAGGATCTCTGTTGATTTCCCATCTGAACAATTCTATCGTATTTCTTTTGATAGGCCACCAATAACTCACCTTCTTTTGGGTTGTGACTACATGGTTTTTCTAAATAAACATGCTTTCCTGCTTGCATGGCCATACATGCTCCTGGTGCGTGCCAATGGTCTGGAGTTGCCATAAAAATAGCATCTACTTTTTTATCATTAATAATATTTCTTATATCATTTTCTAAAATGGGTTTATTTGATAATACTTCTGAAACAGCTTTTGCAGCGTTGTCTCTTTGACTTTTCATTACATCGCATAAATAAAGTAATTCTATATTACTTTCTTTTGCCGCAATAGCTCCTAAATATGCACCATAACGTCTTCCTAAGCCTTGGAGCGCAACATGTAATCTATCATTAGCCCCTATTATTTTTGAATAACTTTTAGCCGACATAGCATTTGCACTATTTGATACTATTGTTGCTCCTATAGCACCTAAAGCTGTTTTTTTTATAAAATTTCTTCTGTTAGAACTCATAATATTTATTCTTTAGTGTTATTAATAGGGTGAATTTTTACGTTTTTAAAAGAAACTAGATCACCATGGTCCTGTAATAAAATTTGTCCTTTATCTAATTCACCAAAATTAGGCCATTTTACATATTTGCTTTCTGATACTAATTTTCGGTATGCATCACTTTTTCTTTCATACTCTAATACCTTTGCACCATTTAGCCAATGCTCCACATGATTGTCTTTTGAAATAATATAGGCTGTGTTCCACGCTCCAACAGGATTTATAGGTTTGTCTAAATCGGCCTGAATTAAATCATATAAAGAACTTACAGTTCTACTTCCTTCATGATTTCCTAATTTGGCATCAGGATGTAAATCATCATCTAAAATCTGATATTCCAATCCTATAGAAGACCCAGGTCCTTTATTGATGTTTGAATCAACATAATATTTTATACCACTATTTCCACCTGGTGACACTTTAAAATCAACCGTTAATTCAAAATCGCCATATAATTCTTTAGTAACAATATCACCACCATTTCGTGATTCTCCTCCTCCGGAAGCCAAGACTGTTAATTCACCATTTTCAATTTTCCAACCATTTTCTGGGAATTTATCTAGTTTAGCTCCGCGCCAACCATTTGTAGTTTCTCCATCCCATAATAATTGCCAACCTTGTTTTTCTTCATTAATAGTTAATTGGTTTTTTGTAATAATTGGTTTTAAAGGTGATTTTTTAGAATACTTAGAAACACTATCTGTAATAATTTTAATGTTTTTCCATATAATTTCTGTGCCGTCTTGTTTATCATCATGAATACTATGTACTTGCAAACAAATAAATCCGCTTGCGGTTTTTTCGTCAACTAAATGCGCTGCTGGTGTTCCATTTACCCATGTTTTTAAAGTATCACCTATAGCTTCTATGCGGTAATGATTCCAATCATTTTGTTTAAAAGCCTTTTGAGCTTCAGGGTTATCTGTTAAAGGATTCAACCAGCCACGTCTGGCTTCATCATAAATTCCACCACTCCAAGCTCTTTTAGATGGGTCTATTTCAACTTGGTATCCATGTACACGGCCATCTCTGTAATGCGGGAAACTATTACTGCGTATTTGTATACCAGAATTCATAGTAGAATCAACTTTAAAGTCTAATTCTAAAATAAAGTCATTATACATTTTATCTGTGGTTAAAAAAGAGTTTGGGGTATCATGAACTGTGGTTCCAACAATGCTTTTATCTCTCACGGTATATGTAGCTTTACCTCCTTTTTGATGCCATCCGTTAAGCGTTTCACCATCAATTAAATTAACCCACGGAACATCTTGTTTCGCGTTTTTTGTACAACTTAAACACAAAATTGCTGTTAAAAGTATTACTGTGTTTTTGTAATAATGTCGTGGTGTTTTCATGTTATGATAGTTTTATTTTTACTAAAATACTTGTTTGCGTTGATTTTTTCATGGACATATTAATCTAAACCATGAATGAATTAAACTAGTAAGTCTTTAAATTTAAAAAAAAATGCTTTAAAACTAACAGTTTAATAAATTCTTTTACATTTATGGGTGTCGTCCTTTGTCTTAATAGAATCCTGTAAACATAGAAAGATATGAAATTAAATAGCATTCTTAAAAGTAGCATTTTTGCAATAAGTTTTATTCTAGTCGTTCTAGTTTCTTGTAAAAACGAACAAAAAGTAATACCCGCATCTGAAAACCTGCAATTTGTAGATAAAGTATACCCTTTGCTAGACACAGAAAATTCAAGATGGTTTTTGTTTTCTTCCGCTAGTCGTCCGTTTGGTATGGTGAACTTAAGTCCAGATAACCAAATAGGTGGTGCTTGGGGAAGCGGATATCGTTACAAAACAGATACTATAAAAGGGTTTAGCCACATTCATGCCTGGCAAATGTCAGGTGTATCTTTAATGCCGGTAACCATTTCTAAAACGAATAAAACGACTATTAAATTAACAATTTTATTCTGGAAACTTTAGTTTATTGAATACATTTTTACTTCATATAATCTATCTGTACAGTAGTAATTGATAAAAATATAACAAATGAAAAAAGATTACTCTAACCGAATGTAATTTTCTGAAATAATAGGATGTCCTAAACTATCAATCTCTGTTTGGCTAAATTCGTTTTCACTAATAGTAACATTAAAACTAAATTCCGTTTTTTCCTTTATAACTTCGTTCATCGATTTAGATCCATAATCTAAAACTTCAGTCAAAACACCTTCTTCAACAGTATAATCGCCATAAGCAAACCAATCAATAGTATCGAAAATTCGAGTTCTACTCCACATAACTTTTGTTTTCGAATACATCTTTATTTGTTTATTGTCATTTGAAGTCAATATGGTATCTGCAACTCCGTTTTCTCCATAGTTTATAAAACTCACTAACTTCCATGCGCCTTCTAAACTATTAATTTCATTTGCTACCAGAACTTGATTATTTTCTACATTATCGACCTTTGGTTTATTGTTACAAGAATAAAATAGAATAATACAAATAATTAATGTGATTTTTTTCATGACTTTAAGTATTAGGAGGTTACGATACTAAAGTTACGAAAAAAACAAACACCAAACTTTTTATAATAATGCATTATTTAGTTATAGAAACTGTTGATAACTTAACTGTAAGGATTCAATCAAAAATTCTACTTTTGTAGTGAACTCATTTAAATGTTTTTGATTGTAGCGAAAATTAGCAATTTTGCGACCTATTGAATTTATTTTTGAGTTTCATAGCACCGCTACGGAATGAAAAAAAGATGAGAATAGGGTGTGAAAAGGCAATTTTTTAGCCAATTAGAAAAAGTTTAAACGAGTTCAATATAAATTTAATAGCAATTATGTCTGATACAATAGAAAAAGTTAAATGCTTAATTATAGGTTCTGGTCCAGCAGGTTATACTGCGGCAATTTATGCAGCTAGAGCAAACATGAGTCCTGTTTTATATCAAGGTACACAGCCGGGAGGGCAGTTAACAACAACAAATGAAGTTGAAAATTTCCCTGGTTATCCAGAAGGTGTTACAGGACCGGAAATGATGATGCAATTACAAGCTCAAGCACAACGTTTTGAAGCTGATATTCGTGACGGTTGGATAACAAAAGTGGATTTTTCTGGTGATGTACACAAAGTGTGGGTTAATGAAGAGAAAGAAATTCATTGTGATACCGTAATTATTTCTACTGGAGCATCTGCCAAATATTTAGGTTTAGATTCTGAACAGAAATATTTAAAATTAGGTGGAGGAGTTTCGGCATGTGCTGTATGTGATGGATTCTTTTACAGAAATCATGAAGTAGTAATAGTTGGTGCTGGAGATTCTGCTTGTGAAGAAGCACATTATTTATCTAAACTTTGTAAAAAAGTAACAATGTTAGTGCGTAGAGATGAGTTTAGAGCTTCTAAAATTATGGCTGCAAGAGTAGCGAATACTGAAAATATTGAGATTTTATTCAATACAGAAACCGATGAGGTTCTAGGTGACGGACAAGTAGTAACTGGCGTACGCGTTTTTAATAATAAAACGAACGAGAAACACGATATTGAAGCTACTGGGTTTTTCGTTGCTATTGGTCATAAACCAAATACAGATATCTTTAAAGGATTTTTAGAATTAGACGAAACGGGTTATATTATTAATACTCCTGGATCATCTAAAACTAATATAGAAGGTGTATTTGTTTCTGGTGATGCTGCAGATCATGTTTACAGACAAGCAGTAACTGCTGCTGGAACTGGTTGCATGGCAGCCTTGGATGCAGAACGATATTTAGCAGCTAAAGATTCCACATTCGAAGTGTCAACCCCTTCTTATAATTAAGAAAGAAATATAATTTTTTTAAAAGAAAGCCAAAGTAATTTACTTTGGCTTTCTTGTGTTTTGTATTTGTTTGAAAATATGTTTTCTTTGAAATTAATTCGGGATGTGGCGCAGTCCGGTTAGCGTACACGGCTGGGGGCCGTGTGGTCGCAGGTTCAAATCCTGTCATCCCGACTAAATCATAACGTCAAATTTATGTAGAAAGCTTATTTTATAAAGTGAATTTGAGGTTAGGATTTGCAATGAGGGTTTATTAGGATTATTTAAATCCTGTCATCCCGACTAAATCATAACCTCAAATTTATGTAGAAAGCTTACTTTATAAAGTGAATTTGAGGTTAGGATTTGCAATGAGGGTTTATTAGGATTATTTAAATCCTGTCATCCCGACTAAATAATAAACTATTTAACTTTCTTCTGTAGTTTAGATGTATCTGAAAGTTTATTTATTACAATTTTAGGATTCTGGTATAAATAGATAGAACTTGCTCCTGATGCATCAATTGTAATTGCTTCTAACACCTCTAAATGAGCATCGCTACTTATATTGCAAACCACATCGCAAGTATTAATAGTAAAGTTTTTTCCGTCGAATTCAGTATTATTATCTAACTCTATTTTTGCTATTTTACTCGATCCTTCAATATTTGCATCTGCTCTTTGGTAAAGTGTGGTGTAAATTTCGGACGTATTTATTAAAGCTTCAAGTTTACTGTTGCCACTCATTGTTAAAGCGCAGTTTTCACTTGTTAGGTTTAATTTTACTTTAGATTTATCATCACTATCAAAACTAAAATTTTCAGATTTAATAGTTAGTCCGGCTTTTGAAGATCCTCTGGTTTTTAAAGATCCATCCTCTAAATCTATGGTTGATAAAGATTGTATTTCAGCATCATCTGTAGTTACAATATGTTTTAAAGCATCATTATATGTTGCTTTAATTTTTAACTTTTTTTTAGACGTGATTTTTATTGTTTTATTAAAAGTAAGCACGCTATCTATAACCTGAAATTCTATAAACTCATGTAAATTCTCATCTGTTTCTATTTGAACATAAGGTTCAACATCATAAATAATTTCAATTTCAAAATCTTCATCTAAAGCTATGGTATGAAAAGATTCAATATTGGTTTGTTGAATGGTAACATTTCTATTGCCTTTAATTTTTTCTGTACTTTGAGCAGAACAAAATGAGAATGAGAGTAGACCAAAAAAAAGAATTATGAGGAAATTTTTCATTTTAAAAAGGGTTAATTACTTAATGTGTTACTAGTTAGACACATTACTTTGCGTATCGGTCACTAACAAATATATGACAAAAACCATTTCAAGCTTTCTATTAAAGCTTGAAATGGTTTTAAAATCAGTTGGTTATTGGTGGTTGTTCTATTTTTGATTTACACTTCCGGAGCTACTATCACTTTTATCAACATTTTCAGGATTACCATAATATTTAATATCGCCACCGCTTGATGCTCTAGCCGTTAGCGCTTTTGATGTGTTTACGGTAATGTCTGCTCCGCTAGAAGCTTTAACTTCACTCGATTCGGCCATTAGGTCGGCCGCTCTAATATCGCTTCCGCTAGAAGCTTCAGCATATAGTTTAACTGTTTTTCCAGAAAGCCTTATATCACTACCACTTGAAGAATCACAGTTTAAAACTGTGGTGTTAACATTAAGTTTAATGTCACTTCCGCTTGACGATTTTAATTCTAATCGTTCTGCCTGTATCGTATTGGTTGAATATACATCGCTTCCACTTGAAGATTTTATACTCGATATATCTCTAAAACTAACATGTACTTTTTTCGATGTGGACCAGCCAATATTTTCTTTAGTATGAATCCTTAAAACACCGTTTTCAATATCAGTTAAAATAATGTCGTGTAAGTTTTCATCAGCTTCAACGCTAATACTTTCGTTATCACTTTGTGTTAAATAAACATCCAAACCTTCGGCAGCTTTAATAGCTGTAAAAGATTCGTTAATAGCTCGTTCTTCTGTTACTACTTCTCCGTTTCCTTTTACGCCTGTGCTAAGGTTCATGTCGAAGTTACAGGAGAAAAGTGTTAAACTTAATACGGTGGCAATAATAAATTTGATTAGTGTGGTCATGATTTTTGTTTTTTGATGATTAATAGTTAATTCAAATATCTAATTTTTGGTTCTGTTTGATTAATTTAAATATCTGAGTTGTTGTATTTTAATGATGAGTTGTTAGTTTTCATTTTCTATGATCTCAACCCCATCAGAATTAATGTTTAGTCTTACTTCGTGCGATTGTGCTTTAATGCCAGTTTCATCTATTTTTAAGTTACCATCGTCAGAGTTAATTTCTATCCCATTATCATTAATTTTAAGCTTTGATGTATTCACTTTTACTTCGAAGTCTTCCTCTGGGCAGTCTAAACATTCTGTATCTTCATTTAGAATTTTTAGATAGTGATTGGTATCATCTCTAGAAACAATGTTTCCATCGTAAGTTCTATAGTTTAAATAGTGTTTTGTTGTATTATTAAAATACACAACAGTATTTTCTGGTAAATAAAGCACCACATCTACTTCTTGATCACTAAACTTATTACTTGGGTCTGTGGTTAAATAAGAATCTAAAAGTAAGGTGCTGTTTTTAAGATTAAAATTATAATTTATGTTTTTTGCACGTTCAATGGCTCTTTCATAATCTCTGCCATCAGCTCTTTTTCTTATTGCTATTCTAGCTACAGAATCTGTTGTAGATTTTACTATTATATCAATATCAGAAGAATACAAAACCTTGTCACCATTATCATTATAAGCCAGTTTAAATTTATCATGACGGTAATGTTCAGAATTAAAATTATCATTACTCACCATTTTTATATTTAAAGTGTCGTTTGCTGTTGTTGGCAATTCTGTTTTTACCGTATAACTTTCTTCAAAAGCATGTTCGCTAGCTTGTCTAACTCCAAAAACAATTAAGGCTATAATGGAAATAAGCCATAAACCAAGTAGTGTGAATTTAGCAATATTACCAATCGACTTTAAATTGTTAATTAAAATCTTTAACCCTAAATAAAACAAGAAAAAGAATGGGATTCCAACCGCAAAAAACGAAAATAAAGATACAAGCCAAATTGGAGTATCTCCGGCATTTGCCATTTCTACTAAGTCTAAACCAGGAATATGTATAACGTCTGCTACTCCAACAGAAAATAATCCTATTACTAGAGCAATTAATGCGGCAGCACCAACTATTATAAGTATAACACCTATAAATTTGGCAATCACTTTAAAGAAAAACATAAATATATCGCCAATAGTATCAAAAAAAGATCTTGACGACGATTTAATGGAGTTTCCCGTTTTTTTTACATCTACATTTTTGGCAGCATTCGAAACCGAATCCGAAACATTTTTGGCAACATCACTTACCGTTTCTGTAACCGTATCAAACCCGTCTTTAATTTTTTTTTCAATGTTGCTAATGTTAACAGGTTCTCCCGTCATCATTATTTTTTCGGCAGTTGTAGTAGCTTCGGGTACTAAAATCCAAAGTAAAATATAAAGTAAAATACCAGTTCCTGCTCCAAATATTAATAAGATCCAAGCTAAACGAATCCAAATGGCATCAATACCAAAATAATGCGATAACCCCGAAGATACACCGCCAATATAAGAGTTGTCTGTATCTCTAAATAACTTTCTAGATTTAGTAGATCTGGTTCTATAATTCGGTTGTGGTTCATCATCAAATATCTCGTCATCTACAAGGTAATCTTCAGGTTGTCCCATTACAGAAATAACTTCGTCTACCTCTTTAATTCTAATAACTTGTTTATCGTTTTGCACACGCTCTGTAAAAAGTTCGGCAATTCGTGCTTCTATATCTGCTATAATTTCAGACTGCCCTTGCGAGTCAGTAAACGAACGTTTTATAGCCTCCAGATAGCGTTGCAATTTTAAGTACGCATCCTCATCTATATGAAAAAATATACCTGCTAAATTTATGTTGACTGTTTTATTCATTTTTTTGTTGTTTTTTGGCTTGTTACTATCGTTACTGCATTGTGTAATTCACTCCAAGTGGTGTTCAATTCATTTAAAAATAACTTTCCGGTTTCGGTTAAACCGTAATATTTTCTTGGAGGTCCAGAGGTCGATTCTTCCCATCTGTAGTTTAAAAGTCCTGCGTTTTTAAGTCGTGTTAATAAAGGGTAAATAGTACCTTCTACCACCAGCAACTTCGCATCTTTTAAGGTGCCCAGAATCTCTGCTACATAAGCGTCTTCGTCTTTCAAGACCGAGAGTATGCAGAATTCCAATACGCCTTTACGCATCTGTGCTTTTGTGTTTTCTATCTTCATGTTCTAAAGCGTTTTAATGTTGTGAAACTGTTCATTTTTTGATTGATTTGATTGATTGTTATATTGATGAAATTTTTTACGTTGTCACTTCGAGTGTTCCGAAATTATTTCGGGATGTATCGAGAAGTTGGGCGTTACCACAAGGGTCGGGCTTTCTCTACTCGCTCCCTCCTTCGTCGGGGAGCTCAAACATGCCGTTCAATCCCTAACGCGGGTATATCAGCCATTTATATGTTTCTTTATAAGTGTCATTGCTTATTTTAAAAAGTTAATAGTTAACGGGTAATTATAAACCTGTCCGTCTCTAGCTTTTAAGCTGGCAACTATTATTAGCACCAACTCAATAATAAAACCAATTACTGCAATAACTCCCAAAGCACCGCCAATATATAATAGAGGAGAAGGCTTCCCAATATTAACATGAAAACTTTCAAACCCATTAAAATCTATAAAGTCAATACCATTAAATATTTTAAAAATAAAAAACGGAATGGTTAGGGTTCCTAAAATTATGGCATAAAGAAAAACACTTATCTGAAAATTAATAATCTGTTTTCCGTTGCTATCTATAAATTCAGATTTATCTTTATTTGCAAGCCATAATACTATAGGGCCAATAAAGTTTCCAAACGGAATAAAGAATCTACTAAAGGTAGATAAATGAATAAAAGTGGCGATGTTTTTTTGATGATTGTCTAACATGATTTTATTGATTGATTAAAAACATATAATAGTTTCTTATGCAAATATATGTCTAAAAGAAGGTACTTTGTTACGCATAGTACTAAAAATTAACAAAACATTAACATTTAGTGGTGCGGAATAATTTCATAACTTAGTGGAAAATTAAAAGATATATAATGATGTTAACACCAAGAAAACTAAACGCTTATACTATGTTTAAGCTGCCTTCGGCTTATTTCTGTGGGATAAGAACTAAACATATTGATAATGAAAAATGTATAGTAGGCGTGAAGTTTAAATGGATAAACCAAAACCCATTTAAGTCTATGTTTTGGGCAGTACAAGGTATGGCAGCAGAGTTTTCTACGGGCGCGTTAATGATAAGTAAGATACAAGAATCTGGCAAACGCATATCAATGTTAGTCACTTCAAACAATGCTACGTTTACAAAAAAGGCAGTTGGTAAAATAAAATTTTCATGTCATGATGGAAAGGCTATCGACGAGGTACTTAAAAAAGCAATCGAAACAGGAGAAGGACAAACCCTATGGATGCAATCTGTTGGTGTAAACGAAGAAGGTATAGTGGTTTCTACGTTTAATTTTGAGTGGAGTGTAAAGGTTAAGAGTTAAGTTGTTTGTCGTAAAATCGTTAAGTTGAGATACAGTTAGACAACAAACATTATAACAATAAACATAAAGTCAAGTTGCACTTTGCGTCTTTGCGCGAAAAAATAAGTAAAGTCGATTAGTTTCTATACAGCTTAAGAACAAACAACCAACAACAAACACATAAGAGTAAGTTTTTGGAATTTAGTTTTTGTTATTTGGAATTTTAGAAATTTTGTAACAAAACTCAAAACAAATCAACATATAAACGAATCAACAAAAAACATAAAAAATGACAGCACACGAAATTGACTATCGTATCTACGGCGAAGAAATGCAATACGTAGAAATTGAACTAGACCCACAAGAAGGCGTTGTAGCCGAAGCAGGAAGTTTTATGATGATGGACGACGGTATTAAAATGGAAACCATTTTTGGAGATGGCTCAGAGAAAGATACCAGCTTTATGGGCAAGATTTTAGGAGCAGGAAAACGCATCCTAACTGGCGAAAGTTTATTCATGACCGCTTTTTATAACGATCTTGTTGGGAAACGTAATGTATCATTTGCATCACCATACCCAGGAAAAATAATTCCAATAGATTTAACCGAGTTTGGAGGTAAGTTTATATGCCAAAAAGATGCATTCTTATGTGCAGCAAAAGGGGTAAGTGTAGGTATAGAGTTTTCTAAAAAATTAGGACGTGGTTTATTTGGCGGCGAAGGTTTTATTATGCAGAAACTAGAAGGCGATGGTATGGCATTTGTTCACGCTGGTGGAACTATGGCAAAAAAAGAATTACAAGCTGGCGAAACGTTGCGAGTAGATACCGGATGTATTGTTGGTTTCGACCAAAAGGTAGATTATGATATCGAATTTGTAGGCGGAATTAAGAATACCGTATTTGGTGGCGAAGGCTTGTTTTTTGCTAAACTTCAAGGACCTGGAACTGTATATGTACAATCTTTACCATTTAGCAGGTTAGCTGGTCGTGTTTTAGCAAGTGCTCCAAGAGCAGGTGGAAAAGATAAAGGTGAAGGTAGTATTCTTGGTGGTTTAGGCGATTTATTGGATGGAGATAATCGATTTTAAATGTTAATTAAACTATAAAATATTAGAATTGAATAATTTTTGATTAAATTTATAGTTCTAATAAAGAAGCCTATTATACAAATCTACTATTTATACAAACCTAAAACCTTAAAAAGAAACATGGCTAGAGCAATGCTAGAGTATACCAAAACTGTGCTTAATAAAGTGAGTTTTGATACAATGTTGTTTTGCAAAGAAGTACAAAAGGCACTAGACCGATTACTGCCTTATGAGATTGAAGAGCTTAAAATATTTATTCATTCTCTTGTACAGCAAAACCCCGAGTTAAATCGATGTTTAATTTATTTAAAACCATAAAAAAAAGCGACCCACGGGTCGCTTTTTTAGAATAAAATACCCATGTTTGGTTGAATAACTTCTTAAGTTAATTATCTTTGAAGCTTATATTTTTATATTGAAGAGACTTTATATATATATTCTTTTACTAGCTTTTATTGTAAAGCCTGTATATAATTTGTGCTTTTTGACTTACTATCAATTGAATACAGAATATATAACTGAGACTTTTTGTGAAAACAAAGAAAAAGTTGAATTAGCCTGTAATGGAAAATGCCACTTAGCGAAACAGTTACAAGCAGATACCAATCCTCAAGAAGAGAATAGTACTTCAATAATTCCAATAGAATTATTTTCTCTAGTGTTTATTGAAAAACCTGCGAATTTAAATTTATTTAAAAATCAACTTCATTTAAATAAAAACGTAAATAAACGTTATTTAAAAGGGTATACTTATACTTTTAATTATGAGTGTTTCAAACCGCCTATCGCCTAATTTAGTGCTCCAATTATAAGCAACCAAGCTTTTAAAAATCAAAAATTATTTTACAATTATTAATGCATGATACATCATTAAATGGTGCTATTTCATGTGTGGAAATTATACAAACAAATGAAATTAATAAAATTTACATTTGCGCTATTAGTATGCGCAGCGATTACATCTTGTTCTTCAGATGATAGTACAGAAGATTTAACAGGTCAAACGGGAGATATAGTTCTTAAATTCGATAATGGCGTTGGTGACCAAGACTTCATATTTGGAACATCTTACGATAAGTCTAACGACGAGTCATTTAAACTTGAAACATTAAAATATATAGTTAGTAATATTAGATTAACGGATAATGAAGGAAACACATTTATGTACCCTTCAGATAGTAATGTTTTTATAGTTAATGAAGCAGACGGTAATACTGCAGGTGAAATCTGGGTAACATTAAATGATATTGATGCTGCAAACTACACCGCAATAACTTTCGGGATTGGTATCGATCAAGAAAGGTTTGCCTTAGGAGCAGATGGTCAGGGAGATTTTTTAACCGAAGCACAAGATGAGGGTATGCTTTGGTCATGGGCGTCTGGTTATAAATTTATAAGATTTGACGGAACATATTCTACTAGTACAGTAACAGACGAAGGTTTAAATCTTCATATGGGAAGTGTAGGAACATCTCTAGATAATTATAAAGAAACGACGTTAAGTTTACCAAACGAGGTTTTGGTTAGAGAAGACAAAACTCCAGAAATACATATAAAAGCAGATATTATGATGGCTTTTGATGGTGTAACATCTGTAAGCTTTACCGATGGATATGATCAAGTACATGTTGATGCCGTTGAAACTCCAGTTATTGCAACCAATGTAGCTTCAATGTTTTCTGTGCACCATGTACATAATGACTAAATTTAATTCAAATCTATTAGGTGCTTTTTAGCATCTAATAGATTTACTTTTATTATGAAAAACGGAATTTTAGTTTTACTAATTTTAATAATCTGTTCTTGTTCAGAATCATCTCAAGATGATGGTTATGTACCTGTTCTTTTAGAGGTTGATATGCCATCTAATTTTCCAGAAATAGTTTATAATCTAGAAAATAACCAAGTAACAGAAGCAGGTTTTGAACTTGGTAAAAAGCTTTTTTACGAAGGCAAATTATCGGCTAACGATGCTATACCTTGTGCTTTTTGTCATGAACAAGCTTTTGCTTTTACACATCATGAACATACGGTAAGTCATGGTTTAAATGGTGGTGTTGGAACAAGAAATGCACAACCTATTCAGAATTTAGCATATCAATCTGAATTTATGTGGGATGGTGCATCTACACATTTAGACTTGCAACCCATTATACCTTTAACAAGCGAAGTTGAAATGGGGGAGACTTTAAGTAATGTGCTTTCTAAATTAAGTGCAGATAGTTATTATCAAGATCAATTTGCAAAAGCATTTGAAGATGGAGCAATTAACAGCGAGAATATGTTAAAAGCCTTATCTCAATTCATGATTATGATGGTGTCTTCAAACTCTAAATATGATAAATATGTTAGAAATGAAGACGATGTAACATTTACGGAAACCGAATTTGACGGTTTAGAAACTTTTAAAAATAAATGTGCTTCTTGCCATGCAACCGATTTGTTTACAGACCAAAGTTACAGAAACAACGGATTGCCTGTAAATCCTAGGTTAGATGATAAAGGCCGTTACGATATTTTCGAAAACCTCGATGATTTATACAAGTTTAAAGTACCAAGTTTAAGGAATATTGAAAAATCAAATCCGTACATGCACGATGGGCGTTTTTTAACTTTAGAAGCGGTATTAGATTTTTATAGTTCAGGTTTAGTTGAAAACGGAGGTATTGTAGATCCTGTTTTTGAAAAAGCAGATGGTTCGCTTGGTATTACACTTTCAGATTATGAAAAGGAATCACTAATTGTATTTCTTAAAACACTAACAGATAATGAGTTTTTAACAGATGAAAGATTTTCAGAATTTTAATAAAAGAGCCTTGTTATGTTTGTTTATAACCATGTTGGTATTCAATTTGAATGCGCATAACAATGAGCCTCCATGTGAAACTCATTTTTATCACGCTTTAAGTCCAGCCTGCGATTTATGCGGTTGCTCTACCAGTAGCGGTAGTTTTGGCTTTGGTACCTTAAGTAATGCTAATTTTGTTGGGTTGCGTTATATCTATCAAAATTTTGAATCTAAAGATGGTATTTTTAGTGATTCTCCTATTAGTAAAGAGACGTTTAATACCTACCAATTATGGGCGCAATTACCAATTAATGAGTCTTTTTATGTGAGTTTAAATGTGCCATATCAAGATTTAAGCAGAAAACGAGTAAATGCAAATACCGAGAATCTTAATGGTATAGGAGATGCTAGTGCTATTGGTTGGTATAAATTAAACTTTTATAAAAAAGAAAGTGATTCTTTAACGTTTAATACAGAACGCCTACCATCTGGACATTCTATACAATTTGGGTTGGGTGTTAAATTACCATCAGGTAAGTTTGAAGAGGCGCTCACAGAAAGTGTAAACCCTGGTTTTCAAGTAGGAACAGGTAGTTTTGATGGAGTATTGTCTGTTGGTTATAATTACGGATCTAACAAGTTTGGGTTAAATACTTTAATGACTTACTATGTTAAAGGTGAAAACAAAAATAATTACCAGTTTGGAAATCAGTTTAGTTACTCTGCTAACTTTTTTACTGCCATTTCAAAAGACACGTATAACATCATGCCGTTTTTTGGTCTTTCAGGTGATGTTTATGATAAAATAAAACAATATGACGAAACGCTTGCAGATACCGATGGCAATATTTTAAATGCCACCCTAGGTTCTGAGCTTGCTCTTGAAAAATTCATTTTTGGGATAAATTATACTTTACCCATATCGCAAAACTTATTTGGCGGTAATGTAGAGTCTAAAAATAGATTTTCCCTTTATGTTAATTTTGCCTTGTAGAAAATGTAATTAGTCTTTTATTTATTTGGTAAAGGGCTTACGATTTTCACATTCTGGAACGCAATAGCACCTCGTATTATTCCCGAAATTACATCTTGCAGAGCTTCTACAATTTGCATTTTTAGTTCGCTTTTATGATAAATAATACTCACTTCTCTAGCTGGCGATGGTTCGTTAAAGAAATGTAGGTTTGCTTTCTCTTTCTCGTTAATATCTAGTGTGTGTAAATAAGGAAGGAGCGTCATGCCTAAGCCTTCGTTAGAGAGTTTTATAAGTGTTTCAATACTTCCGCTTTCTAATTGAAATTGATCGTCAGAATGATCTTTGAATACTTTACAAAGATTAATTACACCATCTCTAAAACAATGCCCATCTTCAAGAAGAAGCATATCACTAATGTCTAAATCTGATACATCAATTTTTTTGTTTGAATGTAATCGATGCCCTTTAGGAATATAGCTAACAAAAGGTTCGAAATAAAGCACACGTTCTTTGATGGTTTCATCTTCTAAAGGTGTTGCAGCAATGGCAGCATCTAAATGCCCATCTTTAATTCTAGCTATAATCTCATCTGTAGTTAATTCTTCTATTTTAAGCTTTACTTTAGGATGCTTTTTTATAAAACTCTTTAAAAACATAGGAAGTAAAGTTGGCATTACGGTTGGTATAATACCAAGTTTAAATTCACCACCAATAAAGCCTTTTTGTTGGTCTACAATATCTTGTATACGATAAGATTCGTTAACAATATTTCTGGCTTGTGTTACTATTTTTTTACCAACCTCTGTAAGTTCAATTGGTTTTTTGCTTCTATCAAATATTTGAACATCTAATTGGTCTTCAAGTTTTTGAATTTGCATACTTAACGTAGGTTGTGTTACGAAGCATTTTGCAGCAGCTTTAGTGAAATTTTGGTTTTCAGCAACAGCTAATACATAATATAATTGGGTAATAGTCATGGTTATCAATTTAGGCTATAAAAATATAAAAACTATCAATAAAACTTATAGAAATTATCATTAATTATAAATTAAATTTGTAGTAATAAAAAACAACAATATGACACTATTAAATAGTATTGGTTTAGACACCAACAAGACACAAGATGTAGCAAACGATTTAAATAATCTATTGGCTAATTTTCAAATATATTACCAGAATTTAAGAGGAATACATTGGAATATTAAAGGAAAACGCTTTTTTGATTTACATGTAAAATTTGAAGAGCTTTATACAGATGCTAATTTGAAAGTAGATGAAATTGCCGAACGTATTTTAACTTTAGGAGAAACACCTTTACATACCTTCGAAGATTATTCTGCTCAAGCGCAAGTACCAGTTGGTAAAAATGTATCTGAAGATGAAAAAGCTGTTGAGTTAATTGTGGATTCGCTTTCTGAATTATTAAAAATTGAAAGACAGATTTTAGATAAATCTGGAGATGCTAATGATGAAGGAACAAATTCTTTAATGAGTGATTTTATTACTGAACAAGAAAAAACGGTGTGGATGATGAAAGCTTGGTTAAGTTAATACGTCTTAACTTAAACTAAATTAGTTTTTTACAATTTACACACTAAAATTAATTTATAAAGCGACCTTGTTTGAGGTCGCTTTTTGTGTTTATAAGTCGTTTTTAGAATATGATTTTTAAATCTAAATTTTCATTTTTTAATTCAAATTTGGCAGCAGCAAACTGTGGAGGCCCAAAACTCATTGGGTTATTAGACATGCCATAAGACTCTTTAGGCATGCCACTATCTTGATAATCCATTCTTTTATTTTCGTTTTCATCATGTAATGCCATAATCGCATAAGTTCCAGCTTCTATATTTTTAAAAGTTACGGTTATTTTTCCATCAACAATATTAGCTTCTGCAGTTTTAATGCCTTGCCCTTTCATAAAAGTATCTTCTGTGTGAAGCCCTAAAATAACTTTGCCATTATTATTTGTTATGTTTTCTATAGTTACAGTTATATCTTTTCCTGTTTTGCTGTCTTGTGCATTACTAAAGTTAATTGATAATACTAGTGCGATAATTAAAGTAAGTGTCTTCATGATGTATGGTTTTATTTGTTTTACACTTCAAATATCTAACACTAAACCAGTTTTCCATAATTGTTGTTACTGAGTTGTACGTTTTTAATGATGAGTTGTATTTTATTTAAAAAATGAGCTGGTAATATGCAGAAATCAATATAATTATATTTCTCTTAAGAAATTTAATATCGGTTTAGTGTATTACTTGACTTTGTAAAAAAATTCAGCTACCTAAGAACTGAGTTAAAAACCAAATAGTTTTAAGATAATTTTGAAACAAAATTACTATCATAAGGCAAACCACTCTTTGCTATTGCAAAAGCTTGTTTTAATAATTTGTTAGCAACCGCTATCATTGCTAGTTTTTTACTTTTTCCTTTTAAAACCAGTCTGTCAAAAATTGCTTTACATGCTTTATTGTATCTACATGCTGAAAATGCTGATAAAAACAACAACCTTCTAAGTTTTTTATTTCCTACTTTACTTATCCTACTTTTCCCCCTAACACTACTTCCAGATTGCCTTATAATTGGTGTTATACCAGCATAACTGCATAATTGAGAAGCTGTTTCAAATTTACTAAACCCATTTGTGACAACCACTAAAAACAAAGCCGTTTTAAGACCAATACCTGGTATGGTTTGTAGTAATGTTAATTGTTCTTGCTGTTCTTGCTTTACCAATTCCAAAAGTCTAGTTTCTATAACTTGAATCTCTTTTTGTAAATGCTTTAAGTTTCTGTTTAGTGATTTATAAACAGTCTTGGATGGAATACCTAAAACTTTTTCTCCATGAATTTTATTCTTTGTTGATGTACTCTGTTTTACATAAATATCCAATAATTGATATAACTGCAAACACTCACTCTGCACATCCGTTAAGGCATTATAAAGGGGGACTTCATTAATTGTCGCATAGTCAAAAATATAGCGAGCATCGCTTTTATCTGTCTTTATTTTTGCTAACTTCATCTGTATAAAACGTTTTACAGACAAAGGGTTAACTACTGAAACCAATACACCTTGATGATGTAAAAATTGTGCTAAACGGTAATGATAATAACCCGTAGCTTCCATTACCACTAAGGCTTCTTTGGATAAAATCTTTAATAGTTTTTTAAAGCCTTTTTCTTCATTCTTAAATTGAACGTATCCGTCTGCTTTAAAATAAACATCAAAAACACTTTTACTAATGTCTATGCCATAAATTTTTTTATCTTTATTCATAAGAATTGTGTTTTGGAAAGAACAGAAGCTACTTACATTTCAACAACTTAAAATCGAGATCTAGGTCTCACAGAACTGAACGAAGTTTAAGTAGTAAAAGAGAAGGGATTATCAAAGCTATCGAGATCAAAGTCTCACCGTTTAACTTAATCTTATTCTTCTCTTTTGTTCTTTCTGATTAATACTTAAATTTATTAAAGATAAACTTAAGTCGTTTAACAATCGATAAAGTTCATTGAAACGGAACTTTATCTTTACGTTAAACGAACCCCTCCAAAAAACCTCAACCTCTCAATTTAAAACCCAACTATGCAGACACCCGCGTTAGGGATTGCAGAGGAAATCCTTTTTTGAGGTACGAGAAAAAGATTGTAACGTAAAGCCCGACCCTTGTGGTAACGCCCAAATTAAAATACTTTTCTAACAGTCAATTTTTTTAATAAATTCATTTTTATAGCTAAAGCCTATAGGGATGCGTTTATCGTCTATAATTATTCTGTTTCGTTGTACCGAATGTATTTGGTTTATAGAGGCTATAAAGGATATAAGTAGTAAAGGCTCGATACTAAAGTTTAAATTACCGTGAATGTTAATTTTTACGTTGCTTGAGTCTTTTAAGCGTAGTAACTGCAAGGACATGTAGTTTCTTATATAATCGACTTCTTTTTCTAGTGGCACTAAATCTTTGTTTGCTTCATAAATCATATACCGCATTAAATCTACTAGAATAACTATGGCATTGGCGGTGTTTTCGGATTGCCGCTATATCTTGGCTTTGGAGTCACTACAAAATTAAATAACAAAGTAACTACAAGCTTTGATTTTACAAAATTATATTGGGATAATACAGACCAATCCCAAAACAACGAACGCTACACGAATCAAGATATCTACGCTTTTGGAGCAGAGTATTTACCTGGTGGGCGTAATAATAAATATTGGAGTTTAGTTAAATATAGGTTTGGTTTAAATTACAATACAGGGTTTTTAAACATAAGTAACCAAAAAATAGATAGTTACTTTGCTTCGGTTGGTTTAGGTTTACCTCTGTCTAACAGAGCAAAACTTAATATATCTTATTCTTATGGAAGAGAAGGAACTTTAAATAAGGGTTTAGTTGAAGAAAACTTTCATAAAATCACTATAAACTTAAATTTTATAGGAAACTGGTTTAATAAACGGCAGTACGATTAAATACTATTAAAGCAAACCTCTAGCCTTAATTTCTAGATATTTATTTATGGTGTCTATTGTTAAATGCTCTGGTGTTGTAAGAATAGAGTGTATACCGTACTTTTTTAACTCATTAACAATAAGACGTTTCTCGAAAGCGAATTTCTCTGCAATCACTTTGTCGTAAACTTGCTCTATAGTTTCTGCTTTATTGTTAATTAAGCTGTTAAGTTCTGTATTTTTAAAAAAGATTACAACAAGCATATGGCTTTTAGAAATGGCTTTTAAATAGGGGAGTTGGCGCTCCAAACCATCTAAAGTTTCAAAATTGGTATACATTAAAATAAGACTCCGTTGGGTAATGTGTCTTTTTATACTGGCATAAAGTCTACTAAAATCGCTCTCAAAAAAATCTGTTTTTACATTATAAAGTGCTTCAAGAATTAATTGCATTTGCGAACTGCGTCTTTCTGCAACTACAACATTATTAATCCGTTTTGAGAATGAAAGCATACCGGCTTTATCATGTTTTTTTAAGACCACATTACTTATTACAAGTGAAGCATTAATAGCATAATCTAAAAGGCTTAAGCCGTTAAAAGGCATTTTCATGATGCGGCCTTTGTCTATAATAGAATATACAGGTTGCGATTTTTCATCTTGAAATTGATTAACCATCAACTGGTTCTTCTTTGCTGTGGCTTTCCAATTTATGGTGCGTAAATCGTCACCTAAAACATAGTCTTTTATTTGCTCAAATTCCATGGAATGCCCAAGACGACGCACTTTTTTTAGCCCGTATTCTAAGGAGTTTTTGTTTATGTTTAAAAGTTCAAACTTTTTAAGTTGTTTAAAACTCGGGTAGGTTGGCACCATAGCGCCACTTTCGAAAGTGAATCGTTTGGCAACAATGTTTAAAACCGATGATGCATAAATATTTAAATTTCCAAAATAATATTCGCCACGTTCAGTTGGTTTTAAATCATATTTGATGGATCTCGTTTTACGAGAGACTATAGATTCTTTTATCTTAAAATCTCTTATTTGAAATTGTTCTGGCACTTCATCTATAACTTCTACCGAAATTAAAATAGGGTACTTATTTGTAATCTTTATTTCTATTTGATTTTTATCTCCGTTTGAAAATTTATCTGGTAGTATTCTAGTGGCTTCAATTTTATTTTTTCCTATGAAAACAATAAGAAAATCTAAAATAAAAAGCAGTATTAAAACTAAAATGGAAAGCTGTGCCACATTAAACAACACAGGAATGAAATAACTTAGTGCAAACAAAACTACAATGCCAATGCCAGCATAGAAAAAACGGGGTTGTATGTAGAAGGGTTTAAAGAATTTCAAATTTTGTTAGTTGTTAGTTGTTAGTTGTTAGTTGTTAGTTGTTGACTGCCTACTGTATACTGATTACTGCCTACTTTTTACCTTGGTATTTCTACTGTTTCAATAATTTGTGTAATAATTTGTTTACTAGAAACACCTTCCATTTCACGTTCTGGTGTTACAATAACCCTATGGTGTAAAACAGGGATTGCGGCACGTTTAATATCTTCCGGTGTTACAAAATCTCGCCCACTCATAGCAGCAAACGCTTTACTCGATTTTAATATCGCAATAGATGCTCTAGGCGATGCTCCTAAATACAAGAACTGATTACTTCTTGTGGCGATAATGAGTTGCGCGATGTATTTTAGTAAATGTTCCTCAACTAAAACTTGAGCGACTAAATTTTGATATTCAGCAATTTGTTTTGCGGTTAAAAAGGATTTAACTTCATCTGTTTTAGACTTGTCTTGCAACACGTGTTCTCTAGATAAAATTTCTATCTCTTCTTCTAAATTAGGATAATCAACATCTATTTTAAATAAGAATCTATCTAGTTGCGCTTCTGGTAATCTATAGGTTCCTTCTTGTTCTACAGGGTTTTGAGTTGCTAAAACCATAAAAGGAGAGTCTAATAAATACTTATTGCCATCAATAGTGATTTGCTGTTCTTCCATAACCTCAAACAAAGCAGCTTGGGTTTTTGCTGGCGCTCTATTAATTTCATCAATAAGAATCATGTTTGAGAAAATGGGTCCTTTTTTAAACTCAAATTCGGAATCTTTAAGGTTGAAAACTGAAGTTCCTAAAATATCACTAGGCATTAAATCTGGGGTGAATTGTATTCTACTAAAATCTACACTTAACGACTTTGCTAAAAGCTTTGCTGTAATGGTTTTTGCGACTCCAGGAACACCTTCTATAAGCGAATGTCCTTTGGCCAAAAGCGATGCAATAAGCATGTCTACCATGTCTTTTTGACCAACAATAACTTTGCCTAATTCTTGCTTTATTTTTTGAACACTCTCTTGCAGTTCAGATAAATCTAATCGGTTTTTAAATTTTAAATTGTTAGAATCGTTTAAAGCGCTATCATCAATTGATGCTACAACATCTTCTTGTTTTGGTAAAAAGTCTTCTTGTGCTTTTTCTTCGTTGTTTTCGTTCATAATTATTTTGAATAAAATGCTTCTATTTGTTTGTTGAGTGTTATGAGGTTGCCTTCAGTAAACTCATTTTTCGATTTCATTAAATTAATGTAATTCACCAGCTTTTTTACATCCTCGGTTTTCTTCCCCGTTTTTGTAGCTAGTTTTTCGATGAATTCGTCATCTAAGGTTGAGGTATTTATGTTTAAATCACTCCGTATTTTTTCTAAAAAGTAAGCTATTTTTTTATTAATAAGATTTTTGTGGTCTTTAGTATCAAAATATAAGTTGGATACTGTTTTAACAAAAGCAACAGTAGTGTTTTGTAATGGTTTTATAATTCTAATTATACGTTGTCTGCGCTTGGCGTTAAAAATCATAAACAGTATACCGAAAACTATAGCAGTAAACCAAGCCCATTTAAAAGATAATTGTTCAAGAAACCAGCCTAAATTAGATTCCTTTTCAACATCACCATCATAACCTGTTTGTATTTTGGTATAGGAGTCAAAATATACATCGTTATCTGGCAAATAAGATAACGCGCCTTCAATGTATTTATATCTATCTTCTTTTAAAATATGGTAATTGGTGAATGCTTTTGGTTCTAGATGAAGAAATACATTACCATTACCAAACGGGACTTGTAAAAAGTTGACATGTTTATAATCAATTTTTGAATGCCCCAAAACCGTATGCTTAATGGAATCAAATTCTGAAAAATATTGATCGCTCGCATTTCTATCAAGCATCATGTTGTCAATGTTAACGTGTTTTAATGATAAGTATGAAATACTATCTTTTTCATTTTCAATATAATCAACACTTACATCTAAGGTGTCGTGTAATTTCTGCGGGAAATAATAATCTGAAATAAATAACGTGTTTCCGGCATCAACAAAACTAAGTAGTTCATCAATAGATTCATCTTCTAAATAATCTGAATTCCCAATGATAACATAACTGCCTTCGGCGACATGTTCGCCATAGCCATCTTCAGAATTGGCGCTTAAATAACTTGAAGGTAAATGATAAACCGTTCTAATTTTATAATCTTTAAAAAGCTTTGGTAATTCTTTGTAAAGCACACTAACCCCATAAGGTTTGTTGCTTTTTTCATCAAAAGATTCTTCCCAATCAACAGTTCTGGTTCGTTTAACCCCAATAATTACAGAAGCTGTTACAATTAGCGCAATAAGAATGATTAGTACAGGTAGTATTTTCTTCATTATTTCACCTGTTTTAAAAAGCTTGAAAAATTATGTTTCGCTTTGTTGTACTTCTCAATGTTTAAAGGGAATTCACCATACCAGATGTAATTGTAGAGATAAGATGTGTATGCAAAATCTTTACTAAAGGGCTTACTACTTACTTCATCTAGATACTCATTATTGGTTTTGTCATCTTCAAATTTTATATGGTTTTTTAAGCTTAAGGTTTTTAAAACGAGCAGATAATAATAACGAATGGCGAGTCTGTAGTTATTATCCTTTTCGGCATTTTTTATTAAGGTGTGTATATCTGCGTTTTCGATATTTGCGGCGGTAATTTCTTCATAATTGGTAATCGCTTTATTTCTGTTTGAAGTGAATAAATTAGTGCCACCTTCGTTAAATAACGCGTAAACTAAAAAGACTACTGCAAATGCAATGGCGATATAAAATACCCAAGCAAATGGGCCTAAATTAATACTCAACGTATCTGAGTTGTCACGTTCTTTTCTGCTTATCTTTTCTTTTTTATAATCTTCATATTTGCCAGAACCAGCAGGTGTTTCTGAAATTATTTCTGTGCCTTCATAATTATATTTATTACTGTTATAGCGTTCTTTAAAATCGTCATCAAACGTTCTGATATTTTCAGGATTTTGAAATGCATCTAAGCCAAAAGATAGCTGAGCGCTACAAAGCATTATTAAAAGCAAAAAGGATATATGTAGGTGTTTCGTTTTCAAATATGCGCCGGACTTAAATTTGGGATTTGTGTAATTTGTTTTTGAATTTTAAAAGGGTAAATCAAATAATAATAACTTATAATACTAAGCGTAATTAAGATGATAAAAACCGATAACCAATGTGGCATAATGTTAGAATAGCGTGTAATAAAACCTTCTAAAAAACCAGCTGCAAAAGTGAATGGAAACGTGCTTATTAAAATTTTAATACCTGTTTTAGCGCCTATTTTAAACGATGTGTATCTAGAATGTGTTGCAGGAAACAATATACTTGCACCTAATATTAAACCAGCGGCACACTCAATAACTATCGCGAAAATTTCCATAGCGCCATGTATCCAAATTCCGCGTACACTTTCCCAAAACACACCTTTTTCATAAAAGAAATATTGAAAAGAGCCTAACATAATACAGTTGTTAAACATTATGTAAAGTGTACCAATACCTAAAAACACACCTAGAACAAAAGCGATAATGCCCACTTTTAAATTATTAATAGTTATTCCAATAAAGCTTCCCCAATTGCTGCCACTTTTATAAACGGCTACGGGATCTCCGGCTTCAATGTTTTCTATGGACATGTTTACATAATCGTCGCCTAAAACTGACCGCACAAATTCGCCATCATTGGCAGCAGAAATTGCACCAATAAAAGTAAAAGCTGAAAAGATTATAAAAGCAATGTAAATATACTTTCTGTATTGGTAACAAATTAAAGGCACTTCGGTTTTCCAAAAAGAAATAATTCTATTGGTGTCTGTACTTTTAGTTTTATAAATTTTTTGGTAGGCGTTTGCAGATAACTGATTTAAATATGCAATAACCTTGCTTTTAGGGTAATAGGTTTGTGCATAAGCCAAGTCGTTTATGACATGAATGTATTGCGAGGCTAGTTCGTCGGGATCATTAAAATCATTATTAACGATTGCTTTTTCAAAACTCAACCATTTTTCCTTATTTTGCTTAATAAATGCAACTTCCCTCATAGAACTCGTTTAAACTTTTTCAATTTGCTAAAAAAATGTCCTTTTGCACCCATTTTTTGTCTTTTTCTCGTTCCGTAACGATGCTATGCAACTCTAAAAAGCCTTTAAATGGTTGTGAAAATGATTAATTTTCGCTTAAATCCAAAAAGATTAAATGAGTTCTTATATTTGATAAATTAAAATATAAAATGTCAGAGTTACAAATTAACACGACTCAAAATGTAAAAATAACGTTTAATGCTGCAGGAGCAGGAGAGCGATTATTGGCATTTATAATAGATATGGCCATTAAAATAGGCTACATGTTGGTTTTAAATTGGACTTTTGGAGCTTTCGATAACATGGATCAATGGTCGCAAATAGCTATAAATACGGTGCTTAGCTTCCCTGTTATGTTTTATACTTTGGTATTAGAGTCTATTTTACAAGGTCAAACTATTGGTAAACGTGCTTTAAAAATTCGAGTTGTAAAAATAGATGGCTATCAAGCTTCATTTTCAGATTATGTGGTGCGTTGGTTTTTCAGAATTGTAGATGTTTATATTTTAGGTCTTGGTTTTTTTATCATGTTATTTAATAAAAAATCGCAACGTCTTGGAGATATGGCTGCAGGAACTGCAGTTATAGGTTTAAAAGATAATGTGAATATTAATCACACCATTCTCGAAAACTTAAAAGAAAATTATAAGCCAACATATCCAAATGTTATTAAACTATCTGATAACGATGCACGAATTATAAAAGAAACGTTTAATGTCGCTAGAGCTTCAAAAGATTATCAGACATTAATTAAACTAAGACAAAAAATCATTGAGGTTGCAGGTATAAAAACAGTAAAACAAAGCAATGATATGGAGTTCATAGATGTTATTTTAAAAGATTATAATTTTTATACACAGGACATGTAATGTTTTACACCATAGATATTTTAGGAACCATCGCTTTTGCTATATCGGGAGTTTTAATAGCAATAAACAAAAAGATGGATTTGTTTGGAATATTAATAATCGCTTTTGTTACTGCTGTTGGCGGTGGTACTTTGCGCGATTTACTTATTGGTAGCACACCTGTAAGTTGGATGAAAGACATAACTTATACCTACGTTGTTCTAGGGGCAGCTATATTTGCCATACTTTTTAGAAGGAAAATTAATTACTTAAGAACCTCTTTGTTTTTGTTTGATACTATTGGAATTGGACTTTATACGCTTGTTGGTATAGAGAAAGGCTTAAATGCAGAATTACATCCTATAATTTGTATTGCATTAGGAACCATTACTGCCAGTTTTGGAGGCGTAATTCGAGATATTCTTTGTAATGAAATCCCTGTTATTTTTAGAAAAGAAATTTATGCTACTGCTTGTATTTTGGGAGGTGTTACCTATTTTCTTTTAAGAGAATTTCCAATAGATTATAACTATGTATTTGTTATTGCAGGAATCGTGGTTATTGTTGTAAGATTACTTGCTGTTAAGTTTAAAATAGCCCTTCCAACTATATATTCAAAAGAAAGTATTAACTAGTCTCAATCAAGAATCTCTACATTGCGGATAAAAATATTCTTGTCTGGCCAATCGCCATCATCAGTTTCTACTTTAGAGATTTTATCGATAACACTCATACCTCTTGTTACATGCCCAAAAATGGTGTAATCGCCATCTAAAAAATGTGAGCCGCCTTTTTGGCAAACAATAAAAAACTCAAAAGGTGAAGCCAATTTATGGGGGTTTCTAATTTCGCTACTAGGCATAGAAATCACACCACGATCATGCTTATAACCGCGTTTGGTATCTGGTGGTAATAAGTATTTGCCTATGTGTGCTCGTTTTCTAGCGGTCTCTTTATCATCACTATTTCCTGCTTGTACCATAAAATTATCAATAACCCGATAAAATTGAGTGCCGTTAAAATAGCCTTGTTTAGTTAACCAAATAAAATTAGAACGGTGAAACTTAGTGTCGTTATAAAGCAAAATATCAATCTCGCCAAAATCTGTTGTTATGCGTACTTTGTTTTCTTTGTGGTGTTTGTCGTATTCTAAAAAAAACTCCATGGCGCTTTTAGAATTTAACTTAGGGAATTCACGCTCAGGTTCTTGAATTGAATCTACAAAAACTTCTTTTTTTACAGGTTTTTCAACTTCAGTTTTTGGTGTAGTTTTCTTTTTAGTTTGTTTATCTTCACAATTCAGAAGTAAAAGAAAAAAACAAAAAAACAATACGGCGCGCATAATTATGAAATTTGAAAATTTTTTAAAATCAGTTTCAAAAATAGAAAATATACAGCTACCAGCCGAAACATCTCACTTTAAAATGGTGCCGCCGTTTCGTCAAGAGTTATTAAAAAAGCAAGAGAAAGCCATTAAACATGCAAAGCAGGCTGGGGTTTTGGCGTTGTTTTACCCAGATGAATACCAAGAAACTAAGTTTGTATTAATATTAAGAAATACATACAAAGGGGTGCATTCTGCGCAAGTGGCTTTTCCAGGCGGGAAGTTAGAAGATCAAGATTCTTCATTACAAGATACCGCTTTAAGAGAAACTTTTGAAGAAGTTGGCGTGCCCATGCATACCATTCAAATCGTTAAAAAAATATCTCAAGTTTATATTCCGCCAAGTAATTTTTATGTACAACCATTTATAGGGCTTACTCAAGAAACACCTCAATTTATTAAGCAAGATGATGAGGTTGAAGCACTAATAGAGGTAGAGTTAAAACATTTTTTAGATAAAAAAGCACTAATAACAAAAAAAGTAAAAACATCTTATAGTGTTGAAGTTGAGGTGCCTGCATTTAAATTGAATGATTATGTGGTTTGGGGAGCAACCGCAATGATGTTAAGTGAAATTAAAGACTTGCTGAAACAACTCTAGTTTTATTACATTTGTAACCTAACCAATTTTGACGCGTGATTTATGGGATTGTTTAAAAGAAATCCATTCGGACACATTCTAATTTTAAAAAAGTGGCTTATTAGACTCTTTGGAGCGCTTACTCATAGGCGTTTTAGAGGATTTAATGAATTGCAGATAGAAGGCTCTGAAATCATTAAAGATTTACCTGATACTAACGTTCTTTTTATATCAAACCACCAAACATATTTTGCAGATGTAGTGGCTATGTTTCATGTTTTTAATGCGAGTTTAAGTGGCCGTACAGATTCTATTAAAAATATAGGATACATCTGGAATCCAAAATTAAATATTTATTACGTTGCGGCTAAAGAAACCATGAAAGCAGGTTTGCTACCTAAAATTTTAGCTTATATGGGTTCGATTAGTATAGAACGTACATGGAGATCTGAAGGTAAAGATGTAAACAGACAGGTTAAAATGAGTGATATTTCAAGTATTGGTAAGGCATTAGATGATGGTTGGGTTATTACATTTCCACAGGGTACAACCACGCCTTTTAAGCCAATTAGAAAAGGCACAGCACACATTATTAAGCGCTACAAACCCATTGTAGTACCTATTGTTATTGATGGTTTTCGTCGTTCTTTTGATAAAAAAGGTTTACGCATTAAGAAGAAAAATATACTTCAATCTATAGAGATAAAGGCACCGCTAGACATTGATTACGATAACGAATCGACAGATGATATTGTAAAAAGGATAGAATATGCCATAGAGCAACATCCTTCTTTTTTAAAGGTGATTTCTAAAGCAGAATTAAAAGCCCAAGCAGAGTTAGACAATTTGCGAAAATGGAAAACAGAATAAGTTATCTAACAAATAGCTGAGTGATGGTGACTACTGATCCGGGACCTGGAACTCCACCGCTATAATTGTTTACACTACCTATAGAATACCACCAATTACCACTATTAACTGAACCATCCAAATAGGTTTGTGGACCAGAATTTTCTAAACCTCCCCAAAAATTACTGGTGGAATCAATATTTATGGCAATATAACCAGCTACTGGTCTTATTCCGGAAGCTCCACTTCTAGGGTCAAAAGTTTGGCTCCAATGGTTTGTAACTCCTACTTCAGGATAGTGTAGCCTAAATTCATAAGGAGCATTGGTTTTTATTTCGTCTAATTTGCTTAAAATGGAATACTTGTTAGTTGTAATGTTTGGTGTAGCAATATTGAATTCATTAGCCTCTGCATCATTAGCCCAAAAACCGCCAGCTGTATTATGATTAAATACAAGTGTCCAACCACCACCATCATTGGTCATGTCGCAATAGCAGTCGTAAGCAGGGTTAGGTCCAGCACCATCCGGGTCAATTGTATATACACCATCAGTAGTAGATCCTGCGTTTAAATATGCTAGACAATTTGGTAAAATAGAGGATACAGTTATGTTTGTATTACATGTGTCTCCTTTTCCAATAAAAGTAATTGTAAATGTGTCTGTTTGTTCCAGAATAGGGGTGCCTGTTCCTGATAGGGTTATGGTATTTAATCCAATACCACTAAAAACGCCAGAACCAGAAAAACTATAGCCGTTAACTGTATTTGTGCTTATTGTGTAAGCTTCTATTACATTTACAGCAACATTTATTGTTAAGGTATTAGTTGCGTTTAATGGAGTGCCAACTGCGTATGCGCCATTTGATGTTACAGAACTACAGTCTAAAGCATTTTTTGGAGTTTCCCCTAAACAGCCAGACCATGCAGTACCATTATGAAATTGAAAACAGTTGTCGTCTAAATTGTAAATAAATAAGCCTTCTACTGGAGATGCAATATTATCTCTTTGTGTTGTGGTCATTCTAGGGGGTAAAAAACCTTGTGTCGTGGATTCAATATCTAAAATTGACGAAGGATCTGGGGTCGTAGTGCCAATACCAACTTGAGAATAACTGTAATAATTTATAGCACAAAGTACTATTACGAAGCATAAAAATTTATTCATTTGAGAGATGAAGCTATCATTAATTCTTACAACAAATATAGATAAAAAGATTAAAATATCCGGTGAAATGCATTTATTTTTATGATAAAACAAAGAAACTCGTTAATAACTCCTAACAACTCCCTTTTTAAACTCTTCTTAAAATATCTATTTTGCATTACTATTTTAAGAGATGTAAATGAAAGTCTGTATTGCAGAAAAACCAAGTGTTGCCCGCGAAATTGCTGCTGTTTTAGGAGCCAATACAAAACGTGATGGCTATTATGAAGGTAACGGTTATGCGGTAACTTATACTTTCGGGCATTTATGTACATTAAAAGAACCTGTTGATTATAAACCGTATTGGAAAAGTTGGGATTTAAATAATTTACCGATGCTTCCAGAAAAGTTTGAAACTAAAGTGTCTTCAAATTCTGGAATTAAAAAGCAGTTTAATATTGTAAAAAGTTTATTTGATAAAGCAGAACTTGTTATAAACTGCGGGGATGCTGGGCAAGAAGGAGAGCTTATACAGCGTTGGGTGATGAATGAAGCCAATTATAAAGGCGAAGTAAAACGCCTCTGGATTTCTTCTCTTACTACAGAAGCTATAAAAGAAGGCTTTCAAAATTTAAAACCATCAGCAGATTACGATAATTTATACTACGCTGGGTTTTCAAGATCTATAGGCGATTGGCTATTAGGTATAAATGCAACAAGGTTATATACTGTAAAACACGGTGGTTATAAACAAGTGTTGTCGGTTGGTCGTGTGCAAACACCAACATTGGCTATGGTTGTTAATCGTTTTAAGGAAATAGAAAATTTTAAACCCCAACCGTATTGGGAATTACAAACGCTATATAGAGATACGTTATTTAGTTATGAAGATGGACGCTTTCTTAAAAAAGAAGATGGAGAAGCTTTAGCTGCAAAAGTTAAAGAAAGTGATTTTGAAATACAATCGATTACTAAAAAGAAAGGGAAAGAATACGCACCAAAACTTTTCGATTTAACAGGGTTGCAAGTGTATTGTAATACAAAATTTGGGTTTTCGGCAGATGATACTTTAAAAATAGTACAAGGTTTGTATGAGCGTAAAGTGGTTACATACCCAAGAGTTGATACCACCTTTTTACCAAATGATGTATATCCAAAAGTATCAGGAATCCTTCAAAAATTAACGAGTTACGCCAAGTTAACACAGCCGCTTTTAGGAAAAAAAATAAAGAAATCTATTCGAGTTTTTAACGATAAAAAAGTAACCGATCATCATGCTATCATACCAACAGGTATGCAAACTAATTTGCAATACAATCAACAACAGGTTTACGATATTATTGTAAAGCGTTTTATTGCGGTGTTTTATGATGATTGTATAGTTTCAAACACCACAGTATTAGGTGATGCTGCAAAAGTGGTTTTTAAAACAACAGGAAAAGAAATTTTAGAAAAAGGCTGGCGTGTCGTTTTTGAAAGCCCAGATAAAAAACAAAAAGAATCTGGTATTTTACCAACATTCGAAAAAGGCGAAAAAGGCTCGCACGAACCATCGTTTTTAGAAAAGGAAACCAAACCACCAAACCAGTTTACAGAAGCCACTTTATTACGTGCTATGGAAACTGCAGGAAAACAGGTTGATGATGATGAGTTAAGAGATTTAATGAAAGAAAATGGCATTGGACGCCCATCTACCCGTGCCAATATTATTGAAACGCTTTTTAGTAGGAAGTATATAAAGCGAAATAAAAAGCAAGTATTACCAACCGTAACAGGTATTCAGTTAATTGATACTATTAAAAATGATTTATTAAAATCTGTTGAATTAACGGGCTCCTGGGAAAAGCAATTGAAAGATATTGAAAAAGGCGAGTTTAGTGCTGGTGCCTTTATAAAAAATATGAAGCGCATGGTTGATGCCTTGGTTTACGAAGTACGAAGTGAAACCAAGCGTGCCAATATATCTTATGCTACAACAGTAAAAAAACGAGCTGCTAAAGTTGAAGCTAAAAAAGGTGCAGGCATTACTGCTGAAATTTGCCCTAAATGTAAACAAGGGCAAATTATTAAAGGTAAATCTGGGTATGGATGCAGCCAATATAAAACGGGTTGTAACTTTGTTATGCCGTTTAATTTTGCTGGAAAAAAGATATCTGAAAAACAATTTATAAGGTTGCTTACAAAAGGATCGACTGTTAATTTAAAAGGATTTAAAACGGATGCAGGAACTGTTGAAGGTTTACTTCGTTTTGATGAGAATTTTAAACTTAAATTAGAAGCTAAGCAAACTAAAGCTAAAGCAAAGCCAGATGAATTAGTTTGCCCTAAATGTAAAAAAGGAACGGTTATAAAAGGTAAAACGGCTTATGGCTGTAGTGCTTATAAATCTGGTTGCGATTTTAAAATAACCTTTGATGCAGTAAGAGAAAAAATAAACGGACAAACACCAACCAAACAACTCGTGCATCGTATTTTAAAAGGAAGTATCTAATCTACTTTTTGTGATTTCGGTCGAAGCGAGAAATCATATTATTTATGGAGGTGTTTCAGAGTATTAAAAAGTAAATATGATTGCAGATAAAACCACACATAGGCACTTTATAATCTTTAAGCCTTTTGGGTATTTAAGTCAGTTTGCGAGTAACGACTCCAAACAACAATCAAAAAAGTTTTTAGGCAGTTTACATGATTTTCCTGAAGGTATTATGGCTATAGGTAGGCTAGATGAAGCTTCAGAGGGTTTGTTATTGCTTACAACAGATGGTAAAACAAGTGCGCATATAAATAGCCAAAAAGTAGATAAGGAATATTATGCCCAAGTTGATGGCGTGATTACCAACGAAGCTATTGAGCAACTAAAAACGGGAGTTAATATAACTGTTGAAGGTGAACTATATAAAACGAAGCCTTGTCAAGCTTTTAAATTAAAATCGATTCCAGATTTACCCAAGCGTGCAAAAAAGATTAGAGATGATAGACACGGGCCAACAAGCTGGGTGTCTATAACGTTAAATGAAGGGAAGTTTAGACAGGTTAGAAAAATGACTTCGGTAGTTGGGTTTCCAACGTTGCGATTAGTTCGGGTTAGAGTAGGAGCTATTTATGTAAATGCTATGGATGCTGGCGATGTTATAGAAGTGGATGCATTTGGGGTTTCTATAGTCTGACGCCAATTACTATTTGAATTCGTCAGAAATAATTACTAAATTCGTTAAGGTCTTGTATAAGTCATTAAAAAACAGACTTATATCATTTCATTTTGCTTCATTACCAAAAACCGCTAACCCATGATAAAATTCTTTAGAAAGATTAGATACGACCTTATTGAGAAAAGTAAAACCAGTAAGTATTTTAAATATGCTATTGGTGAAATTGTGCTCGTGGTTATTGGTATTTTAATTGCATTGCAAATTAATAACTGGAATGAAAAACGTAAAAACGAAAACAAGATAACAACAATTTTAAAAGAGATACAAAAAGATATAGAAGAAGATATAGTTAGATCTAAAGAGTTGTTTACTTACTATAATAAAAGAGACTCGATAATACAATTGGCTTTAGACAACAAATTAACACGAGAAAATTATTTAAGTGCTAATAATTATGAATTCATATATGTTGCTATGAACGCTTTTCACCTTAAAATTCATAACAATGGTTATAAAAAATTAACCGATAATTTAGATAATATACCAGAGATGTATCAAGAATTAATTACACCTCTAAATGAAATTTACATCTACAATAAGTACGAAATAGATAAATTCGACATCAGGATAGATAAAGTTACCGATCGTTTAATAGATAAGCTTGCAGCTTCAAAGCCTTGGTATTACAATATAGACCAAAATATTAGCGATGATGCGATACACTTTTTTTTAAATGATTCATTATATAAAAATGACCTAGATATTTATAGAAACGCATCTGATAATTTAGGTATGCATATCTATAGTTTTAATCAAAACGCAAGTAGCGTTTATAGAACTATTGCAGAACTAACAGGTTACCCAAAAACGCTACCAGATTTTATACCTAATCATTTAATAGAACCAACACCACAAGATCTAGAGGCTATTATAGGTAACTACAAAATGGTAAAATTCACAACGCTTACAGGTGAAGTCAGGCCGCTTGATGAACCTTGTACAATAATAGCAGGTAAACACAGCTTAGAGCTAACATTTGTAAACAGTAATAATACTATTTTTCTCTATTACAAAAGTAATTCTGAGTTGTATGATGAAGAAGGAACATCGACACTAGTAAAGAATGATAAAAACCAAGTTGTAAAAATCATATCAAAATTAGATGATGGAGAAGTTGAACTTATAAAAGTAGAGTAGAACCCTTTTTATCTTGAAATTACAATGATAAAGGTTTATAGAAAAATTAGACAAAGCTTACTTTCAAGAAGGAAAAGCTGAAAAACCTGTATGTCGGCAGGCAGGGATTAAACGGTCTGTTTCATCCCGATAATAATCGGGAGAGTAGTGAAAGCACAACTTTTTGTGATCCCGCAAGGCGCAGTACCAAACTTGATTTGGTATTTAAAACCTTGTAGGTATGAGCAAAAAGAAACGCCCAAATATTTTAAACTTCTAACTTTTTAAGCTCTTTATAATTTCTATTTAAACGCTTTAATAGGATGCCGTAAATTAACCAATAGAATAGGAGTAATACACCAACTGCTAAGGCAAGTATTAAAATGGTTACCATAAAAATGACAGCGTAAAATTTAAAGACTTCGCCATTGGCTGATGCAGCTTGTAGTTGGCTAGAAAAATTAGGGTCGTGATTAAAGGCATAAAATGCACCTAAAAGCGCTCCAATTGTTAATGACGCTAGGTTGAATATAACGTAATATTTTACGGTGCGACGTGTTTTTAAGATACTTTCCATGAGTGCTTTGGAATTATCTGTGGCAGAAATACTTTTATAGTTTTTATAAAATAAATAGAAAAAATAGATTAATACAACATAGCTAATAACGGCTATGGGAATTAGGATATGGTTAATATCTAGTTCGTCCATTTTGTCGGAATAGGCCGTGCCTTTTAAGGCAAAAGAAAGTATAACCCAAAAGGCAAATTCTAGTAAACTGATAATGAAAATCCATTTTACTATGGAAGACGATTTCTTTAAAATCATCTTATAAATATCGTTATAGGAAACCTTAGGATACGCATCGTTATCCTTTTTCCAGTCTTTTTTTAGTAAATCTAATTCATCCATAATGTTACGGATTTAGTATGGTTCTAAGTTTGTTTTTTATCCTGTTCATCTTCACCCGGGCATTCACTTCGCTTATTCCCAATGTTTCGCTTATTTCTCTATAGTCTTTGTCTTCCAAATACAAAAAAACTAACGCTTTTTCTATATCGTTTAGTTGGTGTACGGCTTTGTAAAGCACTTTTAGTTGTTCTTCTTCGGTATCGTCATAATCTTCTGCTTTTATTTTAAACTCTACACCCGCATAATCTTGCGTTTTTATGGTACGTTTCGATTTTCTGTACAGCGTAATCGCCGTATTTAATCCTACGCGATACATCCAAGTACTGAATTTTGCATCGCCTCGAAATTTAGGATAGGCGCGCCAGAGTTGTATAGTGATTTCTTGAAACAAATCATTATGTGCATCATAATTATTGGTGTACAAACGACAAACTTTGTGCACAATATTTTGATGCTTTTCTAGCAATTCTACAAAACTATGTTCTAGCTCTTTATTCAACGGTGTGGTTTAGTTACTCTATAAGTAGCTTCATTTTTAAAATTGTTACATAGATATGAAAATAAATTTAGAAAAGATATAATTTCAATTCATCATGTGAATTTTACAGTTGGGTAATTAAGAGTTTTAGTTACGGTTGTTCTGATGCATTTTTGCTGCGTGCTGAACTTGTTTCAGGACCTCATCAATCAAAAAACGAACAGTAAAATTAATCCATCATGAAAAAATTAACCATTATAATTATCACTTTAATAAGTTTTCAATTATCAGCACAATCCATTATCAGCGGAAAAGTTTTTAACTCAAAACAAGAACCTATTGAAGGTGCTAATATTTATTTAGAAGGCACTTATGATGGCAGTACTTCTGGAGAAGATGGAGCATTTTCATTTAAAACATCAGAAACAGGAACACAAACTTTAGTAGTATCTTTTTTGTCTTACGAGCCATTTACTATGGTTGGCGATATATCTTTTATGAAAGATATAACCGTTAAACTTAAGGACGATGTTAGCACGTTAGATGCCGTTGTACTATCTGCAGGAACCTTTTCGGCAGGCGATAACAGTAAAGTAAATGCTTTAAAACCCTTAGACGTGGTAACAACCGCAAGTGCTTTAGGCGATTTTGTTGGTGCGTTGCAAACTTTACCAGGAACAACAACGGTTGCCGAAGATGGTCGGTTATTTGTACGTGGTGGCGATGCTAATGAAACGCAGATTTTTATTGATGGTATTCGTGTGTTTACGCCGTATTCGCCAACAACCAATAATGCACCAACTCGAGGACGCTATTCGCCATTTTTGTTTGATGGCATTACCTTTTCTACAGGTGGTTATTCGGCAGAATTTGGACAAGCCTTATCAAGTGTGTTACTTTTAAATACGATTGATGAGCCAGACCAAGAAAAAACCGATATTGGTATTATGAGTTTAGGTGCAACTCTTGGTAATACTCAAAAATGGGATAAAAGTTCATTAAGTGTTAATGCATCTTATATTAATTTGGCGCCTTATAATGCCATTTTTAAAAATAGAAATGATTGGATTAAACCTTTTGAAACCGCATCTGGTGAAGCCGTTTTTAGAAAGAAAACCAATTCGGGTTTATTTAAACTGTACGGTGCTTTTGATGCAACAAATTTTGAATTAACTCAAGAAGATATAAACAATCCAGAAGGTGCATATTTCAAATTAAACAATAATAACTTTTATTTAAACGGTTCGTATCAAGGCACTTTAAACGATACTTGGTCTTTTTTTAGTGGACTTAGTTATACACACGCTAAAAACAACTTAAATATTATAGAAAGCCATATTAATAACGCCGAAAACTCGTTACACACCAAGCTAAAGTTTAAAAACAGAATTAGCAACCGCTTTAAACTCTATTTTGGTGCCGAGTATTTTGCAACCCATTTTGATGAAACGTATCAAGATGAAACTATCGATAAAGTTAATTACGGTTACAATAATAACATTGCGGCAGCGTATGCCGAAGCAGATATTTTTATATCTGAAAAATTAGCGTTTAAAACAGGGTTGCGTGGCGAGTATAGCCAATTGTTTAAAGATTTTACCATAGCGCCAAGAATGTCTTTAGCTTATAAAACAACCGATAAAAGCCAAGTGTCTTTAGCATACGGTAATTTTTACCAAAACCCATCAAGTAATATTTTAAAATTTAATCAAGACTTAAAAGCAGAAAACACATCGCACTATATTTTTAACTATCAATACAATGCCGATAGAAAAATATTTAGAGCCGAAGCCTATTATAAAACCTATAATAATTTGGTTAAATATGACACCGATTTTACAAGTTTCGACTCAAACTATAACAGCAACGGAAACGGTTTTGCAAGAGGTTTCGATTTGTTTTGGAGAGATAGTAAAACCATTAAAAATTTCGATTATTGGTTAAGTTATTCCTTTTTAGATACTGAGCGCGATTATCAAAACTACTTAACTAAAGCGAAACCAAACTTTGCGAACACACATAATTTATCTTTAGTTGGAAAATATTGGATTGATAAATGGAGAAGCCAAGTAGGTATGAGTTATGCTTATGCTTCTGGAAGAACATATACAAACCCTAATGAAGTTGGTTTTTTAAATGAAAAAACTAAATCTTTTAATAGTATGAGTTTAAATTGGGCATATTTAATTAGTCCGCAAAAAATACTTTATGCGTCTGTAAATAATGTACTTGGGTTTAAAAACGTAAATGGATACCAATATGCGAATTCACCCGATGTAAATGGCAATTTTAATAGGAGAGCTTTACAGCCAGCAACCGATCAGTTCTTTTTTGTAGGTTTCTTTTGGACTATTAGTGAGGATAAGAAGAGTAACCAATTGGATAATTTGTAGATAAGGTTCGTTTAACGTGTTTGCATATGGTTTTGGGTATTCGTTTTTATTTTATTGTTTTTCTTCTATTAAATTGGTTTTTATGAATTCTAACGCATCTAACATCGAATTATCAACACATGTTTTGTTATGCTTTCCATTTGTAACCCTAAATTCATGTTCAATTTTCTTCTGGTGAAATAATATATGCAATTCAGAATTAGGAAGTGAGTGGAAATCGTCATCGCAAGTTTGGATAAACCACTTTTTTCTTTTCAAAATTCCCACATCTATCTTTTCTGCAATATAAAGAGCGTTGTTGTTGAAGTAAACTTCATTTGTTCTTTCTTTTGGTGTTAGATTTTCTCCGTACAAATGTGCATGAAAACGTAGGTAATATTTCTCTAAATCTTCAATCATTTGTTTTTTTGTGCTTATTGCGCCCATAAAACTTACACAAATTCCAAACTCTTCAGGGTTTAACATGGTAAATCGTAATGCTCCAAACCCTCCCATTGACAATCCCATAACAATTGTTTTTTGTGAAGATTTTGTTAATGCGTACCTTTTTTTCATTTCAGGAATAAATTCTGAAATAAACATTGTTGCGAATTTCTCCTTACCAGCATAGTCATCTATATACCAAGATTTGCCACCGTTAGGAGTAATTATAATTGTTTTTGGAAACAGTTCTTTTACAATTAATGAATCAATTTGTTTGAAAATACCTTTAGTGCGGAGACTATTATTATTTCCTCCAAACCCATGTAAGAAATAGATTGTTGGATATGTTTTTTTAGTATCATAATTGGGAGGTAAATAAATGTTGTATTTAACTCCTCTGTTCAAAACTTTACTTTGAACAATTTGATTTTCAACAATTTTTCCATTTTGACCAAAAATTGAGATGTTTATGAAAAGGGTGAAAACTATTAAAAGGTGTTTTTGATTCATATCGTTATTTAATGATGCCCAATGATGCGTTGATATGAAACGTCTTAAAGTTTTATATCAAAAGTTAAACGAATTTAGCCGATTTTTTTTTACAAAGTCAAGTTATTACTTATAATATTCCAATAAAAATAGAAACATAATACAACCCTGTTATGATAAAAACCACACCAGCAACGGTTCGCATTAGTTTTTCAATTTTTGTAATGCTTTTATAAAACACGCCTACTTTTTCGGCTGTAAAAGCTAATAAATACGTAAAAAGAATAACAGGTAATCCGGTGCCGAATGCAAAAATTATGGGTAAATAAAGACCATCTCCAGATGTAATAGTCATGGGGATTAGTATCCCAAAAAATAAGGCGCCGCTATACGGGCAAAATGCTAAGGCAAAAACAACACCTATTAAAAAAGCACCAAGTAGGCCTTTGTCTTTAAATTTTTCGGAGAGTCTTTCTTGAAACCCCGACTTTCCTAAAAAATTGAGTTTGATAATGTTTAGCATAATCAAACCAATAATGATTAATAAAGGGCCTAAATATTTTTCACCATTCTGATTAAAAAACCGTGCTATATGGAACTTACTGGCTCCAAAATAGAGTATGAGCCCAATAGCTGTGTAGCTAAAGCCTCGTCCTAAAGAATAAAGTAAGCCGCTTAAAAAAACGTTCCGTTTGCTCGAAATGTTTTTAGAAATATAAGCCGTTGCTGTGATGTTGGTTGCTAATGGGCAAGGGCTAATGGCCGTCATTAGTCCAAGTACAAATGCAGATAAAATAGGAATGTTGTAATGCTCTAAAAGCGATTGTAAAAAATCCATTTAGAGCGTCTTTAATTGCGTGTCTATTTTAGATTTTAATGTTTTAGAAAAGATTTCTTGGTCGTTTCCTTCCATAAAAGCAAATTCGGTTAAATCAATTTTAGTTTCTTTTCCATTTTTTATCACGTTCAATATTAAGGCAGTTCCCGAAGCTTCAAATTTTTCAGCTAGTTTTTCGTTTGCTTCTTCATCTACATTAATAACTTGAAATGTGATTTTTTCAGCTTTTAATTCATCAGAGAAAAAGGTGTCTAATGTGTATTTTGTATTGGCTTCAATAGCATTACACGTCATACATCGGTGTGTAGAGTGGAAGTCTAAAACCTCAATTTTTGAAATGGTTTTATCTAAAACTTGATCGTTGCTTTTAGTTTGGTTGTTACAAGCTGTTAGGAATAAACTGATTGTTAATAGGGCTAAAAATTTAATGGTTTTACTCATGGTTTTAAGCTTTTTGTTTTCGTGAATCTTCGATTTTATTTTTATTTATAATATCATGTTGAATACATATCCAGATATGATGATACAAAGTGTAACAACACCAAAAAAGATAGCAATTAGTTTTAAGGTCATCACTTTCTTTAAAAGCATGGCTTCTGGTAACGACAAGCCAACAACGCCCATCATAAAAGCAATTGCGGTACCTAATGGAATTCCTTTTGCAACTAACACCTGTACAACAGGTAGTATTCCTGAAGCGTTAGAGTACATGGGTACAGCCAAAATAGTGGCAATAGGCACAGCAAAAAGATTGTCTTTGTCCATATATTTTTCAAAAAAACCTTCTGGTATATAACCATGCATTAGTCCGCCAATAGCAATTCCTATCAAAACATAAGGAATAATACCTTTAAGTATTTTTAGCACTTCATCCCAAATTATAGGAAGTCTTTGTTTTAAGGTTTGTTTGTCTGCAATAAAGGCATCTTGTTCTTTTTGAGCATTTGCCAAAACGTCTTTCACCCAAGGTGTTAAATAGCGTTCTAGTTTTAATTTTTGAAGTATAACGCCCGAAATAGTGCCTAATAAAACACCACTAATAATATATATAATGGTTGTTTTAACTCCAAATAACCCTATAAATAGGCCAATGGCAACTTCGTTCACTAAAGGCGAAGTAATTAAAAATGCAAAGGTGACTCCTAAAGGTATACCGCCTCTTACAAAACCTATAAATAAAGGGACTGAGGAACACGAACAGAAAGGTGTTACAACACCAAAAAGACTTGCCGTTAGGTATTCTAAGCCGTATAATTTATTTCTAGATAGGTAGTTTTTAACCTTATCTATAGGAAAGTAACTATTCACTATTCCCATAAAAAATATGACCACAAAAAGAAGAATTAAAATCTTTGTGGTATCATAAATAAAGAAGTTTAGTGCTTCTGCTAAATGCGCGCCTTTTTTTAAATTTAAAACATCATAAACCAGCCAATCTGCAATATGTTGTATCCAATCAAACATTTACATTTAATTAGTTTAAAAGCTCCAGAACTTCTTTTTTAGATGGGATTCTGCCTTTTATAGCAACAACATCATCAATTACTAATGCTGGTGTTGTCATGACATTAAACTTGGTGATTTCCATAATGTCTTGAACTTTTTCAATAGTGGCTTCTATGTTGTTTTCTGAAACCACATCGGTTACTAATTTTGTTAGTGTTTGACATTTTGGGCATCCTGTTCCTAATACTTTAATTGTTTTTCTCATTATTATGGTATTTGTTATCCGCTCATGCGGCATAATTATTAATTATTTTCAATCAAAAAAATCCTGAAATAAAGATTTAGCAATCTTCCAGTTTTCTTGATTTATACAGTATTTTATTTTTGGTGGTTTTAATTCGCCCTGAATAAGACCAGCGTTTTTTAGTTCCTTAAGGTGTTGAGAAATTGTTGATTGAGCCAATGGAAATACATCTACCAAATCTCCTGTAAAACAGCACGACTGATTTTCGAGATGCTTTAAAATGGCAATACGAGTTGGATGACCTAAAGCTTTGGCAAATCTCGCTAAGGCTTCAGTATGTTCTTTGTATACTATAGGTTCTAAACTTCTTTTCATAAGTTAATCGCAAATATACGATGGGTTTTTATTTTGAAAAATGACAAATGTCACATTAGCCTTTTTTTTGTAAAAAAAACCAAGAATCGCTTTAAACGTAGTGTTAATGCGTGTTTAACAACGATGTATTTAAAATAAAGGATGTGTTTTGGATATGATAAATATCATTGTTGTTTTTCTAGTTATTTGGTAATTTTAGAATAGAGAAATTAAGATGATGTAGTCATCGGTTAAAACTAAATATTATGAAAGCTAAAAAAAATCCAAAAGTAGAAGTAGGACGGAATAGCAGTATTTATTTTGCTATTGGACTAAACGTGATGTTATTTTTATCTTGGCAAGCTTTAGAGTATAGAACATATGATAAAGACGAAATAACTATTGATTTAGTAGAGATGGAAAGTGAATTTGAAGAAGAAATTCCAATTGTTAGTATTAATACACCGCCACCACCGCCGCCACCACCTCCTGCGGTAGTTAGCGAATCGGTTGAAATTGTAGATGATGAAGTAGAGATTGAAGAAACTGTAATAGAAAGTACAGAAACAGATCAAAATGAAGCTATAGAAGAGCGTATTATAGAAGTGTCTGATGTCCAAGTAGAAGAAGTTGAAGAAGATGTTCAAGTCGCTTTTGCTATTATTGAAGACGTGCCTGTATATCCGGGATGCGAAGGCCTGTCTAGACAAGCTACAAAAGATTGTTTTCAGAAAATGGTGCAAAAACATGTAGCTAATAATTTTACATATCCGCAAACAGCTTTAGATTTAGGAATTCAAGGCCGTGTATCTGTAATTTTTGTTATTGATAAAACAGGACATATTACAGGAATAAAATCTAGAGGACCGGATAAATTATTGCAAGATGAGGCAGAACGTATTATAGGTAAATTGCCGCAAATGAAACCTGGTAAACAACGCGGTAAACCCGTAAAAGTAGCTTATGCTGTGCCTATCTTCTTTAAATATGAAGATGGCTAATTAAGCAAGTTTAGTAAATAATATAAAAGCAGTCTGATTGTATTCAGGCTGCTTTTTTTGTTTGTTAAAGCCAATAAAACATTTCAGCTACAAAAAATAACAGTTCGGTAAGATGCTTTTTAAAAAACAGACCTTCTGTTGGATATTTGAACTGTAATTAAAAACAAACCATTATGAACTTTTCAAATAAAAATAACGAACAGAGAAACAACAATAAGTATCAAGGAATAAAAAATCTATTTACTATTATTTGTCTTTCACTTTTAACATTTTCAATTCAGGCTCAAGATAAACCTGTAAGCGATATTACTGTAGTGATATCAAACTTTGATAATAACCAAGGAAAAGCTTACGTAGCACTTTATAATTCTGAAGATACTTTTTTAAGTAAGGGGTTTAAAGCTACATTCTCTAAAATAGAAAACAACAGTTGTGAGGTAACTTTTAAGGCTGTGCCAAACGGTACTTATGCAATCTCTATGTTTCATGACGAGAATGATAATAATAAAATGGAAACGACACTTTTTGGCATTCCAACCGAAGATTACGGATGTTCAAACAACGCTACAGGGTTTATGGGTCCACCAAAATGGAAAGACGCAAAATTTCAAATTAATAATGAATCAATCACACAACATATTACACTTTAATATACTCAAGGAAATGATTCTAGAGAAGTTACATATAACCATCGAAAAACAATAAATATAAACACATGAAAAAGCTAATTATCATTGCAACAGTATTAATAACAGGGTTTGTAAGTGCTCAAACCAATTATGAAAAAGGTATGGAAAAAGCCTTCGAACTTTGGGGTAACAACCAGCCAACCGAAGCAGCAAATCTTTTTGAGCGTATTGCGAAAGCAGAACCAGATAATTGGCTGCCGCCGTATTATGCAGCACAAGTTAATATTCTATATAGTTTTGGGGAAAGAGATGAAGATGTGTTATCAGCAAAACTTAAAAAAGCACAAGACTTAATTAACGATGCAACTGCCATTTCAAAAAACAACCCAGAAATAATGGTTTTACAAGCCTTATTGCACACCGCTTGGGTGGCTTATGATGGTGCAACCTATGGCATGACATTATCAGGAAAAGTCATCGAGCTTTACACAAAAGCAAATTTACTTGCGCCAGAAAACCCAAGAGTAGTATATTGTAGGGCAGAATGGGATATGGGCGGAGCCAAATATTTTGGACAAGACACCACACCATTTTGTAAAGATTTAGAACGCTCTATAGAACTTTTTGCTAACTTTAAAGCGGAAACACCATTTTACCCAAGTTGGGGTAAAGATCGTGCAGTAATGTTATTAGAATCTTGCGCTAAGTAAAAAATAATTAGAAAAATAAACATGATAAAGTCGACTAAAAATATCATCATTACTTTCATTATTGGATGTGTCATTTTTGTAATTGGCAACCTCTTGTCTGGTGGTTTTAATTTTAAAGGTGTTAATGGGTTTTTGGTCAATTTTGGTTTTTATCAGCTGTATTCTTTTGTGCTAGGCTATTCCAATATGTATTTTTTCGATTACATGGAAACGCGTAATTGGAAAAAGAAAGATACCGTTAAACGTGTTGTTATTGGTGCTCTTGGAGCAACTATTATAACCTTAATAGGGTTGTTTGTGCTAAGGGCTTCAACAGCCATGGTTTATAAAAATATGAGTTTTTCAGATTTTCTATCCAACGAGAAATTTCAATATTATCAATTTGGGTTATGGATTACTTTAACAATTGTTATTATTTTTCATGTTGTCTATTTTTATAACAGATATCAGCAAAACCGAATAAAAGAACAAAAAGTAATTGCAGGAACAGCAAGCGCCAAGTTCGATGCTTTAAAAAACCAAATAGATCCACATTTTCTGTTTAATAGCTTAAATGTATTAACCAGTTTAATAGAGGAGAATCCAGAAAATGCGCAAAAATTCACCACATCATTATCTAAAGTATATCGTTATGTTTTAGAGCAGAAAAACAAAGAATTAGTTACTGTAGATGAGGAGCTTCGATTTGCAAAAACCTATATGTCTTTGCTTAAAATGCGTTTTGAAGATAGTATTGTTTTCACCATGCCCGAAAAAGCATCAAACCCAGAAAGTAAAGTAGTCCCATTATCATTACAATTACTACTCGAAAATGCGGTGAAACATAACACGGTAACCTCAAGTAAACCTCTACATATTAGAATTTACGAAGATCTAGGCAGCTTGGTAGTAGAGAATAATTTGCAAACCAAACAAATAGTTAAAAAGAGCACAGGTGTAGGCTTAAGTAATATTAAACAGCGCTACGGGCTATTAACTAATAAAACAGTAAGCATAAGTAAAGAAACAAGCCGTTTTTTGGTTGCTTTACCAATGCTAACTAAAAAAACATCAATTATGAGAACAGAACAAACAGCATCAAAACTAGACGATAGTTATATGAGGGCACTAAACCATGTAGACGAGCTTAAAGGCTTTTATTATAGCTTAATGTCTTACTGTTTAGTCATCCCGCTTTTAATATTTATCAATTACAAAACCTCATGGGATTTCCAATGGTTTTGGTTTCCAATGTTTGGTTGGGGAATAGGTATAACAATTCAAGCGTTTAGGGTATTTGTAAATAACGGTGCTTTTGGTAGAAACTGGGAAAAGCGCAAAATGGAAGAGTTTATGAATAATGATAAAAATAACTGGAGCTAAAATTTAATATTATGGAAAGATTACCAGATTCAGAGACCGATAAAAAATACGAAAGAGCAAGAAAACATATAGAAAACATAAAAGGGTTTTACCAACACTTAGTTGCATACATTCTATTTACACCATTTACCATTTTTATAAATTACAAAACCTATTGGGATTATAAATGGTTTTGGTTTTCAGCTATAGGTTGGGGCATTGGCGTTGCCATTCATGGCTTTTGGGTTTTTGTTCATAAAGGGACTTTTGGTAGCGATTGGGAAGACAGAAAAATAGAAGAATTAATGCGTAAAGAAGAAAACAAGTGGGATTAAAACATAAAAACTATGGAAGCAAATAAACTAGAGCCCTACCAAGACAAAGCATACCAAAAAGAGCAAGCCTATGTACGCGCAAAAAAGCGTGTAAAAGAGCTTAAAGGCTTTTACTGGCATGCCTTCTGGTATGTAGTAGTAAATATTTTTATTGTAACCATGATTATTTCAAATGGTGGTGATATATGGCATTTTGGTACCTTGTCTACGCCCATTTTTTGGGGTATTGGTTTAGGCTTTCATGCCATTGGTGTGTTCGGGAAAAACCTCCTTTTTAACAAAGCATGGGAAGAAAGAAAAATTAAAGAATACATGGATAACGACAAAACAAAATGGAATTAAAATGTCACTTCGAGGGTCTCGGTTTTATTTCGAAATGTATCGATAAGTTGGGCGTTACCCAAATGGGTCGGGCTTGAAGCCTGTCTTGAGCTTAGTCGAAAGGTTGCAAGTCCTCGCACCTCCTACGTCGGGCTGTGGGCTATCCACTACTATCCCTAACGCGAGTTAGTAACTAAATAACAAATCAATGTTCTTTTATCAAGAAATTAAAAATAAGAATCAATGAAAGTAATCATCATCGAAGACGAAAAACCATCAGCAAGACGTTTACAACGCATGCTTCAAAACTTAGATTTACAGGCAGAAACCATGCTGCATTCCGTAGAAGAATCTATTAATTGGTTTCAAAATAACGAACATCCAGATTTAATATTCTTAGACATTCAATTAAGCGATGGCCTATCCTTCGAGATTTTTGAAACTATCGATATCCAATCAGCTATTATTTTCACAACAGCTTATGATGAGTATGCACTTCAAGCCTTCAAACTAAACAGTATCGATTATTTACTAAAACCTATAGACGACGACGATTTAGAAACCGCAGTAAACAAATACAAAGCACGAGCACCACAAAAACAAGCCGTAACACTAGATTTTAACGATATTAAAAAGTTATTGGTAAATCCGCTAGATCGTGAGTATAAAAAACGCTTCTCGGTAAAAGTAGGGCAGCACCTAAAACTTATAAATATAGATGAGATAGAGTGTTTTTACAGCGAAAATAAAGGCACCTATTTACACACCACTTCCGGCAGAAACTATCTTTTAGATACCACACTAGAACACTTAGAAGATGAGTTAGAGCCTCAAACGTTTTTCCGTATAAACCGTAAATTCTTTGTAAATATAAACGCCATAAAAGATATGGTAAGCTATACCAACTCGCGTTTGCAAATAAAACTTAATTCTTATAACGAGCAAGACGTTATTGTAGCCCGCGAACGGGTAAAAGATTTTAAAGGGTGGCTAGAGTAAGATTCTAATTTCATTTCCTTGAAAAAAAAGAAAATCAACTATTAAGAATTCTAAAACGTTAGGACGTGTGCCGATTTTAAAAGAAGAACTATTAAAACAGTAACGCCACCACCAATTAATAAAGCGCCTTGCCAATAAAAAGTTCTGGTTCCCCATTGGTTCCACATCTTTTTACCGTATGCTTTTTCGGCATAATTTCTAGTTAATTTCCAATATAGAAATGTCACTATTGTAAAAATTAAAAGCGCTATTAATACTATCCAAACGGTGCCCATATATTGAGTTTTTAGTTGGTGAAATTGCTAACTAAAGTTTTAAAGTAACTAATTTAGCAAACAAATACGTAGGAGATAGAATTCTGATGGAATTTTTATTCCCTTCCAAATAGTTTTTATTGTTATGTATAGCCGCTATTAAATACTTATGCTATTGTTTTATCTTAATAACATTCAATGTATTAAGCAATTTCATTATCAGGTAAGTTGGGTCAATTTCATGCCATTTTACACCAAAATTTGCTCGGCTACCATGTTTATGATGGTTGTTATGGTAAGCTTCACCCATCATTAAAAAATCAAAAGGTAGTAAGTTTTTAGAAGTGTCTTTTACTTTAAAGTTAACATAACCGTAAATATGCGCGTACCAATTTATAATTACACCATGTATTGGTGCCATTAATATTATAATTGGTAGCAAAAGCCACAACCACCATGTAGTTGCGAATTTTATAAAGAATAGTATATATAAAACGGACCAAATTATTCTTGAAATTCTGGAGCTAGCTATTTTGTCAAAAGCATACCATTGTGGTACATTTTTAGTGAATTTATCGTCTACAGCTATCTTTTTGGTATTTATATTTTGATAAATAGATTTTGTTCTCCACATCATTGAAAATACATTTTCATCATATTTAGGCGAGTGTGGATCTTGTTCTGTGTCGGCATATGCATGGTGCATTCTATGCATTACGCCATAGCCATAAGCACTTAAATAGTTTGAACCTTGAAACAACCAGGTTAAAACATAAGTGATTTTTTCAGCAGTTTTAGACATTGTAAACGACTGGTGTGCAGCATATCTATGAAGGAAAAACGTTTGAAAAAACAAACCGCCATACCATAAAATCAAGAATAAGTAAATAACTTCCATTTGCTTATAAATTTAATTAGCAAATTTAAGGAAGGATGTATTATTTATACAATGAATCTAAGTTAAGAAATTCGTTTTCTAATTCTACTTAATGCTTGTGGTGTTACACCAATGTAAGAAGCAATGTATTTTAATGGAATTTGTTTTATTAGGTTTGGGCGGTCTTTAAATAGATTAAGATAACGTTGTTCTGGTGTTTCGTTTAATAACGATTGTTCTCTTTTCGATTTTATTAAAAAGAGCTTTTCAGAGATAAAACGACCAATTGTATTTCCTATTTGGGTTGTTTTATAAACCTCTTGCAATTCATTATATGTAATGCTCCAAAGGGTTGTTTTAGATAAAGCTTCAAGCTGGTAAGGTGATGGCGTTTGAGTTAAAAAAGAATCATAAGCACTTATAAATTCACCTGTAAAGCAAAACCCTAAAGTTATTTCCTTCTCAGGGTTTTCTTTTGGAATAAACAATCGCACCTCACCTTGCTCAATAAAAGAAATACTATTTTCTATTTCGCCAATACTTAGTAACGTACTCTTTTTTGAAAACTCTCTTTTCTGTAAATGTGATGAAAAAATTTGCCAGTCTTTTTCATTAACATGAGCCATGGTTTCTATGTACTCTCTAAATTGATGCATTATAAGTTTTTGCGTTTAAAAAAATGTTTGTGTTCGGGGATTTTCCCATGAAAAATCAGATGCAAGCAATCGTGCAACTAACATTCGTTTCGCCAAAACTAGTCATTTTTTTTATCTACTGAGTTGGCAACTGTTACTTGTTATATGCAATTTCAATTATTTCGTCATTTACCATTAAAATTTTGGCTTTATCCTCGTCTGGATAAATAAAAACTAACTTTCTTTTTTTTTCGTCACCTTTTCGAATATAAGAATCAATTTTCCCCCACATATTTATTGGGCCTGTGACCATTGCCCATTCAGCTTTGTGTTTTGTTTTTGTTCTTGGGTTCAATAAGTTAAAGTTGTCAAAATTCAATTCCTGTTTTTCATCCAGATTATTTTTAAGTGTTAAGAAGACGAAAACAAACTTGTTTCCGCGACTAGCACTCCAATGCCCGTTTCCCGTGGCAACAGTTTTTCCTTCTTCAATTTTGTCAATAGTGTAGCTTATGCTTTCAGTATAATTATAAGTTTTCGGAATTACTTGATAAACAGAATAACAGGAAGTTGCTAAAATTCCAATTAGTGATAGTAGTAAAATTTTTTTCATTCGTTTTTTTGTTTTTCACGCTTGAATATTAATGAGTTTTCTGAGTCAAATTCTGTTGGTCGATTTTCGTCAAAACTTATAGCGAATTCCATGGTGTCATGATCAATAAAATTAGCAATACAGAGTAATTTCTTTTGTTCTTTAGGTTCCAACATAGTAACCACTAAGTTCACTTGTATAGGATTTGTTTTACTATTAATTTCATAAGTCATATTTCCTTTTTTTCCTTTTCGAACAAATTCTTTTCCGCCCATAATTTGACCTTGTACTTCAAAGTATGCGTAGCCTTCAGAATCAAAATTGGAATAACCAATTTCTTTTTCATCTTCTCCAATCCATTTTCCTATGAATTTAGCTTTGTCATTTTCAATCGTCATTGATAACAAAGGGATGATTAATAAAAGTGTTAAAATTCTTTTCATAATATTTGTCCTGAATGGTTTAACGTTTTTGTGGAAGAATAGTTGTGTGACTGCGTGCGAGGGTTTTCCAAAGGAAAATCAGAAGCTAACAAACAAAGCAACTCACATTGGTTAAGCACAAAACAGCAATTTTTTATATATTTTATTAGCTTTAGTTTTTTTATATAGTTTAATATTTTTCATTGATTTTACTTTTCGTTTTTTTCGAAAACATTAGTCATTATATGACGGTAAGCTGGAAGACCAACTACAATTTGTAAAATAAAAGTAAAAATTATTGAAAAACTAAAAAATGTTAAATACATATCAGGTTTGATTCCTTTATATAGAACAAAGCCAATTAATATTAAAATCATATAAACAAAAGACCTTTTATTCGGAAAAGGAATTGTTCTTTTTAACATCCCATCTTCAAATTCGAACAGAAAATATGGTGAAAAGTAGTCGGCGTAATTTTCAGGCTTATAACGAATTATATATTTATTTTCCTTTTCCCATTTTGTTGTTATAGATGAGCCATTTTTCAAAACCACTTTTTTTGTTTCTCCAAGTTGAAAAGGTAAAAATTCTTTTGAAATTTTACTCATCTTGGGTATTTCGTTTAATTAAAGCTAACGGTTACGTATAAGAATAGTGCGTAGTTTGAGTGCAAGGATTTTCCTTCGGAAAATCAGATGCAAGCAAACAAGCACTAACTTTTGATTTAGGAATAAACTTACGCATTATTTTTATACAATGTTGTACTGAGTTATCTTCTACAATTACCAGTTTCAAAATCATTTTCTGTTGGATTGTAACCATTGTCAGAAAATCTAGTTTCTACTTTGTAAGCTGATTCTTTTATCCCACACAAATCTCTTAAATTTGTGTTTTGTTTTATAGTTATTTTTGAGTTTATTTTTGTGTTTTTTAAAGCATCCAAGTTAGTTATAGATTGATTGCTTGATACTTCAAGTTTGTCAATGTTTTCCAAAGATTCTAGAATACTTAAATCTGTAATATTTTGATTTAAATGAAAAAAATAACTTATATCATTTCGTATAATATCATCTAAAAAACTTAAATCTTCTTCTTTTCTGCTGCTTATTGTTATGTGTTCGTTTATTTCAATATCTGCAAACACTTCGAAAGATACAGTATTGTGAGTTTCAAATATTGTTAGACGGTCTACTGATTTGATATTTTCTAAACTTTCAAAACTAATTATAGGGTCATCAAAATGAATGTCCGAAATAGTTAAGTGTTCAATAGTGACAGAATCATAGATGGATAAAAAATCTACCTTTTCTTGACTTGTGATGGAAAAAGATAAAGTATTTAAATGATTAGGTAGACCATTACCAATTAATTTTATTTTAAGATTGGGATTTTCTTCCGAATCATTAATAATAATTAATTCTTCTTCATATAATTTTGTTTCAGTAGGATAGAAAACAATGGATAAACTAATTGAAGATTGACTGTTTATAGTAAGAGGATAAGATAAGTTTCTTATTTTAAATCCGTCAGGAATAGAATATTTATTAATTTTTATACTTTCTTTACTTTTATTTTCTATAGAAATTTCTAATAAAGATTCTTTAAGTTTTGGAGTATCTGGAAAAACTAATTGTTCTGTGTCAGAAGTTAATAAATCTAGTTCTTCATCGTTTTTTGAACAGCTTAAAATGACTAGAAGAATAAGGAATAAGTGTTTTTTTTTAATCATTGTTTTGTAATTAAGTACAACGTAGGGATATGTTTACCCGTATATAGACCCCTGTTATATATACCATCAAATATACATAAAAACCTACAAGTTAAATAGGTTAATACATAGAATATAGAATGCTTTTGGTAATATGGTTTAAAGATTACCAGTTTTTTGCAGAAGGGTGCCTTTTAATAGAAAGTGAGTTGTACACCTATTACATTACGCTTTACGCTCCAACAACGCCATATAAAACCCATCGAAACCAGATTTATGAGACAATAGTTTTTTGTCTTTTAATAACTCAAAATTTGCACCAGCTTCTGAAGCTAAAAAGGTTTTAACTTGCTCTTGGTTTTCTGATGGTAATATGGAGCATGTAGCATAAACCAATTGCCCGCCAAGTTTAACCATTCTAGAATATTGTTGTAAAATTTCTTGTTGGGTTATTTTTATTTTATCAATAAACTCGGGTTGTAATTTCCATTTGGCATCTGGGTTACGGCGTAAAACGCCTAATCCAGAACAAGGTGCATCAATTAAAACACGGTCTGCTTTATCGTAAAGTTTTTTAATAGGTTTTGTAGATTCTATAACGCGGTTTTCTATGTTATGTGCGCCGTTTCGTTTGGCGCGTCGTTTTAATTCGTTAAGCTTATTGCCATAAATATCCATAGCAATAATTTGCCCTTTGTTTTCCATTAAAGCGGCTAAATGTAATGTTTTTCCGCCAGCACCTGCGCAAGTATCTACCACACGCATACCAGGTTGTACATTTAAAAACTCTGCTACGGCTTGCGAATTGGCATCTTGAACTTCAAAGTGTCCTTTTTTAAAGGCTTCGGTAGAAAACACGTTAGCACGTTCTTGTAATTTTAAAGCGCTTGGGTGGTTATCTACAAATTCGGTTTCTATATCTAAATCGAATAATTCGGTTTGAAGTTTTTCTTTGGTTGTTTTAAGGGTGTTTACTCTTAAAACCACATCGGCTTGTTTGTTTAAAGCTTCAATTTCTTTGCTCCAAACGTCTTTTCCTAATTCTTTAATACCAATTTGGTCCATCCAATCTGGAATAGATTCTTTAAATTTTCTGGTTTTAGAAAGCTCGTCGTATCGGCCTTTAATTTTACGTAGAGGTGTGCCTTCAAAATATTTCCAGTCTGGTAATTTTATGCCTTTTAGGGTGGCCCAAACGGCAAACATGCGCCATAGGTTGTCGCGATCAAAAGGTTCTTTTACTTCTGCAATTTCTGCGTATAGGCGTTTCCAACGTACCATGTCGTATGTGGTTTCTGCAACAAAACCACGATCGCGAGCTCCCCAACGTTTATCGCGTTTTAATAGTTGTTGTATTACTTTATCGGCGTATTTGCCTTCGTTAAAGATTAAAGTTAGGCCATCTATAACGGCAAAGCATAAATTTCTGTGTAATCGCATAAATCAGTATTCAGTATTCAGTCGCAGTTTGCAGTCACTTCGCAAATGTTGATTATGAATATTTTTAAATTAAATTACCGAATAAATTCGGCGGGACAAAGTTACGTTTAATTGTTTAATTGTGGATTTGTTTATGGGTTTAAAAGTTGAAGTTGTTTTGTTATGTTGACGATTGGAGGCCTCTTATATAAAATTGACTTTGTTTTTTACCCATCTATTCTGCAAATTGATTTAGGTGTTGACTTTTTGCTAAGGTTTTGTTTTATTGTTTAAATTGCTGATTCTTGCGGATGGTTTTTAATTATGAATCTGGAACCTGCTTTTGCGGGGCGGTGCGTAAGGGATTGAACGGCATGTTTGAGCTCCCCGACGTAGGAGGGAGCGAGTAGTGAAAGCCCGACCCTTGGGTTACGCCAAAAAAAATAATTTTAGCGCGCAAGTTTTTTAATTTTTTAACATCTAAACTTATATAAGTTTACTTTATTTTTTGACTGAAAAAGAATTTATTGAGGGACTACGAAACCATAATGCGAATGCATATGGGAGGTTGTTGGACGATTATCAGCAAAAGGTATTTGCAACCTGTATATCTTTTGTGCCTAATAAGGAGGATGCGGAAGATATTGCGCAAGAGGTTTTTGTTGAGGTGTTTAATTCTATTGGCAAGTTTAAAGGGAATTCTAAATTATCGACCTGGATTTATAGAATTGCCACTAATAAATGTTTGGAGTTTATTAGAAAACGCAACACGAAAAAACGGTTTGCTTTTTTACAGTCTATTACCGGTAATGAAATTCCTGTGGATAAGACGAGTTATTTTACAAAGATGAACCACCCTGGTGTTATTTTAGAGAATAAACAGAAAAGTGAGACGTTGTTTTTTGCAATTAACCAGTTGCCCGAAGCACAAAAAGTGGTGTTTACATTGCATAAAGTAGATGGGAAGAGTTACCAAGAGATAAGCGATATAATTGATAAAAGCTTAGCATCTGTAGAGTCTTTAATGTTTCGTGCCAAGAAGAATTTACAGAAACTTTTAGAAAATTTTTATAAAAATGAAACCTAACGCAAGTTTTTAAAAATTATTGCATCTAAAATAGTATAACACAGAGTTATGACAACAAATAATAATATACAAGATAAAATAGATAGCACTTTTGAAGCATTAGATGCTATGGAGACTGTAAATGTTTCTCCGTTTTTTAAAGATAAAACTATGAATGTTTTATTTGCTGAAAAGGAAGAAAAGCAAATGTCTTGGAATTGGTTTACGCCTAAATTACAATTAGCAACTTTGGTTTGTGTTGTGGTTTTGAATGTGATTGCTTTTACTAAGGTTGAACAAACTACATCTTACGATGAAAATGTAAGTGAGTTTGCAGAGTCTTATGGATTATTTACTAACGATGATGATACGTCAATTTTAATTAATTAACATGAAGAAAAATTTACCCTTATATATTTTACTTCTCTTTTTAATTATTGTAAACGCTTTTTTTCTTTATAATTATTTAGGAACAGGAGATAAAGTAGAACAAAATGAAGCCGAAAAATCTGGACTTTTTTTAATAGAAGAACTTGATTTTGATGAGGCTCAGCAACAGCAATTTAAAGAATTAGGACAAAAGCATCAGAAAAGAATGCGAGCTATATCTAATGATATAAGAGTTTTAAAAGATGAATTGTTTAAAGGTTTATCTGATTCTACATTAAAGGATGTAAATAAAGATTCTATTGCCAGATTAATTGGTGATAAGGAAGCTGCTAAAGATTTAGAGGTGTTTAGCCATTTTAATCAAGTACAGGCGTTATGTAATGATAAACAAAAAGAAAAGTTTAGTGCCATTATAAAAGATGCGCTAAGGCGTGGAGATAATAATCAAGGGCCACCTCCTGGAGGAAGATCAGAAGGAGGAAGACCGCCGCATTTAGATGGAGAAAGACCACCACATCCTGATGGGCCAATGGGAGATAGACCACCGCCACCAGAACATTAAAATAGAATATAAACTAGCTATATGACCCTCGAAATTTTGAGGGTCTTTTTTTTGTGATTTTTTTAACAAAGTAATGCACAAGTAAAAAATAATAAGGGCATCTAAAATAATATAAAAATAAATTAATGTTTAATTAATATTAAATAAATAAGAAATGATGAAAGGAAGATTAAAGACAGGAATACTAGTTTTTGGAGTAGCACTATTAATGACGAATAGTTCTTTTGGGCAATCTGATGATAAGCAGGAAAGAAAAGGGCCGCCAACTTTTAAAGAGTTAATTGAAAAAATGGATGCTAATGAAGACGGAAAACTATCTAAAGAAGAAATTAAAGGGCCTTTAAAAAATGATTTTGATAAGGTTGATGCAGATGAAGATGGCTTTATTACAGAAGAAGAATTTAAAAAAGCACCTAAGCCAAAAAGACCTGCTAGACAATAGAAGTTAACAACTATAATTAGAGTTTCTTTTTGTAAACATAATCTAAACTTACTTTAATATGAATCAAAATATTCCAAATATAGTCGAGCGTCTTGCATCTATTTCTTTAAAAGAAATGGAAGGCGTTTCATTAATGAAAAGAACAGACACCAAATTTGTAATTCAAGAAAACCAATTAATTTCTGTTTTAGAGGCTATAAAAGATCAGTATAAAGTTCTAGAAATAAATAATGATAGAATAATGACCTACTCATCTTTATATTTTGATACAGCGTCTTGTAAGTTTTATAACGATCATCATAACGGGAAAGTCAACAGAACAAAAATTAGAATGCGAAAGTACGTAGAGTCTGATGCTTGTTTTCTTGAAATTAAACAAAAAGATGGTAAAGGAAACACCAATAAATCTAGAGTTGCAATAAAAGATTTTGAAACATCATTATCTGAAGAATCCCTGGATTTTATAAATAAAACTACCGAAGAATCATTTGATTTGAAACCTATTATTTGGAATAAGTTTAATAGAATTACGCTAGTAAATAAATTTGCTAAGGAGCGACTTACTATAGATTTAAACCTGTCTTTTAAAAACGAAAAAGCTAAAAAATCTTATGATAATTTAGTTATTGTTGAGGTAAAACAAGAACGTTCTGATAGGACTTCTGCAGTTATAAAATCCTTAAAATCTAATGGTATTACACCATATCGTATTAGTAAATACTGCATAGGGATGATGAGTCTTTACAAAAATTTGAAGTATAATAATTTCAAGATAAAACAATTAAAAATTAATAGTATAATAGCTTAACCAGAAACCAGATGGAATTTTTAGATATCCCCCTTTTTGACGACGATTTTTATAAAATGATGTTCAGATTCGTTATTAACTTTACATTTTTAACGCTTATAATTAGGTTCATTTATTATCCGTTTGCCAAACGAAAAGATTATGTGTTTACCTATTATTTAATTAGTGCCATAGTATTCTTTCTATGTTTTACACTTAAAAAGTATAATCTTGATATTGGTATGGCTCTTGGCTTATTCGCCATTTTTGGTATTATTCGTTACAGAACAGATCCCATTCCAATTAAAGAAATGACCTATCTGTTTGTAGTTATTGGGGTGTCTGTAATAAACTCTTTGGCTAATAAAAAAATGAGTTATGCCGAAATTATTGGTGCTAATGCACTAATTATTACAGTACTTATTATTATTGAGAGGTATTGGGCTTTAAAACAAGAGGAATCAAAATCTATTGTTTATGAAATTATAGAAAACATAAAGCCTGAAAATTACGACATATTAAAAAGCGATTTAGAAAACAGAATGGGTTTAAAAATTAACAAAGTAACTATAGGCGATGTTGATTTTTTAAAAGATACAGCAAAAGTGACTGTTTTCTATTTCAATAATAATCAAGATTAACTCAAATCAAAAAATATGAAAAACAAAAATCACCATAACCTATCCTATTATATAGCATTTTTGTTATGCATCATAGTTGTGCAAACCAATTATACGCAGTCTGATGATACTAAAGATTTAGAGGGTTGGAGTTCTATTGGACTAGAATATAAACTGAATAAAAAATGGAGTTTCGAACTTGAAGAACAGTTGAGATTAGATGAAAATATTTCAGAGATAAGAGAATATTTTACGCAATTAAGTGCCGAGTATACTTTAATGAAAAATTTTAAAATTGGAGGAGGACTTCGTTTTATTAGAGAGAATGATAATGAAGGTAATATTCAAGGCTACGAAAATCATTTAAGGTATAATTTAGATGCAAGCTACAAACATAAAATAAACGATTTCTCGATTAAATACCGTTTGCGCTATCAAAATAAAAATGAATTATCTGTAGACGATAATGCCAATCAGAATATACGTTTTAAAACAGGATTAGAATACAACATAAAAAAATGGAAGTTAGATCCTAAATTTTCTGCCGAAATATTTAATCATTTTGAAAAAGGCGATGAGAATGGGTTTAGTAAATACAGGTTAACGTTAGGAACAGATTATAATTTCAAGAATTTTGGAAAGATTACACTTTTTTATCGCATAGAAAAAGAGTTAAATGAAACTATTCCTAAAACAACAAATATTATTGGATTAAAATACACATACACTATTAAAAATAAATAATTATGAAGAATATAAATTTTAAAATTACCACGCTTTTAAGTATAATCGCCATTGTGCCATTTTTATTTATGAATTGTTCTACCAAGGATTCTAATGATGATTCTGAAGACGATTATGAAGAAGAAGTTGTTATTGACAACACAGATTTTGAAGCCACAGATTGGACAACGGAAACCCACAGTAAAGAGGCAGATCCTAATTTTGACGAAATTTTTGATGATACAGCAGTAAAAAGAATAGATATTGTTATTTCTGATAATAATTGGGATGTTATGATGGATGATATGACAAGTTTATACGGAACCTTTGGTAATTCAAGAGGTGGAGGAAGAAATTTTTCTGATGAAAATCCTGTTTTTGTTCCTGCTTCTGTATATTATAATAACATTGAATGGTATAAAGTAGGGGTGCGTTTTAAAGGAAATTCAAGCTTACAATCTACATGGCAAAGGGGTATTTATAAATTATCGTTCAAACTAGATTTTGATGAGTTTGAAGATGATTATCCTCAAATAGACAACCAGCGTTTTTATGGATTCAAAAAACTAAGTTTAAAAAATAACTACCTAGATGAATCTATGTTAAGAGAAAAAGTGGCTACTGATGTGTTTAGAAATGCGGGACTAGCTGCTTCTCATACAGCTTTTTATAGGGTTTATGTAGATAAAGGAGATGGTGCTCAATATTTTGGATTATATACACTAGTTGAAGAGGTTGATGATACGGTAATAGATACACAGTATTCAAGTGATGATGGTAATTTGTATAAGCCTGATGGCGATGCAGCATCTTTTGCAAGTGGATCTTTTGATGAAGACGAGTATGTAAAGAAAACAAATGAAGATGAAGCCGATTTTACAGATGTGTCAAATTTATTATCAATTTTACATGATGGAACAAGAACAAGTGATGCCGCTACTTGGAGAGCCAATTTAGAAGCTGTTTTTGATACGGATGTATTCTTAAAATACTTAGCAGTTAATACCGTTATTCAAAACTGGGATACTTATGGTAGAATGACACATAACTATTTCTTATATAACAACCCAGATACAAGTAAATTAGAATGGATTCCTTGGGATAATAATGAGTCTTTAGAATATGGGAAAATGGGAGGGTCTTTACCGCTAAATTTCTCGGGCTTAAGTTCGTCTTCATGGCCGTTAATAGGGTATTTGTACCAAGATGAAGTGTATAAAGCAAAATACGATACCTATGTTCAAGAAGTAGTAGACGGCCCGTTTAACACAAGTACAATACAAGCATTATATACAACTTATGCTGCATTGGTTGAGCCTTATGCAACATCTGAAATTAATGGTTATACGTTTTTAAATACTAGTAGCGATTTTTATTCTGCTGTTTCAACACTAAAATCGCATGTGTCAAGTCGTGCTTCTGCAGTTAATAGTTATTTAGATAATTAATAAAAAAAGAGTTTACTTGATTTAGTTTTTTAAAAAGCTTCGTGGTTTATTTGCGGAGCTTTTTTACTTTTATAAAAATTCAAGAATTATGAAGTATGTTTTGTTGCCATTAGTATTCATTGTTTTTTTTATTTCCTGCGGAAAGAAGAAAACTTTTAAACCAAGAGATGTTAATACAATTGAAATTGAACATTTAATGCAAGACTCTTTATTGGATGTTAGAGCTCTAGAAGTTTATGATGAAAACGTAGCTTATTTTGCGACATCAACAGGTAAGATAGGTGCGATTTCCGATAATGAAGAAGGTTTTACTGAGGTTTTGGATTACAAATTCTTAGTTCAATTGAAACAGGATTCAATTATACCAAATTTTAGATCTCTTGCTGCAACTAATAATTATGGTTTTGCAATGAGTATTGCTTCTCCTGCCTTGATATTTAGAATGGGAGATGATGAAGATAATGTAGTCTACCAAGAAAACCACCCTAAAGCTTTCTACGATTCCATGGACTTTTGGAATGATGAAGAGGGTATTGCTATTGGTGATTCAACGGTTGGGTGTTTAAGCATTATTATAACCAGAGATGGCGGAAACACATGGACTAAATTATCTTGTAATGATTTACCAAAAGGCACAGAAAATGAAGGTGCTTTTGCTGCAAGCGATACTAATATTGCTATTGTTGGCGATAATACTTGGGTGGCTACTACTGCCGGTAGAATTTATTATTCACCAGATAAAGGAAAAACTTGGGACGTATATAATACACCAATAGTTAAAGACAAAGAAACTGAAGGCATTTACTCTATCGACTTTTATGATGCCTTAAACGGTTTTGCTATTGGTGGAGACTATACTAAACCAGATGCCAATACAGCAAATAAAATGAAGACTAGTGACGGTGGTAAAACATGGGCGCTAGTAGCCAAAAATCAAAATCCAGGCTATAGAAGTTGTGTGCAGTACATGCCTAATAGAAATGGGAAAGAATTAGTTGCTATTGGTTTTAAAGGTATTGATTATAGCAATGATTCGGGAAATACATGGAAACATTTAAGTGATGAAGGGTTTTATACCATTAGGTTTTTAAATGATTCTATTGCTTATGCTGCTGGGGCTGGAAGAATTTCAAAGCTTACGTTTAGAGAATAAAAAAAAGAGAAAATTTAATTTTTCTCTTTTTTTCTTTTTTTATATTCTTCAAACATTTTTTTCTTAAAATCATCCTCAGTTAATTTGAGAAGAATTATTTTTTTAGGTGGTAAAATACCAGAAAGGTTACTAACAAAGTCTGTTTTAGCTTTATGCATTTTGAGTTCGGCCTTATTAAGTCTAGCTAAGAGATCGTTAGCTCTTTCATTAGTTAACGAGTCTTTGTTCACTCTTATCTCTTTCTGTATGGCTTTAAATTCTTTAAATCTAATCTCAGAGGTTTCTTTTTCAAAGGCATTATAAAGTGGCCAAAATTTTTGTGCTTCTTTTTCAGTTAAATCCAGTTTTTCGGTAATAAAAGATACTTTAAGTGCTTTAATACGCTCTCTGTTTTTGTGCTGAGCTGTTAAATTTAATGAAAACAACAGCAGGATTATTGGGATTATTTTTTTCATTTTATTATGTTTTATTCTAAAATTAAGTCTTCTATATCAGCATTATTTAGCAGATATTCTTCAATATTATCGTCATTTACATCAGAGTGAATTATTAGGTCTTCTGTAATGTGCTCATCATTTAATAATGCTGCAAATTCATAAATACCTATGTTTTCATCTGCAAGGTAGCTTTCAACCGTTTCAATATCTAAATTATCAAAAGTAGGTTTATTATCAAATATAGAAAGATTGAATAATAATAGAATTGCAGCAGCAATACTCGATACATAAACTAAATTTCGTTTAGTAAATAACTGAATTACCTTAGGTTCATTTTCTTCTAAATTATTATCTAGAATTGAACTATTCAAAGATTCAAAATAATTATCAGGAACTTTAAATCCAGATTCTTTTATTGAATCTAGTTGATTTTCAGTATTCAATTTACTAAAAATTTTTTCATCTAAAGATTCAAAATAATCATGAGGTGTTTTAAAACCTGATGCCTTAATATTATGTAAATTTGTATTCTTCATTTTTTTTCTTACTACTTATTTGACTAAAATAAAATGGAAAGGTTTAATTATTAGTTAAATAGGCTTCAATTTTTTTTACTGCGATGTGATAGGATGCTTTTAAAGCACCTTCGCTAGTCTCCAATATTTCAGACATATCTTTATATTTCAAATCTTCAAAATACTTCATATTAAAAACTAATTGTTGTTTTTCTGGTAAGGTGGCTATGGCGCTTTGTAATTTTAATTGAATGGCATCACCTTCAAAATAAACATCGGATGTTAAATTATTTATGGCTAGTTGCTGCACCTCTTCATTGCTTACTTGTAATCGTTTCGCTTTTTTGTTAATGAATGTTATAGATTCGTTTGTTGCTATACGATACATCCAAGAAAATAGTTTACTATCTCCTTTAAATTTATCTATGTTTTTAAAAATCTTTATAAATGTGTTTTGAAGCACATCATCTGTGTCATCATGAGACTTTACAATATTTCGAATATGCCAATACAAACGCTCTTTGTAAAGTTCTAAAAGCACTTTAAAGGCTTGGTTTTTCTGGGATTTCGATTTTAGTTGTTCTAATAGTTGTGTTTCGTCAATCACAAACAATTGTTTAGACTTTAGACTAATAAATATAGTAAAAGTTTAAAGGGTTTTTTAAAAAATTATATAATTCTATTAATCAGGTGTTTACGAAGCAAAAAATCGATTAAGTGTAATTAATAACGATTAAATGTGTTTTTTCTTGTAGGATAAGTTTATCTGCTATATATTTGTACCAGAAACCTACTTATGTTGTTAGTCTTCCCCAAGTCTAACATAAACCGAAAAAAAGGATAGAAGCCCCCAAATCTCTATCCTTTTTTATATTTATAAGCTTTTTTTCTTGGTTTTACTCGAAGCTTTGCATGTCTACTAATTTTTTGTAAACCCCTTTTTTAGCTATAAGTTCATTGTGTTCTCCCTGCTCAACAATTTCGCCTTTGTTCAACACTACAATATTATCTGCGTTTTGAATGGTTGAGAGTCTATGCGCAATAACAATAGATGTTCTGTTTTTCATCATATTCTCTAAAGCTACTTGAACAACGCGTTCACTTTCTGTATCTAATGCTGAGGTAGCTTCGTCTAAAATCATAATTGGTGGGCTTTTAAGTACAGCTCTAGCAATACTTAAGCGTTGTTTTTGTCCACCAGAAAGTTTGCCTCCAGCATCTCCAATATTGGTGTTTATACCTTCTGGGAGATCTTTAACAAATTCCCAAGCATTGGCAATTTTTAAAGCTTCAACAACTTCCTTTTCTGTAGCATTTTCATTTCCAAGTTTTAAATTATTGAATATAGTATCATTAAATAAAATAGCATCTTGCGTTACAATGCCTAGTTGTTTTCTTAACGAGCTTGTTGTTACATCGTTTATATTGATACCATCAATTAAAATATCTCCTTTGTTAACATGATAAAAACGAGTTATAAGATTCGCTATGGTAGATTTTCCACTACCAGATTGACCAACTAATGCTACTGTTTTTCCTTTAGGAATGGTTAATGAAAAGTCTTTTAAAACATATTCGTCTTGATACTTAAATGAAATGTTTTTGAAATCTATTTGGCTACTAAAACCTTCAATTTCAATGGCATTTGGTTTGTCTTCAATAGGGTTAGGAGCGTCTATGATTTCTTGAATACGTTCTGCAGCTGCGCCACCTTTTTTAATGTTGTATATACCACGAGTAATGGCTTTTGCAGGGGTTAGTATATTATATGAAAGCCCTAAATATATTAAAAATGTACTTCCTTCTAGAGTAGAACTTGGGTCGCCTTTTAAAATTAAATTACCGCCATACCAAAGGATTCCTGAGATCATGAATATTCCAAGAATTTCACTAGTAGGAGATGCTAGGTTTTGACGGTTTAATAGCTTATTTGAAAAATGATAAAACCGTTGTGTAGATTCTTGAAACCTCTTATAAAAAAGACCTTCGGCATTAAATCCTTTTATTATACGTAATCCTGTTAAGGTTTCTTCTAGAGTAGAAAGAAATGTACCTTGTTCTTTTTGCACACGTCCAGATTTACGCTTTAAGCTTTTTCCAATTCTGGAAATAACAAAGCTCATTACTGGAATAAATATAAAAACAAACAATGTTAGTTTTGGACTTATTATAAGCATTAAAACTATTGTAAATATGATTGATAATGGTTCTCTAACAATAAGTTCTAAAACTGGTAGGAAAGAATATTGTAAATCATTTACATCGCCGGTAACTCTTGCAATAATATCTCCCTTTTTTTGTTCTGAAAAGAATGATAATGGTAATTCTATGGTTTTTTTATAAACTTTATCTCTAATATCTCTTATAACACCATTACGTAAAAACACTAAAAAATAATTGGCTAAATAACCCGCAATATTTTTAAGTATAAACATGCTTATAATAAGCATTATAACAAAAATTAGAGCTTTAGATTTATCGCCCCCAGTAAAGTTATTCATATGGTAGGAGACTAAGTCTCCCGCAAAATCATCTATATTATTAAGACCATTATATTTAGGGATTACTTCTTGAATTTGCTTTTCTTTATCAAAAATAACATCTAGCATTGGTTTCAAAGCAGGAAAAGAAAGCGCCCCAAATAAAGCATAAAACACGTTAGATATAACGTGTCCTATGGCATATTTTTTATAAGGCTTGGCGTACCTTAATATATTTGTAAAATGACTCATTAAATAAGATTCATATCTTTTAAAATGGTTTCAGCTTTTTTATCTAATGCAGCTTCAGTAGTTTTAAAATTTTCAATGGCATCTAATTTAGAATTCACGCTTACATAAAATTTAATCTTTGGTTCTGTACCACTAGGTCTTAAAGCTACTTGGCTTCCGTCTTCAGTATAATAAATAATAACGTTAGATTTTGGAATATCAAGCGATGTTAATACGCCTGTCGCCATATCTTTTGATGTTGCCGAATCGTAATCTTCAATTTTTATAACCTTAGAGCCGTTTATAACTTTTAGCGGGTTTTTACGTGCGTTAGTCATCATTTGTTTAATTTCTTCTGCGCCTTCAATACCTTTTTTAGTTAACGATACTAATTTTTCTTTATAAAAACCAAGTTCAGCATAAAGCTTTATTAATTCATTAAAAAATGAGCTGCCACTAGATTTTGTAATTGCAGCAATCTCGCAAGCCAATAGGGTAGAGGTTACAGCATCTTTGTCTCTTACAAAATCACCTACCATGAAACCAAAACTCTCTTCGCCACCACCAATAAAACTTAATTCTGGATAGTCTTTAATAAGCTTTGCAATCCATTTAAAACCTGTTAAAACAATTTTACTTTCTACATTATAAGATTCTGCTAGTTTAGTTAGCATTGGCGTAGAAACGATAGTTGATGCTATAAATTCTTTGCCTTTAATTTTGCCTTCTGCTTTCCATTGTTTTAATAAGAAAGCTGTCATCATCAACATGGTTTGGTTACCGTTAAGTAATTGTAATTCACCATCAGAATTACGAACAGCAACACCTAATCTATCACAGTCAGGATCTGTACCAATAACTATATCTGCGCCTTCTTTTTCAGCAAGTTCTAAAGCCATTTTTAAAGCAGCTGGCTCTTCTGGATTTGGAGATTTAACTGTTGGAAAACCACCATCTGGTACTTCTTGTTCTTTTACTATAGAAACGTTTTTGTATCCAGCACGTTTTAATGTTTCTGGAACAGCAGTAATCGATGTCCCGTGAAGCGATGTAAATACTATTTTTAAATCATCTTTAGCTTCTTGAGTCGCTCCAACAGAACCGTTTTCTACAGATGCATCAATAAAAACATCATCAACATCTTTTCCTATATAATGAATTAAATCATTATTAGCTTCAAATTTTATATTAGCATATTCTAAAGCATTTATCATATCGATAACTGCACTATCATGTGGAGGTACCAATTGCCCACCATCTTGCCAATACACCTTATAACCGTTATATTCTGGAGGATTGTGAGATGCTGTTAATACAATACCGCAATGACAGTTTAAATGTTTTACTGCAAATGATAATTCTGGAGTTGCACGTAAATCTTCAAACAAGTATACTTCAATGCCATTGGCCGAAAACACATCGGCAACTACTTTGGCAAGAGTTTTACTATTATGTCTACAATCGAAAGCAATAACAGCTTTTGGTGTTTCGTTAGGGAATTGTTTGTGTAAATAATCACTTAAACCTTGCGTGATTTTTCCTAAGGTATATTTGTTTATACGATTGGTTCCTACACCCATAATACCGCGCATACCTCCAGTTCCAAATTCTAAGTCTTTATAAAAACTTTCTTGAATATCTTTTGGATTATTAGCTATGCTATCTTTTATAATAGTTTGCGTTTCTTCATCAAAAGCAGGAGTTAACCATGCATTTATTCTATCTAAAATTTTTGGTTCAATGTGTATCATATAGTTAAATTTATATAAACAAAAATAAGAAATTCCTTAAATGTTAAAGGATGTAATTTAGGTTAATTTTTAGAGTATTGTGTTATAAATTTAATTCCTCTTTAATTGAATACCTCTTTTTGTCTGTTTTATTACGTAAAATAAGTTCGCCTAAAAATCCAGCAACAAAAAATTGTGTACCTATAATCATTGTAGAAAGCGCAATGTAGAATTGAGGACGCTGCGTTATAAGTCTACCAGCACGATTAATAAACATTTTGTCAATGCCTAGGTATGCAGCAAATGTAAACCCAATAGCAAACATTATAAAGCCTAAAGCTCCAAAGAGATGCATGGGGCGTTTACCAAAATGTGATAAAAACCAAATGGTAATTAAATCTAAAAAGCCATGTATAAATCTATTCATGCCAAATTTTGTTTCACCATACTTTCTAGCTTGGTGTTGTACTACTTTTTCACCTATTTTAGAAAAGCCGGCGTTTTTAGATAATACTGGAATATAACGATGCATTTCTCCATTTACATCAATATTTTTTACAACATTTAATCTGTAAGATTTAAGACCACAGTTAAAATCATGAAGTTTAACTCCAGAAGTTTTTCTTGCAGCCCAATTAAATAGTTTTGATGGTAGATTTTTGCTTATAAATGAATCGTAACGTTTCTTTTTCCAGCCAGAAACTAAATCATACCCATCTTTAATAATCATGTTATAAAGCTCAGGGATCTCATCAGGACTATCTTGTAAATCGGCATCCATAGTAATTACTACACTTCCTTGAGCTTTTTCAAATCCGGCATGTAATGCTTGAGATTTTCCAAAATTTCTTAAAAAACGAATCCCTTTTACAGATTCGTTCTGATCGGAAAGTTTTGATATTATTCCCCAAGAATCATCAGTACTGCCATCATCTATAAAAATGATTTCATAAGAAAAATGATTGGATTGCATAACTTTAGCAATCCAATCATATAATTCCGTTAAAGATTCTTCCTCGTTTAGTAGTGGTATAACTACAGATATATGCATTTATAATAGTTTCATGTATAATATTCAAAAATACTGAATTTATGCTTCGTCTGGGTTATTTTTTTTCATAACTGCCGCAACTATTAATCCAACAACACTTAAAGGAAGTAAGTAGTTAAAAGCTAAGCTTTGTAATAAGTTAACAATAGAAAATAGATTTTGTGATTCCATTTTTTCAACTGTTTCATCTATAGCAGCAGTTGGTGCATTAAATCCTTCAAGGGTTTGCACAACTTTATCAAGCATTTTGTCTTTTAAAACTTCGGATGCTTCCACATCAATAAAGTTGAATAAAATATAGGAGAAAATTGAACTTAAAACTAAGCCAATTAAAATTGTAATAAAATATGAGGTAAAGGCATATTTAAATGAGATAAAACCATTAGAGAAGTTTTTAACTTTTAGAACAGCAATAATTCCAAAAACTATTATAAAAAAGTATAAAGAAATTCCATATGAAAAGTTTACAAATAGACCTAAATTTACAGCATAGACTATAGCTGTTAATAAAGTTAAGAATATTCCTAAATAAAGCCCCCAATTTGTTGCAATAGATTTTAAAGATTTTTCCATAATATGTTAATTAATTTGTTAGTTGAATGGTTAGTAACCAAAGATAGTAAAACGTTACATTTGAAAACTAAATAAAAAACAATAAAAAGTATTGCGCATTTATAAAAAATAGTTAAATTTGCACTTCCAAAATTGAAAGTAATAAAAAAGCATTTAGCGATGAGAAAAGGTATACATCCAGAAAATTATAGAATAGTAGCATTTAAAGACATGTCTAATGATGATGTGTTTTTAACAAAATCTACTGCAGATACTAACGAAACTCTTGAAGTTGATGGCGTTGAATACCCATTAGTAAAAATGGAGATTTCTAGAACGTCTCACCCATACTATACTGGTAAATCTAAATTGGTAGATACTGCTGGTCGTATTGATAAGTTCAAAAACAAATACGCTAAGTTTAAAAAATAAATTTAGTCAAAAAATATTTTTATCAAAAAAGCCTTTCTACTATGAAAGGCTTTTTTATTTTTACAAGAGTAATTTTTATTTATTAAGTTTTAGAACTTCAAATTTCTAGCTTTTAAACTTCAAGTTTTCTTATGAATTATATTCTTTTCGATGGTCCTTCTCGCAACAATTTATTGCCTTTTACATTTACAAGACCAGTAGCAGATATTCGTGTTGGCATTTTAACCATTAGAGAAAAGTGGGAAACGTTTTTGAAAACAACAACCACTACAGTAACTGAGGATTATTTATCTGATAAATTTCCTATGGTAGAAATGGATGAAAACGTTATGATTAACGCATCGTATCTTCCAAATTTAGAGTTGGTAGAAATGATAATCAACTTAAATGAAAATCAAGCTATTTTTAAAGGAGAAGATGTTATAGCGTTTTTTACAAAAGAAGCTCAAGAAGATATTGATTTTGGTGCTTACGAAGCTATTGAGTTCGCAGAAGAAATTATTAAAATAGAAAATACCTGGGATATTTTCTCTAAAAATGGACATGCTATTCAAGAAGATTTTGTACTTATTACAAAAGATAAAATATCACAACCTATTCCAGCAAGTAATAATATAATAGCTCCAGAAAATATTTTTATAGAAGAAGGCGCAAAATTGGAGTTCACAACACTTAACGCTAGTACAGGCCCAATTTATATAGGTAAGGATTCTGAAATTATGGAAGGCGCTATTGTTCGTGGTCCATTAGCACTTTGTGAAGGAGCAGGAATAAAATTAGGAGCAAAAATTTACGGGCCTTCAACTGTTGGGCCTCATAGCAAAGTAGGAGGAGAGGTTAATAATTCGGTTATTTTTGGTTACTCTAATAAAGGGCATGATGGCTTTTTAGGTAATTCTGTTTTAGGAGAGTGGTGTAATTTAGGAGCAGATACGAATAATTCTAATTTAAAAAACAATTATGCTGAAGTCCGTTTATGGGACTATCAAACCGAAGGTTTTGCTAAAACAGGCTTGCAATTTTGTGGACTCATGATGGGAGATCACAGTAAATGTGGTATTAATACCATGTTTAATACAGGTACCGTTGTTGGGGTAAGTGCTAATATTTTTGGTAGTGGTTTTCCTCGAAATTTTGTTCCAAGTTTTAGTTGGGGAGGTCATGGAGGTTTTACAACCTACTTAACAAAAAAAGCTTTCGAAGTTTCTAAAGTAGTTATGGCAAGGCGTAAAGTTGAATTTACAGACCAAGACAAAGCTATTCTGGAACATGTTTTTGAAGAAACTAAGCATTTTAGAAGGGGGTAATAACTTTTCTAATTACTTGATTTTAAATATTACCGATTAAAAGCTCATAATTAAGCAAAAAGAAATATTTGAGCGGTTTGTTGTTTATTTTGTGAAGATAAAATCCTACTTTGCTCGTGTTATATTTTTAGGTAATGAAAAGTAGTTATAAAAATAGCAAGTTCTTTATTGTGATATTTTTAATTGTTCTTATAGCAGATATAGCTATAAAAACGAAATATGATATTTCTGTTTATAGGTTTCTTTCAAAAATTTCTTTATCCGTTTTATTACTTCTTTATTATAACTTTTGTCAGAGAGAAAAGTATAAAATTAAGCGTTTTTTTATGACAGCTGCCTTAGCGTTTTTTTTAATAGGCGATGTCTTTTTTATCTTATATGAAGTAGAGCTATACTATATATTCGGAATTTTTTCTTTTGCCTTTGGGAAGCTATTTTATGTTTTTAAGTTTTCTAATCAGAGTGATTTTAAACTAAAAAGACTATTACCGGTTATACTGTTTTGCTTCACTTTAATGATGGTAATATTGTATTTAATAAACGGAAATCTAAATAATTTTTTCTTCCCTACATTGTTATACCTTTTCATTGTTACCCTATTTGTAATATTTGCTTTTTTAAGAAAAGGGCTGGTAAATGAGAAAAGCTATTATGTAGTTTTATTAGGTGTGTTTTTGTCTATTTTGGCAGATAGCTTAGCGGCTTTATCGTCTTTTTATAGCAGTAAAATACCATATCATGCAATTGGTGTCATGCTTTTTTATGGTTTATCTCAACTCTTTATTGTTTTGGGTGTATTGCAAGAAAATAATATTAAAAATAGTGAATTAAATTAGTTGTTATATGTTAGGAATTATATTAATCTATTTTATTGGAAAACGATTTTACGATCTATCGGAAGAGTATAATCAAAACAAGTGGCTCTATGCAATTTTAAGTATTGTTATATATTACGCGGCAGGTTTCATAACAGGATTAATTATAGGTGTACTAGATGTTTATATTTTTGACTGGGGAATAGATTGGGATAATAACTGGAGTATAAACCTTTTAGGTTTGCCGGTTGGTTTGCTTGCAGTATGGGGTTTTTATGTTTTTCTAGAGAATAGCTGGAAAAAATCGGTGGTCGTAGTTAAAGACGAAATAGATGATATTGGTAGAAATAGCGAAGATTATTAGTCTTTTCTAACATACCTTAAGTCCAACAAATTAATAGGGTTAGTGCCTAAGCCTTTTACATTTTTCTGAGTAAATCGTATTACTTCATCATAAAACAGCGGTACCATAATGGGTTTATCCATAGCTAAAGAATCTATTGTTGTGTATATGTGTTTTCGTTTTTCAATATCTGTTATTGTAAATGCTTTGTTGTATAAACTATCTACTTTACTGTTTTTATAATGAAAATAGTTAGAGCCATCTGGAGCAAAATTTTTACTGTAGAAAATAGATAAGTAATTTTCAGCATCCAAATAATCAGCCACCCAAGAACTTCTAAACATATCAACTTTACCGTTTGACCTAGCCGATCTTAATGTAGCTTCTGGCATGACATCAACATTAATAGTTAGTCCAGTTTTTTCGATTTCTCGTTGAATAAATTCACAAAAACTTAAATAATTACTCGATGTCACTAAGGTTATTTCTGGGTTAGTAATACCGCTTTCATTTTTAAATTGCTCGACTAACTGCTTGGCCTTTTCTGGTTGATAGGTGAACCCTAAAGACTCGTTATGACCTGGCAATCCTTTTGGTATAAAACCACCATTTGCGGGATTCCCTATACCATTTCGTAAATAAATCATCATCTTTTTTCTGTCAAAGCCATAATTTATAGCCTTTCGTATCAATGGTGATTGTATTTCTGGAGTTTCAGAGTCCAAGTAAAATCCTAAATATTCAGTATTTAAAAAAGGACCTCTAATTAAGTCAACGGTCGGTGCATACTTTTCTCTAAGCCTACCATCTGCAGTTAATAATTCGTCCTTATAGGATGCGTCTAATCCTTGTAAATAATCAATGTTTCCTTGTGCGAATTGTAGAAATTCGCTTTGCTTATCTGGTAAAAAAGTAAGCGCTACGGCTTCAAGGTAAGGTAAAGATTTACCAGCTTCATCTTTTTCAAAGTAAAGGTTATTTCTTCTTAAAACAAGTTTAATGTTTTCTTCCCAGCGTTTAAACTTAAAAGGTCCTGTTCCAATTGGGTTGGCTCTAAAATCGGTTCCATAAAAATCTGCAATTTCTTTGGGGATTACAGAACAGTATTTCATGGTTAATAAGCCTATAAATGCAGGGAAAGGTTGTTTTAAGTTTATCTCGAAAATGGTATCGTTAATGGCTTTAAAATTATCAACCTTGTTTAAAACCCAACTTCCTGGAGCTGCAATTTTTTTGTCTTTTATTCGGTTTAAGCTATAAGTGAAATCGTCTGCAACAACCGTTCTAGTAGAATCTTTACCAAATAATTTATGTTTATGGAAGTATACATCGTTGCGCAAATTAAATATATAGGTTAATCCATCTTCAGAGATTGTCCAATTTTTAGCAATTGCGGGTAGAATATTCAAATCGCTATCCAATTGTACTAAGCCATTAAATAGCTGATTGTTAATAGAGTTGTCTTGAAGTGTTCTAGAAAAGGCAGGGTCTAGAGTGTTTATATTGGCATATTCGTTATACCGAAAAACAAGATGGTCTTTGTCTGTATTTGATTTGTTTCCACAGGAAAAAAACAAAAAAAGCATACAACTAACTGATAAGTAGGTGATTATTTGTCTTGAAATTGGTTTTAACATGTAACTTATTAGTTGTAAATTTGCAATCTTTTAGCTGTAAAGATAAATTTTAAAAGATCCTGAAACAAGTTCAGGATAATAAAATACAATGAATAAGAAAGTCGCATTTTATACTTTAGGTTGTAAACTGAATTTTTCAGAAACCTCTACCATAGCAAGAAATTTTAACGATGAAGGTTTTGATAGAGTAGATTTTTCTGAAAAGGCAGATATTTATGTTATTAATACCTGTTCGGTAACCGATAATGCAGACAAACGTTTTAAAACCATTGTAAAGCAAACTCAAAAAGTGAATCCTGATGCTTTTGTTGCAGCAGTAGGTTGTTATGCGCAATTAAAACCTCAAGAATTGGCCGATGTTAATGGTGTGGATTTGGTTCTTGGAGCAACCGAGAAATTCAAGATTACAGATTACTTAAACGATCTTTCTAAAAATGATTTTGGCGAAGTGCATTCTTGTGAAATTGAAGATGCCGATTTTTATGTTGGTAGCTATTCCATTGGTGATAGAACCCGCGCGTTTTTAAAAGTTCAAGATGGTTGTGATTATAAATGTACTTATTGTACAATACCATTAGCACGTGGGATTTCAAGAAGCGATACCATGAATAATGTTTTGAAAAACGCAAAAGCCATTTCAGAACAAAATATTAAAGAAATTGTTTTAACAGGTGTTAATATTGGTGACTACGGTAAAGGTGAGTTTGGTAACAAAAAACACGAACATACATTTTTAGATTTAGTAACAGAGTTAGATAAGGTTGAAGGGATAGAACGATTACGAATTTCGTCAATAGAACCTAATTTGCTTAAAAATGAAACGATAGATTTAGTATCTAAATCAAGAGCGTTTGTGCCTCATTTTCATATTCCGTTGCAATCAGGAAGTAATGAGGTTTTAAAGAAAATGAAGCGTCGTTATATGCGCGAATTGTATGTAGATCGCGTTGCTAAAATTAAAGAAGTCTTGCCTCAAGCGTGTATAGGTGTGGATGTTATTGTTGGGTTTCCTGGAGAAACCGAAGCGCATTTTTTAGAAACTTATAATTTCTTAACAGCGTTAGATATTTCTTATTTACACGTATTTACTTACTCTGAGCGTGATAATACTGAAGCCGCGGAAATGGATGGTGTCGTTCCTAAAAATGTAAGAAGTAAACGCAGTAAAATGCTACGTGGTTTATCGGTTAAAAAACGACGTGCTTTTTATGAAAGTCAAATAGGAACAACTCGAACCGTTTTGTTTGAAAGTGAAAATAAAGAAGGATATATTCATGGTTTTACTGAGAACTATGTAAAGGTAAAAACGCCGTGGAATCCAGAGTTTGTAAATACGTTACACGACGTTAAGCTTAATCAAATTGACGAAGATGGTATCGTTAGATTTGAGTTTTTAAATGCTTTAATAAGCTAGTTTCTTCTGTTTTTCTGCTTGTAAACTTAATTTTTAGCCATTCGCCTTATTTATTGTGTGTTATAATTATTTCGTAATTATTTTTACTAGTAATTAATCATGCCCCAATATGAATAAATTACTTTTAAACCTATGTTTTGCATCTGTACTCGTATTTTTTACTAGTTGTTCTTCTGATGATTTGCAAGACTCAAATAACAATGCTATTATTGGTGTTTGGAAATTAACAGCTTGGAATGTAGATGAAGGATTTGATATAAATCAAGATGGCGTAGTAAGTAACAATCTTTTAAATGAAATTGATTGTACTAGAAATGAGACTTTATTTTTTGATGACCAAGGTGTTGTGTCTTTAAATACAACATTTAACCCAGATTTAGATATTACTTTATTAGATGAAAGCACAAGCGATTATAGTTTTAATGTGGCTTGCGATACAGAAGGTGTTATTAGTTTAGCAACAACTTATACGATTGATAATTCAATAATTATGATTGGAGAAAGTGAAGCTACAATTCAAGACAATCAAATATTTTTAGTTTTTGAAGATCGAATTAAGGTTTATAATGAAGATTTAACCCAAGTGTTAGCAACAAAAGACTTAACTCTAGTATATACTAAACAATAATTAAGTTAGCTTTTAAAAATAAAAAAACCGAAACTAATTAGTTTCGGTTTTTTTATTTTATGTTGTAAATGCCACTATATTCTAACGCCTACCGGAAGCATTCTTTTATATTTTCTGTTACTTCTAACAAATTTTGCGATTTCAGGAGAAGTAGGCATAACACTTAAGTTGCGCGATTCAATTTCTTCAAAAACGAGTGCTAAAAATTCTTTTTGAAAGCTTTCGTCAGTTACACTTTCTGGAATAATTAGTTTGGTTAAAAAAATCTTTCTTTCCTGTAAAGAGTATTCAATAATTGCTAAATCATTATCAACTTTAACTTCAAATTGACGTAAAAAATCATTGTCAATTAGTTCTGCCGCTTCAACCATGTTAATTTTTTTTTAATTCTTAGGAAATTAAAAATAGTGAGTACTATTTCTCTAACTTTGTGCAAAAGTACGAAAAATAATTGTTAGATTAAAGTAAATTTAAGGTTAATGCCTTATGAGTCAAGAGATAATACATGTTTATTTAATGCCAGGAATGGCAGCAAGTCCTAAAATTTTTGAATTTATAAAATTGCCAGAAGTGCAGTTTAAAATTCATTTATTAGAATGGGTAATTCCATTGGATAATGAAAGTTTAAGTGATTATGCATTACGTCTTTCTAAAAACATAACACATAAAGATATTGTTTTGCTGGGTGTGTCGTTTGGTGGTGTTCTTGTTCAAGAAATTAGTAAGCATATAGCTGTTAGAAAACTTATAATAGTTTCTAGTGTAAAATCGATGGGTGAATTACCTAAAAAGATGCTAGTAGCAAAGGCAACCAAAGCGTATTTACTGGTTCCAACACAGTTGGCAAGTAAGATTGACGTTTTTGAAAAATATGCTTTTGGAGAAACCGTAACGAAACGTTTAGAACTCTATAAAAAATATTTATCGGTTAACGATAGTAAATATTTAAGTTGGGCTATTAAAGAAATGGTATGTTGGGAGCAAGTCGCTTTCCGATCAGATATTATACATATTCATGGCGATAAAGACTCTGTGTTTCCTATTAAAAATATTAAAAATTGTGTTGTTGTTAAAAACGGCACTCATATTGCAATTATCAATAAATATAAATGGTTTAACGAAAATTTACCTAAACTAATTTTAGGTAACTAAGCTATTTTTTTTAATTTTATAAAAAAACTTATTAAAATGAAGATTATACAGAAAGGATTAGCGTTTGTGGGATTATTAAGTTTATGTGCCCTATTTATTTTTGCATTACAAGATGCGCCTACCGATGAGAATTTTGAAACAAAATTGATAAATGATTATAATGTTTATGCGCTTCAAGTTCCAGAAAACTTGAATTTTGCTGGTGAAGCTATGCCGCTTGAAAATCCAGATATTTTAGAGCGTATGGATAGGGAGTTACTCGTTAATACCTATTGGCAATCCAATGGATTGTTAATGTTTAAACGCGCAAAAAAATACTTTCCAATTATCGAGCCTATACTTGCAAAACATGGCGTTCCAGACGATTTTAAATACCTAGCCGTTATAGAAAGCGGTTTAACCAATGCTGTGTCTCCGGCAGGTGCAAGAGGTGTTTGGCAAATTATGCCAGCTACAGGAAGAGAAAATGGCTTAGAAGTTAATAAGAATGTAGATGAGCGTTATAATTTAGAAAAAGCAACCGAAGTGGCATGTAAGTATTTATTAGAAGCTAAAGATAAATTGGGTTCATGGACCTTAGCTGCTGCTGCTTACAATGCAGGTAATGCAGGAGTTTCTAGACGTTTAAAAGAGCAAGGAGTTACTGAGTATTATGATTTGCTGTTAGGTGAAGAAACTGGGCGTTATTTGTTTAGAATTGTGGCTTTAAAAGAGATTTTATCTAACCCGAAAAAGTATGGCTTTAATTTTAGAGATAAAGATTTATACACCAATGTACCAACCTATAAAATTGAAGTTGATACTGCAGTAACAGACTTTACTAAGTTTGCACAACGCTTTGGTATTAATTATAAATTATTGAAACTTCATAACCCTTGGTTACGTGAGCCACACCTTAATAATAAATCTAGAAAACAATATTATATTGATATACCTAGAGAAGGGTATTATAATTAGGTATTTTAGTTTTTTAGTAAACCATTAAAACGACAAGTCTTAATTGGAAAAATATTATTTGGATTATTATTGAGATTATAATTTCTATATCCATTTATTATCTAATTCAATGGTCTTTAAAAAACACCGAATTCCCTTTTACCGATCATATGATGGCTGGAGTTTTTCTTGTGTTAGTATTCTTAGGAATTATTTAAGGAATTACGATTTTTGGATTTATCAAAATTGATGAATTCATTAAAGGAACTAAACTAAATTCTGGAAAAGGAATTCTGTTTCTGATTATAGGAGCAGTAATTTCTTTAGTTGGAATGAACTTGCTTGTGGTGCTAAAAGTGATTGATTCGAGCTTTCCTTTAATTTTGTTTATTCTGATTGTAATGACTGTATCGGTGATTTCTTTCAATTATGGATTACGGATAAAAAAACTATGTCCATCATGCGTGTAAAACAAGCAGTAATGCATATAACTATTTGATTTTTAGGAAATGTTTAAAGATTTTTTATGATTCCATAAAATACCTATTAAATTCTGAGTGAGCCCTAAGAGTGAGTGCGTTAACGATTGAACGGCATGTTTGAGCTCGCCGACGTAGGAGGAAGCGAGTAGTGAAAGCGTGTTAAAACGCCCAAATAAAATTAATTACCTACCACGTCTTTTTTGAGATCTTACAGAACCACCAGAACCATAATGTTGTGTAGGGCCAACGGCTTGTTTCATATTCTGTTTCATCATTTTTATCTGATCGGTAAGCATACCTTGTTTATCTAATTTTTGAGCTTCAGACAATAGTTTCTGCGCTTCTTGCTTTCTGCGTTTTGAAAATGCAATACCAGCTAAATTCAATTTTGCCATCGCAATATCATGATCCATAGATAATCCCAAAGAAAGCGCTTTCTTAAAATATTTTTCGGCTTCATTCATGTTATCTTGAGATACCATAATACCATGTAAATAGTTAAAATAGCCTTGTTGCTTGGTAACTAAAGCAGATTCTGGATTTTTAATTTTATTCAACCACTTTTTTGCACCTTCAAAATCTTGTTTTCTTAATCTTAAAAAAGCTAATAGTATAATCTCATTTTTAAAATAAAGAAATATAAAAATTGTAGATAAAAATAGTAACGCAATACCATTACCTATGTAGCCTTCTATAAATTGGTAAATAGCAAAAGCAATAATTCCTGCTGCAATTATAAGTTTTATGATTTTATTGAACATAATTTAAAAATTGTAATGGTAAAAAGCGGTGTTTGCATCTTAAACAAACTACTTTATGGTTTATAAGTTTACAAAGAAACTAAATTTTTATTAAAATATGTATACAGTTATTTAACAAAATAAATGGTTAACCTAAATAAATACTGGTGTAACGCGAGTTTTTTAAAAGTGAAAAATAATTCTAATATTTTTTTAAAAATGATTTGCAAAGTAATAAAGGCTTTGTATATTTGCCCTCGGTTTTAACAGAGCCATCTATATTAAAATTACATCACAGATTTAAAAACATAAGAACATGCCAAAAAGAACGTTTCAGCCATCAAAAAGAAAAAGAAGAAACAAACATGGTTTCAGAGAAAGAATGGCTTCTGCTAACGGTAGAAAGGTATTAGCACGTAGAAGGGCTAAAGGAAGAAAAAAATTATCTGTTTCAACTGAAACAAGACATAAGAAATAATGATTAACAATTGTTGATAATTAAAAGGTATTACTTAACGGTAATGCCTTTTTTTATATCTACTGATTACTATTTTTGCAACACATTAAATTACAACATAATAACGATTAAAAAATGCCTAAAAATCCAAAATTAAAATCGATACTAATTATTGGCTCTGGTCCTATAGTAATTGGACAAGCATGTGAATTTGATTATTCAGGAACTCAAGCTTTACGTTCGCTTAGAGAAGATGGAATTGAAACTATTTTAATCAATTCTAATCCTGCAACTATTATGACTGATCCTTCTATGGCAGATCATGTATACTTGCTACCGCTAAATACGAAGTCAATTATTCAAATTTTAAAAGATCATCCGCAAATTGATGCCGTTTTACCAACTATGGGAGGACAAACAGCATTAAATTTATGTATTGAAGCTGATGAGAAAGGGATTTGGAAAGATTTTAATATCGATATGATTGGTGTTAATATTGATGCTATTAATATTACCGAAGATAGAGAACAGTTTAGAAATTTAATGGAACAAATTGGGGTAGGTATGGCACCTCAAGCTACAGCGACTTCATTCTTAAAAGGAAAAGAAATTGCTCAAGAATTTGGTTTTCCTTTATGTATTCGTTCTTCTTTCACGCTTGGTGGAGCTGGTGCGGCAATTGTTCATGAAGAAAAAGATTTTGATAAATTATTACGACATGGATTAGAAATTTCGCCTATTCACGAAGTAATGATTGATAAAGCCCTTTTAGGCTGGAAAGAATATGAGTTAGAGTTGTTAAGAGATGCTAATGGTAATGTAGTTATTGTATGTTCTATTGAAAATATGGACCCTATGGGGATTCATACCGGAGATTCAATTACCGTTGCGCCAGCAATGACTTTAAGTGATAGAACCTACCAAAAAATGCGTGATATGGCCATCCATATGATACGTAGTATTGGAGATTTTGCAGGAGGGTGTAACGTACAATTCGCTGTTTCACCAGACGAAAAAGAAGAAATTATAGCCATTGAGATTAACCCACGTGTATCACGTTCTTCTGCATTAGCAAGTAAAGCAACAGGTTATCCAATTGCAAAAATTGCGGCTAAATTAGCAATGGGTTATAATCTTGATGAATTAAATAATCAAATTACAAAATCTACGTCTGCATTATTCGAGCCGACTTTAGATTATGTTATTGTAAAAATACCGCGTTGGAATTTCGATAAGTTTGAAGGTTCAGATAGAACTTTAGGGCTTCAAATGAAAGCGGTAGGAGAAGTTATGGGTATTGGACGTTCTTTCCAAGAAGCGCTTCATAAAGCAACCCAATCTCTTGAAATAAAGCGTAATGGTTTAGGTGCAGATGCAAAAGAAAATAAAAATTACGACCAAATTATAGAAAAACTAACTCATGCGTCATGGGATCGTGTATTCATAATATATGATGCTATTGCTATGGGGATTCCATTAAGTAGAATTTTTGAAATCACAGGAATTGATATGTGGTTTTTAAAGCAATATGAAGAGTTACATTTCTTAAGGCAGCAAATTTCTACCTTCAATATAGATACTATTCAAAAAGACTTATTACTTGAAGCTAAGCAAAAAGGTTATGGAGATAGGCAAATAGCACACATGCTAAATTGTCTAGAAAGTCAAGTATATTCTAAGCGTGAAGAATTAGGTATAAACAGAGTTTATAAATTAGTTGATACCTGTGCGGCAGAGTTTGAAGCCAAAACACCTTATTACTATTCTACTTTTGAAAGTGATATGGAAACTGCCGATGGTAAACGTTATTCAGATAACGAAAGTGTTGTTACCGATAAGAAAAAAGTTATCGTTTTAGGTTCTGGTCCAAATAGAATTGGTCAAGGTATCGAGTTCGATTATTGTTGTGTACATGGCGTTTTAGCAGCCGCAGAATGTGGTTATGAAACCATTATGATTAACTGTAACCCAGAAACGGTTTCTACCGATTTTGATACAGCCGATAAATTATATTTCGAACCAGTTTTCTGGGAACATATTTACGATATTATTAAACATGAAAAGCCAGAAGGTGTAATTGTTCAGTTAGGAGGTCAAACGGCTTTAAAGCTTGCTGAAAAATTAACTAAGTATGGTATTAAAATATTAGGAACGAGCTTTGAATCTTTAGATTTAGCTGAAGATAGAGGGCATTTTTCTACGCTATTAAAGGAAAACAATATTCCTTACCCACAGTTTGATATTGCTACCACAGCCGATGAAGCTGCTGCAATTGCAGATGTTTTAGACTTCCCAATATTAGTGCGTCCTTCGTACGTTCTTGGTGGTCAAGGCATGAAAATCGTAATTAATAAAGAAGAGCTCGAAAAACACGTTGTAGATTTATTAAGCAGAATGCCAGGTAATCAATTACTATTAGATCATTATTTAGATGGTGCTATAGAAGCTGAAGCAGATGCTATTTGCGACGGTGAAGATGTTTACATTATTGGTATTATGGAGCATATTGAGCCATGTGGTGTACACTCTGGAGATAGTAACTCGTTACTACCTCCATTTAACTTGGGTGAGTTTGTAATGCAACAAATTAAAGATCATACAAAAAAGATCGCCTTAGCCCTTAATACAGTTGGATTAATAAATATCCAATTCGCTATTAAAGATGATACCGTTTATATTATTGAAGCTAACCCAAGAGCCTCTAGAACGGTGCCATTTATAGCAAAAGCTTATGGTGAGCCATATGTAAACTATGCAACTAAAGTCATGTTAGGGGAGAAGAAAATTAAAGATTTCAACTTTAATCCAAAATTAGATGGATTTGCAATTAAGCAACCTGTATTCTCATTTAATAAATTCCCTAATGTAGATAAAACATTAGGCCCAGAAATGAAAAGTACAGGAGAAAGTATCTTATTTATTGATAGTTTAAAAGACGATGCTTTTTACGATTTATACTCAAGACGTAAAATGTATTTAAGTAAATAAGCAGAATATATTATAAATTTAAAAATCCCGTTTTATGCGGGATTTTTTTGTTTTTGGCGTTACCCAAAGGGTCGCGCTTTACGCTACAAGTCCTCGCACTTCCTTCGTCAGGCTGTGGGCTTTTTGCTGCAATCCCTAACCTTTAGTTTGCATAAAGAATAATACACTAAATTTATTCAAAGGAAAACAGAGGTGAACTACATCCCTAACTAAGTTAGTCTTATGCTGCGTATTAGTCCTCTGTTTTCTCCTTAGAATTTAAGTTGAAAAGCTTCAAATAGAATAGTAGACGTCAGAGGTCTAATAAAGGTTATAAAGCGATTCAACATTTTTTAAAAACTTAATATAAAATTATGAAAAATTATTCATTTCATGTGGGCATTGACATCTCAAAATTAAAATTAGATGTGGTTATAGTAGATAAAACAAATCCCATGTCATTGGAACATTTCGTTGTTACGAATAACACAAAAGGTTTAAAGCGGATGCTTACTGTTTTAAAAAAAGGAAAAATAGATTTAGAAAGTACCCTGTTCTGTTTTGAAAACACAGGTGTTTACACATTCCCTTTAAGCTGTTTTTGTTTTGAAAACGGGTTTGATTATTGGATTGTTCCAGCGGTAGAGATTAAGCGATCTAAAGGCATATCAAGAGGTAAAAGTGATAAGTCTGATGCTAAGGATATCACTTTTTATAGCATTCGCAATATAGATAAGCTACAGCTATCAAGTGTGCCAGAGAAATCAATCCAGCAGTTAAAATTACTTTTTACTGAGCGCGAAAAAATCAAGAAATCCCTTTTATTATTTGGTTCAACTAAAGAAAATAAAGGGTATACGTCGTTAGATGTTTATAGAACAGTAGAAGCTCAAAACAAGAAAACAATTAAATTTCTTAAAGCGAGCTTAAAAGTTATAGATGCTAAGATGCGTGAACTTGTAAAGCAAGAGCCTAAATTAAAACGTCAATTTGAGCTTATAAAAAGTATTAAAGGTGTTGGCGAGAAAACGGCTATTTATTTTATAATAGCAACTAAAGGGTTTAAGGTCTTTGACTCGGCTAGAAAACTAGCCTGTTATGCAGGAGTTGCACCTTTTGAGTACAGCTCAGGCTCAAGTATTAGAGGAGGTACTAAAGTTAATCATATGGCAGACAAAACAATGAAGTCTTTACTTCAAATGTGCGCCTTATCAGCCGTAAAGCATGATGCACAATTAAAAGCTTATTACTTAAGAAAACAAGATGAGGGGAAAAATAAAATGTTGGTTCTAAATAATGTGAGATGTAAAATTATAGGTCGAATTTTTGCTGTAATTAATAGAGATTCTCCTTTTGTAGACACTTATAAATTTGTCGCATGATTTTTAACGAAAACTATTTGTTTTCTATCATAGAATACGCACTTATCCGCTAAAGTTTAGCTAAATACTAGTGTTTTGTTTTTTCTGTTTACTTAGTTTTTGGAGTATAAAAACTATAACTCAAATAACTCAATTTTAGCATTTTGAGATTTAATAAGATCTAAGTGTTCTTCAATTTTAAATTCCGAAGAGTTAAACTTATTACTTCTTGTTTTTGCTTGTTCTTGTCTAGCAATACTTCTTGCAAAACGCCTAACGCTTTGCTTATCGTCTAAAATTAAACCCGGAACCTTAACATTTTTGCCATCGTCATCTTTAGCAACCATTGTAAAATAAGATGAATTACAATGTTTAATTTTTCCAGTTTGAATATTTTGAGATTCCACACGAAGCCCAATAACCATCGACGTTCTACCTGTATAGTTAACAGATGCTTTAAGGGTCACTAATTCGCCAACCTCAATAGGTTGTAAAAAATCTACCTTGTTTACCGATGCCGTTACACAATAATGTCTGGAGTGTTTAGAAGCACATGCAAATGCAATTTGATCCATTAAATTTAAAATATGCCCACCATGTATTTTACCACTAAAATTAGAGTTAGCTGGCAGCATGAGTTCCGTAATTGATACTTGTGAGTCTTTGGCGTGTCTAAACATGAGTTCTAAGATTTTTTAGATTAATCTGCTAAAAAAGTACGCTAAAATAGGGATATAATTTTTTAAAGCTAATTGTGCTCTATATTTTTAGAGAGTGTCTAATATATTCTCAATTAAAAAATGATTTTAATAATTATTGATAAGGGAATTGTAAAAAGCACAATCTAAAATACCAAAACCAATAAATAAAGAGGCTAATTGTTAATTTTTTTCCTCTTCAACTTTTGTAATGAAGTATTTCGTGTCTCCAAGCCAAAACAACGTTTTATATCGTTCGTAGTAATGTAGTTTTACAAACTTGCCTTGTAGTCTGTTAAGGTCTTCAATAGTTTCTTTCTCCTTGTCTTCAACAGAAAAAACAAAGGTTTGAGCATCAGAAACACCTTGACTTATTTCGCCTTCCCAAGTTTTAAATAAAACCCCTTTATTACTAAATTTAACAAGTTTTCCGGCTCTAACGCCTTCACTATAATGAACAAAATAAATAAAACTGAAATAGCCAGCTATTAAAATGAGTATGAGTATAAATGCTTTAATTAAAAATTTCATAAATAGTTGGTTTAATTATCGTCCTCTTCAGCACGCTTTATAATAGCTTCTGGCAATGCTTTTTTAGCTTTAGCACCCATTTTTTTTAGTTTTTCAACACTTGTAATTAAGTTACCACGACCTTCCACTAATTTATTCATAGCAGAAGAGTAATCTGTTTTTGCAGCGTCAATCTTTTTACCAACACCCGTCAAGTCTTTTACTAAGCCTTCAAATTTATCATATAAAGCTCCAGCTTGTCGTGCAATTTCTATAGCGTTTTGTTGTTGTTTTTCATTGTTCCACATGCTGTCAATAGTACGCAATGTTGCTAATAGTGTAGAAGGTGTAACAATAACAATGTTTTTCTCAAAAGCTTTGTTGTAAATAGAATTATCTTCATTTACAACTACGGCAAAAGCGGGTTCTATCGGGATAAATAAGAGTACAAAATCTGGCGATTCAATATCATATAAATCTTGGTAGTTTTTTTCAGAAAGTTGGTCTACATGCCTTCTAATAGAATTAACGTGCGCTTTTAAATGTAAAGGTTTATCATCTTCATCTGCATTTACCAAACGCTCATAATCTGTTAAAGATACTTTACTATCAATAATCATTTTTTTACCATCTGGAAGATGTAAAACAACATCTGGTAAAACACGAGAGCCATCATCTAGAGTGAAACTTTGTTGTACAAAATACTCTCTATCTTTTTCTAATCCCGATTTTTCTAAAACACGTTCCAATACCAATTCTCCCCAGTTTCCTTGCATTTTGCTATCGCCTTTTAAAGCTCTGGTTAGGTTGGTGGCTTCCTTTGTCATTTGTTGGTTTAAATCTTTTAAGCCTAACAATTGCTCTTTTAAAGCCGAGTGCATACTGATGCTTTCCTTTTGTGTTAAATCTACTTTTTCTTCAAAAACTTTTATTTTTTCTTGAAGCGGATTTAAAATATTTTTAATGTTTTCTTTATTCTGAAGTGTGAATTTTTCAGATTTTTCATCTAGAATTTTAGTAGCTAAAAGTTCAAAATCTTTGCGCAATTGTTCTTGGCGTTCTTCTAGTTCTTTATCGCGTTTTAAATTTAGCTCTTGAAGGTTTTCGTATTCAGAATTTTTTCTGGCTAACTCTGTGTTTAAAAAATCTTTTTCTCTTCTTATGTCTTCACGTTCTGTTTCAATTTTAGAAAGTGTTTCTTTTAATTGATTGATTTGAAGGTTGAAATTTTCGTTTTGTTTTTTGTTTTCAGTTTCATGATTCGTTTTTAAGTCGTCAATCTGTAATTGCAGATTTGCATTGCGTTCTTCAAGGGTACTTTGTTCACTTTTACTTTTAAGTTTTGTAAAAAGCATGCCTAAATAACCGCCAATAGCTGCGGCAATTAAAATAGAAATTATGAGAATAAGATTGTCGTTCATTAAAAAAAGAAAATTATACTCAAAGATAATTTTTTAGTTTTAAAATTTTTTAAAATTCGAATTACTTTTTAAATTATTTCTTAACCCTAAAACTTCCCGTTACTTCATCAAAAGCAATTAAATCTTTTGGAAATAAATTTTCAAAAGTTCCTTTAGAAATTAAATGACATGGTGTATCTGAAACCACTTCATTCTTAGTCATCACAACTAGATTGTCACAAAGTTGAATGGCTAAATCAATTTCATGTGATGAGAATAGAATTGTTTTATTGGTCTCTTTTGCTAACTTTTGAAGTAGTTTTAAAATATATGCTTTATGATACATATCCAGATGCGTAGTGGGTTCATCTAAAATAATTAAGTCAGTATCTTGAGCAAGAGCTCGGGCAATCATTACTTTCTGTAATTGGCCATCACTAAGTTCAAAGCACCTTTTGTTTTTTAAATCTGAAATGTTTGTCTGTTTAATTGCGGTATTAATAGCGTTTATATCTTCTTCAGATAAATTACCAACCCAATTTGTATAAGGCTGTCTTCCTAAGGCTACTAATTCAAACACCGATAAGTTTTTAGAAGCAACTTGCTCGGTTAAAACCAAACTCATCACTTTTGCTAAATCTATAGGATTGTATTTTGAGATGTCTTTTTCATTGATTTCAATAAAACCATCAATAGGATTTTGAACATGGGTTAAAGATCTTAATAATGTAGATTTTCCAATACCGTTTGCACCAATTAATCCAACAAGCTCACCTCTTCTTAATTCAATATTAATATTTGAAGCAACAATCGTTGTTTCCTTTTTAGAAGTGTATCCAATGGATAAATCTTGAGTTTTTAAAATGATATTTTCGTTCTGTTTTATCATAAATTATTTTTTAAAAAACTCAAATTCCAATATCTAATTCCCAAAAGCAATCTCGTACTTTCTAACGGGGTGTTTTGGAATTTTGTTTTTGATATTTTGGAATTTATAATCATATTAAAATACCATTTTTCGTTTTCTTACTAATAACCAAATAACCACGGGAGCACCTATTAAAGCTGTTATAGCGTTAATTGGTAATGTGAAATCACTATTAGGTAATTGTGCAATGCTATCGCAAATTAGCATGACAATAGCGCCAAATAAAAATACCGCAGGTAATAGTATTTTATGATTTGAAGTGTTGAAAACTTGCCTAGTTATATGTGGAATAGCTAAACCTATAAAAGCAATTGGGCCTGCAAAAGCTGTAATGGTTCCTGCTAATAAGCTAGTGGCGATAATAATTATTAGTCTGCTTTTTTTTATGTTTAAGCCTAAACTTTTTGCATAGTTTTCACCTAAAAGTAATGTGTTTAATGATTTGATGGAGGCGATGCTTAGAATAAGCCCTAAGCTATAAATAATAAACAAAATGATAAGGTCTTCCCAAGATAAATCGCCAAGACTACCAAAGCCCCAAAATACATATTGTTGTAATTGTTGTGCAGAGCCAAAATAGGAGAGTACGCTAACAATTGCTGCGGTTAAACTAGCAAACATGAGTCCTATTATTAAAATAGCCATAGTATCTCTTACTTTAATAGATACCATTAACACCGCAAGCAATACTAAAAAACTTCCCAAACTAGCGGCAATTACAATACCCCATTTTGAAACAAAAAGAGATGCAAATAAACCACCAAAAAGCCCAGAACCTAAAATTACTAAAGCAACACCTAAACTAGCTCCAGAACTAATACCCAATACAAAAGGACCTGCTAATGGATTTCTAAATAAGGTTTGCATTAACAATCCCGATATACCTAATCCAGAGCCAACAATAATGGCTGTTAAAGCTTTTGGTAATCTATAGTTTTGTACAATATGCTGCCATGTTTCTTGTTCTGTTGGATTCCCAATTAGACTATTAAAAATAGACTTTAAAGGAATGGAAACAGAGCCTAAACTAATGTTCATAAAAAAGCATAGTATCAAAATAGTGATAAGTACTATAAACGATATTTTGTATGTATTTTTATTTGGCAATTATTCTAAAGTTTTAAAAAAGCGAGGCTTATAGTTTTTTAGTAATTCTGGATGACAGATTTTTATAAGGTCTTTTAAAACTAAATCTGGCCTTGACATACCTAATTCATAATACAAAACACCACCAGAGGCGCCTGTTGTATTGTTGAAACTATAGATAGTTTTATTTTTAAAGGCATCAAAAAGCGCATGATTTTCGTTGCCATTTTTTAAAGCTTCCAAACTTGAGTAATTTGAAGGACTTAACCAAATATCAGCGGTATTGGCTTTTACAAAAACCGATTCAAAATTTAATTTTAAACTACCAACTCCTTTGGTGTCTTGCCATAAGTAATTTACGTTGGCATCTTTTAGAAGTTGCGCCTCGGTACTTGTGCCGTTTGGTAAATACCAAATATCACTATGCATGGCACCGCTTAAAACTGTAGGTTTAGTATTTATGTTTTTTGCTAATTTTTTCGCTTCTAAATAATTCTTTTCAATGGTGTTAAAAATAGAATCGGCTTCTTTTTCTTTATTGTATAATGCGCCAAAGAATTTTATCCATTCGGCTTTAGCAAGCGGAGAACTCTCAACCCAATCGCCATTAAAAACAACCGGAATTCCAGATTTTTTAATGGTTTCTAAAGAACGATTATTACCATCAATTCCAAAACCTACAACTAAATCTGGGTTTAATTCTAGGAGTACTTCAGTATTTAATCCTTCGTTTTTTCCAAGCTCTCTAATACTTCCATTATCAATACGTTCTCTTATTTTTTCAGAAGAAATATAATCTGTTCCAGGGAATCCTATTAATGTTTGTTCAGCATCTAAAAGGTCTAACGCAGGAATATGTGTAGTGGAGGTGACTACTATTTTTTGAATAGGATTAATAATAATACCATCATATTCATTTTTTAAAAAGCTTGTTTTTGCCGCATTTTCTTTACTTATTAAAACGTAACGATAATTTTTTTCAGCTTTAGGCCAAGGCTTTGTAATGTTTAAAATTTTATAATTCTCATATTCTGTAATTGAAAACCCTTTAGCGTATTTTAAAACAATGTCTTGTTTTTTATTTAATGTTTGGAGGTGCTTTTTAGTTTCTTTTTTACAGTTAAAAAAGACTAGAGTAACAACTAATAAAAAATATTTAAACTTCATAAATCGATGTAACATTTGTAGCACACTAAATAATTAAAGGTTTTTATCTTTGCGAAAAATATAAAACTCATGCGAGACGGGTCAAATTTAACAATATATATAGTAGCTGGAGTTATTATAGTTCATTTTCTTGCAGGCTTTATTTATCTTATTTATAAATTGAATAAGAAAAAGTAAATTTTACTTATCTACTTTGTTAAAAACATTTACTTTTACATCGAAATTTGGTTCTGTTTAGTTTTTGCTAAAAGGATTAAAAGGGAATCTGGTGCAATTTATAATTAATTCCAGAACTGTTCCCGCAACTGTAAGTTTATACTGTGTTTATTTATTCATAATTTACTATTTATTAAATAGGTGTTTATGAATTTTCGATTTCAGTACCTCGTATAGAGGGTGTTGTACACTACAAACCACTGGCCTAGGCTGGGAAGGAAAAGCAACATAAAATAAGTCAGGAGACCTGCCATTTTCATCATCTAAAACAACTCTCGGGAGAAGGGTTTTTAAAGATTTATGAAGCAGACACTTATTTTATTAGTATTCATTTTTAGTTTTTCTTTTGCATCTACTGCTCAGATAGACTCTATCCAAAAGTTAGATGAAGTTATTCTTAGTGATAGTAAGCTGAAAAATTATGCTTCTGGAGTTAAAATAGAAATATTAACAGATTCTGTAATACAGGTTAATGCTGTTTCATTAACTAATTTATTAGCCTTCAATTCTAATATTTATTTTAAAGAGAATGGTTCTGGTATGGTGTCATCGCCATCATTTAGAGGGACTAACGCATCTCAAACTGCAGTAGTTTGGAATGGCATAAATATAAACTCACAGCTTAACGGACAAACAGATTTTAATACTATTAATACTTCAAATTATGATGGTATAGATATAAGAAGTGGAGGTGGGAGTGTACAATATGGTAGCGGTGCTATTGGCGGTAGTATTCATTTAAATAATAAGTTAAGTTTTACCGAGCATTTCGAAACGGTTTTAAGAACTGGTTATGGAAGCTTTAATTCTAAAAATTTAGGTTTTAAAACCGGTTTTGGAAGTAAGCAATGGACGGGAAATGTTGCTGTTACTTATGTAGATTCAGATAACGACTATAAATATCTAGGTACCGATAGCGTAAATGAAAACGGTGAATTTAACAACCTTAATTTAAATGCCAATTTGGGGTTTTATTTATCTGATAAGGATATTATAAAGCTTTACCACCAAAGTTATTTTGGTGATCGAAATTTATCGGGTACAATAGCCGGGCCTTCTAGAAGCAAATATGAAGACGAAAACTTTAGAACCATGCTGGAATGGTCTCGGATTTCAGGAAAGTTTAGTTCAAAAATTAAAACTGTTCATTTACATGAAATGTTTAAATACTTTGAAAACAAAGACAAAGATAATTTTAGTTTAGGCAGCGTCAATACATTTTTGGTTAATCATAATTTTAATGTGCGGTTTAACGATAAATTACAGTTTAAAACCATTTTAGAATATTCAAATACAAAAGGAAAAGGAGATAGTTTTCTTGAGCCGGTAAGAAACGCGTTTTCTGCCACTACGTTGCTTAATCATAAACTTAATACCATTATAAGTTATGGTGTTAACCTAAGACAGGATTTTATAACAGGAGGTGAGAGACCCTTTGTATTTTCTGTTGATGCTGGTTTTGATTTATTTGAACATTATAAAATTCAAATAAACGGCTCTAAAAATTATCGCATTCCTACTTTTAATGATTTGTATTGGCAACCTGGAGGTAATATAGATTTAGTTTCAGAATCATCTTATCAAATAGATTTTGGTCAGCAATTTAATTATGACGCTTTCAATATTAAACTAAACGGATATTATATCAATACAAAAGATATGATTCAATGGCTCCCAAATAGTACAGGTTTATGGTCGCCAATAAACATAGGTGAAGTTGCCAATTATGGCGCAGAGTTAGAAGTGAAATCGCATTATAATATTGGTAATCATTATTTTAAATTTTCTGGACATTATTCTTATACTGTTTCAGAGAATTTAGAAACCAATAAGCAACTTATTTATGTGCCTTTTCACAAAGGGAATTTAAATATGGCTTATAATTTAAAGCGCTTATCTCTTTTTTATCAACATATTTTTAATGGTGAAGTTTTTATTATAGGAAACACATTATCCAATTATGATTTCGGAAACATAGGCGTTAGTTATTTGTTCAACCAGAATCGGGAAATAAATTTTAAAGTAGATTTTAAATTAAACAATGTATATAACACATATTACGAAAACGTGGCTTTAAGACCCATGCCAAATAGAAATTTTCAAATACAAACAACAATTAAATTTTAAAAATGAAAAGTAACAAATTAAAAGTATTAGGTTTAGCAGTAATAACCCTTTTTTCATCTTGTAGTAATGATGAAGATGATGTGGTAATGCCAAAAGGCGATTATGAAGATGGAATTATAATTTCTCATGAAGGTAATTTTGGGCAAGGAAATGCATCAATATCGTTTGTGTCCGATGATTTTTTAACGGTAGAAAACAATGTTTTTAGTAATGTAAATAGTACGCTTTTGGGAGATACTGCTCAAAGTATGGCATTTAGTGACGAGTTAGCTTATGTTGTTTTAAACGTTTCTAATAAAATTGAAGTTGTAAATCGGTATACTTTTGAGTCTGTTGCAACTATTAACACAGGCTTAGTTAATCCAAGATACATGGCTATTTCTAATGGTATAGGTTATGTTACAAATTGGGGTGATGGTGGTGATGCTACTGATGATTACATAGCGGTAATCGATTTAGCTACTAACACAATTATAAATACTATTTCTGTTGATGAAGGACCAGAGCGAATTATAGAAGATGATAACCAATTATTTGTATCTCATAAAGGCGGTTGGAGTGTAAACAATATTGTTTCTGTTATTGATGCTGAAACTAACGAGGTTGAAACAATTACTGTTGATGATGTTCCAGATGAAATGATTATAAATGATGAAGGAAATTTAGTAGTTTTATGTGAAGGAGCAACGCAATATGATGCTAGCTGGAATGTTACAGGACATACCGATGGAAGTATTGTTAAAATTGATGTTTCTGATAATTCTATTATTTCGACTTTAAGTTTTAATGAAGAGATATATCCAAGTTTAATGGCGTACAGCGATGGAGAAATTTTTTATCAAGCAGGAGGAGCGATATACAGTTTATTAGATGGAGCAACAAGTTTACCTACTACCAGCATTATTAGCGATTCTTTTTATGGAATGTCTGTTGATAATGATATGTTTTATGGGGTTAAAACAGACTTTTTTGCAGGAACTGGTGAGCTATTAATTTATGATTTAACGTCAAATTCATTAAATGCAACTGAAACGTTAAATGTAGGAGCATCTAAAATATATTTTAATTAAGGCAAAAGGTATGTTTGCCTAAAGTTTAATTAAGAAATAACTTTTATTATTTTGAAGAAAGACTGTCATTATTTGGCAGTCTTTTTTATGGTATTAAATCGCAATACCAAACTCCATATTTTTCAGAGTCATTTTTACAAATAGAATCGTTGTCTGTTTTTGGTGTAATGTATTCTCTGTATACTTTTTCGCCAATAGTAAATTCAATAGGTTCTTTAAAAATAGGGCCATCGAAACAAAAGGTATGAAACTCACCATTTTCACCGCAAGGGTCTACATCTTCCGGTAAATTATTAATAAAGTGTTTGTCTATAACGGTTCCAACAAAATCTTCTCCAAAATATTTTGAATTGGCGCACACAATAATGGTTTTAAAACCCAAATCTAAAAACTCATTAAGTAATGCTTTAGTGTCTTGTTTCCAAAGTGGAAATATAGCTTTAAACCCTTGTTTTGCTAATTGGTTTTCTCTGTAAGTTCTTAAATCTTCAAGAAAAATATCGCCAAATGCCGTATGTGTAAACCCTGCTTTTTTTAATCTAGAAGTGGTTTCTAGCATTTTTTGCTCATAAAGTTGCATACTTGGCATTTCAGGAAGTTCTATTAAACTTGCTGGTATGTTTAGCGATTTGGTTTGAGCTTCTAGCAATTCTTTTCTTAAACCATGCATGGAAACACGGTTGTAATGGCTATTAACTGTAGTGATTAATTCATTAACCGTATAACGATGGTCTTGTAATAAATGATATAGCGCTAATGCTGAATCTTTACCAGAACTCCAGTTAAAATATGTTTTGTGTTTATTCACATGTATTGGTTTAATCTATTATCATTCCACCTTCATACGGGTTTAAATCGTTACTATCCATTAATAATTTAAAGGATTGTGTAGATTTTGATTTAATCTCTGAAACTTTACCCGTTGAGTTTTCAATATCAGCAAGCGCAAGAGCAAGCATAGGCTCGTCAACATCGCCCAGAACACCAAAGTTAAAAGGGTTTTCTATATATTCATAATTAAAAGAAGGTGGTAAACCCGTTCCTGGAACTGAAACATTATTTTTATTCACACCAATGGCAACTAAAGGTTGCATGGCGTAAGTATGATTGGAGTTAGCACCTGTTCTTCCAAAATTTGGAGAATCATAAAGAGTAATTGAGGCTTGTGTTTTTCCAACTGTAGTTGTGCCTATTTGAATAATATTATCTAAATATGGTTCTAACCCATTAATTAAACCTTCGCTTGCAGAAGCAGATCTGCCAGTTGCAAGCACGTATAATTTATCTAAGCCTAAACTATTGATTGAAGCACCGTTGTCTAACTTGTTAGCGAAATTATAATCGATATTATCGCCCTGTGACGTACTATTGTATATGAGTTTTTGAAAAAGCTCTCCAGTATACTGTCCTGTTACCATACTAGCTAAAAAGCGTTCAACATTAACGCTTCCTCCTGGGTTGTATCTTAAATCTAAAACAAGGTGTTGGATATTATTAGATTTAAAGTCACTAAAAACAGCATTTAATTCTGTTTCTGATCCCGCAGTAAATCCATTATACATTAAATAGCCAACATTTTCTCCGCCTATATTGAAAATTTCAGTTTTAAAAATTGGGTCTTCGGTGTATAATGTTTTGGTTAAGGTTATGTTTTCTCCAGTAGGGTCTATAGAATCGTCGGTTGTTTCAATAGTACCTTTATCATTATAAAACCCAAGGTTTAATGTGTAGGTGTCTTGACTTAATAGTGTTCTGTAATTATCATTGGTAATTCCAACACCATCAACTGCATAAAAAACATCTCCCCTTTTTAAATTGTTATTATCTGCTGGGCCGTTTGGTAATACTAAGCGTATAACGCCATAAGCATCTGTAGTGCTATTAGGTGAGTCATATATACTATATTCCATAGCATTAGTTACCGTGTTACCTGTAAATAATTGTTCTAAAGCGAGATAGTTATCGACTATCCAACTAAACCTATCAACAGTTTCTCGCTCATATATAAGGCTTTCAAATAATTCGAAAGGTGAATCGAAGTCGTTTAAATAACTTGAATATTCTGCATTTCCCGAAAACCGATTGTCTGAAAGATCACTAATATTATCTTTATATAAATATTTTTCATTCATACCACTCCAAACAAAATCATTAATGTCTCTAGTTGTAACAGGAATATCATCCCCATCTTCAAAACAACTGGTTACAAATATGGTAGCAAGAATTAAGGTTAAGGCGTTTAACTTTTTCATTTATGAAATTTTATATAGGTAGTCTGAAAACTTTAAATTTACTTACTTTATTGTATACATCCTACTCTTGTTTATAAATATGGAATATTAGTTAGGGTTTTGCTGTAATTTGGCAGATAAACCCGCGTAAGGCCTGCCTGCCGGTAGGCAGGGATTGAAGTGGATAGCCCACAGCGCCTTTTTTTGGCGAGAGGACTTGAAACGAAACATTTATGTTCATGAATTCAAATATATAAAATAGAAAAGCATGAATGAAAGCCCAACCCCTTGTGGGTTACGCCCATATTTTTATTTTTTTTAAATTGTTGTGTAACAAAACAAATACTGTGTCGTCATAATATTAAATAGCCGTAACTAAGCTGTTTATTAAACCAAACCAAAATGACTCAAAAGGAGTTTTTAAATATTGTAATGCCTTTTAAGGATAAAGTTTTTCGTTTAGCGAAACGATTGCTGGTATCTACAGAAGAGGCTGAAGATGCCACACAAGAAGTGTTGTTGAAATTATGGAAGAACAAGGTGAAAATTGCTGAGTATAAAAATGTTGAGGCTTTTTCGATGACTATGACAAAGAATTATTGTTTTGATAAATTAAAATCGAAACAATCGCAGAATTTGAAACTTGTGCATAGTAATTATGAAGAGAAAAATACGCCTTTACAAAAACAGGTTGAATTAAATGATAGTGTAAGTTGGGTGGCGAAAATTATTGAAGATTTACCAGAACAACAACGCATGATAATTCAATTAAGAGATATAGAAGATTATGATTTTGATGAGATTGCTAAAATGCTAGATATGAATAATACAGCAGTACGTGTAGCCTTATCGAGAGCAAGAAAAACAATAAGAGAAAAATTAACAAATACACACAGTTATGGTGTTAAATAATATAGAAAAATTACTTGAAAAGTACGAAAACGGTGAAACATCGCTTAAAGAAGAGCAGCAGTTAAAAAACTATTTTTCGCAAGAAACTGTAGCGCCACATTTAGAGATTTATAAGCCTATGTTCACGTATTTTTTGGTAAACAAGCAGGAGCAATTTACTAAAGACATTCCATTAGAAACTAAACGTAATTTTAATTACAAATGGATTTCTGTCGCAGCAGTAGCGTTGTTAATGTTAGGGTTTTATTTTGGTACATCAATAGGTCAAGGTGATTTAGGTACTTACGAAGACCCGCAATTAGCTTTTAACGAGTTTTCGAAATCTATGGAAATGATTTCTTCTAAATTCAACAAAGGCGCATCAACAGTTGGTTATCTTAATGAGGTTAATAAAGGAACTTCAACTCTAGGATATCTTAATGAAGTTGAAAACACAACAAGTATAATTTTTAAAAGAAATTAATAAAAAGAATGAACACAATTAAATTAAAAACAAGAACAATGAAAAATAAATTAATAGTATTAGTAATGGCCATTATGTTATTACCGTTTACGGGAATGGCTCAGAAAAATATATTTGAGAAATATAGTGATAACGCTGATGTTACCTATGTATCTATTAAACCTAAAATGTTTCAGATGATAGCCAAAATGGGTATTAATGTTGAAGATGCTGAAGCAAAAGCATATATGGATATGGTACAAAGTATAACGAGTTTTAAAACTATTGTTACAGATAATCAAGCTATAGCGACAGATATTTCTAAATGGGTAAAATCACGCTCAGGTGGCTTAGAAGAGTTAATGGAAGTTAAAGATGATGGAACAGAAGTGAAGTTTTACGTAAAGGAAGGTAAAGATGCAGACCACGTTAAAGAACTTTTGATTTTTGTAGATGGTATTGATAAGATGATGGAAGATAAAATTGAAATTAATGGAAGAGAACGTAAAATCGAAACGGTTGTGGTGTCGCTTACTGGTGATATAGATCTTAATCAAATTTCTAAGCTTACCGATAAAATGAATATTCCAGGTGGGCAACATTTAGAAAAGAATAATTAATACTTAATCATCAATCATGCAACGAACAATCAAATTTTTAGCATACACATTATTTACCGCAGTTATTTTAACTAGCTGTGGTAATGATGCTAGTTTGCAACATTATTATGTAGATCATCAAGAGTCTAAAAACTTTATATCTCAAGATTTTCCACTCTCACTAATAGAGATTGATAAGTCTGAATTTACTGAAGCGCAAACTGAAGCTTACGAATCTGTAAACAAGCTTAATTTTCTAGGGTTTAAGGCTAATGATACAAATACTGAAACTTATAATACTGAAATGGCTAAAGTGAAAGCTATTTTAAGTGATAGTAAGTATAACGATTTAATGGATTTTAGTGATAAAGGCAACAAAATATCTGTAAAGTACATTGGTACAGATGAGGAAGCAGATGAGGTTGTTATTTTTGGAAGTGCTAAAGACATGGGATTTGGAATTGTAAGGATATTGGGAGACGATATGAACCCAGAAAAAATGGTTACTCTAATTACTGCATTGCAAAATGCAAATATAGAAGAAGGTCAAATAGAGAATATTATGAATTTCTTTAAATAATACCAAATGAATTTTAAAATGATTGATAATAAATTTGAGTTATATTTTCTTTAAATAAAAATAGAAAATATAAGCATAGCCTTAGTTAAGGTTCTATTTTGTATTGAAATATAAAGGAAATAGAAACTAATTTAATCGATTGTTTTGTAATTATGTTAATGTTAAAAGGCTTCCTATTGGAAGCCTTTTTTGTTTATAAATGTATTTTTTATTAATTACGTTAAATATTTATTCTACTCTTGATTTTCTTTTTTAGATTTCGATTTAGAATAAAAAATGTTGATAACAACTGTGAAAAACATAATCGTAAGAATTGTTAAAACAACAAAATTGTTAAGAATTTCAAGTACTCCAAAAACAAAAATACCAACAGCCATAAGCCCAGATAGTATTAATGATTGTTTGTCGTTTAACATGCTGTTGTTCTTAAATTCCTGTATAATTACTAGGAGTAATACGTTTTAATTCTTCTTTTATTGTGTTAGAGACTTCTAAAGTATCAATAAAATTTGATATAGAATCTTGGTTTATTTTTTCGTTTGTTCTTGTTAAGCCTTTTAAAGCTTCGTATGGGTTAGGATATGCCTCTCGACGTAAAATGGTTTGAATAGCTTCTGCAACTACAGCCCAGTTGTTTTCTAAATCTTCAGCAAATTTACTTTCGTTTAAAAGTAATTTGTTTAATCCTTTTAAAGTCGATTTAAATCCAATTAGCGTATGTCCGAAAGGAACTCCAACGTTTCTTAAAACAGTACTATCTGTTAAATCACGTTGTAATCTAGAAACTGGTAATTTAGCCGATAGGTGTTCGAAAATAGCGTTCGCTATACCTAAGTTTCCTTCAGAGTTTTCAAAATCTATAGGGTTAACTTTATGAGGCATTGCAGAACTACCAACTTCGCCAGCTTTAATTTTTTGTTTAAAATAATCCATTGAAACATAAGTCCAAATGTCTCTATCTAAATCTAGGATGATTGTGTTGATGCGTTTTAGAGTATCAAACAATGCAGCCATATGGTCGTAATGCTCAATTTGTGTTGTAGGGAAGGAGTGTTGTAATCCTAATTTTTCTTGAACAAACTGCCCGCCAAAAGCTTTCCAGTCAATATCTGGATATGCTACATGGTGCGCGTTAAAATTACCTGTTGCCCCACCAAATTTAGCAGCACTTGGTATATCATTCAATAAATTAAATTGCTCTTCTAAACGTACTACAAAAACTTCAATTTCTTTACCAAGTCTGGTAGGAGATGCAGGTTGACCATGTGTTCTTGCCAACATTGAAATTGCTGCCCAATCTTTAGATAAAGCTTTTAATTTTTCTAAAACGATAAAATATTCAGGAACGTAAACATCGTTCATGGCTTCCTTAATGCTTAAAGGAATTGCCGTATTGTTAATGTCTTGAGAAGTTAAACCAAAGTGGATAAACTCTTTATATTCAGATAAGTCTAAAGCATCAAATTGTTCTTTTATAAAATACTCAACCGCCTTTACATCATGATTGGTAACACTTTCAATTTTTTTAATTGCTAAGGCATCATCAGAAGAAAAATCTTTGTAAATCGCTCTTAAATTGTCAAAAATAGCACTATCAATAGATTTAAGTTGAGGTAAAGGAATTTCGCAAAGCGCAATAAAGTATTCTATTTCTACTAAAACACGATATTTTATTAAGGCTTCTTCAGAGAAATATGGAGCTAATTCACTTACTTTACTTCTATAACGACCATCAATTGGAGAGACGGCATTTAATGCTGATAATGACATAGTTTTGTTTGGTTTTAAGAAGTTGCAAAGATAGAATTTTTAGACTGAAGACGGAAGATTGAAGATGGAAGTTTTTTAGTTTTTAGCCGATATTTTTTTAATCTTTTTCAAAATCTGTCGTGCTCTAGCTTTGAAAGCAGCACTTTGTTTAGAGAAGTCTTCTTCTAAAATACGCGCTAATTCTGGGTATACCCAATCATATTCTTTCCCGAATAAAAATAACGTTGTCATACTATATGCTTTTGGTGCCACTTTCACATCGTTTATCATAAAATCAAAACAGTTTTCTATTATGCGTTCCTTATGTATTTCGGTAAGGTTTTTTTTAATTTTGTTATCTGTTTTGTCAGTATAAGCTTTTGCAAGAAATTCGCATATTTTGGCAACAGGTCTTTCGGCTGAATCTAAATGAACTTTATGCATATTTTCTGTAAAAACATCTAAATACGGAATTATAGTTTCTATATCCTCGTTACACATAAACTCAAATACCCAAGCCGCACGTGGTGATATTTTGTCATCAACATTAAATAAAATATCCAATAATTTAGGAATTAAATCAGGGTTGCTTTGCATTAATTTTGCATAAAACAAACGTTTTTCTCGCGAATGATTTACGTAGTTTAATTCGTTGTAGAGTTGCTCTGTAGTCAAAAGGTTTTCTTATTTTTATAGAATAAAAGTATAAAAATGAAAAATATAAAAAAAGTAATTATTCTATTACTAATAGGATTCATAATTGCTCAATTTTTTGGACCAGATAAAAATGAAGGGGAAATAGCATCTATGGATGCGTTTATGGCAGAAACTAATCCACCAGAAGATGTGAAGATTATTCTGCAAGAAGCTTGTATAGATTGCCATAGTGATGTTACAAGATACCCTTGGTATAATAATATAACACCAGTAAATTACTGGTTGGCTGATCATGTTAAACATGGCAAGAAACATTTCAATATTTCGAAATGGGAAGGTAACTCTGTTAAGCGAAAAGACCATAAATTTGAAGAGCTTATAGAAATGGTTGAAGAAAAAGAAATGCCTTTAAACTCTTATACATGGACGCATTCTGAAGCAAAACTTAGCGATGCACAAATTAAATCTGTAATTGATTGGGCGAAATTGGTTCGTGTAAAATATGGTTTAGAACCAAAGGCTGAATAAAAGCCCAACCTTATTCTTAAAGCCCCAACCTATCCTTCCCCGAAGGGGAAGCGAAAGCAGGATTTTAAAATTTTATGGAGAAAAAATTACTGATTATTGGTTTTGTTTGGCCAGAGCCTAAAAGTTCGGCTGCTGGTAGTAGGATGATGCAGCTTATTGGTGTTTTTCAATCTGAAAATTATCAAATTACATTTGCAAGTCCTTGTGCTAAAAGTGATAACGCATTTAACTTAGAAAGTATAAATGTGTCTCAAGTTGCTATTGAATTAAATAATGGATCTTTTGATGATTATGTTAAAACCTTGAACCCGGATGTTGTGCTTTTTGATCGTTTTATGATGGAAGAACAATTTGGATGGCGCGTTACAGAACAATGTCCAAATGCTTTAAAGGTTTTAGATACTGAAGATTTACATGGTTTGCGTAAAGGCAGGCAGCAAGCGTTTAAGGATAATAAAACTTTTGATGAAGGCTACTTGTTTAGCGACATTGCAAAACGAGAAATTGCTAGTGTATATAGAAGTGATTTAACCTTAATTATTTCTGAAGTTGAAATGGATATTCTAAAAAATCAATTTAAAGTTGATGAATCAATTTTGTTGTATTCGCCTTTTATGATGAATCCAATTTCTAAAGAGGAAATACAATCACTACCAAAATTTGAAAATAGAAATCACTTTATAACGATTGGGAATTTTTTGCATGAACCCAATTATAATGCTGTTTTGTATTTAAAAGAAACCATTTGGCCATTAATTAGAAAACAGTTGCCAAAAGCAGAATTACACATTTATGGCGCCTATGCGTCACAAAAAGTGAATCAATTACATAATGATAAACAAGGATTTTTGATTAAAGGATTTGCTGAAGATGTAAATGAAGTGATGCAACACGCAAAAGTATGTTTAGCACCCATTCGTTTTGGTGCAGGTTTGAAAGGAAAGCTTATTGACGCTATGAAAAACGGAGTGCCATGTGTAACAACAAGCATTGGGGCAGAAGGGATGTTTGGTGATTTAAATGCTAACGGTTTTATTGCAGATAACCCCGATGTATTTGTAGAGAAAGCAATCCAATTATTTCAAGATGAACCACTTTGGGAGTCTAAGCAACAAAATGGTTTTAAAATTGTAAACCTACGTTTTAATAAAAACGAACAACAAGACAGCTTTATAAACCGACTTAAAGAAACTTCAGAACACCTTAATAAACACCGACTCAATAACTTTACAGGGCAAATGCTTCAGCATCATGCATTCCAAAGCACAAAATTTATGAGCAGGTGGATTGAAGAAAAGAACAAGAATTAATTATCTTTATTAGCGTTTAAATGTCAATTAACCCTTTCCTATTTCATATGAAATCTTTAAAATTTTATACAGTAAGTATATTAGTTGTCTTGTTGTTAAGTTATAGTAGTATACATGCGCAAGTAACTTCACAGCAAATCGATTCTATAGTTAATTACGCTATGACAAAATTTAATGTTGCTGGAACTGCTGTTGCTGTAGTTAAGGATGGCAAAATTATTCATAGTAAAGGTTATGGTGTGAAATCTATTGAAACGAATGAACCTGTTAATAAGCACACACAATTCGCAATTGCATCAAATAGTAAAGCATTTGTTACTGCCGGATTAGCCATTTTAGTTGAAGAAGGTAAAATTGATTGGTTAGATAAAGTTAAAGACCATATCCCAGAATTTACAATGTACAATGAGTATGTTGAAGATAATTTTAACATACTGGATTTAGTTACACATCGTAGTGGGTTACCTTTAGGTATGGGAGATTTAATGGTTTTTCCTGATGGAACTGATTTTACAATTAATGACTTGCTTTCAAGCTTTCAACATTTCAAATCATCTTCTGCTTTTCGAACAAAATGGGATTACGATAATCTATTGTACATTGTTGCAGGTGAATTAATTGCTAGAAAAAGCGGCATGACTTGGGAAGCATTTACTAAAACATGAATTCTTAAACCTTTAGGAATGGACAATACATTTTCTTCTCTAGATGATATAAAAGATACTTCAAATTTATCTGCTTCGCATAAGAATGAAGCTGGTAAAATACAGGTAATCCCTACTTTTAAAGAGATGATGAATGGTGCTGCTGGAGGCATTTTTTTCAAATGTGGATGATTTATGTCAATGGATGTTGTTACACTTAAATGCAGGAAAGTATGGTTTGGATAAGGAAAAAGAATTGTTTACCGCTGCAAATCACAATGAAATGTGGAAAATCCATACCGTCATGGGAGTAGATAAGAATCCACGATATAACTCCCATTTTTCTGGTTATGGTTTAGGTTGGTTTTTATCTGATGTTAAGGGTAGTATGAAGGTTGAACATACTGGTGGTTTACCTGGTATGCTGTCACAAACTATTTTAATACCAGATATGGATTTAGGCATGGTCATCCTAACCAATACTAGTGACGATGGTGGTGGTTTGTTTTCTTCTGTTTCTCAAACTATTTTGGATATGTATTTTGAAATGGATGATTTCAAGTGGATTGATAAATATTCAGATTATCTAAAGAAAAGAGGAAGTCGAGGTGATGTTATAACTGATAAAGTGTGGAAAAGAGTTGATAGTTTAAAAGCGAAACCTATCGATACTAAGAAGTATGTTGGTTTATATAAAGATAGTTGGTTTGGAACTGGCGAAGTATTTATGAACGGGGACCAGTTGTGGCTTAAGTTTCATCGCTCACCTAAATTAAATGGTCCTTTAAAACGTTATGAAGATGAAACCTTTGCTGTTAAATGGGAGTATCAAGATATGAATGCAGATGCTTTTGTTACTTTTTCTCTAGATGAATTTGGCAATGCAGAACGTATTAAAATAAAAGGGATTTCACCTAATATAGATTTTAGTTTCGATTTCCATGATTTAGATTTAAAACGCGTTGATTAAAACGGGCGTTAAATTAAGCTTGAACCTCCTTTTTCTTAATTTTTCGAGATGTATAGGTGTTGAAGATATTTCGTTTACCAAAACGATTTTGTTTATCCGATTGAGAAAACTTAATATATAGCGCTTTGTTTACTCCAAAAAACTCGTAAGTATCTCCATTTAAAAAAGTAACTTCTAAAACTAAGCCTTTGTGTTGCCAGTCCATTATAGTTGTTGAAATGGTTTGGTTGAACTCTTCAAGATTCGCATCTTTAGTTTCTGGAGCGATACTCACTAAAAAGTGATATCCATCAATAATTTGTCGGCTTTTTAATTCTGCTTCAACAGCTTTATCATCGCCAGCTTGAAATTTGTCTGGGTGCCATTCCTTTACCAAGTTTCTGTATTTCTTTTTAAGAAATTTCAAACTCATGTCTTGGTCTACTTCAAACAATTTCTTGTACTCATTAATGCGCTTCATCTTTTTGTATTTTTTAAGAGTGCGCGAAGATAGGCTTTATAAGCATATAGAAATGCAAATATATTTTTATTAATTACGTATTAATAAAGCTATAATATTTGAGGTAAATTTATGAAGATGAATTTGTTGTGCATTTTGAGTTATGATATAAAATTGAATGTCAGTTCGAGTGATTTTTGATAGAAAATCTTATCAAGAACAGATTTAAAACCCTAAAATTTGATTCTCGATACAAATTTGACTCATAAAAATGAGTAAAATTCACTCGAATTGACAAATTTCAGTTAAAAATACGCCAGAAGCTAGTTATTTAATAACGCTATCATTTTTTTAACGCCAATAGTTGCTGTATCTGCAATAACCGTTAAATTAATCTTACTAGCTATACTCGGTTTTGGGTCAATAAAATAAGTTGGAGTGTGTTCTGGCACATAATGTATTAAGCTAGCAGCAGGATATACCTGCATAGAAGTTCCAATGATAACTAAAATATCTGCCGTTTCGCAAACACCTACTGCTTTTTCAATCATAGGCACATCTTCTCCAAACCAAACAATATGCGGGCGCAGCTGGTGACCGTTTTGGCAAACATCACCTAACACTAAATCTGTTTTCCAAGTTTGTATGTCGTTATCATTATTGGTACTTCTTACTTTTAGTAATTCGCCATGTAAATGCATTACGTTTTTGCTTCCTGCACGTTCGTGTAAGTCGTCTACATTTTGGGTTACTATGGTAACTTTGTAATCGGTTTCTAAGTTGGCCAAATCAAAATGTGCTTGATTTGGTTCAACTTCAAACAATTGCCTTCTACGTTGATTATAAAAATCTAAAACCAATTCTGGATTTGCAGCAAAACCTTGCGGAGTAGCAACTTCCATAACATCGTGTCCTTCCCATAAACCATCTGCATCTCTAAAGGTTTTAATGCCGCTTTCGGCACTCATGCCGGCGCCAGTTAGTACAACTATGTGTTTCATTATTTTTGATTTTTATTCTCGTTATTGTGTGAATCTATTCAAAGATACTAAGTATTCATTATTTCTCTAAGTGATAAAAAACTTTCTTAATTTTGAAGCATATGATTGATTTAAAACTCCTAGAGCATTTAGAAACGTATTTAACAGAACACAGACTAGAACGTTTTGGAAACGTATTATCACAACGTACCAAACATTTTACAGTAGCTACAGAAGATGTATATCAACTACATAACACTAGTGCGGTAATGCGCAGTTGCGATGTATTTGGTATACAAGAGCTAAATATTATTGAAGAGCAAAACTCGAAAAGTATTGACGGAGAAATTGCTATGGGTGCTCAAAAATGGGTGGATTTAAATCGCTACCATTCGGTTAAGGATTGTATTAAAGATTTAAAACATAAAGGTTATCAAATTGTAGCTACTACACCTCATACAAATGATTGCGAACTACATGATTTTGATGTTACTAAAAAGTCTTGTTTTTTCTTTGGACGAGAAACCGAAGGCCTATCTAAAGAAGTTTTAGATGAAGCGGATAGCTTTTTAAAAATACCAATGGTTGGTTTTACCGAAAGTTTAAACATATCGGTTTCGGCGGCAATTATTTTACAGCATGTAACTACAAAACTAAAACAGTCTGATATTAATTGGCAATTAAGCGAAGAGGAAATGGCTAAGAAGCGTTTAGATTGGTGTAAAAAGACTATTAAAAGTTATGATGAGATTATTGAACGCTTTTATGAAAGTAACTAGCTAATTGCGTTAGGCCTGCCTGCCGGTAGGCAGGGATTGAAATGGATAGCCCGACCGCCTGTCCTGAGCGCAGACGAAGGGTTTGGTAACGCCTAAATAACTATATCAATTCTACTTTTAAATTTTTCTACTTCTACCGTGGCTAAGCACTTTATACTCTTCGTAGCATTCGCTAATGGCATCGAGTATTTGAAGATCGTTTGCGGTTTGAATAAAACCTTTTGAGTAGTTACATTGGCTCACAATTTCGTCTAAATCTACACGCTCTACTTGTAATAAAACAATGAGCATTTCACGATCGAAACGCGAGGCTAATAGGTTTCTAATTTCATCGTCTTGCTTCATTTTTTTAAGCTTACGAAGCTCGTTTGGCTTTTTACCAAACATACGATGCAGGAAATCTGCTGGGTTAAATATAGAACCAATAACCTTGGTTAGTCCAGATTTTTTACTGGCTTCGTAACCAGAGCCTTGCAGGCCAGAAATGCTATAACGGTAATTGGTGTTAATGTCTGGTACTTGCTTAATATCTACTTCTAAATAGCCCGTAAGGTTTAGTTGGTTTACAACCACTTCTTCTAGTGCTAGGGCCAATTCGGTAAGGGCGATTTTAGAGCTTCCAAATTTTAGCCAGTCATTAGTAACGCGAACTTTAATAGATTTAAATCCTAGATACGAAATATGAATGGTATCGTTTGCTTTAGCAACAATTTCAAACTCGCCTTGCTTGTTTGTTGTGGTACCCTTAACTTGATTAAGGTTAACAATGTTTACACTTTCTAGAGGAGAATCGTCGGCCGAATTAATTATAACACCTAAAACCTTTTCTGCATCTTGTGCTATACCAATAGCAGAAGTTAGTAGAAAGGTAAAAAGTAAAATATAATTTTTCATAGGCTTAAAATCCTTACCAAAAGTAATAAACAAAACGGCAATTACTGCCGTAATGTTATATTTTGACTTAAAATTAACAAAAAAGTTTAATTCCCATTTTCATGGGAATAACAATTTTTATAGGTATTCTTGATACAAAATATCAAGGTTTTTTAAAACTATCTCCTAGAACGTCTTGGTCTTGAACTCCCAAAATCGCTAGAATCTGAGCGTCTTGATTTAGAACCTCCGTCGTTTCTGTCGCTTCTACGTCTATCACTTCTGTTTCCAGAAGATGCGCCTCTTCTATCATCATCACGTTTACCGCCACGTCTGTCGTCACGTCTTTTTCCGCCGTCGCGTCTACCGCCACCACGTCTATCGTTACGTCTTCCTCCGCCACGGTTTTCAGATACTTCAACATTTACAAAACGACCTTCGTGTTTAAAGTCGGTAAAATGCGCTAATACTTTCTCTTTTAATTCGTTTTCTGTATTAAAGAAAGAGAAACTTTCTTTGGTTTCCACCTTAAATACATCGTCTCTACCAAGACCTAATTGCTCTTTTAAGAAGTCTTTTAAAGACATCCAGTCAAAACCATCTTTACCACCAACGTTAATAAAGTAACGTGTAGAATCGTTTTTGCCGCCTCTAAAATCGCGTCCGCCTTCACGACCACTATCATAAGAGCCTTCGGCTATATTTAAGTTTTTAGATTTTTGGTAATAATTGTAGAAACGCGTAAACTCAACCGAGAAGAATTTTTTAATCAATTCATCTTTATTCGTATCGGCAAATAACGCGTTAATGTTATCTAAGTGTTTATCAATTTCGTGGTTAATTTCTGTGTTGTGTATTTTATTTGCAAGCGACATAAGTTGTACTTCGCAAATATCGGCTCCATCAGGAATTTCCTTTTTATCAAATTGGCGCTTTATAATACGCTCAATGCTTTTTATTTTACGAACCTCACTTTTAGAAACAATCACCATCGAAACACCTGTTTTACCAGCACGACCAGTTCTACCAGAACGGTGTGTGTAGGTTTCAATTTCGTCTGGCAATTGGTAGTTTATTACGTGTGTAATATCATCAACATCAATACCACGTGCAGCAACATCGGTCGCAACAAGCATTTGTATTTGTTTGTTTCTAAACGATTTCATTACAATATCACGTTGATTTTGACTTAAATCGCCGTGTAAAGCACCAGCGCTATAACCATCTTCAATTAATTTTTCAGCTACTTTTTGAGTATCACGTTTTGTTCTACAAAATATAACCGAAAATATATCTGGATTGGCATCACTTAAACGCTTTAATGCTTGGTAACGATCTCTTGCATTAACTAAATAGTATTCGTGAGATACGTTACTTGTACTTTCATTTTTATTACCAACAGTAATTTCCTGTGGGTTTTCCATAAAGTTTTTAGCAATTCTAGAAACTTCTCTTGGCATAGTTGCAGAAAACAACCATGTGTTTTTATCATCTGGTGTGTGCGAAAGAATACCTGTAATATCTTCTTTAAACCCCATGTTTAACATCTCATCGGCCTCATCTAAAACCGAATATTGGATTTTAGAAATATCAACCAGTCTGCGGTTAATCATATCTTTCATTCGTCCTGGAGTCGCCACAATAATTTGTGCGCCACGTTTAATATCTCTGGCTTGGTCTGTAATACTAGAACCACCGTAAACGGCTACTACATTAAGGCCTTTACAATATTTACCATACAATTTCATCTCGTTGGTAATTTGTAAACAAAGCTCTCTAGTAGGCGATAAAATTAAACCTTGTGTAGTTCTGCTAGCAACATCAATTTTTTCTAACATAGGGAAACCAAAGGCCGCCGTTTTACCTGTTCCGGTTTGGGCTAATGCCACTAAATCGGTTTCAGATTCTAATAAAATTGGGATTGCTTTTTCTTGAACCTCACTAGGCTTTTCGAATCCTAAATCTGTAATTGCTTGCAATAGGTCGTCATTCAGACCTAAATCTTGGAATGTGCTCATTCTTGTTTTTATGTATGCGATTTAATTATGTAGTGTTACATAAAGAAGCGAATCGACATACTAACCTAAACCTCCAGTAACACATCCTCACTCTGAGGAATTTAAACTCTTCTTGAGTTTCAAGGCGCAAAGATACACTATTATTTGGATTTTTTTTATTTTTAGCGCCTGCCTGCCGGGAGGCAGGTTTTAACACGTTTTTACTACTCAATCTTTTTGCCGAAAAAGCAAAAAGGATTTCAAACATGCCGTTCAATCGTTAACGCGGTTTCTGCTAACTAATAAGTTTAATTTGTTTTTTTGGGAAGTTCGTTTAACGTTTATGTATAAGGAAAGTTGCGTGTTTGTGTGCGAGGATTTTCCGAAGGAAAATCAGATGCTAGCAAACAAAGCAACGACCAAACGGATAAACTAAAAAAAGCAATGTTTTTTACACGGTGTTGTGCTTAGTTTTTTATTTGCTCTAAACTCTTTAGTTTTCTAAAAAAAATTACGAATAATAATATTATCGTTATAAATTTCGAGATTATAAGACTTAAATTCCTCCAAGGACATGTTTCATAATAAACTTTTATTTCATAATCTTTATCAATCAAATAAGGCCAACAGATATCAGTCCCAAATTTCATAATCCAGGTTGAAATTATAGCAATCAATAGTAATATTATAAATTTATTTTTTGGAAATCTGGTCAAATATATTCCTTGAGATATTGAATTGTATTTTAATTTTTTTAATAAAAATATTGAAGTTCCTATGTACAAAAAAAATGAAATTATAGGAGTGAAAATATTAATAAATAATGGTTTAAATCCAAAATGAACTTGAAAAATATGAATTAAAATAATTATTAAATTTAATATTGAGTCAACAGCTTGGATAAAAGTAAATCCAAAAATTATCCATAATACTAAAAGCAAATTTTCCTTTTTCATAATGGTTTTTTCGTCTAAAAATACATCTTGCTAAATTAAGCACAATGTTCCGCGGATATAAAATGTTTTATATCCAACGTTAAACGAATGTAGTTGAAAATTTTTACAAAGTCAAGTATCAATTAAGAACTAATTATGTTTTTGCTTAAAAGTTTTCTGTGTTTTTGAGATAAAATTATGCGATTTCTCATAACGTCGAAATGACAAAGAAACTCTGGCTTACTTCCTCAAATTCCCAATGCGTTCCAAAAGTGTAGGATGAGAATAATGCATAAAAACATAAGCGGGATGTGGTGTTAAGTTGCTCAAACTATTTTTAGAGAGTTTTTTAAGAGAGGTAATCAAAGGTTCACCTTTGTATGTGTTTTTAGCATAATCATCGGCTTGGTATTCAAACTTTCTAGAAAACAGATTCATGATTAAACCTGTAATTTCAGAAATAGGTGAGTAGAGTAACCCAAAAGCAATTAATCCGATATGAAAACTAGGCGTTTCAACTCCTAAAGCTTGCGATAATAACGGATTCGAAATAAACAACGATAAAATAAAAAGGGTTAGCCCTGTTAGTAGAATAGAAGCAAACAAATTAAAAATAATGTGTTTCTTTTTGTAATGGCCAACTTCGTGGGCAAGAACTGCTACAATTTCTTCATCATCTAAATCGTTAATCAACGTATCATAGAGTGTTACCCGTTTTTCGCTTCCAAAACCAGAAAAATAGGCGTTTGCTTTGGTGCTTCGTTTGGAGCCATCTATCACAAAAATCTTATCCAGTTTAAAACCAACAGTTTTTGCATATGCTGAAATTTTATCGCGTAAAGTACCTTCTTCTAAAGGCGTTTGTTTATTAAAAAGTGGTACAATGAGTTTAGAATAAAACATATTCATAAACAAAGTGAAAACGGCAACTAATGCCCAAGCATACAACCAAAAATGTTTTCCTGTTGCTTGGAAAAACCAAATGATTAATGCTAAAATGCCACCACCAACAATAGCCATCATGAGCCAACCTTTAATTTTATCTAGAAAAAATGTTTTTACGGTTGTTTTATTAAACCCAAATTTTTCTTCAATTACAAAAGTGCTGTAATAAGAAAAAGGTGTGGTTAAAATATCGCTACCAATCATGATTATTCCAAAGAAAATCAATGCGATTAGTATCGGGTTTTGGCTATAGCCTCTGGCTATATTATCGATAAACTCAAAACCATCAAACCATAAAAAGCCTAAGGTTAACAGCACTGAAAACGTTGAGGTTAATAACCCAAATTTATATCTAGTTGCTTTGTAATTTTGCGACTTCTTATATTCGGCATCATCATAAACATCTTGTAAGTCCTCAGGAAGCACATCATTATAGTGTTTTGCGTTTAAGGCATCGAGGACTTTATCGATAATAAAACTTAGAATAATAATTATTAAAATGATGTGAAAAAGACTTTTTGCATCCATAAGTATTATTCTAAGTTTTTAAATTTCAATTATTTAAGAAGCACCCTTTTTGTTAAGCCACCTTTATTTGTTACTATTTTTAAAATATATACTCCAGAAGAATAGCTGCTTAAATTAAAAGCTGTTAGGTCTTGTGTGTTAGCTGTTAATTTTTGTTTCTGGCCTAAAATAGAGTAGGCAGCAACATCTAATATTTCTATATCAGCAAATGTGTCAATTTTAAGTTGTTTGTATGGCGAAGTATAGATGCTGATATTATCTTCTAAATTAAAAGATATGGTCGATAATGGTGCAGCTTCAAAAACCTGTACATCATCAATAAGTACTTTGTAATTAAAATCAGGACCAGATTCGGCTGGAGTTACTCTAATGGTGGCTTCAAAATCAGATTTTGTTTCTGTTGGTATAAATTGAGTTGTAACGGTATTCCAGTTATTATCTTGAACATTAGTGCCATGAAGAAATGGTGCTGTAGCTGAATAAAAGCTAAATTCTATATTGTCGTTAGAATCAAAATTATTTCCCAAATATTTGTAGCTATACATGATGGTGTAAGTTTTTCCAGCTTCAAGAGGGATGTCTACTGTTGTAAACATCATTAAATCACTAAATTCTGCTGTAAACTCAACACTACTTGCACCTTCAGTAAAGTCTGTAGTGTTTTGATTAAAATCGCCAAAATCACTAGATGAAGACCATCCTGTAGGCGTGCTTGTAGGAGAACTGAAAACCTCCATGTTTCCATTGGAAACTAAATTTTGTGTGTTCCCTAAATAATTGATTAGTAAAAAAGCTAAAAGTAAAGTTCTTTTCATGTGTGTTTTTTAAGTTAGAATATTTTTTAAGCAAAATTAATTAAAATCGCGTTGTCTTTTAGCTTCAAAAATTAAAATTCCAGCAGCAACCGATACATTCATAGAATCAATTTCACCTTGCATGGGTATAATAATGTTTTTTGTAGCATTTTTGCGCCATTCTTGGCTTAAACCTGTAGCTTCTGTGCCAACAACAATGGCCGTTGGTTTTGTGAAATCTTGTGTGTGATAATCAACAGATTCCTGCAAAATAGCAGCGTATATATTAATGCTTTTTGTTTTTAAAAACTCAATAATTTCAGAGGTGCTTCCTGTGGCTATTTGGTTTGTAAAAACGCAGCCTACGCTAGAGCGAATTATATTTGGGTTGTATAAATCGGTTTTTGGATTAGCTATAATAACAGCATCTACATTGGCAGCATCGGCAGTTCTTAATATCGCACCAATATTACCTGGTTTTTCTGGAGCTTCGGCGACTAAAACTAATGGATTGTCATTTTTGAAACTTAAATCAGATAAATGATTGTCTTTTGACTTAGCAACAGCCAACAACCCTTCAGTAGTCGACCTGTATGCTAATTTTTCATAAACCTCTTTTGAAACTTCAATTGCGTTTGCAGTTTCAGAAACCAAATCATTAAGTTTTTCAGCAGGAAACAATTCAGGATAAAATAAAATGGTTTCAACCTGATAATTACCTTTCAAAGCTAAAGATACCTCACGAACACCTTCAATTAAAAACGTTCCTGTTTTTTTACGCTCGCGCGACTTGTCTTTTAATTGAACAAGTTGTCGAATAAATTGGTTTTGCGAACTGGAAATTATTTTTGTAGTCAATTATTTACTAGGTTTGTTATTGCAAATTTACCATAATTATGAAACAAAAATTACTCTTAGTTGCATTCATTTTAATATCTCTTTTTTCATTTGCTCAGGTACAAGGGCCGCCACCGCCTTGCGGGTATTTTGTAGAATATGCATGTGACAATGATGGAGATGGTTTTGGAATAATAGACTTAACAGAGGCTTTTCCATTCATTAGTTTTTGTAGAGATGATAAAGGAAACCCAGAAGACTACTATCCAATAACATATTATGAAACTGAAACAGATATGTATAATGAAACGAACCCAATTTCTAATCCAACTGCATATCCAAATATAGAAAACCCTCAAACTATTTATTATAGAGCAAATAAAATTGTTCCTGATACTATTGTTTTTCTAGTAGCAGAAAATATTATTGAGACTAAAAGATTATCAACTTCAATACCATCACTAGTGGTTTGTGATGATAATCAAGATGTTTATGCAGCATTCGATTTAACATCTGTAAATGTCTTTTGTGGTATGCCTCCAAGTAATTACTCAATTGAGTATTATGAAACTTTTAATGATGCCAATGCACAAATCAATCAAATTGCTAATGCTTCAAGTTATATTTCCGATAGCAAAACAATATATTTTAGTGTAGAAGATTTAGATACTAACTATATTGAAGTAAATTCATTTTACCTGTATGTATCTTCAATCTCAATAAATAATTCAATAAATTTAATTACCTGTGATGATAGTTCAAATGATGGTGTCGCTGAGTTTGATTTAACTAATATTGATGCTCAAATTTTAAATGGACAAACTGGTTTAACAATTTCTTATCATTCATCAATTACTGATGCTGATGCTAGTATTAATAATTTACCTATGTTATATACTAATGTAGCTAATCCGCAAACAATCTATTTTAGAGCAGAAAATACATTGGGATGTTATAATGTAGGATCGATTGGTATCAATATCCTACCAGCTCCAGAAATTACTCAACCTTCGCCTTTAGAAGTTTGTGATGATGCTCTTGGAGATGGAATAGAGACTTTTGATTTAAGTGCTAACGACATGCAGATTCTTGATAGAATTACAAGTAATATTTCAGTTACATATCATCAAACTGAAAATGATGCTTTGATTAATATTAATTCTTTACCAATTAATTATACTAATTCTATAAATCCAGAAGTTGTATACATTAGAGCTGAAAATAGTATTACAGGATGCGCTGTATTAACTACTTTAGATTTAGTAGTTAAAGACTGTACAAATTCAGGAGTTATTGAAGTAAACGCATTTCACGATGCGGATACAAACGGCACTTTTGAAACCAATGAAAACCTATTTACAAATGGCGTTTTTACTTATGAAGCAAATAATGATGGGATTCAACATCAAGTTAGTGCTTCAACAGGTAGTTTTACTATAATAAGTGACGATGATACAAATACTTATGATATTAGCTATAGTTTGTTAGAAGATTATGCAGATTGTTATGAAGTTACAACCACTAGTTTTGAAGATGTAAGTGCTGCCAATGGCGATAAAGTTATTTATAATTTCCCGATAACCTCAGAAAATACGTGTAATGACATTGCTGTTTATTTAGTGGCTTATGAGTCACCAAGACCTGGTTTTGATTATTTACATAGGTTAGTAATCCAAAATAAAGGCATTACACCAGTTGCTTCAGGTTCGGTTCAATTTACTTTTGATGATTTAGTGTTTTTTAATTATGTTTCTGGTGTTGATGGCGGAAATACATTAACCTATACGGCAACAGGTTTCGTGTTAGATTTTGTTGATTTACAACCAAACCAAAGTGAATCGGTTTCAATAAGTATGACTGTGCCTATTTCAACATCTTTAGGCACATTATTAACCAATACAGCTACCTATTCAGTAAACGATTTAAACGTTGAAAACAACGCATCAACACTTTCTGAAATCGTTATCGGTTCTTATGACCCTAACGATATTGCTGAATCTCACGGACCAGAAATCCTTCATGAGAATTTTAATTCTGAAGACTATTTATATTACACCGTTAGATTTCAAAATGTTGGTACTGCTGATGCAATAAATGTATCTATTGATAATACTTTAGATTCTCGATTAGATAAATCAACCATTCAAATGCTAAGTTCTAGTCATAATAATGTGTTTACAAGAACAGATAATCAATTAAACTGGCAGTTTGATGATATTCATTTACCAAGTGAAGATATGGACGAGCCTGCAAGTCATGGCTATGTGTATTATAAAATAAAACCAATGACTGGTTATTCTGTTGGAGATATTATACCAAATACTGCCGAAATTTATTTCGATTTTAACCCAGCAGTAATTACTAATACTTTTGAAACAGAGTTTACGGAAGCATCAACATTATCAAATACTTATGTTGCTAATACCATGTTTTCAATATTTCCCAATCCAACAAGTCATTTTATTTCATTGAATTTCAATATAAACAGTAATAGCTCATTAAAAATTAATATTTATGATATTCAAGGAAAACCTGTTTACGCAAAAACTAAAACGGTTACTGATGCCTCAGTAAAATTAGATGTTTCTAAACTATCAAAAGGCTTGTATTTTATTAAAGTTAATGATGGTGATTCAGAGACCACACAAAAGCTTGTTGTAAAATAAAGCGTTATTAAAATAAAATTAAAAGCTTCAGATGTTTTCTGAAGCTTTTTTGTGTAATTATATTCCACTAACTTCGTCAAAGACTAAAATCTTATAAAATTACTTATGAAAAAAATCATTCTATTAGTTTTAGCGATTTCAATGTTTTCTTGTAAAAACAAAACAACACTAACAGTAGATTATTCTGAAGAAAACCTAGATATAACAACAAGCATTTATCCAGAAAACATTACAAAAGTATTTGATGCTCACGGTGGTTTAGATAATTGGAACACTATGCGATTTTTAGAATTCACAATGCCTAAAAAAGGTGGTAACGAAGTAACTACAACAGATCTAAGAAATAGAAAATCACTTATTGAAATGCCAAAACACACGATTGGTTTTGATGGTGAAAATGTTTGGTTAAAAAACAAAGGTGAAGAGGCTTATAAAAAATATGGAGGTAATCCACGATTTTACTACAACCTGATGTTTTATTTTTATGCAATGCCATTTATTTTAGCTGATGACGGTATTATTTACAAAAATGCAGAACCATTAGTTTTTGAAGGTGTAACATATCCTGGAATTAATATTTCTTATGAAAACGGTATAGGAGAATCATCAGAAGATGAGTATGTTTTGTATTATAATCCAGAAACGTATAAGATGGAATGGTTGGGCTATACGGTAACATTCTTCTCTAAAGAAAAAGGAAAAGAATTGCATTTTAGACGTTATAACAATTGGCAAGAAGTAAACGGATTATTATTGCCAGAAACGATAGTGAGTTATAATTATGAAAATAATAAACCTACAACTGCAAAAGGAGAAACTCAATTCATTAATATTAAGGTCTCAAAAGAAAAGCCAAAATCAGAATTTTTTGAAGCACCAGCAGGAGCATCTATTGTAGATTAATACTAATTGTTATTTATGGGTTATTTAAAATGATAATTGGTTTAAGGCACCAATAAACCTTTTGCATCAATAACTAAGTTACTGCCATCACCAGGATATCTATGTGTAATTTTTAGCAATTCTTTGCTAAGAATTATTTTTTCTGAGGTCGCAAATGCAAAATTCCTATTTATATGTCGCCCATTTTCTTTAGTGAAATTTGTGCTTAGCGAACTGTTTGTATCAAGAAATAAAAAAGAGTCATTATTCAAACTATTTTTTTTGATTAAGGCTTCTTTAATATTAGGATATTTCAATGTAATTAATGCAGGAAGCTCAGTATCTTCATTATTAATTTGTTGTGAAAATGATTGATTACACAAAAAAAGAGCAAGAATTATTAATACTGGTTTCATAACGTCAATCCGTTTAAGTGATCTAAAATACAAATTTTTAAAACATTACAGAAAGAATGGGAAATGTTTAACAATTAACAAAGGCTTAATATTACGAGCCTTAATTATAAAGCGTTAAAGGGTGTTTTCATAGTAATTAACAACTAGCGCCACCACATAATTGTAACTCTGCATACCTTTACTTTGTTTATTGGCTTTTAAAAAATTACCATAAAATATTTTAAAAAAAGGTTCAACAGGGTTTTCATGAGCCTCCCAAAAATCTCGAACCTCTTTATAGTTTTTTAAAATCCCAGTATTAACGGTCTCAATTATGTTTTCATAAAGAGCCTCATCTCGCCTATAAATTTCATTCAAGCAAAAGCGTAAAGCAAAGGTATAGCCTGTGTATTTAAAATAAATATTATCGTTACTTGTTGTTGCCATAAAACCAATAAAATTAGCCTCGTTTTCGGCAGCATAGCCTAATTGGTGAGCAATTTCATGTGCCGATGTTGTAGTGTATTTAAAAGTAGGAATTAAACCATCAACCTGCGCTTCATTAGTCAACGGATTTAAATAACCGCTAAAACCCATATAGGTTAGCGGGTAACTGTATAGCGATTTTTTTAAACTTACTGGGTGGTATTTAAAATGCGGAAAACGATCCATTAAATTATCATATCCCGAATGTGTCATTTTAAAAATTTCAGATTTACTAAACGGTATATCAACTTTTATTGTGTCATTAATAGAAAGTTCGGCATGCAAATTATTCGATTTCTCTATCAATGCTTTAGTTGTATTTACTAACTGTTCCGTAGTATAATCACGCTCTAAATTCAAACTTTTATGTAACGGCAAACGGTGGTAATTTAAACCCCAAAATAAATGAAACGCACCATAAATTATTGCAACTGCGGCAAAAATATCTATCAGCCAATGTTTAGTGTCTTTTCGTAAACGTTTTCTGTTTTTGTAAAACCATCTTATTATATAAATTCCAGCAAAAGTATACACTAAATCTCCAAACGAAAACGGCAACCAACCCAATGTAAACCTTAAAATTTTAGAAATTATAGGGTATAAGCCATTACTGTAGTATTGCTCAACAAACTCAGGGTAATTAGCAAGTAATTTTATTAATAAAAATTGCGGAATTAGTGATAACGCAATAATCGTTTTTTTCTTTTTCAGCATATATCAAAAGTAATAAAAATTTGTACCCTATGGTAGTTGTAAATCTATTAAGGTTTCTTCCTGCTTTCCACTATATCTTTTTTTTTCGTGCCTCAAAAAAAGGATGCCGTTTCAATCAGGAGTAACTGCCAAATTCTGTCTATTTTTGCTACCTTTGAAACAACAATAAAATTGCATCATGAATTCAGATATAAGACAACTACAACCACAAGCCCTTTGGAATAAATTCGCCGATTTAAACGCTGTACCACGACCTTCAAAAAAAGAAGAACGCGTTATTGCATTTATGAAAGATTTCGGTAAAAACTTAGGTTTAGGAACCATTGAGGACGAGGTTGGTAATGTTATTATTAAAAAGCCTGCAACTACGGGCATGGAAGACCGAACAACTGTAGTTATGCAATCGCATTTAGATATGGTACATCAAAAAAATGGTGATACCGTTTTCGATTTCGATACGCAAGGTATCGAGATGTTCGTTGAAGGCGATTGGGTAAAAGCAAAAGGAACAACCTTAGGCGCAGATAATGGTTTAGGCGTTGCCACCATTATGGCTATTCTAGAAAGTACAGATATTCCGCATCCAGCAATCGAAGCTTTATTTACAATAGATGAAGAAACAGGAATGACAGGAGCTATGGGATTAAAAGGCGGTTTGCTTTCTGGAGGAATTCTGTTAAATTTAGATACCGAAGAAGATGACGAAATAGGCGTAGGCTGTGCAGGTGGTATTGATGTTACGGCAACAAGAACTTACCAAGAAGAAGAAACTCCAGAATTTAAAATAGGTTATAAAGTTGCTGTGAAAGGTTTACAAGGCGGACATTCAGGAATGCAAATTCACGAAGGTTTAGGTAATGCCAATAAAATAATGAACCGCGTGTTGTTTGATGGTTTTGAAAACTTCGGATTACGAATTTCTGAAATTGATGGTGGAAGTTTAAGAAACGCCATTCCAAGAGAAAGCAATGCTATTGTCGCTATTGATGCTATTCATGAAGATGCTTTTCTATTAGAAATGGCATTACAGTCTACCACAATAAAAAAGGAATTAAGGACTATGGAACCCGATTTAGAAATTACAGTTTCTAAAATAGATACTCCAGAAAAAATCATGGACTTAGGTGTGCAAGAAGGCTTAACAAGAGCCATATATGCTGCTTTAAACGGCGTGTATAGAATGAGTGCCGATATTCCGGAATTAGTGGAGACATCAAACAATGTAGCCCGCGTAATCGTTAAAAATGGTAAGGTTAAAATTGGATGCTTAGTGAGATCATCGGTAGAGAGTTCTAAAGTAGACTTAGCAAATACACTACGCTCAACTTTTGAGTTAACCGGTTGTGAGGTTGATTGTTCTGGAGATTATCCAGGGTGGACACCAAATATGGATTCTCCAATTCTAAAAGTTATGGAAAAACTTTATGAAGATTTAAACGGCGAAAAACCGCATGTAGCTGCTTGCCATGCAGGATTAGAATGTGGTATTCTTGGACAAAATTATCCAGATATGGATATGATAAGTTTCGGTCCAAATATTAAAGGTGCTCACTCTCCAGACGAGCGCGCTCAAATATCATCTGTTCAAAAATATTGGAATTTTGTTTTGGAGATTTTGAAAGAGATACCGAAAAAATAAGACGTTTTTGTTTTTAGAATTTTTACTAAAATGGAGGCTCGAATTCACGTTTTTAATTTTTATTAAATTTCACAAAATCAGTAACTTAAAATGCATGGTTTGTTTTGTTAAAGACTACCTTTGCGCAAAATTAGTAGATTACTATTTTTTTAAATTTTATAAAAAGATAAATTATGAATGCAATATTTACAGATGTTAGTTTTCAAAACATAACGGATGTAGCAAATAGATATGGCATAAGTGTTAATGCGGTTACAGATTTAACCTATAACCTTATGGCGAGTAATGGCACCATGGCTCAATTTAATATTCCGGAGTTAGGCGGAGGTGGTCAATGGATGCAAGGTGGTATGACTATGGTAGGCGATATGTTTAATTATCAACTTAAAGCTACTGTAGATGGACTTTGTATTGAGTTGTCAAATTTGATAAATCAAGGCGCTATTCAATATAAACCATTGCCAAAACCAAAAAACCATAATCAAAGCGGGTTTCAATCTGGATTTAGTGGTAATTGGTGGGGCGATTTAGGGGCTCCTAATTCTACCGGAAGTCAAAACAATACCAGTTATGCTATTTTTAATAATATTAGAAGATTAGCTATTCAACAAAACGGAAAAGTAACAGTTTTTGATACACTCGATAATCAAATAGGTGGAGTAGGACAACAACAAGGCGGAAATTATTCTGTTTCGTTTACTAGTCAATATGGTAATGTAGATTTAAATACCTTACCCATTGTTTCAGGAGGTAAAGAAGTATCTAACCCCATTCAAGAACAACAACAGGTTGAAAATGTTGTAAGTAATCAACAAGAGCCTGATTTTGTTGATCAAACTAAAGAGCCTGTTAATACTGGAATAAATAATACAGATTTCGAGGAAGATATTTTTGTTAAAATAGAAAAATTAGCTGCCTTAAAGGATAAATCTATTTTATCTGTTGAAGAGTTTGAAAACAAAAAGGCTGAATTGTTAAGTAGGTTATAATGCTTTAGTTAATCTAAATTAAAGCTCAACAAGCTAAATGTATATTTAGTTTGTTGAGCTTTTTTGTTTCTTTTAGTCGGTTATAACTAAACGTACTCTGATTTTGTTTTATAAATTTTTAAGGCTATTCCGAAAAAATAGAATTAGTCTTGCTTAGAATAAACTATTTTGCCATCAAAAATAGTCATAACAACTTCTGTGTTTAAAATAATATTTTCATTTACAGTCATTAAATCTTGATTGTAAATAGTGAAATCAGCTAATTTATCTTTGGTTATCGAGCCTTTAATGTTTTCCTCGAAGGCACCATAAGCAGCATCTAAAGTATAAGATTTCAAGGCTTGTTCTCGTGTCATTTTTTGTTCAGGTTCATAGCCGCCATCTGGCGTTCCTTTTAAAGTTTTTCGGCTTACGCTAGCATAAAAACTAGCTATTGGGTTTAAAGGTTCTACAGGGACATCAGTTCCATTAATTATGGGGCTGCCACTTTTAAGTAAAGCTTGCCACATGTAAGCGCCTTCTTTAATACGTTTTTCTCCTAGCCGGTCAATCGCCCAAGGTCTATCAGAAGACATGTGTATAGCTTGCATTGCAGGAATGATACCTAATTTTGAAAAACGAGGTATGTCATCAGGGTGCAGATGTTGTGCATGTTCTATTCTAAACCTATGATCTTTGGTTTTCTCTGGCATTTCGCTAAATGCGATTTCATACCTATCAAGAATTTCTTTATTTGCACGATCACCAATTGCATGAGAACATACTTGAAAACCATTTTTAAGACCAGATAAAGCTGTTTTTTCTACAAAATCCATTGGTAGGGTTTCATGACCAAAATGATCTGGCCTATCCGTATAAGGTTCTAGTAGCCAGGCTCCGCGAGAGCCTAACGCACCATCACAATGTAATTTTACAGACCGTATAGTAAGTAAATGATCAGGATCTACTAAAGGACCTTTGGAATACCACTCTTCAAGTAATTCTTTATCCCAGCCTGCAAGCATTGCATAAATCCTGGTATTCATTTTACCCTTCGATTTCATTTTTTCATATAATGCAATAGTCGTCTTTGGTATACCGGCATCATGAAAACTTGTAATGCCATTTTTATGACAAGCTTCAATAGCTAGTTTAAAAGCCTGATCTTCATTTTCAACTGTCTCGTCTGGTATATGCTTATAAATTAAAGATTGGGCATTTTCGTTAAAAATTCCAGTTGGCCTGCCAAATTCATCTACTATAACTTCTCCTCCTTTTGTACCAAAATCTTTAATGCCCTCTTTTGCTAAAGTTTGCAATCCAGCAATTTCCATGGCTTTGGAATTCGCAAACCCTGCATGACCACTAGCGTGACTTAAGTAAACTGGATTGTCTGGTGATATCTCACTTAGTCTATGATGTGTTTGAAACCCCTTGACTGTTCCAACAGGCATAGAATCCCATTTGCTTTGATGCCATCCTCTACCCAAAATCCATTCTCCAGGTTTGGCAGTTTTTACACGCTCTGCTACGGCATCTACAATTTCTTGATAGCTTGTTGTGCCCATCAAATCTAGATTTAATTCATTATAGCCTAAGCCCAGAAAATGACCATGTCCTTCAATTAATCCAGGTGTCATTGTTTTGCCTTCTAAATTAATGAGTTCTGTTTCTTTATTTTTAAATTGTTCAGCTTCCAAAAGGCTTCCAGCAAAAAGAATCATATTATTTTTTGTAGCTACTGCTTCTACAGTAGTTTGAGTGGAGTCCACAGTATAAATTGTTCCACCATAAATAAGCATAGTGGCAAATTCTTTTTTTTCACTAGAGCAAGAAGTAAGAAATAATAATAGCGCTGTAAGACTTAAGATAAGCGGACATCTTAATTTCATATTGATTGGTTTTAAGGTATTAATGTACAAAAATTATACAAATTGAAAATCTAGAAGTCTAATTTAAAATCATAATTATTAAGTCGCAAATAATCATTTAGACAACAAATTTAAAGCTCAACAAACTAAATAACCATATAGTTTGTTGAGCTTTTTTTATTAAATCAAATCCTTGAAATATGGAATTTTTTAAGACATATTTTTTAAAGCTTCAATAATCTCATCAGGTTCAGAGCGTGTTCTGTAATCAACATTAACATAGTTCCATGTAACAACGCTGTTGGTGTTCAAAATAAATGTAGCGGGAATAGGTAAGATTGCACCATTACCATTATTAACTTTGTCTAGATTAAGCCCTCTGTCAACACGCATATGTTCCATTAAAAATTCTGGAACTTCCCATGCAACCCCGTATTGTTGTGCTACTTTTGCATCTTGGTCGGATAGTACAATAAATTCCATTTTGCTTATTTCACTTTCTGTTAAAGATCCGTCTGGGACTTGCGGGCTGATAGCAACTAATGTAGCGCCGAGTGCATGAATATCATTTAGTTTTGCTTGCAAAGCTCTAAGCTGTAAATTGCAATACGGGCACCAATCACCTCGATAAAATGTAACAACAACTGGTCCTTGTTCTAATAGAGTCGCTAATAATATAGGTTTCCCTTCTTGATTAGGTAGCTCAAAATTTGGCGCTTTTTGTCCAATTTTAATAGCATCACTTCCTTGTTCAAAAGCTTTAGCTTTACTAATTACATCGTCAACACCTTTCATGAATTCAGGTTTAGCTTGTCTTCCCGCTTCAATTTTAGCGTCAGTTTGAGTTTTTAATTTTGACATTATTTTTATTGATTTTTTTATAAAATACGTATTACATATATTTTCAGTTATCATCCCTATTAGTTATGGTCATAACCAGAACCGAGCCAAAGCGATGGAGTGTTAAGAAAATGTGCGGTGTACATTTTTAGCGAGCGGGCGAGCTGGCGCATTGGCATTTTTAGTTGTCATCCTTATCAGGAACAGGATCATAACCGGAACCGCCCCATGGATGACAGCTAAAAATACGCTTTATTGCCAGCCAGCCACCTTTAAATAAACCATGTTTTTGTAAAGCTTCTTTACTGTAATGTGAACATGTTGGGGTGTATCTACAAGTAGCAGGTGTAAATGGCGATATAAATGTTTGGTACACTTTTATCAAAAACAAAAACGGTGCTATGAGTAGTTTTTTCATTTGTTAAGTTGTATGCAGTTTAGTTGTTAAGTCGAAGTAAACTAAAACAACTTAACAAAAACCGACTCTACGACAAACTAATTAGTCGAGAACGTCGTCCCGTCCTTACCATCTTTAAGCTGAATACCAACTTCTGCCAATTCATCACGAATTTTATCAGACATGGCAAAATCTTTGTTTGCTCTGGCATCTTGTCTTAATCGAATTAAAACATCAACGGCGCCAGAAAGTTTATCGGTTCCAGAATCATTATTTGTTGTGTTTTCAAGACCTAAAACATCATAAACAAAATTGTTTATGGTTGTTTTTAGAAGTGTTAAATCCTCACTATTTAAAGTTTCAGAACCATCTTTAACCTGATTAATATATTTTGCAGCTTCAAATAAATGAGCGATTAAAATTGGTGAATTAAAATCGTCGTTCATCGCATCGTAACATGTTTGTTTCCATGCTGGAATATCTAAAGATGATGTAGAGGATGCCTTTAAATTATCTAATAAATTTACAGCATCCATCAATCTATAATACCCTTTTTCGCTAGCTAGTAAGCCTTCATCTGTTAAATCTAACACACTTCGGTAAGAAGCTTGCGCATTGAAAAATCTAATAACACTTGGCGAATAAGCTTTACTAAAAAATGTGTTATTGCCAGATAATAATTCATCTGGATTAACTGTGTTTCCAGTAGATTTAGACATACGTTGCCCATTCAGTTCTAACATATTAGCATGCATCCAATAATTAACTGGGCTAACACCAATAGCAGCTTCATTTTGAGCAATTTCACACTCGTGATGCGGGAATTTTAAATCCATTCCGCCACCATGAATATCAAATTTGTCTCCTAAATACTTTGTGCTCATGGCTGTACACTCAAGATGCCAACCAGGAAAACCGTCGCTCCATGGTGAAGGCCAACGCATAATGTGTTGCGGTTCTGCTTTTTTCCAAAGTGCAAAATCTTGCGGATTTTTTTTATCGCTTTGTCCGTCTAGTGTTCTTGTATTATGAATTAAATCGTCAAGTTTACGCTTACTTAATTTTCCGTATTCATGTGATTCATTAAACTTATGAACATCAAAATATACAGAGCCATTAACCTCGTAAGCGAAACCATTTTCAATAATCTTACTTATTAATTCAATTTGCTCAATAATATGGCCAGTTGCAGTAGGTTCTATACTTGGAGGCAAAAAGTTGAATGTATTTAATACATTATGAAAATCGACAGTATAACGCTGTACAACTTCCATAGGTTCAATTTGCTCTAAACGCGCTTTTTTTGTTATTTTATCTTCACCAGCATCTGCATCATTTTCTAAATGCCCAGCATCAGTTATATTTCTAACATATCTTACTTTGTAACCCAAATGTTTAAGGTATCTAAAAACCATGTCAAAAGACATAAAGGTTCTTACGTTTCCTAAATGGACATTACTATAAACTGTAGGGCCACAAACATACATACCAATATGGCCTTCGTTAATTGGTGTAAATGTTTCCTTTTTACTAGTAAGTGAGTTGTAAACTTTAATATTTTGTTCTTTGTAGAGAAGCATTTCTGTTTTTTTGTTAAGTCGTTAGCTGTTGAGTCGATACGTTTACGTTTTAAGAAAATGATTCCTTAAAGCATTAATCTTATTCGTTATTGATTCAACTTCAAATCTAATATTTTTATAGTTTTCTTCGGAAATAAATCCTAATTCTTTTGAAATTATGGCTTGATTTAATAATTCTAAGGCTGAACTATATGCCATAGTCATAAAATGAGCTTTATCTTTATTTGTTAATCTTGCCGTGCCTTCAGCTATATTTGAAGAAACAGAAACTGCACACCGCCTCATTTGAGAAACTAATCCGAATTTTTCTTCTTTTGGATATAAATCGGTTGTTTTATAAGTTTTAACAGAAAGTTGAATAGCTTCTTTCCAAACATCTAATTTTTCAAACGAGTACAAATGCATTTTGTATGTTTTAGTTGTTGGTCGAATAGTTGTAAAGCTGAATGAAACTTCGACTTTACAGCTTAACAACTAAACAGAAAACATATTTAAAACTTAGTTTCTAACTTGATATAATCAAGTAATTCACTACGGGTCTCCATATCTTTGAATTTTCCTCCAAATTCTGAAGTTACTGTGCTACTTTCAATATCGCGTATGCCTCTTGAATTTACGCAAAGGTGTTTTGCATCAATAACGCAAGCAACATCTTTAGTCCCTAAAACTTCTTGAAGTTCTCTAACTATTTGAATTGTTAAACGTTCTTGAACTTGTGGGCGTTTTGCAAAATAATCAACAATACGATTCATTTTAGATAAACCAACCACAGTTCCATTAGAAATATATGCAATATGTGCGCGCCCAACTATAGGTAATAAGTGATGTTCGCAGGTTGAATACACCGTAATGTTTTTTTCAACCAGCATTTCACCATATTTATATTTGTTTTCGAAAGTAGAAGCTTTTGGTTTTTTATCAGGATTTAACCCGCTGAAAATTTCATTAACAAACATTTTTGCAACACGGTTTGGTGTGCCATTTAAACTGTCGTCTGTTAAATCTAAACCTAAGGTTTCCATAATATGACGGACATCATCCTTAATGATGTCTATCTTTTCTTCGTTGTTCAATTTAAAAGCATCGCTACGCATTGGTGTGTTTTCAGATGTACCAATATGATCGTCTCCTAATGCGTCAAAATCTTCTATATTACTATCAAAAGCCATGATTAATAAGTCAAAATTTAATTTGCAAAGATAAGCATTTCACTTTTTGTTATGCTTTTTGTTTGCAAATAATTAATAATTTAAGAATGCTTCAATTTAACAAATTGAAGTTCTAATTAGATTTGCCATTCTCGCTAAAGCTGGAAATCAATTTAGTCTCCATACTTGCTTTTAAATTACGTGAAAATAAAAAAGGTTTGGACGTGAAGTACAAACCTTTATATATTGTTGTGAAATTAGTATTATATGTTAAAACTTAATGAAAGTGTGATGTTTGAGTTTTCTCTATTAAGTGTGGCCGAATCTGTTAAGCCAACATTATAAAGAGGTGTTTCATCAGTACGTTCCCATTTGTCGTAAGTCACATCTAGTTTGGTGTTCCCAAAATTATAACCTAAACCTAAAGAATAGCCTGTTAAGTCACCAACAGTAATACCATCTAAATAAGGGCTTTCTTCAAAACGATAACCGCCTCTAAAGCTAAACTGTTCGTGTTTATATTCTGCTCCAAAACGATACGTTGAAGCATCAGTTAAAACATCGCTTATTCCAGTATTCACATCTGTAAAATCTGCTTCTGGAGTAAATTTAGTGTTACCGTAATTTTTTTTGGAATAATCGAAACTTATTAAACCTTGTCTTGCAAAAATATAAGCTAAACTTCCTGTGATTTTTGCTGGTGTTTGTAATTTGTAACGCGGGTATATATTTACAATACTTTCAATATAAGAGATATCTGAATCTGCTTGATTTGAGTTTATATATTGTGTAGTCTCTTCTTCAATGTTGTACCAAGTAGGGGAGTCGTAAGTAACACCAAGTCTTAGTTCTGGAGATAATTTCATTATTCCTCCAAGTTGAAATGAAAATCCATTACCCGTAGTTGATAAATTATTGTCAAAATCAATAAAACTTATTGTGCCTCCATTTGCATTATCTTCTTGTAATGATGAGGTGCGTTGATAATCTATAAAATGTGAGTTTAAGTTAATTCCTAAATATAAATTGTCTTCGTATTGTGCAGCTAGGTTAAATGATATTTTGCCGTTATAGCCTGTACTTGTATATAAATAGTCATGATCGAAACTTCCGTCTACTAAGTTGGAAAAGTATGTTGTGTTTTCGTCATCGTCAGCATCAGGCTCAAGCACATAGGCTTGATAGCCTAAGAAGGCTTGTTGGTGACCAAAACCAAATGCATTTCCTATGTCAGAATAAGCATCTTCAATAAATTCTCCATCTAGTAAATAAATGTCTCCTAGTCTTACACCATCAGCATAGTTTAAGAAGTATAAGTCAATAGATTGATTGTTTGTATTTGTCCCAACAGCATTCCAAACATCATTATGATTTGCAGTTCTGTCGTAAGCAATACCTAAAGTGAATTTTTTCCAAGGTGTTTTTGGGTTCGTATTAGCAAATACAAATACAGCTCCACCTTGATTAATATCAAAATTGGAAGTATTTGAGTTTGTTGAACCATTAAAATAATTCGTATTGTTTTCTAAATCTACGTTAGATCCTGTAAAAGATGCATGACTTCTACTAAAAACAGCCGATCCAGCTGGGTTTGCACTTACCGCACTCATGTCTCCGCCTAGAGCTCCAAAAGCACCACTTAATGCTCTGTAGCGAGCAGTCCCTTGAATTTCACTTTGTGAATATCTTAATGCATCACTTATATCTTGTGCGTAAATTGTAGACATAGATAGTAGACCTATGAACAATAAATTCAACTTTTTCATATATATAGTTTTTTCTTTAATAATTCTATTAACGTCTTCTGCTGCTACCTGAAGATCTTGAGCTACTTCCTGAACTTCTGCTACTGCTAGATGATCTAGACGCAGAACTAGAACTACTAGATCTAGACGAACTGCTACTTGGTGAGTAACTTCTGTTACTTGAAGACGATGATCTTCTTGCAGAGCTTGAGCTAGAGCTACTTCTTGTTGGTTGTTGTCTGTATACAGTACTAGAACTTCTTCTAGCTGTGGACGAAGATGAACGTGTCGTGGAATTTGTAGACGGTGTTCTTGTTACTGTTGACGAAGATCGTCTAACAGTAGAATTTGGCGTTGCCGTTGATCGTCTTGTTACTCCTGTAGTTGTACGCGTTCCATTTGGATTATACAATCTTCTATTAGTTGTTGCAGAAGTAGTACTTCTATTCACACTACTTCTTCTTGATGTATTGTATTTAGAGGTAGTAGTTCTATTTTGACTGCTCACAGAACTACGTCTGCTTAAGTTATTGTTATTAGCACCTCTACTTGAATTGTTGGCTGCATAGCTATTCCTTCTTGAATTACTGTATGAAACACCTCTTCGGCTATTATAAGAGCCTCTGTTATTGTAAAAGCCATTATTAAATCTATTGTTGTTGTATCTATTATAGCCGTATCCGTAATATCCCCATGGATTGTTAAAAGCCCAGCCACCGTAAAAGCCGCCGTAACCCCAGTTGTTCCAACCACGGTAACCCCAGCTATTCCAGCCGCCATAACCCCAGTTGTTCCAGCCACCATAACCCCAATTGTTCCATCCACCATAGCCCCAATTGTTCCATCGGTTCCATCCGTAGCCAAAGCCACCATTCCAACCCCAGTTATTCCAACCGTTATCAATATAGTTTATAACAACACTATTACTGTCTTGACCCCAGCCAGCATAGCCTTCGTAATTGTTTTGTAAAGTATCGTTTTCAACAAAATTATCACTTTCATATGTGTCTATGTCTGTAAAAATCTCACTTCCTAGATTTATGTTTTCAGATTCTATAGATTTTGTTTTAAAATAGTTTTTATAATAATTGCTATTTCCTTCGTTAGGAATTGTAACAACCGCCTCAGTATTTTGGGGTGCATCTCCATAAATTCCATCACTATCTACACCAACATATTGGTAAGAACCACATGACACCAAGCCAAATAGTAAGCCAAGCAGGGCTATAAATGGCACTTTTCCTTGTAAGTAGTTGTTAAATTGCATATCTCTTTAATTTTATTGTTGAACATAACAAAAATAGTTAGTTTTGCTGAACTATTTTTCTATTTAACATAGTCACAATATTTGTGCCAAAATAAAGATATGAGCAAAAAACTTACTAGTAGAGCAGAGGATTATTCGAAATGGTATAACGAATTGGTTGTTAAGGCAGACCTAGCTGAGAATTCAGCAGTAAGAGGGTGTATGGTAATCAAGCCTTACGGTTATGCCATATGGGAAAAAATGCAGGCAGAATTAGACAAAATGTTTAAAGAAACGGGTCATGAAAATGCCTATTTTCCACTTTTTGTTCCTAAAAGTTTGTTTGAAGCAGAAGAAAAAAACGCAGAAGGTTTTGCAAAAGAATGTGCCATTGTAACACATTATAGATTGCAAAATGATCCAGATAAACCAGGAAAGTTACGCGTAGACCCAGAAGCCAAGCTAGAAGAGGAGCTAATAGTTAGACCAACAAGTGAAGCTATTATATGGAACACATTTAAAGGCTGGGTTCAATCGTATAGAGATTTACCATTATTAATTAACCAATGGGCCAATGTGGTGCGTTGGGAAATGCGTACCCGTTTATTTTTACGTACAGCAGAATTTTTATGGCAAGAAGGACATACTGCTCACGAAACTAAAAAAGAAGCTGTAGCTGAAGCTGAATTAATGAATAACGTTTATGCTACGTTTGTAGAAAAGTTTATGGCTATTCCTGTAATACAAGGATTAAAAACTGAAAGTGAACGTTTTGCCGGAGCAGATGAAACCTATTGTATTGAAGCTTTAATGCAAGACGGAAAAGCATTGCAAGCTGGTACATCTCACTTTTTAGGTCAGAATTTTGCAAAAGCATTCGATGTTAAATTTGCTAACAAAGAAGGAAAACAAGATTACGTTTGGGCTACCTCTTGGGGTGTATCTACACGATTAATGGGCGCACTAATTATGACACATAGTGATGATTATGGATTAGTATTGCCTCCAAGTTTAGCACCAAATCAAGTGGTTATTGTTCCTATATATAAGTCAGACGAGGATTTAGAGGCTATTACAGAAGTTGCAAATACAATTACAAGTAATTTAAGAGCTAAGCATATTACAGTTAAATACGATAATAGAACAACCCGCAGACCAGGTGCAAAATTTGCACAACATGAGTTACAGGGTGTTCCATTGCGTATTGCTATTGGAGCAAGAGATTTAGCTAACGGGACTGTTGAGGTTGCAAGACGTGATACCTTAACAAAAGAAGTTGTTGCTTTAGATGGTTTAAATGAAAAGATTGAATTGTTATTAAAAGAAATTCAAGAATCGTTATTTACTAAAGCCTTAGATTTTAGAAATGAACATATTACAGAAGTAGATACTTTTGATGAATTTAAAACGGTTTTAGAAACAAAAACAGGTTTTATTTCGGCGCATTGGGATGGTACTAACGAAACTGAAGATAAGATAAAGGAGTTAACAAAGGCTACTATTCGCTGTATTCCATTAGAAGGAAAGGTAGAAGCGGGGAAATGTGTTTATACAGGAAACCCTTCTAAGCGTAGAGTATTGTTTGCGAAGGCATATTAATTTATGCTGAAAATGAGGTGAATATAAATTTTTTTAAAAAAATATTATTTACCTCTTGCGACATTTAAAAATAGTTGTATTTTTGCATCCGCAATGGAAACGTTGTAAGTTATTTGAAAGGTATTGCAAGTTTAAAATATAGTTTTTATATTTGCGCACTCAAAATAAAAATGGCCCGTTCGTCTATCGGCTAGGACGCATGGTTTTCATCCATGTAAGAGGGGTTCGATTCCCCTACGGGCTACAGTTAAAAAATTAAGAAAAAAACAAAATGGCAAATCACAAGTCAGCATTAAAAAGAATTAGAAGTAACGAATCAAAAAGATTGGTTAACAAGTATCAGCACAAAACTACTCGTAATGCTATTAAAAAATTACGTGAGTTAACTGATAAGAAAGAAGCTGAAAAAATGTTTCCTTCTGTTGTATCTATGTTAGATAGATTAGCTAAGAAAAATATTATTCATGCTAACAAAGCGGCTAACCTTAAATCTGGTTTAGCAAAACACGTTGCTGCACTTTAATATTATTTAAAGTTCAAGATATTTGAAAGCTTCTCAGAAATGAGAGGCTTTTTTTGTGATTTTTTTTAATAAGATTACAGTTTAATAATATAAATTTGCATTTATTACTTAACAACTTAATATTACTCACTTTTGGAAAATAAAAAAGCAATAAAATTAATTGATAAAATTCTGAAGAATCTTGATAAAACAGGAATTAATACAGATACATTAATCGAAGACATTAAGGAATTAAGAACGTATGCTCTTGAAGCACAAATTCCTTTAGTAGTTAAAGTACTTAGGTTGACTTATGAGCATATAGAAGCAACTGAATCTTTTATGATTCCAATGCTTGATGATGAGCCTATAGAAGAAGATGGTACTGTTGAAACTAATGATGAAGTATCTCCAGTAGAAAGTCTTAAATATGTAATTGCGCTTATGAAAAACCTTAACAATAAAGGGAATGTTTCAGATTTAAAAGAGTACAGAGATCTTTTGAATAACTATTAGTTATAATATTTTAAAAATATTAAAAAGCCTTAGCGATACTCTTGCTAAGGCTTTTTTAGTTATTATATGATGCACACAAAGCTTAATTGATACTATTATTTTGCGTTAGGGATTGCAGAGGAAAGCCCACAGCGAGGTACGAGCGAGGACTTGTAACGGAAAGCCCGACCCTTGTGGTAACGCCCAAAATATAAAAGTAAAAAAGCCTCAACAATTGATATGTTAAGGCTTTTTTTAGTTTGAGTTAGTTATTTTTAGTTTTACCGTCTACACGGGAACGGCAAATTAGCCATTCATTGATATTAAAAATTCTTCGTTGTTTTTTGTTTGCTTGAAACGATCATTAATAAATTCCATAGCTTCAACAGGGTTCATGTCTGCAAGATATTTACGCATTACCCACATACGTTGCACGGTAACGGCGTCTAATAAAATATCATCACGACGCGTGCTTGAAGATGTTAAGTCGATAGCAGGGAAAATTCTACGGTTAGATATTTTTCTATCTAACTGAAGCTCCATATTACCAGTACCTTTAAATTCTTCAAAGATAACTTCGTCCATTTTAGAACCAGTTTCGGTAAGTGCGGTAGCTATAATGGTAAGTGAGCCACCATTCTCTATATTACGGGCAGCACCAAAGAAACGTTTTGGTTTGTGTAACGCATTAGCATCAACACCACCACTTAATATTTTACCAGATGCAGGTTGTACGGAGTTATATGCTCTTGCCAAACGTGTTATAGAATCTAATAAGATAACTACATCATGACCACATTCTACCAAACGTTTTGCTTTTTCAAGTACAATATTGGCAATTTTTACGTGCTCGTGCGCTTCCTTATCAAAGGTAGAAGCAATAACTTCTCCGCGAACATTACGTTGCATGTCTGTTACTTCTTCAGGACGTTCATCAATTAATAAAATCATTTGATAAACTTCTGGATGATTGGCTGCAATAGCATTTGCAACATCCTTAAGTAACATGGTTTTACCAGTTTTTGGTTGCGATACAATCATACCACGTTGCCCTTTACCAATAGGAGCAAATAAATCCATTATACGCGTTGAAATCGTACTTTGGCGTTCTGCTATATTAAATTTTTCTTCCGGAAACAAAGGCGTTAAATGCTCAAAAGACACACGGTCTCTTACCACATTAGGGCTCTGTCCATTAATTTTACTAACCTTAATTAAAGGGAAATATTTTTCACCTTCTTTTGGAGGTCTTACATTTCCAAAAACCGTATCACCAACTTTTAAACCGAATAAACGGATTTGAGATTGCGATACATAAATATCATCAGGAGAAGATAAATAGTTGTAATCAGAAGAGCGTAAAAAACCATAACCATCTTGCATGATGTCTAAAACACCTTCGCTTTCTATAATGGCATCAAACTCATAATCTGGCTCACGGTAACGGTTTCTATTATCTTTATTACCCTTATCTACATTACCATTTTTTTGGTTTTTATGCTGATTCTTGTTTTGCGGCCTAGGGTTTGGTTTTTTAGGACCATCGTTTTTTGGCCTAGGGTTTGGCTTATGTACTGGCTTTTTCTCTTCAGTTTTTTGAGGAGATTCAGCTTTTGGTGTATCATTAGCTTCTACCTTTGCTTCAACAGCAGGAGCAGGTTTATTATCTGCAGCCTTATCATTGTTTTTTGGTTGTTCGTTTCTAACAGGCTTTTGAACGCGCTGTCTAGGTTTTCTAGCTGGTTTTTCACTTTTAGTGGCTTCAGTAGCTTCTGGAACAACAGCTTTTACTGCTTTAGGATCTGCAGCTTGTTGATCTAGTATTTGGTATACTAAATCTAATTTTTTCATTGAACGATATTTTGGGACATTCAATTTTTTTGCAATCTCCTGTAAATCAGCGAGTTTTTTTTCTTTTAATTGTGAAATTTCAAACATTTATGTTTAATTGAATATTTTATTTGAATACTAAGTTTAGTAATTCTGAAAATGATTTTTAAAATCTTGAAGAATTAACCGCTTGTAAGTGCGGTTGTTGTGAATTATTACTGCAATAATACAACTTTATTTTATTTTTTAATATTAATTCCATTATTTTTGCTGTCTAGTTAAGTGAAATTATATGTTACAACGTATTCAAACTATATACCTTTTATTAGCTGCAGGAGTTTCTGCAGGGCTAATTTTTGTTTTCCATTTATGGATCACAGATACAGGTGAAAAAGTGTTTGCCACAGATAATAATTATGTGTATGGAGCTTTTTTAGTATCAGCGTTGTATTCAATCATATCAATATTTAGATATAAAAAGAGGAAGCTTCAGTTTGTACTGGGCCAACTTAACATCATATTAAACTTTTTTTTACTAGGATTTTTCGTGTATCGATCACTAAATGTATCTGGAGAAACGGCGGTTTCAGAGAAAGGTATTGGGATGCTTCTCCCTATTGTTTCTATCGTGTTATTGGCATTAGCCAATAAGGCCATCAAGAAGGATGAAGAACTTGTAAAATCTGTTGATAGATTACGTTAAACCTAACATCTTAGTAGTATTAGTGTGAAAACCCAAAGTGAAAGCTTTGGGTTTTTTTTTGTGGCCTCCTTTAATCCCTCCAAAGGAGGGAAATACTCAAACCTATAAATTCGTAATTATATTAGCGGTACTATTCTGCAGGAGTGATCAAGTCCTTCCCTTCTGGGAAGGATTTAGGATGGGCAACTATTTTATTTCAAGAAGTTCTAATTCAAAAACTAAATCATGACCAGCTAACGGGTGGTTAGCATCAACAATAATATGATCTTCTTTAACTTCAGCAATACGAAATTGTACTTCTCTACCATTTTCATCTTTAGATGCTAATCCCATTCCAACCTCAGGAGCCATATCTTGTGGCAGTTGTTCTTTCTTAACATCGTAAAACAATTCTTTCTGTACCTCGCCATAAGCTTCAGCTACAGGAATATTAATTGTTTTCTTCTCATTGATTTCCATAGAAATAATTCCTTTTTCAAAACCAGGAATAAGCATTCCTTGTCCTAAAGTAACCTCTAAAGGCTCACGCTCTAAAGAGCTATCAAAAACTTGTCCATTACCTAGTTTTCCTGTGTAATGTACTTTTACTGTATCATTCTCTTTTACTTGACTCATAACTAATTATGTTTACTGTTTTTTTAATAAGTCAGCAAATTTACAATATTTAAGGAGAAATAGCCTCCCTTAATCCCTCCAAAGGAGGGAAACACTCGATACTAAAAAAAATATAGAAGAAATTCGGAAAACAAATTGCTGTAATAGTGAGCAAGTCCTCTTTGTTTGAGGAGCTTTTAGTTTTTAGGATGCCTAACCGGAAACTCAATAACCTCAAGATTATCAATCTTTTTACCATCAATAGTAAAACGCAACATGGTTCTTACTTTATGAAACCCATGTTTGCCAACCGCACCAGGATTCATATGTATTAAGTTTAATTTCTTATCTGGCATCACTTTTAAAATATGAGAATGCCCACAAATAAAAAGGCGTGGCGGGTTTTGCTTAATAGCCTCACTTACTCTAAGGTTGTATTTTGGCGGATAGCCACCAATGTGCGTGATCCAAACATCAACACCTTCGCACATAAATCGGTTATGTTCGGGGAACTCCAAACGCACTTCTGCATCATCAATATTACCATAAACACCACGCAAAGGTTTTAAAGCTTTAATAGCATCAGTAACTTTTAAATCGCCAATATCACCAGCGTGCCAGACTTCATCGGCTTGCTTAACGTATTTTAAAATGTCTTTGTCTATATAACTGTGGGTGTCAGATAGGAGTAATATTTTGGTCACTTGTGCTGTGTTTATTTTAGTTTTTCAAAAAAATACTTGTGTTGGTAAAGTTATGGATATTTGGGTTAAACTTTTGTAAACTCAAAGTAATATCAGTTTTTGTAATTTTCATAAAAATGTCGAACTTGTTCAAGTTCTTAAACTAGACTAATAACGATGTCAAAATTCAAAACGCTCCTTAAAAATCTTGGTCCGGGATTATTATTTGCCAGCATGGCAATTGGAACCTCGCATTTAGTGCTTTCCACAAAGGCTGGAGCGCAATTTGGCTGGTTTATGATTATTCCAATACTCTTAGCTAACGTTTTAAAATATCCGTTTTTTGAGTTTGGTATTCGTTATACCAACGTTACAGGAAAAAGTATTATTGAAGGTTATAATAGAAGAGGTAAAGGGTATTTGTGGTTGTATGCATTTATAACGTTTGCTACAAGTATTGCAACTCCTGCAGCGCTTTGTGCTGTTACCGCCGGACTTTTTATAAACCTTTTTGGAATACAAGGCGTTGCCTTGTTTCCTGTTGCTTTTGGCTTATTTGCGCTTAATAGCATTATTCTAATTATTGGTAAGTATAAAGTTTTGGAGACGTCTTTAAAATTTCTAATTCCCATCTTGTTTATTGCTTTATTAGTGACTACAGTTCTAGTAATTAACGCAGGACCTATAAACCCAATTCAAAATTTTGAAGCACCTAAGATTTTTGACCAAACAGGAGTTTTGTTTCTTATCACCTTAATAGGTTGGATGCCAACAGCTGTTGAGGCGAGTAGCTGGCTAAGTCTGTGGAGTGTCGAAAAATATAAGGTTGATAGTAATAAACCCTCTTTAAAAGAAGCGCTTCAAGAGTTTAATACAGGTTATATATTAACGGCTATACTTGCTATTTTCTTTTTAGTAATTGGTTGTATGACGCTTTATGGTTCTGGAATAGAATTAAGTGGCAATGCCATAACTTTTGCAGACCAAGTTATAAACCTTTTTACAACACATATAGGTAATTGGGCATACGTTTTTATTGCGGTTTCTGCTTTTGCGACCATGTATAGCACGTGCTTAACGGCACTTGATGCTGTTACACGAGTTGGTATTGATATTACCGGCTTAATTGTTGAAGAACATGAAAAATTTACAGGAAAAAAATACTACGCTGCGGGCATCATTATTATATCTGTTATTAGCATCATTGTACTTTATGCCTTAAGTGCTAATATGGGATTAATTCTTGCCATTGCAACTGCTACTTCGTTTGTATTGGCGCCAATAGTGGGTTATATGAACCTTAAGAATGTTATGAGTCATGATCTTCCTGGTGCTGATAAACCTAAAAAAGGATTGCAACTTTTAACTTATTTTGGTATCATTTTTCTTTCGCTTTTAGCCATCTATTATGGTTGGATGTTACTTTTTAAATAGTAAAGTTTGTGATTTGATTTTCGCGTTAGGGATTGCAGAGGAAAGCCCACAGCCCGACGAAGGAGGTGCGAGGACTTGCAACGAAAAGCCCGACCCTTCGGGTAACGCCCACTTCTCGATACATCCCGAAATAAATTCGGGACACTCGAAGTGACACAATATCTTTTAATATTTAATTAAGATACCTAGCTTTTTAAGATGCGTAAAACTGTCTATCTTTGTGCTTTTAAATAGAGGTATAACGCATTGAGGTATTTTATAGAACTTTCTTATAATGGTAAGGGATATCATGGTTGGCAAAATCAGCCAAATGCGATATCCGTTCAAGAGGTTGTTGAGAAGGCTTTGACGACGGTGTTGCCAGAACAAATTTCTATAATGGGTGCAGGGCGAACCGATGCTGGTGTGCATGCCACACAAATGTTCGCGCATTTTGATACGGATGCTGTTTTTGAATTACCAAAATTAATTTTTAAACTGAATTCTTTTTTGCCAAACGATATTGCTATTCGTGATATTTTTAAGGTAAAACCAGATATACACGCCAGGTTTCATGCTTTGAGTAGAGCCTATTTGTACCGAGTAGCTCTGAATAAAAATGTATTTACGTTTGAGAATAGCTTATTTGTAAAACAGACTTTGGATGTTGATAAAATGAATGAAGCAGCGAAAATTTTATTCGACTATAAAGATTTTCAATGTTTTTCTAAGACGCATACCGATGTAAAAACGTATAATTGTGATATTATGCAAGCGGAATGGCTAGTGAAAGATGATGAGTTGCATTTTGTTATAAAAGCAAACAGGTTTTTAAGAAACATGGTCCGGGCCATTGTAGGTACTATGATTAATATTGGTTTAGGCAAAATGGAGGTTGATGAATTACATAGTATTATTAAATCTAAAAACAGGAGTGAAGCTGGGTTTTCGGTTCCTGCACATGGTTTATATTTAACTGATGTTGAATACCCAAAAGATATAAAATAGTAAATGAGTAATAAGAAAGAAAGCATATTTGATTTTAAACTTTTTAAGCGCCTTTTTGAATACATTAAGCCTTATAAAGCCGTTTTCTTTGGACTCATTTTATTAGTGGTTTTGTTGGCTATTTTTAGTGCGGCGACACCGTATATTACCAAATACGCGATTGACGATAGTATTACAAACAGGATTGAAAAAGACTTTTTGTTTTACATATTGCTTATGCTTGGGGTTTTGATTTTAAATACAGTTTTCCAGTTGTTATTTATCTATTATGCGGCTTGGTTAGGACAGAATTTGGTACAAGATGTACGGGTGAAACTCTTTGACCATTTACTGCGTTTTAAAATGAAGTATTATGATAATTCTTCGGTTGGTTTATTGATAACCCGTGCGGTGACAGATATGGAGCGTATTGCCGATATTTTTGGTCAGGGTTTATTCATGATTTTTAAAGACTTACTAACTATGACTGTTGTTTTTGGCGTTATGGTAAACTTGAATTTTAAGTTGAGTGGTATTGTTTTTATTATGATGCCTTTATTGCTTTACGCTACGCGTATTTTTCAGAAGTATATGAAAAAGGCTTTTGAAGATGTACGAACAGAAGTTTCTAACCTAAATAGCTTTGTGCAAGAGCGATTAACCGGCATGAAAATCTTGCAACTGTTTACTCGCGAGGATGTGGAACTAAAGAATTTTAAAGCCATTAACGAACGCCATAAAAAAGGCTGGGTAAAAACGGTTTGGTATAATTCGATATTTTTTCCGTTGGCAGATTTATCGTCGTCTATTACTATTGGCTTAGTGGCTTGGTATGGCGGTTTAAATGTGGTTTTGCAAAACAGTTCAGTGACTCAAGGTGATTTGGTAGCGTTTATCATGTTTGTGCCTATGTTGTTTAGGCCTTTGCGCCAAATTGCAGATAAGTTTAATACCTTGCAAATGGGTATGGTTGCTGCAACGCGTGTGTTTAAAATAATTGATACGACCTCTCAAATTGATGATTTAGGAACGCATGTTGCTGAAGCTTTTAAGGGCGATATAAAATTTGATAATGTTCACTTTAGTTACGTGGAAGATGAGAAAGTTTTAAAAGGAATTTCTTTTGATGTAAAAGCTGGTAATACGGTTGCTATTGTTGGTGCTACTGGAGCTGGAAAATCAACTATTATTAACTTACTGAATCGGTTTTACGAGATTGGTGATGGTGTAATTTCGGTTGATGGTATTGATATTAAAGATGTAACTTTAGCGTCATTAAGAACTCAGATTGCAGTAGTTTTGCAGGATGTGTTTTTGTTTGCTGATACTATTTTGAATAATATTACACTTGATCATCCTGAGATTACAGAGGCGCAAGTACACAAAGCAGCCAAAGATATTGGGATTCATGATTTTATTATGACCTTGCCTGATGGCTACCATTATAACGTGAAAGAACGTGGAGTAATGTTGAGTTCTGGTCAGCGTCAACTCATTTCATTTTTACGTGCTTATGTAACTAACCCAAGTATTTTGGTGTTGGATGAAGCCACATCTTCTGTAGATTCTTATTCTGAACAACTCATCCAGAATGCTACCGATAAAATTACCAAAGGCAGAACCTCTATTGTTATTGCGCACCGTTTAGCAACTATTAAAAAAGCAGACAAGATTATTGTTATGGATGCTGGTAAAATTGTTGAACAGGGCACGCATACCGAACTCCTGAAAAAGGAAAACGGATACTACAGGAATTTATACGAAGTTCAGTTTTTGCAGGAAGAGGTGGCTTAGAGATTATTGTTTTGTTTCAAGTTTTAATCTTTGTTCATTTTGCTTTTATATAAACTAAACCAAAAATAATTTAGATTTTTTTGAAGTGCATCTTTCTGTGACATAGTTATTAATAGCAGCAGAAAGATACACTTTTTATGTTAACATTTTATATTGTTTTTTTTATTCAAGGGTCACTGTTAGTTGACCAATTGCCTGGGTAGCTGCTAATCTAGCTACGGCTTCTCCATATCTTGGACCGCAATTGTTTATTCCTCCTCCATAGATAAATAGCTCGAAATCACCTTCTAAAGCTATAGGGTCACCGTTTTCATCAGTTGCATTCACGCTATCATTTGCATATTGAGTTGAATTATTATTCCAATCCCAACTCCAACTTCCATATTCATAACCATCTCCATCTATTACACTTTCAACCGTTAAAGAATAACTTTTGGCATTCTTTATTTTTTTGACAAAAAAGGAGTTTGTCAAAAAATTCCGATCACTTGGTATTGTTACAATAGGGTTGTAAGAGACGAAACATACATCATCTGAGTGTCTTACGATATAAAAGGTGTCTTCTAAAACAAAGTATTTCTTTTTAGGGTCGTTATCAATGTTTACAACTGCATCAGCTGAAGCTATGATTTCATAATCTTGACTACTGCCTTTAGGCTTTGCATAAATAACGGCTTGAAAATCTTCGGTACCCATCATAACATCGGTATCTGTGCATAAATATTCAATAGCATTGGTATTATAAGCAGTAAACAACGTTTTATTTGCTTTAAACCCTCCATAATTGCCAGAGGTTTTCCAAATTATTTTGTAATCAAATTGATTATTTGGTATTGTTGTTTCGCCATCGTTATGTTCTAGTTTTAAGTTTAACGAGGTATTACCGTTTATGGTTATTCCATTGGGTTTTATTACAAAATTATTCTTTTTAACATTAACTTCCATGGTGTCGGTACCAACTTCAAATCTTCCGCTTGTGTTAACAATAAATACTTTTACGCTTACTTCTTCTATATTATCGCCATCCGATAATTGAGATTCGCCGGCGTTACTTAAAAAATAAACTTTATCGAAATTTGAGGTAAAGGTTGTGCCGCTATTTCCATTTAAGTCATTTATAACGCCACCATAAGTTGTAGTTGTAGACCATTCGTATTCAAGTTTATCTCCTGTGTTTAAGGTGGTTTGAGATATTATGGCTGTTATTTCTTGAGTTTTATTGGCAAGAATAGTAACGTTAGCACGTTTAGGTGCGAGTTTTACTTTTCCCTTTTCAACGGTAACTGTCCAAGATTCTGAAGTACTCGCATCTTCTAAAAAATAGTTAAGACAATCGAAACTTTCTTTTTTCATAACATCATTTAAGATGTTTAAAATTTTAGTTTCAATATCTTTTTGTTCGTCAGTGATGTTATAATTATAGGCGTTAGGGCTATCTCCAGCTAAAACATCATAAATATCTTGCATAATATTGAAAGCGTCACCAAAGCCGCTTCCTTGACTATAAATATCGTTTAAAAAGGTTTCAATGGCATTTTTATAATTACCGTTAAAAACTAAATCTAGCACTGTTGAGTTACTTTCAAGATAGGGTAAAACCGCGGCATACAGTGCATCGTTTTTAGAACCTTCCAATTTATTGAATTCGCTTTTTCTTCCAACAACATCTAAAACAATTGGAAGAAAGTAGTCTATGATGAATGCTTTTTTTGCTAATTCTTCAAATTTTTCATTTTCAGCATTAGTCATTTCTCTATTGGAATTACTTCCTCCAGCACCAATAATAGTAACTTCGTACTTAGCTTCAGATTGGTTGTTAGTAAGTTCTAAATCAACAGCTTCAGATATGGTTTCTTTAAATCTTTTGGTTTGACATGCTATGGATAACACTCTAATATTAGCTTTAACATCTTGTCCAGTATGTTCTGCTCTTGCAATTTCGAATTGAATATCGGCTTGGTCGGTTCCAAAAACTTTTGAGTTTATTATGGTTTCTTGTCCGTTTAAATCTTTTGTAGATTTTTTATAAATGAAAGCATGCCCATCTCGTGAATATTTATTTTTAATTTGAATTTTATTTTCGGGTACATCTTCAATTGAAATGCCACTTCTTGCATCTTTCTTGTCGACATTCACTTTGCTTTCTATATTTATAATCTCAATTTTTGACAATGATTCCAGTTGCTCTAATAACAAATTAGAATACAACCCATTTTTAAGCATCAATGGGTTTGATTTAAAAAGAGCTGTTAATCCTTCGCTAAAGGTTGTAAACTCTTCGAGTGCGCCAATTTCCTTTATATATGCATCTTTGTATTGATTATCTTGAAGATAGGTTGGTATAGCGTAATATAAGAGAACTTCGGCAGTAGAGTTTATTGATATTTCATTTTTGTCTTGCGAAATAAAACCTGCTAATAAAGGTTCGTTATTAGAGTCGATTAAAAATGCTAGTTCGGTACTACCTTCAAATATTGAAGCCGTTGCTTTTCCTTGAGCATTTACATTAGCGTTTGTTCCGAGGGTATAAATAAACGTGTCACCTAAACCAAGTTTAGCGTCTTCGGGTAAAGTAACAGTTACGTCTATGTTTTCTCTACCAGCAATTTCGCCTTGCTTTTCCTTTTCAGTTGGCCCATCATCTTTATTACAACTTAAGTTAAGCATGAATAATGCAAGACATATTAGCGAGAGTGTTTTGAAGTTTTTCATAGTTTTTTTATTAAATTTTTGATGCGTTTTTAGTTGACTTTATTTCCTTTTGTCCAAGTTTCGTTATTAAGATTAGGGTCTAAATTGGGATCGAAATTTACATTATCCGTTGGTATGTATTCGCCATTACCGTTTATCCAATATACATTACTACCGGCATCAACTTGATAATTTGTACTTCCTGTGGAAACAGTTTGCCTTTCTAAATGCACATCCATAAATTGTTTGTGTTTGCGGTCTATCATGGCGCTATGTGCTCTGCCTCTTCGCACAATGGCTTCACCCTCAGCAATTAAACCGCGCATGCGTTCTTGATGCAACTTTCCCAATCTAGCAGATTCTTGAGCATCTTCCATGTAGCGTGTTTGCAACCATTTCGGATTGAATTTAGTGTTTTCAAGAGCGTAGAAATATCTGGTTTTTGCTATTTCAAAATTAGCATCAGATGTTTCCATCATATTTAATGTGTAACCCCAATAGCAGGCTTCTTGGGTATAAGTGATATATTGTCGAATTATTATAATAGCACGCTTATTATCCTTACTTACCCATTCTGTTGCAAGTGCATCAAACGTTTTTTGCATGGGTAATGGTTTAAAAACAAACTGCTCGTAATTTTCATCGAAGGCTTTTAGTTGAGGTACTTTGTATTGCTTTGTTAGTTTTGCGCCTTCTTTAGCTGCTAAAGGAACCAACACTTGTTTAGTTATTTGCTCTGTACTCTGTAATGGTTTAATTTGTTTTCCCATTTCTAGTGACATTTGGTTGTAGCCTGGTAGTTGAGAATACACAAACTCATTAATTTTTGTTTGAAACACTTTGGTGTCGTTAGGACCAAAAATTTGTGCACCTTCACTATCTGGTTTGTTTTTTAAAACCCAATCACTAGGTAATGGTAAATAACACATTGCCATATTTCTTTGAGGGTCGCCTAACTTGTGAAATATAATTTTATGCTCTACTTTTTTGCTAGATTGAAGTTTTGTAAGATTAACATTTTCTTTAAGCGTATAGATTTTTCCATCAAGCTCGATGGTTTTATTAGCCTGTAAGTGCGCTTTATCTTTTGAAGGTTGTCCACAAGAATAGTTTAAGAAACAGAGGGTTAACCATAAAATAATTTTTGATGTAGCTTGCATGAGTAAAGATTTAAAATAGGTTTATATCTCTACATATAGACAGGCTTAAAATGTCATCATTTATTTTTTGATTTTTTTTAGAAAAGGTTACTTTTAGTTTATGTTGTTTGGGATTTTTGTAAACCTCTTTTGTTTACTTTTTGGCTATTATATAACCAATAACTGCAGAGCAAATAATTATTAAAATGAAAAAGATAGCATAGATAAGCATTATTAAAATAAACCTAGAAATACTCTCTAAAAGTTTCGTTTTAAATACTTTATGTAAAACATATAGCAAGTAAATTAAAGTTATGATAGTAATGAAAGATGAAATAACCAAGTAGTCTATACCTAAACATAAAAATAATATGCCTGTAAGACTACTTATTATAATAACTTGAGCAGAATAATATAGATTTATAACAATATGTTCTGTGAAATTATAACGTCTATCATTAACAATAAAATAAGTAAACCATGTTGAAAAAGCAGATAGAGGTACACTTAAAACATAAATTAAACTCTGGTAATTATTTATCTCTTCATAATTGAAGTTTTCTGGAGAGAAAGGGTTGTCTTTACCGTAAGTTTTATTTCCAAAAAGCGCATCCATATTCATGGCGTCTTTAAAGAAAGTATTCATTAAAAAAACTTGAATCCCAACAAGCGTTAATGAAATTGCAAAATATTGTATAACATTTACATGTTTTTTACGGGTGCCATTAATAAAATTAACAATAACATCATCAGGCTTAGAGAAAAGATCTAGAAATGTTTTTAGGAGTTTATTGTCTAAATTGAAAAATTTATCGCCTATTTCGGCACAAATACTTTTAAATGTAAGTCGTTTGGTTATCACTTTGGCACCGCACTCAAAACAGTAGTTTTTTGAATTTTCTAGCTTGGTATCACAGTTTTTACAATTCAAATTATATTAAGTCTTTTTTAATCATGGTATTGAGCTCTGTTGAGTCTTCAAAAACTACAAATTCACCATCTTTAAAATAGGAAATATGCCCAGTTTCTTCACTAACAACTAACGCTAGAGCATCTGTCTTTTCGGTAACACCAATAGCAGCTCTATGCCTTAAACCAAATCGTTGAGGTATATTTTTTTCGTTATTTACAGGAAGTATCACACGTGTTGCTTTAACGACATTGTTACTTACTATAATAGCGCCATCGTGTAGCGGACTATTTTTAAAAAAGATACTTTCTATAATAGGTTGAGTGACTTTAATATTCATTTCATCTCCAGATTGCGATAAAAAATCTAGATTATTATTGCGTTCAAAAACAATAAGAGCACCGGTTTTAGACATCGACATTTTGTTACAAGCAGAAATAACAGCATCGACATCAGTTGTATCACTAGTTTCAGTTTTTAAAAAACTTATTTTTTGTAAAAACTTACGTCGCCTACCAAAATTTGTTGAGCCAACCATTAATAAAAATTTCCTTATTTCTGGTTGAAAAACAACAATTAAAGCAATAATTCCCACTTTCATAAAACCTCCAAAAATACTTGTTAGAAGTTCCATTTCTAGGAAGTCGGTTAATCGCCATGCCCCGTAAACAATTATGATTCCTATAAAAATATTGATGGCAACCGTACCTTTAATTAATTTGTATGCATAGTAGAGTAGTAGTGCTACTAAAATAACATCTATGAAATCAACAGGGGTGAATTTCAAAAGGTCTTTAAAAATATCCAATGGCCGTGGGTTTTGGTAAATTTAGTAAAATATGGTTAATTAAAGATAAATTCTTTATTCGAGATTTTGGTTTGTTTTAAATCTGTATTTTCTATAATTGACTTATAATCAATGTAGTTTTGAAAAGATAAGTTTTCATCAAAATTCAATAAAATTATTCCGTTTAAAGTATCACATTTTTTCAAGTAATGCGATATACTATCTTTAGTTGTTTCTAAAAATTTAGTTTTTAAAGATGTACTTGCAAAGATTATTTTATTGCTTAAATCAAATGCTATTGCAGTTGAGTTGTTTGAGTCTTGAAAATTGGAAAGTATTCCAGAATAACTATTGAGAGATTCATTTTGATAGGTAACATCCGTAAACTCAACAAAACCTAAATTCTTTCTATTCGTATCATTACAAGTATAATAGTTTTTAGTGCCTTCTTTTTTATGACTAGAATTCTCCTTTTTATCTTGAAGGTATTTAATATGAGGAATTACTTGTTTTAGTGTTAAACGTTTATCTACATTAATCAACCAATTTGTTGAGCTTATAAGATTTTTTCGATTTAACTCTACACTATCTTTTTGAGTTTCATCGTAAAATAAATAGGCAGGAGAAACATCTAGTATTTCTGTAATTTTAGAATGGCTAATCTCAGGTAATTGAAGTGTTTTTTTGTTCCCGCATGAAAACAAAACAGTTATAATCAATACAAATATTATTTTCTTCATAATTTTAATCTAGCAATCTAGTTAATTTGATACATTCCATAGCTTCTTTAACATCATGAACTCTTAAAATAGAAGCGCCCTTCTGTATTGCAACCGTATTTAAGACCGATGTGCCGTTTAAAGCCTCTTTCGCTGAGATTTCTAAGGTTTTATAAATCATAGATTTTCTAGAAACACCAGCAAGTAGTGGTTTTTCAATCATTTTAAAAAGCTCTAGTTTATTAAGTAATTCGAAATTTTGCTCTAAAGTTTTAGCAAAACCAAAACCAGGATCTATTATCACATCTACGATACCTAAAGAATTGGCAGCCGCTATTCTTTCAGAAAAATAAAACAAAATATCTTTAAGTAAATTATCATAAATGGTTTGCTGTTGCATGGTTTGAGGTGTTCCTCTCATATGCATCATGATATATGGTACCTTTATGTCGGCAATGGTTTTTAACATGTTTTTATCAAGTAACCCAGCCGAAATATCATTAACCATGCAAGCACCAGTTGCAATGGTTTGTTTGGCAACGTTACTTCTAAAAGTATCGATAGAAAGTAAGGTTTCTGGAAAAGCTTTTAAAATTAATTCAACTATGGGTAGGATGCGCTTTAATTCGTCATCTTCACTAACATGATCTGCATTTGGTCTGGAACTGTATGCACCTACATCAATAAACGTAGCGCCTTCATTTAGCATATGCTCAACATGTTTTAAAACTTCTGCTTCATTTTTATGAGCACCGCCATCATAAAACGAATCTGGGGTTATGTTTAAAATCCCCATCACTTTTGGTGACGATAAATCTATAAGCTGGCCTTTGCAATTAATTGTCATTTATACTGTTTTGTATGGTGTTGGTACATGGAACTTATATTAACTTTTTCTATTCCCTAAAAAATGGTTAAAATTCACACATATTACGTTACTTTTATTATGCTTAGCGATGCTATGCCTTTCAAAAAGTGCCTTATCTGGACAAATTTAATCTCATTTTCGGTTAAACACAAAAAGTTAAGATGAGATCAGTTTAAAACTTTAAACCATAAACCTTGAAGGTTTTAATTATTTATGCGAAATTTACGGAAAATTCAATTTAATTTATGCAAGATACTTCAAAACAATACGATGCCGTAATAGATACCTGCAAAAGTTTATTTATAAATAAAATGAGTGATTACGGAAGTGCATGGAGAATCCTTAGGTTACCATCATTAACCGATCAGATTTTTATAAAAGCGCAACGTATTAGAGGTTTGCAGCAAAATGACGTCCAGAAGGTTGATGAAGGGCAAGAAAGCGAGTTTATAGGCATTATTAATTATTGTGTTATGGCACTTATTCAGTTAGAAAAAGGTGTTGTAGAGCAACCAGATATGTCTACCAAAGAAGCGACAGAGCTATATACAGAAAAAGTGGCTTTAACTAAGCAGCTAATGGAAGATAAAAACCATGATTACGGTGAAGCTTGGCGCGATATGAGAGTGAGTAGTTTAACAGATTTAATTTTGCAAAAATTACTTCGAGTAAAGCAAATTGAAGATAATAAAGGTAAAACATTGGTTAGTGAAGGTATTGATGCGAACTACCAAGACATGATAAATTATGCCGTTTTTGCCATGATTCATCTAAATGAATAAACGATTTAGTCATAAAATAAGAACTATATAAAATAAATTTTCAAATGAAAGTTGTTATTGCAATTGTGAGAATAATAGTTGGTGTATTATTCATCATATCCGGATTTGTTAAGCTAGTTGACCCTATAGGATTCTCAATTAAGCTATCAGAATATTTTAGTGAAGAAGTTTTAAACCTAACTTTTTTAGAGCCTTTTGTGCTTTGGTTTGCACTTTTCGTGGTTATTTATGAAATTCTTCTTGGAGTATTTTTGTTAATAGGCTATAAACCGAAATTAACAGCTTGGGGGTTATTATTGATGATTTTATTCTTCACATTCCTAACCTTTTACACAGCCTATTTTAATAAAGTAACAGATTGTGGTTGTTTTGGAGATGCTGTTAAACTATCCCCTTGGGAAACATTTGCCAAAGATGTTGCTTTACTTGTGATGATTTTAATCCTTTTCGCAGGAATAAAACATATAAAACCAATCTTTAGTAAATTTGGTTTGGTGCTTACTTCGTTTTTTAGTTTTATTGCTTGTTTGTGGTTGGGGTATCACGTTCTTATGCACTTACCAATAATAGATTTTAGACCCTATAAAGTTGGAGCCAATATTACAGAAAATATGAGCATTCCAGAAGATGCACCAAATCCTATTGTTGAATATTATTGGAAGTTTAATATTAATGGTAAAGAAGAAATAATTACTACAAATGGAAATTATCCAAAAGTTGATGGCGATTTTATTGGCGTAGACACTAAAGTTATAAAAGAAGGATATGAACCTCCAATTCACGATTTCTCAATTGAGAATGAAGAAGGTGATTTTACCGAGCAAATGCTTGATGAGGAAAACCTTATCATTATTGTAGCTTATAATTTAGATTTTGCGGAAGAAGATGGAGTTGTCAAACTAAAAGCGATGTCTGATAAAGCGATTAAAAATGGTTATAAGGTCATAGGTATGACGGCAACTGGTAATGAGAAGCAACAGCAATTTAAAGAGAATCATAAACTTAATTTCGATTTTTATTTCTGCGATGAAACGGCATTAAAAACAATTGTGCGTTCTAATCCAGGAATATTAAAATTGAGTAAAGGTACTGTTATTCAAAAAGTACATTGGAACGATATTGGTGATTTGGAGTTGCAAGAAGTTGAAAGAAGTCCAAAGCTTCTAAAAAACGATGAAAACGTTGCTATATTTATTGATGGTAAGTTGTCAACTCATGAACAAATTAACGCTATAAATGAAGATGATATTAAGGTTATGTATGTTTATAAAGACCAAGAACCAGTAAAAGAATTCAATAAAAAAAATAATACTAGTTTTGATAATATTATTAAGGTTGGGTTAAAGAATTCTAAAAATGATGTTGCTTATTTTGTAAACGGAGAACCTTCTACTAAAAAAGCTGTAGAAGCTTTAAATACAGATAAAATTGAAAGTGTAAATGTTATAAAAGACTCAATTCAACTTAAAGAATTTAATGCTGAAAATCATACTTTTTATACAGGTAAGGTGGAAGTTAAATTAAAGGATGAATAGTCGATATCTATTTTTAAACATTTTTGAGTTAAACACCTAAACCATTTTTGATAAGCTACTTATTAAATAAAATATTCTACGCATTACTCACATTACTTGGAGTGGTTACCGTTATTTTCTTTTTATTTAGTGTGCTTCCGGGGGACCCTGCGCAAATGATGATGGGACAAAATGATGATAGCGAGCAGCTAACAATTGTTAAGAAAAAATACGGATTCGATAAACCCGTTACCACACAGTATTTATATTATTTAAATGATTTATCTCCAGTTTCATTTCACTCAAATCATTCAGAAGATTATACCTTTTTAAGTGAAGGGAAATATAATGCAGTAAAACTATTTGCACTTGGCAATACAACAGCGGTAGTAAAGCAACCTTACCTAAGAGAATCCTTTGCTAAACAGGGTAAACGCGTTAGTCAAGTATTATCTGAAACTTTACCAAATACATTTGTATTAGCCGTATCAGCCATAATTATAGCTATAATATTAGGTATTATGTTAGGTATCGTTTCAGCATTGTTTAAAGATAAATGGCTCGATAAAACCATTCAAATTTTAAGCACGTTTGGTATGAGTATTCCATCGTTTTTTAGCGCCATTTTATTCGCTTGGTTTTTTGGATATTTGTTACACGATTTTACCAATTTAGAAATGACAGGTAGTTTATACGAACTCGATGACTTTGGAGAAGCCATGCACATTAAATGGAAAAACTTAATATTACCAGCTGTGGTTTTGGGTATACGTCCGTTGGCTGTTGTTATTCAGTTAATGCGAAATTCGTTGTTAGAGGTCTTTAATCAAGACTATATAAGAACTGCTAGAGCAAAAGGATTAAGCGAATTTCAAATAATAAAAAAGCACGCTGTTAAAAATGCATTAAATCCTGTAGTAACCGCAATTTCTGGATGGTTTGCATCTATGCTAGCAGGAGCTGTATTTGTAGAATATATTTTTGGCTGGAACGGATTAGGTAAAGAAATTGTAAATGCCTTAAATACATTAGATTTACCAGTAATTATGGGTTCGGTGTTAATTATAGCGGTAATGTTTATAATTATCAATATTTTTGTAGACTTAATCTATGTTTGGTTAGACCCAAAGGTGAAATTAAAGTAGTATTTCATTAAAAAGGTTTTTTTCTAAACTGAAAATAACTACATGAAAAAAATAATTTACTCCCTAGCCTTATTTGTAACTGTACTTAGTTGCGACTCTCAAGCACCCACACAATTTTCTGAAGCCGCTTTAAATGATACTTTGTTAAGTGTGGAAGGTAGTTCTATACCATTCAAAAATATTTTAAATAAGCATAAAGGTAAAACTATTATTATCGATATTTGGGCATCATGGTGCAGCGACTGCATAAAAGGCATGCCAAAAGTAAAAGCTTTACAAGAGCAGTTTCCAGATGCAGCCTATGTGTTTTTATCTTTAGATAGAGGAGAAGATGCATGGAAAAGAGGTATTAAAAAATATAACGTAATTGGCGATCATTATTATTTACCAAATGCAAAGGATTGCGATTTAGCAAATTTTGTAAATATTAGCTGGATTCCTAGATATATGGTGGTAAATAAAGCTGGCGAAATCGTTGTATTTAATGTTATTGAAGCTAATGATGATAAGTTGATAAAAGCAATAAAAAATTAGTTATTTTTGTTCAAATAGTGAATATAAACAGCTAAAAGTAAAAGATACTTTAAATATATAATCAAGATTTTCAAAACATTATGAGAAAAAACATCGTAGCAGGAAACTGGAAAATGAACAATGATTTATCAGCATCTAAAAAGCTGGCAAAACAAGTTGCGAAATTAGTAAAGGAAAGCAAAGTAAAAGGAACTAAGGTTATTATAGCTCCAACATTTGTGAATTTAGAACGCGTAGCTAAAGCAACTAAAAAATCAAAAGTTAAGGTAGCAGCTCAAAATATGCATTTTGCAGAAAGTGGAGCGTTTACTGGAGAAATAGCTCCAAAAATGTTAAGATCTATAGGTGTTAAAACCGTTATTTTAGGACATTCAGAACGTAGAGAATATTTTGGTGAAGACGATGCGTTATTAGCAAAAAAAGTTGATGCAGCTTTAGAAAATAAAATGGATGTAATATTCTGTTTTGGTGAAGTATTAGAAGATAGAAAGTCTGGAAAACAAGAGCAAGTTGTAGAATCGCAAATTAAAAATGCTTTATTTCATTTAGAAGCGAGTGCTTTTTATAACATTGTGTTAGCTTATGAGCCTGTTTGGGCAATAGGTACAGGCGAAACTGCTAGTCCAGAGCAAGCGCAAGATATGCATGCATTCATCAGAAAAACGTTAGCAGATAAGTACGGAAACGATGTCGCTAACGAGGTTTCAATTCTTTATGGCGGTAGCTGTAAACCAGGTAACGCTAAAGAAATTTTCTCTAAGCCAGATGTAGATGGTGGATTAATTGGAGGAGCAGCACTTAATGCTGAAGATTTCCTTGCTATCGTTAATGCATTTTAATTAAATAATATTTTGGGCGTTACCCCGATAAAAATCGGGGTCGCGCTCGTAATTTATCCTGAGCAAAGTCGAAGGGTTACAAGTCCTCACTATCCCGATAAAAAATCGGTATAGTTGTGGACTTTTATTCGTGCAATTTTATTTTTCATTAAAGAATTCATGAACATAAATGTTTCATTTCAATCGCTAACGCGGGCTTATCCGCAAAATAGTTACATAAAACCATGTCTAATATTATCTATATTGGTTATTACTTTAAAGTACAACCACTTCAACCAGCAGTAGAAATTCTTATAGCCGAATTGGGATATGCTGGCTTCGAGAGCTTTGTAGAAAACGAAGATGGTGTAACTGCATACATTCAAAAAGAAGAGTGGTATGAAACTATACTTGAAGATATTCAAATTCTAAATTCAAATGAATTTGAAATCACCTTTACTTTTGAAGAAATTGAGCAAACCAATTGGAATGCAGAATGGGAAAAGAACTTTAACCCAATAGTTGTAGATAATGTTTGTGCGGTTCGCGCACCATTTCATGATAAGTTTGACACGAAATATGATATTGTTATTGAACCAAAAATGAGTTTTGGTACTGGTCACCATGAAACCACACACATGATGATTCAACATATATTAAAAAACGATTTTGAAGGCAAAACGGTTCTCGATATGGGATGCGGAACAGGTGTTTTAGCCATTTTAGCAGAAATGAAAGGCGCAAAAAAACTGGATGCTATAGATTATGATAATTGGTGCTACTTAAATAGTCTTGAAAATGTAGAACGAAATAACTGTAAAAATATAACCGTAATAGAAGGCGATGCGTCAGTTTTAGAAAATAAATACGACATAATAATTGCTAATATAAACCGTAATATTTTAATGCAAGATATGGCAACTTATATATCATGTTTAAATAAAAACGGCCTATTATTTTTAAGCGGATTTTATAATGATGATATCCCAATGATTCAAAAAGAATGCGAAAAGCATCTGTTAAAATTTGAAGAAAAATTAGAAAGAAACAATTGGGTATCGTTAAAATTTATAAATTAGTAAAGTATTTAATCCCCCAAGGTTATTAAAATTATGAGTACAAAAGAAAAAACATCAGAAGAATTATTACTTGAAGAAGCCGTGCTAACTGAAAATGAGATCGTACTGTTTAATGATGATGTAAATACCTTTGATCATGTTATAGAAACTCTTATTAACGCCTGTGAGCATACTTCAGAACAAGCAGAGCAATGTGCCATACTTGTACATTACAAAGGCAAATGTACAGTTAAAACAGGAGCGTATAAAGAATTGAAACCACGCTGTTCTAAGCTTTTGGAAGCTGGTTTAAGTGCTGAAATAATATAAAAAAGAGGCTGCCTAAAATCTATTTGAATAGTGAGAGTTATTCAACTTAAATTTAATAGACAACCGTATACTTATATTACTTCATTCTTCCAATAGCACAACTCACAAAAGATTTTGCTTTTGTAGTTAAAGCATTTTTTTCTCCAACAACAGGATATCCTATGCTATTTAGAAGTTCTTTAACTTCATTTAAAGTACTTTCATTTTCGTATTGAAATGAAACGGTATTGGTATCGTTATTAATTTCTAATTCAGAAACATCATCTACATTAGAAACTTTTTTAGTTATGGTATTTGCACAACCACCACACTTTAAATTTTGTATTTCAAGTATTGTTTTCATGTGTTTATATTATTAGGTTTTTATTGGTCACATGGAACTTTTATTTTTGATATTGAAAACCAGTTATAAAAGTTTCATTTTTTTATTTTACACGTGTTAATTCCAAAAATGGTGTATAGAGGACAAAAATTTATAAAGCTAGTTACTAGAAAAATAATAGCTGCTGCCATTAGTATATATGCCAATGTTCCTGAAATGACATTAAAATAATAAAGTAGAGCTATAGCTATTGCGGCTACAATCCTTATGCCTTTGTCTAAACTTCCCATGTTTTTTTTCATATCTTTTTTTTGTTTATTAAGTTATTGTAAGGTTGATGGGCATACATAATTTGTAGTTGGTAAATCACTATCCTTTATTGCCGCAAAACCACCTGCAACATCAATTAAATTATTAAACCCTCGTGCTTTTAAAATGGATGCTGCAATAACAGATCGATAGCCTCCTGCACAATGTACATAATAGGTTTTGTTTTTATCAATAACATCCATATTATCATTAATATAATCTAAAGCAAAATGTTGTACCTGTTCGCCTTCAAGGTGTTCAGATTGGTATTCACCGTCTTTTCTAACATCTAAAACATGAATGTTTTCATTTTTGTATGCTTTAGAAAAGGTATCAACAGGTACAGATGCAATAACTTCAATATCTTTTCCAGCATTTTGCCAAGCTTCAATACCGCCTTTTAAATAGCCCAATGTATTATCGTAACCTACTCTAGATAACCTTGTTACTGTTTCTTGTTCTTTACCTTCTGGTGTTACTAGAATAATTGGTTGTTTTATATCTGTAATTAAAGCGCCAACCCATGGTGCAAATGCGCCATTCAAACCAATAAAAATAGAGTTTGGTATGTGTGCCTTAACAAATTCTTTTTCTGATCTTACATCTAGAACTAACGCATCTTCATTATTAGCGGTAGCTTCAAATTCTTCTGGACTTAAAGCCGTATCTCCTTGTTTTAAAACACTTTCAAAGGCATCATAACCAGATTTATTCATCATGGCATTTTTTGCAAAATATTGCGGTGGCGGCGCTATGCCAGCCAATACCTCTTTTACAAACTCTTCTTTTGTCATATCTGCTCTTAAGGCATAATTTGTTTTTTTCTGGTCTCCTAAAATACCAACTGTTTCTTTGCTTAAATTTTTTCCACATGCAGAACCCGCTCCATGCGCAGGGTAAACAATAACATCATCTGGTAGTGTCATGATTTTTTGTCGTAAAGAATCATATAACATTACAGCGAGGTCTTCTTTTGTTAAATCAGATTTAATGGCTAGATCTGGTCGTCCTACATCGCCTAAAAATAGAGTGTCTCCAGAAAAAATAGCATGTTCTTTTCCGTTTTCATCTATTAAAAGAAATGTCGACGATTCTAGAGTGTGCCCTGGTGTGTGTAATACTTTTATAATGATATGACCTAGTTTGAATTCTTCATTGTCTTTTGCAGCGTGAATATCATAATTGGTTTCAGCTCCGGGGCCAAATATAATTTTAGCACCAGTTTTTTTAGCTAAATCAACATGACCAGAAACAAAATCGGCATGAAAATGTGTTTCAAAAATATATTTTATTTTGGCGTTTTCTTTATTGGCTTTATCAACATATTGCTGTGTTTCGCGCAATGGATCAATAATAGCAACTTCACCATTTGATTCTATGTAATATGCACCTTGTGCTAAACATCCTGTATATATTTGTTCTATTTTCATAATTAACTTTTCTTCTTATTCAAAATTACAAAACCTTATTATTTAGTTTGGTGACTAATATCACTTTTAAAACTATTTTAACTCTTTAAAAATGATGTATATAGCCATTATTAATACAAAAAAACCAAAGCTCTTTTTTAATTTCTCTCCACTAATAAATTTAGAGAGAAAGACACCTATAACAATTCCTATTATTGATATGAGCGTAAACGTTAAAAGGAAAGCCCATTCTATATCTAGTGTTTGAACATCGCCAGTAAATCCAATTAAAGAATTAATGGTTACAATTATTAACGATGTTCCAACAGCTTTTTTCATTGGGATATTTGCCCAAAGTACTAATGCAGGTACATATAAAAATCCGCCACCGGCTCCAATAACTCCTGTAATGGTTCCAATAATTAACGCTTGAATAAAGGTTTTGTAATAGGGTTGAGATGTTGATACTAGCTCTTTTTCTTTGCCCTTTTTAATCATGGATATTGAAGCTAAAAGCATTATAATAGCAAAAAATATCATGATTCCCATACCTTTAGACAGCTGAAAATCTCCTGCTGAAAATAAGGTTTCTGGAATACCAGGAACCAAATAGCGTCTAGATAAGTATACTGCAATAAACGAAGGGAACGAAAACGCTAATCCTGTTTTAAAATCGACCAAACCTTTTCTGTATTTTTGATAGGTGCCAACCATTGATGATGTACCAACTACAAAAAGCGAATATGCTGTCGCAAGAACTGGATTATATCCTAAAAGATAAACCAAAAGCGGCACGGTAAGTATAGAACCACCACCACCAATAAGTCCTAAAACTAAACCTACTATTAGCGCACCTACATAACCTAAAATTTGGATTGTATCCATTTAATGTGGGAGTTTGTTTTTTAAAAGCCCATAAAGGAATGTTCCAAAAATTGCAGCGGCTATGACTATAAGCATGCTCCAAATACCTGTTCCTAAAAGAATATACATAGGACCTGGACAAGCTCCAATTAATGCCCAGCCTAAACCGAAAATAATACCACCAACTATGTATCTTGTTAGCCCGTCTTCTTTTTTTGGCACAAAAATATCTGCGCCTCTTATACTTTTTATATGTCGCTTTTTTGAAATTTGTAAAAAGAGTATCCCTGATGCAATTGCAGTTCCGATTATGCCATACATATGGAAGGATTGAAACCTAAACATTTCGTAAATGCGATACCATGAAACGGCTTCAGATTTAACTAAAACGATTCCGAAAAACATACCTACTAATAAAAATTTTATAGCCTTCATATATTAAAAAATTAGAGGTAAGATTAGATTAGCCATAATCAATCCGCCAATAAAAAATCCTATAACTGCTATTAATGAAGGTTTTTGTAAACTACTTAAGCCTGCAATAGCATGACCAGATGTACATCCGGCAGCATATCGGGTACCAAAACCAACTAAAAGGCCACCAATTACTAAAAGTATAAGAGTTTTTGGTGATGATAAAGCTTCTATACCAAATAATTCGTTTGGAACTAAAGTTGCTCCGGCATTATTGAAACCCATATTTTGAAGTTCAATAACTGTTGTTGGGTTTAATTCTGTACCACTATTATTTGATAGAAATTGAACGGCGATAAAGCCTCCAATTATTGCGCCTAAAACAACCGTTAAATTCCAAAGTTGGTCTTTCCATTTAAAGTTGAAAAAATCTGAAAACTTACCTGCACCTGCTATTGTACACATAGTTCTGAGATTTGATGACATACCAAATGTTTTGCCAAAATAGAGTAGTAATGCCATGACTAGGGCAATGAGTGGGCCTGAAACATACCACGGCCAGGGATCCAATAAATAATTCATACCTGATAATTTAGTGCTAATTTACATTGAAGATTAATTGTTTATGTAACAATGGTTACTTAATGATAGTTAACGTGTTGATTTTGTGTGAGATAATTTTTTCCCTTTGTTAGGGTTTGTACTCTTGATGGTGGATAGTTGCGCTAGGGATTGAAAAGGATAGCCCACAGCCCGACGCAGGAGGAGCGAGGACTAGTATTGTAAAGCCCGACCCTTGTGGTAGCGCCCAAATGATTTAAATAACCACTATTTTATTTCTGCCTAGTTTTATTTTATTCTCGTTTTCTAGTTTTTTTAAGAGTCTGGATATAACCACACGCGATGTGTTTAAATCTTCGGCAATGTCTTGATGTTTTATGGATATGGTTTTTGTCTCATCTACTACCGACATGTTTTTTAAATACTTAAGTAATCGCTCGTCCATTTTTAAGAATGCGAGGCTGTCTATGGCTTCAAGCATTTCGTCGAAACGTATTTGGTAACTTTGTAATATGAAATTCCTCCAACTTTCATTACTATGAAACCATTTTTGCATGTTTTGAACAGGAATAAGAACTAAGGTAGAATCTTTTTCGGCAACTGCTCTAATTTTACTTTTTGAGGTGCCTAAACAGCAGGTAAGCGACATGGTGCATGTGTCTCCTGCTTCTAGAAAATAAATGAGTAGCTCGTTACCATCATTATCTTCTCTTATTATTTTAATATCACCTGTTAACAAAAGCGGAATGAAATTTAATGTCTGATTGATATCTATTATAATATCATCTTTTTTAAAACTTTTAAATATCCCGTTTGTAGAAATTTCGTTAATTAGATCTTGATCTAGAGTATGCGCAAATTTTTGCTGTAATAATTCATTATCCATACCCAAAAATAGCAATTTAAATTTGAATTAATTGCTTGTTGGTTAATATTGATAGTTCTTAACTATAAATTAAGAAGTAGAACAACTTCCGCCTTCTTTTTTTATTCCTAATTTCATTAAGATAGTTTCTAGTAAACACCATTTTGTGAAAGCTGATTGAATTAAGTTAACACCAATAAATACGGTAAACCACATCCAATTTGGACTTACGTATACAGATAGCACTACACTCAATAAGACCATAACACCTACTATAACTCTGAAATATGTATTTAACATTTTGATTAATTTTTAAGTTTATATAAATTTTTCGATAGGAACAACAACCGCTTTTAATGGGTTGTTGGTTTCTAAATTTGAATTAAATTCTTTTATTAAATTGAATAACGTATCTATATTTTTGTCTTCTGCAAACGAGAAAAACAAACGCGACTCATTACCAAATTTTTCGCCAGGAAACCAACTTGAAGTCATTAATACTGACGAACTATTTTTATAGCCATCAATACCAGAACTACTTAAGTTTTCAATATTTGCATTTTTGAAAAGCTCTAAAACTTCTTTTTGATACTCTTCTACAGCTGTAACTAATACTAATTTCATATTGTTAGGTTTTATTTGTAATTCTTTTTCTCAATCATATAGTAAACCAATGGAACTACTAATAGTGTTAATACTGTAGAGACAATAGTACCACCCATTAAAGATATTGCTAAACCTTGAAAAATAGGATCGAAGAGAATTACAAATGCTCCTATTACTACCGTTCCTGCAGTTAATAGAATTGGTGTAGTACGTACTGCACCTGCTTCAATAGCTGCTTGTTTAAGCGGTACACCTTCTGCAGTTCTTAGGTTGATAAAGTCTATAAGTAAAACGGAATTCCTTACCATAATTCCGGCTAAAGCAATCATACCAATAAATGATGTTGCGGTAAAAAATGCGCCCATAATCCAATGCCCTAAAATAATTCCTATTAATGATAAAGGAATAGCAACCATCATAACAATTGGTGCTTTAAAGTTTTGGAACCAGCCAACAATTAATATGTAAATTAAGATTATGGCTCCCATAAAGGCAATACCTAAATCTCTAAATACCTCTAAAGTAATTTGCCATTCGCCATCCCATTTTACAGTATAATCGTCTTCAAAATCTGGTTGACCTAAATACATTTCATTTATCTCGAAGCCTTCTGGTAACGGGATTTGTTTTAATTTTTCTTCCATTCCAAGTATGGCATATGCCGGACTTTCTAAAACTCCTGCCATATCTGCCATCACGTAAACTACACGTTTTTGGTTTTTTCTATAAATACTTTTTGCAGCAGTAGTTTCTGTAATATCCACTAAATCTGCAATAGGAACCATATTGCCTTGTTTCGATTTTACTTTTAATTGTGAAATATCTGTAATGGTAGATTTTTCTTTTTCGTCTAAAGCCAATACTAAACCAACTTGATTTACAGAACCTTCATCATATAGATTTGTAATGGCTCTATTTGATAATGCCATACTCATCGTATATGTTATTTGCTGGGGTGCAACACCATATAACATGGCTTTTTCTTTATTGATGTTGAATTGGTATTCTGTTTGATCGTCTTCAACCATCCAATCGATATCAACTACATCATCCGTATTTTTCAAAATATTTTTTACGCTATTGGCTACCTTAATTTGTTCGTTATAATCTGGCCCATAAACTTCAGCAACAATAGTTGACATTACTGGTGGTCCTGGTGGCACTTCAACCAACTTTACATTTGCATTATATTTTGATGCAATTTTCTGAATATCTGGACGTAATAATTTTGCAATGTCGTGGCTTTGTGCCGTACGATCTTCTTTTGCTAATAAATTAACTTGAATATCTGCCATATTACTGCCGCCACGTAAATCGTAATGGCGCACTAAACCGTTAAAAGTAATTGGAGCAGAAGTCCCAACATAGTTTTGGTAATTTACTACTTCTGGTCTCGTTGATAAATATTGTGAAATTTCTTGTGCTACAACTCCAGTACGCTCAAGTGTTGTGCCTTCTGGCATATCAATAACAACTTGGAATTCGTTTTTATTATCAAAAGGCAACATTTTTACTGCAACCGAATTGGTGAAAAATAAAAGCATAGTACCCAATAAAACAGCAAAGGTTACTAATAAAAAAATCCATCGTCTACTTTTACTTTCTAATAAAGGGCGTTCAAACTTGTTGTAAACTCTATAAATAAGTGTGTCTTCAATAGCTTTTTTTGGTTTCTCTTCTTCTCCCTTTTTATCTTTTTCTCTCAAGAAAATATAACCCAAATAAGGTGTAATGGTTAAGGCTACAAATAGAGATAATATCATCGCTATTGATGCTCCAATAGGCATTGGCGCCATATATGGTCCCATTAATCCAGATACAAAAGCCATAGGTAACACCGAAGCAATTACTGTAAACGTGGCTAGAATGGTTGGGTTACCAACTTCGTTAATAGCATAAAGAGCGGCTTGTTTAAACGGCAATCGTTTCATTTTAAAATGCCTATGCATATTTTCGGCAATAATAATGGAGTCATCAACCACAATACCTGTTACAAATACCAAAGCAAATAATGTAATTCGGTTAAGGGTGTAATCCATCATGTAGTAACTCAACAACGTTAATGCAAACGTAATTGGAACCGATAAAAATACAACCAATCCACCTCGCCAGCCCATGGCTAACATAACAACTATAGTTACTGCAAAGATAGACCCTATAAGGTGCCATAATAATTCAGATACTTTATGAGACGCCGTTTCACCATAATTTCTAGTCACTTCAACATGTACATCATCAGGAATTAAAGTAGTTCGTAAATGATCTACTTTATCGATAATAATTTCAGCAAGTTTCATGGCGTCAGCACCTTTACGTTTTGCAACTGATATAGTTACAGCAGGATATTCAGACTTGTATTCAGAAGATTTTTCACCGCCTTTTCCAAAACCTAAGCTCACATAGTTTTGAGGCACTTCAGGACCATCAATAATTTTAGCAACCTGCTTTAAATATATAGGTTGGTTTTGTTGCACACCAACTACCAAGTTTTCAACATCGGTAACCGATTCTAAAAACTTTCCTGTATTTACAAGAAATTCGGTATCGTTTTTATCAAAACTTCCAGCGCTCATTTGAGAGTTATTCGCTTTAATCATTTCTGAAACCGATAAGAAATCTAATCCGCTTGAAGCCAATTTATCTTTATCTAACACCACACGCAATTGACGGTTTCTACCACCAATTTTATGTGTAATGGCCACATCATTCACCTTTTTAATTTCAGACTCTAACTCTTGCGCCATTTGGCTTATTTGGTAATCGTCGTAATTCTCACTCCACAACGTTAAACCTAACATGGGCACGTCATCAATAGCACGTGTTTTTACCAAAGGTTGAGTAACACCTTGCGGCATCTCATCCATGTGCTTATTAATTTCATTATATAATTTCACTATAGAGCGTTCAATATCTTCACCTACATAAAACTGCACGATCACCATACCTTGCTCTTTCATCGATGTAGAGTACACATACTCTATACCTTTAATATTTGAAATTAATTGCTCTAAAGGTTTAATCACTCGAGATTCCACTTCCGAAGGACTAGCACCAGGATATCCAACAAAAATATCTGCTATTGGCACATCAATTTGTGGCTCTTCCTCACGCGGAATTAAAAACGAACTATACACACCAACCACCATAAATACAATCATTAACAACACGGTTAACTTAGATTGCATAAAGACTTTGGCAATTTTACCTGCGATTCCTTCTTTCATTGAATTTTATTTTTTCATTCCCACGAAGGTGGGAATCTCGATTCTATACTTGTTTTTTAATTATTTTTTGGGCGTTTTAACAGGCTATCCGTTACAATCTTTTTTTGCCATATATGGCAGCAAAAAAAGGATTTTCACTACTATCCTTAACGCGCTCACTCATGTGTTATAAATACCTGTCAGGTTTTTGAAACCTTACAGGATACTGCGACTGTTTACTGAATACTGCCTACTGAATACTAATCTTCACTCCATTAAACAGTTTACCTTCAGCTGAAACAATGTAAGCTTCATCTGCATTCAAACCAGATAATACTTCTACTTGATCCCCAAACGTTCTTCCTAATCGTAACCAACGTAACATGGCTGTATTGCTTTGACTTACTGTATAGACACCAGATAATTGCCCGTTTGTTACAATAGCTTCATTTGGAATTAAAACCATGGCCGATTTTTCTTTACGTTCTACAGGAAATTGAACGGTTGTGAACATGCCAGATAAGATTTTCGCTTCCGTTTTATCTAAATCTATTTTTACTAAATATTGTCCGCCAGTATTTTTAGCCGATGTACTTACTTCAGTTACTTTTCCTTTTATGGTTTGATTAATAGATTTTACCAATACATTTACAGAAGATCCTTTTTTAATTTGAGAAATTTCAGATTCTGGTACCATGGCCATAACTTCGAAACTACCAGGTGTTTCTACACTAATTAAAGGCATTCCTGGGTTAGCCATATTTCCTGCTTCAACATTTTTACTAGTTATAATTCCGCTAAATGGAGCCGTTATATTGCTATAAGTAAATTGCGCATTAATTTCGTTCTTCATTTGGTTTGCAGATTCTAAACGTGCTTTTGCCATTTCAAAATTGGCAGTCATATCATCCATTTCTTTTTGAGATGCACTATTATCTGCAAATAAGTTTTTGTAACGGTTGTAATCTTTTTGTGCATTGTTAAAGGCTGCAGTAGCTTCTGTAATACCTGCATTAACTTGCGCACGTTTAGCTTGCAAATCAGCATTGTTTATAGATACTAATAATTGTCCTTTACGCACTTTATCTCCAACATTTACGTATACTTTATTTACGTAACCCATCATTCTAGTGCTTAAGTCTGCACTATTAGTGGCTTGAATTTTTCCGCTTGCACTTAAAAACGGACTATTGCCATTAGCTTCTACTTGGCTGGTTTTCACGGCAATTGCTGGCGAATTATCTGCAATAGTATTTTTGTCTTCGCTACCACAACTTGTAATAAATAAAGACGCTGTAATAAGTGTTATTAGGTATATGTGTTTTTTCATTTTAATTGAGTTTTTTCTTTTAATTCCTGCCAGGTTTTTAAAACCTTGCAGGATAATCATCTTTTTGTTAGTTACTGACTGAATACTGCGACTGAATACTGTAAACTGTTTTTTTATTCTTTAGTTAAAAATTGTAAGTAAGCTTGTGTATAGTTATACTCGAAAATGGTTTGATAATATTCCAATTGCTTTTGCGAATATTGTGTATCGGCTATTAATAAATCAGATGTTTTTTCTAAACCTTCTTTAAATCTATTAGTACGTATTCTTAAAGATTCTTCAGACTGTTCTAATGCTAAAGCTGTTAACTTCAATTTGTTTTCGGCATCTAAAAAAGCGCGTTTCGCTTTATTTAATTCTAAATTACTTTGCGATACATATTGGTTATATTCTAATTTTGATTTTTCAAATTCAGCTTTACTTTTTTGTGCTTTTCCAAAACGTTTAGAACCTTGAAAAAGATCCCAGCTTAATTGTGCTCCAAATAAATACCCATTGGCATCTGCTTGAAAAATTTGATCGTCATATAATTCATAACTTCCAAAAGCATTCAACCTTGGTAAGAATGCCATTTTATCGGCTTTATTCATTGCTTTATATGCATTTGAAGCCAATTGCATCGCTTTAATATCTGAACGATTTTCTGAAACCGTTTTATCATCTATAGTAAAAGTTTCAACTGTTAACTCATCAGTTGGTTTATATAAAACATAGGCATCATCATTCATTAAAAAAGACAAGTAGTTTGAAGCATTTTGCACGTTGCTTTTTGCTGTTTGTAATTGGTTTTGAACTTCGGTAACGCGTACTTCAACATTCAATACATCGGCACGTTGCAGATAGCCTTGTTTAAAACTATCATCAGCTAATTTTTTATTGGCATTGGCAGCTTCTAAAGCTTTTTCTAAAACATTAACAGCTTTATATGCCAATTGTAATTGCATGTATGCTTTTTCAACTTCAAACACTAGATAATCTTGTGTGCGCTCTGTTTTTAAAGACATAGCTTCCATTTTAGATTTAGCAGCTTTACGCTTAAACATGCCATCTAAATTAATTAAGGGTTGTTGTACTTCTATCTTTGTGGCATAGTTCTCAATCTGAGAAGGGTTGTTTAATAATGCTGGGCTAAAATCGTTTTGCGTTAGTATTTCCTGATTTAATTTAGAACCAAAAGCCATTAACGGATTTGTAGTTGCCATGGCTGTATGGCTTGCAGTAATGTTAGGTAAAAATACAGCGTTGGTCTGTCTGTAATCTGCTCTAGCTTGTTTAAACTCTTCTTCAGAAATCTTTAGGCTTTGGTTATTTTCTGAAACACTACTCAAAACCTCAGATTTTGAAATTGGTTTGAGTTCTTGAGCCTGAAGTATCGACACAAGGCTTAGTAAAAAACCAAATATTAGGACATGTTTATTTTTTTTCATTATTTGTTTATTTCTGACACAAAACTAATTGTATTGATATTGTAAGTTTGTAACTAATGTTACTTGCCGTCCGTTACCTTTATTAATAGATTCAATTTTTGGCTGTACAAAAAATGGAAATAAAATCATTAGAAGACATAGAATTGCAAAAAACAATGCCACAATCTTTTTTGTGAAAGGTTCTTTGATTATTTTTTTATAAACATTTACTATAATCTTCCAATGGAGAACAATGTGTGCTATTAATAAGCCTAACAGAACAAACCCTAGAATAAGATGAATCATGCCCCATTGGTGTCTGTCTAATCCTAATAAGTAAAGCTCGACTTTACGCCCATAAACATCCCAACGTTCTTGGCCAGGTATTAACGTGTATTTTATTAAAAAGCCAGTTCCTATAATTGCAGACATGCATACGGTCATGATTGTGTTTATAGTAAAATTTATGATGGGTTTTCGAATTACTTTTGTTGATTTATTCATTGTGGTTTAATAATTTAAAACCAAATGTATTTGAGTAGTCTAATTGCTGCAATGATATCTATCAGGTAGGATAGTATAAGAAATTAAATAATTTGCAAAAAAAAAAGCACTCAAGTAATTGAGTGCTTTTATTTGCTATTAATTAACAAAAAACCAAATTTAATACTTCATTTAAAAACCCTTAGAGTAATAATGAAATCAAGTAAATTGAATAATTTATGATTACAAAAATAGTATAACTAGTAATGTTTTTTTGTGACAAATGTTACATGAAAAAAGGCACTCTTATTCAAGAATGCCTTAACAATCACCTAAATAAATAGTAGTCACCCATCATTAGAATACTGTTTTTAGTTTAATTACACTTTTCGCTATCTGAAGATACAATAAGGTTATATGCATCTTGAGTTAAAAATTGTGGTGTATAAGTGTTACCTTCTTTTTCAATATTTGAAACAAAACTTCTTAAATGATTTCTAGACCCACATCGTAAGCTTTCAAAAACAGATGCTATTTCTACATTGTTAGTTTCATTGATATGTATTTGTAAATCCACAATATCTAAATCTTCAATAGTTGCTCCAATTTGTAATGCGCTAGCTTGATCTGTTTTACCATCAATTATAAATTGATCATACAAACCTTGAAGTGTTTCATTTTCAAATTCACCAATGGGTAATAATGAATATTCTATGTTATTTTTAATTAATAAATTTTCAATCGCATCCATATGAGTTTGTTCACTTTTCTGAATATTTGCAAATTGATTTATAGACCAGATATTGTCTAAATACATATATGTGTCTCTAGCTAGTTTTTCTTCTTCTAGCATAAATAGTAATGCTGTTTTATCTGTTTCTAATACTGTTTCTTCTGAAGACTCTTCTATAATATCATTGTTATCATCGTTATTATCGCTACAACCAGATAAAAGTGTTAGTGAAAACATTAATATAAAAATAGAAATTACGGAGATTAATGGTGTTTTGTTCATCTTTTTTAAAATTATTTATTTAATCAAATTTAGATATTAAATAAAAGGTTTGTAGTGACTTATGTTACATAAGAAAAGGCATTTATAACTGAATATAAATGCCTTTAACAAACCAACCAAAATAACTGATAACCACATCAGCTAATCAATATTTTACTGCTTATACGTTGCGTGACATTGCACACAATAATTTAATGTATTGGATAAAGCAGCAAGCGAATTTTCTTTATTTCTTTTTTTTAAAACGTCACTCATTATATCTGCACTTTTATGAAATTCTAACCCTAATTTTTCGAAGCCTTCGTCTCCAAAAGACGCACACATTAATTTCATTTCTGTTGTAGAGCCTAATTTTGAATATGCCAGTTTTGAAGCTTTATCGTAATCATCTTGAGAAAGCAACGCTGTAATTTCTTGTACAGCCTGCAAATGACTTCTCATATTAGACAATTGATGTTTTTTCTGCATCTCGTTTAAATTGAGTGAAATACGACCATCATCAATTGTTTTAGGTTCTAAAACTACAGTTTCAGCCGCTTTCGGTGATTCTTTTTCCGTTTTATTTTTACAGGAATAAGCCTCTAAAACACTAAGAGTAGTAATTACAATTATTAATTTCCTCATCGTTCTATTTGGCCTTTTCTCTTGTGCCTCCATGTCCACCAGCCACAATTACCATAATTTTTACACTTAAAATTATAAATTTGAAAAACTGAAGAAATGGATTCATCATTCTAAACCGCATTCTTGGTGAAATTCTTTTCATTAGAGTTTGTTGTTTTATATTTTTAATTGACTAATTCAATTTTATAATTATACTATTCCGGAATTAACCACCAAAATGGTCGCATTTTTGCTTTGTAAATAAAAGCATGATGTAACATTAATTTAAGCCAATGGCCTGCCAGACCAATAGCTCCAAAGGTTTTCCCTAAGTGTCTACCATGCGAATCTGGATATTTTTTAAAATCTGGCACAATAGGAAATGTGGTTATACTTACGCCGCTTCCTTGCCAAAAGCCAAACCCAGCAGAAGCAATACATGCCGCCCCCATATTACCTAAGCTTCCTTTATGGTGAAGCGATTCATCTCCTTTTTTTATACTATCAATAATATTATCTGCCACTAATTTTGCAGTAATTCCAGATAGCATTCCTGTTCGAGGCGGTGAAGGTGAAATATCTGTGCCGTTTTTACTTTTTCTAGGTTTTGAAATGGCATGAGGTGGTGCAAATGCAATACCTGGTGCAAATATGTTTTTATAACTTGGGTTTTGATAGGTTTCTGGCCAATCTTGCACAGTCCATTCTTCGTATGGCTTGGCCGTATAATCGGCATCTACAATCATAAAACCTCTAAATAGTTTTTCTGTTATATCATTTTCATTCTTATCGTAAGCTTTAAAACCATGACCAGAAAACGCTGGAATTAACATCGCGAAATCGTAAGTTTCTGTTTTGAATTCACCTTCAAGATTTTCGTAATGTGCTATACCATCTTCAATTTTATTTACAGCTGCACCAGTTACCCATTTTATGTCTCGGTCTTCAAAAATCATTTCAACCAATTCACTCGATTTCATAATCATGTCGCCATAACTCATAAGCATGCCATCCATTCCAAAATCGCCTAAAGCATACTCGTTAGAGATCCAAGTTACTTCTGCCATATCGCGCACTTTATGTTTGCGTAATTCTTGTTCTACATTTAAAATGTACTCGAAAGCAGCACCTTGACAAGTAGATTTAGAATGCCCTGTGCCTATTAAAATTTTAGCTTTTTTACCAGCTTTCATTTTTTGGATAACCGCATTTAGTCCTTCCCATGCATGGTCTGCATGTGTATAAGTACAAACAGAATATGTTTTGTTTTTTCCAGGTATTAAGCCTTCGGTAGCTTCAAAGTTTAGTTTGGGACCAGTTGCATTTATCAAATAATCATAAGTAACTTTTTCTTGTTGTCCTTTGTTTTCTCCTACAACATATTCTGCCAATATATAAGGTTTGTTTTCGGATTTATCCCCTTCAGGGAAAAAGGAAACAGCCTTTGCTTGCTTATATCCAATACCTTTCTTTTTATATAAAGGTGCTAAAGGAAATAATATTTTTTCAGATTTCATTCTACCAATTCCCACCCAAATATTGGATGGAATCCATTGGTAATTACTGTTGGGAGAAACCACAACAACTTCATGTTCTTTAGATAGCTTTCTTCTTAAATGAGAAGCTGCTACATGACCAGAAATCCCTGCTCCTAGAATGACTATTTTAGACATTTGTTTTGGTTTGATATTGTGAAATTAGCTTATAAATTTTTTTCGTAAAATGATATCCATCACTTTGATTATCTGACTAAAAGTGATTTATAGATATTAAGTAAAGATTGCTTTTTAAAACAAGTTAAATAGTAACTTTTGTTACATTATGAAATAATTAGTTAAATTTTTATTATTCTTTTTTCTAATGTTTTCGCACCATTTCTAAATTCTACTATATATTCTCCAGAGGCCATTTTTTCTAAGTTTAGTGGAATTGTTTTGTTGCCAATAGCCGCTTCAATTTCTAATGATTTTATTTTTTTTCCAGAAATATCATAAAGAGTTAGTTTGCTTTTTTCTGTATTTGGAATAAATACATCGATTGAAAAAACACCTTTTGAGGGATTTGGAAATATTTTGAGATTATAAATATTTTCGGAAGTTAATTTAACTTCATTTACACTCAACGTAGTTTTATTAATAAATACCTTAAAAGCTAGGCTACTGGCTGAACTTTGAGTGCCATTATTTATAAAAAAAATGTTTTCTTGGGTACTTTCAATCCCTCCAAAAATATAGCCTACTAATGTATTACCTTCTTGTAAATTATTTATATCTATAATTTCATCGTTTAAATAGTTAGGATTATTGTTTAACGGAATAAATTCTGCTCCAGAACCTAAAAACGTTGGCATTTCTATACCTAAACTGCTTTCTAACATTGAACCATCACTAAACCTAGATACTTTACTAATTGTTTTTACAAATGGTACATTATCATCTTGAATTAGGTTGTTATTAGCATCTAATTTGTATTGACTCATGCCTCCAAAAAATAAGGTATGCATGACCTTATTAGTGGTGTCGTAAATTGGAATTTTAGCACTATGGTATTGACTTAAATATTGATTAAATGTATTGTTAACCGAGTAACCAGACTCAGTAACATCTACAGTATTTAACCAAGGTAAATTTGCTGTATGCTGAAAAACACCACTAAACATAGTAAAACCTTCTGTACCATCTGGGAATATTTGCGGCGCCATGTTATAATCTCTTCTATGTAAATTATTGGTGTCATGTTGAGCTACGTAATTTGCTATAGTTAAGTTTGTACCGTCATCATTGATTTGGAAGGTCCTAATCTCATCGGTGTAATTTTGTATAAATCCTGGCCCATTATTTGGCCCCATTGGATTATAGCGTCCTTCAAAGTATTGTCCTCCACATAAATAAAATACACCGTTTAAGAACCCTAAATGTCCACCAGTAACAGCAAGATTAGTATCTGTAATTTGTCTAAAAAAAGATGTGATACTTGTGCTATTTATGACTGAATTAGCTAATTCATCTATATCAATGGCTGTTAAATTTGGATAGGTTATATGATCGTTTTGAGTCTCGCTAAAACCATAACCGCCAATAATATATAAAGTGTTTTCTCTTTGAAAAAACTCTTGATTTGTAGATTGCAATTGTTCAAATATTGATGCTTGCAAAACACTTATAGAAGTGCTCCAAGTTTGGTTGGCAACTGGATCAACCACATAAACGCTTTTATTATTATCATTTTCTAAAAAAGAACTTGAAGGTTGTCTTTGATGTAATCCATCTATTCTTCCTCCAAAAATGACCCATTTACCATCGGAAGTTTTACCCCATGAAAAAGAATGAACACTTGGTGCGTTTGTAATTATTAATGGTTCTATTTGAACTGTGAATTGGTCTTGAGAAAACATGTTAAATACTGTAAAAAGACCAATAAAAAAGGAAATAAAATTTATGTTTTTCATCTATATAAAAAATTGAAATAAAGATAATTAACACGAATAGGAAAAGTGCAACCTATGTTACATAACGTATTTCAATTAGTCTTCTTATAACTCCAAACAGCTAAACCATTCATAATTAATGCGTAAAGTAATGTTTTCAAAAGTTGAGGTAAAATATCTGTAAATGAAGAGCCTTTTAACATTACCATGCGCATAATTTCTACAAAGTATTTAATTGGGTTAAACTCTGTTACGGTTTGTGCCCATTTTGGCATGCTCTCTATTGGTGTAAATAAACCACTCATTAAAATAAAAATAACAGTAAAAAACCACGCGATAAACATAGCTTGTTGTTGTGTGTCTGTGAAATTTGAAATGAATAAACCAATGCCTAAAACCACTAAAATGTAAATTGAAGTGTATAAATACATGAGTGGTAAACTCCCTATCATTGGAACATTAAAAATAACTTTTGCTAAAATTAATCCTACTGTTAACAATCCTATGCCAATTACCCAAAATGGAAAAAGCTTCCCGATAATAAACTGGCTCTTGTTAATTGGTGTTACGTTTATTTGCTCTAAGGTTCCTATTTCTTTTTCGCGAACAATATTCATTCCAGATAGAAACAAAGTAATCATAGTTACCAATAAAACCAATATGCCAGGAACCATAAAGGTTTTATAATTTAGTGTTTTATTATACCAAAATAATGGAATAGTTTCAATAGCTATAGGTTGTACGTTTTGGCCTGAAGCTTGTAACAAATCGACTTTAATATTTTGGTTAAAGCGCTGAATAATTTGTGTAACATAAACGTTTTCAACACCTGCTGCTGCACCATCTATCGCATTTATAGTAACGCCTAAATTGTTGTGTTTTTCTTTTTGTAAATCACGTTCAAAATATTGTGGAATATGTAAAAGCACATCTACTTCTCCTTTTAACATTGCTGAACTTGCTATTTCTTCTGAAGGAAAATCTATTAATACATTAAAATAGGTAGATGCATTAAATTTTTCTACTAAAGCTCTTGATGTCGAAGTATGATCAATATCAATATAACCGAATTTGATGTTTTTAACTTCAAAAGTAGCAGCATTGGATAAAATAACGAGCTGTAATAATGGCAAGACAAAAATGATGGGAAGCATGCCTTTATTTCTAAAGATTTGCTTGAACTCCTTTTGTATGATGTATAGAATTGTTTTCATAATATTTCCCACGAAAGTGGGAATCTTTTTTATTAAAATGCTTAGCTTAATATATTTTACACCCCTAAAGTCCCCTCTAGGGGACAATCGTCCAATTCAACTGAGTGAGTTGTCCCTTAATGGGACTTTAGGGGTGTTTTTTGTTTTATATTTTATTCCTTTTAATGTCTGAACGTAACCATAAAATAACTTACTATTTTACTCCAATCTAATTTTATATTTCTTCACACTTAATCCAATGAAAAAGATGGTCATTCCAATCAATATCAAGGTTTCTTTCCAAATAAACTGAATTCCAACACCTTTAAGCATAATGCCTTTAATAATGATAATAAACCATTTAGCAGGAATAATATTGCTAATAATTTGCAATGGTAAAGGCATGCTTGAAATTGGAAAAATAAAACCTGATAGTAATATTACAGGTAGCATTAAACCCATTAAAGAAATCATCATTGCGGTTTGTTGTGTTGCAGAAATGGTTGATATTAAAATCCCTAATGCTAATGCTGTTATAATAAACAAAACACTTTCTAATGCCAATAAAAACAGGCTTCCTTGAATTGGCATTTTAAAAATAAAAATGCTCAACATTACAATGACTATAGCATTGATTATCGATAGAAAAATATAAGGAAATACTTTACCAACGATTACTTGAATTGGTTTTAATGGTGACACTAAAAGAATTTCCATCGTGCCTAATTCCTTTTCTCTAGTAATAGAAATGGATGTCATCATTGCAGAAACAAGCATTAAAATAATAGTCATAACACCAGGAACAAACATATACACGCTTTTTAATTCTGGGTTGTAAACCATGCGCGTTCTTGGAACTATTTGATAGGCAATTTTAATTTCTTTATTTAATTCTTTTTGATACTGAATTAGAATCGCATTCACATAATTACTAATTGTATTTGCAGTATTTGGGTCTGTAGCATCTGTAATAATTTGAATTGTTACTTTGTTATTTTTGATTAAGTTTTTGCTAAAATCTTTTTCGAAATTTAAAACTGCTTTAACTTTTCCTTTTTGAAAAATGGATTCAATATCAGATTCTTTTTCAATAAATTGATTGATACTGAAATATTTTGAAGCTGAAATTTTATTGATAATTTCTAGTGTACTTACATCTTTAGAATGATCTAGAATGGCAATATCTACATTATTTATTTCATTAGTTATAGCGAAACCAAACAACATAATTTGCGCTATTGGCATACCAAAGAGTATAAACAATGAGCGTCTATCTCTAAAGATGTGGTAGAATTCTTTTTTTATGAAGCCTATAAAACGTTTCATCCTCTTGCTAGTTTTAAAAACACATCATTCATATTTTCTGCTTCAAACTTCTCTTTTAACCTTTTAGGTGTGTCTAAAGCTTCAATCTTACCGTTTACCATTATGGAAACTCTGTCGCAATATTCGGCTTCATCCATATAATGTGTGGTTACAAAAACGGTGGTTCCTTGGTTGGAGGCTTTATAAATCATTTCCCAAAATTGCCGTCTAGTAATTGGGTCTACACCACCTGTTGGTTCATCTAAAAACACAATTTTAGGATCGTGAAGTAAAGACACCGAAAAAGATAATTTTTGTTTCCAACCTAATGGTAAAGAACCAACCAGCTTGTTTGCTACTTGTTCTAATCCTAATTCTTTAATTAATATTGCCGATTTTTCTTTGATTCGTTTTCTTGATAATCCATAAATTCCACCAAAAAAAGTAATATTTTCTTTTACAGTTAAATCGTCATACAAAGCAAATTTCTGACTCATATAGCCAATATTTTTCTTGATGTCTTCAGCATGTGTAAAAACATCATACCCTGCAACATTTGCTTTTCCAGAGGTTGGTTTAGAAATGCCAATTAGCATCTTCATAGCTGTAGTTTTTCCTGCACCATTTGCGCCTAAAAAGCCAAATATTTCCCCTTTTTTAACTTCAAAAGTTATGGCATTTACAGCTGTAAAATCTCCAAACATTTTGGTTAAACCTTCTACTTGTATGACGTTGATATTACTCATTATTTTGCTAATTCCATAAAGGTGTCTTCAATGGTAGCTTGTGTTTTTTTAATTGTTATGTTGGATAAATTTCTAGATTCTAAATACTGAAATAATTCTTTTGGATTAAAACCTGCTCTCCTGTCTGTGTAATGCACAAACTCGCCAAAAGGGTATACGCTATGGTTGTTTTTATAAGCGTTTAAACTATTAATGAGTTGGTACATGTTATCTGCACTTACGTTATAAATTGGTTTTGGATAATGTTTAACAATGGCTTCTGGTGTATCTATCTCAAGAATTTTACCGTCTTGTATCAATGCAATTCTATCACACAAAGCTGCTTCATCCATATATGGTGTTGATACCAAAATGGTGATGTCTTTTTGTTGTAAACGTTTTAGCATGTCCCAAAATTCTTTTCTAGAAACGGGATCAACACCTGTTGTTGGTTCGTCTAAAAACAACACTTTAGGTTTATGGATTAAAGCACAGCATAAAGCTAGTTTTTGCTTCATTCCTCCAGATAATTTTCCAGCTCTACGGTCTTTAAACGGTTCTATTTGAACATAAATATCTTTAATTAAATCGTAGTTTTCTTCAATAGTAGTTCCGAAAATTGTTGCGAAAAATTTTAGGTTTTCTTCAACGGTTAAATCTTGATAGAGAGAAAATTTTCCAGGCATGTAACCAACATTGTTTCTAATCTTTTTATATTCTGAAACCACATCAAAACCAGCAACTCTAGCTGTGCCTTCATTTGCAATTAAAAGTGTGGTCAATATTCTGAACAACGTCGTTTTTCCAGCGCCATCAGGACCAATTAAACCAAAGAGTTCACCTTCTTTTACTTCAAAAGAAATGTTCTCTATTGCTTTTACACTTTTGTATGATTTTGATATGTTAGAAACTGTGATACTCATTCCGCAGTATTTATCCAAAGTTCTGCTGGCATACCAATTTTTAGGCCTCCATCGTTCTTAACGTCAACTTTAACTGCATATACTAAAGCCACACGTTCTTCTTTAGTTTGGATTATTTTTGGCGTGAATTCAGCTTCTGAAGCAATCCAAGAAATAATTCCTTTGTAAGATTTCATGGTATCTACATTATCAATTTTTACAGTAACTTCTTGTCCTATTTTAATATTTGATAATTGCGTTTCGCTAATATATACACGCAATTGCATAGTAATTAAATTGGCAATTTTATAAAGCGGTTTCCCAAAGCTTGTTATTTCATTTGGCTCTGCATATTTTGTTAAAACTGTACCGTTTATGGGGTTTATGATTTTGCTTTTTTGAATTTGGTCATCTATTTGTTTTAACTGAACATCAATAGATTTAAGTTCGTTTACAACAGGTGCGTTCTGGATTTCAACACTTCTAATTTGTTGCTTAATGACATTAATTTCTCCAGTCACATCATCCAATTGTTTCTGTGTTCCTGCGTTGTCTTTTATTAAATTTTCAACTCGTATTTTATTGGTGTTTGCTGTTTTTAGTTTTGAATTCAAAACCGAAATTTGAGATAAAACACCTTTAGATTTCGAGCTAATTACAGCTTTAGAAACTTCTAGTTGTTCGCGTTTAAGCGTTAACGGAATAGTATCGATATACCCCAAAAAGGCTTCTTTTTGAACAATATCGCCTTCATTTACATGAAATTGCATCAATTTTCCGCTATTTTCGGCGGAAATGGTTATTTCTGTGGCTTCAAAATTTCCGTAACCATCGGCTTTTCCGTTATCATTTCCACAGGAAAATAAACTAGAAGCTATGATGCTTAATCCTAGAATGTAATTATATTTTTTCATCTGACTTATTTTATTGACCTTTAATAACATTGTAATTTGCTTTTGCGAGTTGTAATTGTATTTTATGTTTAACCAAAGTACTTTCATCCTCGTACAAATTAGTGAGTTCTGTAATGTATGCCGAAGGTGTAATAACACCATTTTTGAGTTGTGAATCTGCTGTTTTTAACACCTCTTTTCTGAGGTTAATAATTTCGAAATCGGAAGTGATAAACCCTTCAATTTTATCGATTTCTTTTTGTTGTTGATTTAATTCGATTGTTGTGTTCAGTTTGAAAATTTCAGATTCATTATCAACAATATCTTTGTTAATTGCTAATGATTGGCGTTGCTTTTTGTTTGAATTCCAATCGAACACATTCCAATTCAATTTAACTCCAACGGTATAAAATGTTTGAAACGAATTGTCAAGCATATTTAATCCAGGATTACCATAGCCACCAGTTGCAAAACCTAGTAATTTAGGTGCGTTTTGTTTAGATATTAAGCTTTCAGAATTTTCTATTTCTTCTTTTTTGAATTGAAATAATTCTAGTTCTGGTCGTTTTAAACCGGATTGTAAATCTGTTTCTACAAGCGGATATTTAAATTGGATGCCATCATTTAAGGGTTGACTAATTAAACTAGAAAGCGTTTCTATAAGTGATGATTTGTTGCTTTTTAATTCTTGATATTGTTGACTTATTTTTAATAATTCGGCCTCTAAAACTTTATCAGATGAAGGTAAAAGGACTCCATATTTAATTCCTGATTTCACTTCCTTTAGTTTGGCTTCTAATTGTGCTTTTTTAGCATTTAGTAATAACTCAGATTCTTGAGCTAATAAAATTGAAAAATAAAGCTGATTGATTTGTTGTTTTAATTGGTATAAATTGATGTCAACTTGTTTCTGTTTGGATTTTAGCTGTGCCGATTTCACTTTTAATGAAGCATCTGTTATTCCACCATTATAAATTAGCTGGTTTACAGAAAGTGTAGCTCTATATTGGTCTTTGTTCAAAGGTTCTATCCCAGACATGACAATAGGGAACTCAATGACATCAGATTGATATGTTGCTTGTGCATCAAAACTAAATTGTGGTAATTTTGAAGTGGAGATAACTTCTGTGTCTAATTTATTTTGTGCATCTAATAGCTGAGATTGTTTTGCTAAGGGGTAGTTTTTTGTCACTAATTGGTAACATTCACCTAACGTTATGTTTTGCTGTGCTATACTTGGAAGCGTTATTAATATTGATAAAATGACTATTAACTGTTTCATTTTAGGTCGTCTTTATAGAATTAATAATAAAGTTGGCTACTTCGGTTTTACGTGCTTCCATAAGTTGGTTGTAGTTTTTGTTATTTGAATTAGTAAATGCCATGATTAATGGTTTTGCTACAAAAGGAAAAATATTTAGTGCCATGATATTGATAAATAATTGTTCTGCACTTATTGGTTTTATAATACCTTTTTGAACTTCTTCATTTACTTGTTTTTTAAATTTTTCAATATTAGGAAAACCTTGGTTTTCTTTCATTTTTAGAATAAAATCTGGATTTCTATTGAGTTCTTGAATTATAAAATTTGGCAAATAAGGGTGTTTTACAATGAATGTTATGTAGTTTGAAGTAAAGTTTTTTATTTTTTCTTCAATTGAGGAATCGTCATTTAAAATTGTATTTAACTGTGGCGCTAAAAGTGTAAAAGCATGTTTGAAAACTGCTTCGAAAAGTAATTGCTTACTTCGGTAATAGTAATGAAGCATTGCTTTATTAATTCCTGCTTTATCTGCAATTTCTTGCATTCTAGCTCCATTCATTCCTTTGGATTGAAATACGTTTTTTGCAGCGTTTAATATTTGCTCTTCAGTATTTTTGTCTTTTATTTTTTTCATTCTAACTATATGGTTTAACCAAATGGTTAACAAATTTACAAAAAATAATCAAACGTGATATAGTTTGATTATTAGTTTAATTTTTTCGAAACACTTTTTGTAACTATTAGTCCTATAACACCTCCTAAAACTGAAACTAAACAGTTTATAATAAAAAGAGAACTATGGAATGTTCCATTCTCCATTATTGACCAAGGATTAAAACCTAGCCTGCCAAACGATTTTACTAAAAAGATACTTCCAAAAACGCCTACTAATGTATTGCCGGTAAATCCAAAAGAATATTGTTTTTTTAAATATCCAAAAACGTTTGCAGCAATAATTCCTATGAAAATACTAATTAAAGAAATTAAAGTACCTGTCATAATATTGAATTTTAATTAATGTTCGCCATAGCCAACATTGTCCATTTTTCCTTTAAATACTTTGTATTGAATTACCATATAAATCGCAACCAAAACTATAGCAATGGCAAACCAATACACGCCAATTGAAAGTCCGTATTCATGAGCAGCTACATTATATAAGGTTAAATCTGGATTTATGGTATTTGTGGATGGCAATACCTTTGGAAAAATAGATGCAACAGTCGATGTTAAACCCCCTAATAAAAATAGCGATGAAAACAAAAAGCCTTTACCGTGTTTCTTGAAAGATTTCACTTTAAATAACCCGAATAATCCAGTAAATGTAATGATTGGAAAAATCCAGAGCCAAGGTTTATCAATAAAGTTATGAAATGGTTGCGGCTCAATAATGTGCCAAACCAACAGAGAAATAACCACTAATGCAAGTAAAACAATATTAAGATTAAAAACTACTTTCTTTAATTTTTCGTTTAAATCTGAATTTGTTTTAAAAATAATCCAATTTGCGCCATGGATCGTTAATGCTACTACCCCAATTACACCCAGTAAAAGAGTAAACCAGTCTATAATTCCTAATTGTTCAGCTTGAGGGCTAAAGGTTGGATTCCATAAAGGCAAAAAGAAATAATGAGCTTCTTGTGTTGACGCCCCATTAACTACATTTCCTAGGTTTACACCTCTCACCACATTTCCTAAGGCAACACCAAAGAATAATGCTAATAATAAACTAGAAATCCCGAACGCCTTATCCCAAATGGATTCCCATATCTTATTATGAACTTGTCCGCGCAATTCTAAGCCAATGGCTCTAAAAATTAGTAACCATAAAATCATCATTAATGGTAAATAAAAACCACTAAAAGATGATGCGTACAAGGTTGGGAATGCAAAAAATAAAACACCTCCCGAAGCAATTAACCAAACCTCATTAGCATCCCAAAAAGGGCCAATAGCATTCGTGATTGCTTTTTTATCTTTCTCTTTTTTAGCAAAAAATAAATGTATGATTCCTGCACCAAAATCGTAACCATCTAAAATTACATAAACAGCTAACATTGTCATTAAAACGATATACCAAAATAATTCCATAATTAGTGTTGATTTAGTTGAGGACCTTTATTAATAATTTTACCGGCTAGCATTAAGAATAGTAAGCCAAGAAGTAGATACAGGCCTATAAAGCCGAGTAGCGTAAATAGGGTGTTTCCAGAAGATACTGTTGGTGATGCACCATCTGCTGTACGCAGTAAGTTGTAAACCAGCCAAGGTTGTCGGCCTAATTCTGCTGTGTACCAACCTGTTGTATTTGCGATGTACGGAAATGGTAACATAAACATTATGGACCATAATATCCATTTGGTTTTATATAGTTTTTTTCGGAATAATTGAATACTAGCAAGCAGCATCAGGCCTATAAAAATGGTTCCTAAACCAACCATTATATGATATGAATAATATAAACCGGGAATATTTGTAGGGTAATCTTCTTCTTTAAACTCATTGAGCCCTTTTATTTGTGTATTCCAATCTTGGTAGGTTAAAAAACTTAATATGTTTGGAACAGCAATTTTATTATCTAATTTCTTTTCTAATACGTTAGGCTGACCAATTAGCACAATTTCCGAACCACCTTCTTCTGTATGAAATATCCCTTCCATGGCAGCAAACGTTACTGGTTGATGTTTTACCACGTTTTTAGCAGCTAAATCGCCAGTTGGAAACGCTACTAATAAACTAGAAATTAATCCGAAAATAACACCGGTTTTAACAAATAGTTTTCCAAATTCATTATGCTTATTATTCAATAAATAGAATGCTCCAATGGCTGCAACAACAAATGATGATGTAACTAAAGAAGCTGCTTGATTATGTAAATAAGAGGGGAGTAACCAAGGATTAGAAAACAAAGCTCCAAAATTGTTTAAAACAAATTTTCCGTTTTCTACTATCTCGTAACCAACTGGGTATTGCATCCAAGAGTGTGTTGCAATTATTAAATACCCGCTAGCCCAAGAGCCTAAAAAGACCAGAAACCCTGTTATAAAATGTAGTTTATGCCCCAAGAGTTTTTCGCCAAATAAAAAGAGCCCTAAAAAGGAGGACTCTAAAAAGAAGGAGAACATGCCTTCCATGGCTAATGTTTGGCCAATTATACCACCTGTAAGTTCTGAGAATTTTGCCCAATTGGTGCCAAATTGAAATTCCATAGGAATACCCGTGACCACGCCCATAGCAAAATTGAGTGCAAAAATTTTCATCCAGAATTGTGCTGCATCATTGTATTTGTCAATTTTGGTTCTGAGAAATTTCCACTTAAAATAGACTATCATTAAAGATAAACCCATGGTTAATTGTGGAAATAAATAATGAAATGTGATAGTAAATGCAAATTGCATTCTATCGTAGAATAGCATGTCTTCCATTGAAAACGTTTTTAATATTTATAGAACAATATTTGTTTATATACGTACAATAAAAATAAGCAATTAAGCACTTAAATTGAACCTTTTTTTAGTTAAGTTTTTAGCCATTTTGTACCTTAATGGTAATTTCCATTTTAATATTAGAATTAATGGAATTTGATATTAAACAAGCTTTTTCTGATTTCTCAATTACTTTTTTAGCTAACTCAATATCTGCTTTATTAGAAATTGTAACCACAGGTTTTAACACCACTTCGCTAATAGTAAATTTGCGATCAATCGTTTCTAATTTGCCTACTGCATCAGATTCAAAATCGACATAATCAAGTTTAAAGTTTTCAGCTACTGCTAAAAAGGTAGTCATTAAACATCCATTAATAGCGGCTATAAAATAATGTTCTGGAGACCAGATATTTGATTCTCCTTTAGGAAATTCAGGAGGTGTGGCTATGGTGATTTTCTCATCTAAAACTTCAGAGGAAAGCACGCCTTTTCTATTTTCTTTCCAATTTACTTTGACTTGATAAAAATGTTCTTTTCCCATTTTGTTTTTATTTATGGGGCAAATTTAGATGGTTTATTAAAAGCAATTTGTAACTTATATTACAATAGAGCCTGTCTTGTAACAAAACAGGCTCTTTTTTTTTATTTACTTTTTAAGAATTTCATTTAAAACTAGATCTTTATCTAGTTTTTTAGTGCAGAAGAACCAATCCTTACAGTCTAAATCATCTGTAGAACTCATTCTTTCTTCTGCTACGCCACAAGACCCAGCTGGCGATACAATAACGTCGTCTCCAGGATTCCAATCTGCAGGAGTGGCAACATTAAATTTGTCTGAAGCTTGCATGGCTATTAAAGCTCTGTAAAGCTCATCGAAGTTACGGCCTAAACTTAATGGATAGTAAATGATTGCTCTTACGGTTTCATTTGGGTCTACAAAAAATACAGCTCTAACGGCTTGTGTTTTGCTTTCTCCTGGTTGAATCATGCCATATTTCTTGGCAACTTCCATAGAAATATCTTCAATTAAAGGGAATTTAACTTCAATGTTTTTCATACCGTTAAATTCAATTTTATCCTTTATCGTTCTTAACCAAGCAATATGGCTGTATAAACCATCAATGGATAATCCTATAAGGCTACAGTTTGCTTTTTCAAATTTTTCTTCTAAATGTGCAAAGGTCATAAACTCAGATGTGCAAACTGGTGTAAAATCTGCTGGATGACTAAATAAAATTGACCATTTTCCTTTATAATCTGAAGGATAATTAATGTCTCCCTGTGTAGTTACTGCTTTAAATTCTGGTGCTTTATCTCCAATTCTAGGCATTGAAAACAATTGCTCTTCTGTTGTTGATTCCATAATATTTATATTTTATTTATATATGTTTTAATTATTACAAATATAAAATATCATAGATTTTAACTATGTAACATGAGTTACTAAATCGAGGCGTTTTTTTAATTTCACAAAAAATAATCGGTTTTAAAGTGCTTGTTTTTAAAGGTATACGCTCTTTTTGTTAAGTTTAAAAAAAATTAAAATTATTAGTAAAGAAAGCTTTTAAAATTTATAACCAACTCCTAAGCCTAAGGTTGCAGTACTGAATCCATCAAAACGATGATCGTAAAAAAGAGTAGGCATCATATAAAACTCAGAACCAAATTCATATTCGTATTCTAACCCGATTCGTGCCAAAACATAAGATTCATTGTGTTCTAATTCAACCCCTGGACCTACACTAATTACAAAACCATTGGAGATATGATAAAGCGCATCTACGGTCAATACTAATGGATTAATACGCTCAATTTCTTCGCCGTCATTTTTTTCAACTATAAAACTTTCAATTTCTAAGTCATTATGTAATCCTATTCCCCATTTATGGTTAAACCAATAATCAACATCTAGTCCCCATGAAGGAATAAAAAGATGACTATCTGTACCTTCACTTTTTATATAAGTATGGCCAATAACAACTGCAACTCGAATACCTTTTCCTGATGATTCTTCATGGTGATCTGTGTTAGAACTGTGATTTTCTTGTGAAGTAACTTGATTAGCTGTTATTAGAAATAACAATAGAAATGATAATTTTTTAAGCATTATGAATAGTATTAATTAAAGATGTTTTAAAGTATTTACGGAAGGTTTTTGTAATTTAAGTGGGGTGTTTTTTTAAATTAAGGTTGCAAGATTACTGTTTTTAAATAAATGAAAAGCTGATGAATGTCATGCAACCTCATATTTAAAGTAAAATAATTAAACCCTTTGTGGTATAGTGTTCTGTTGCTTAATTGTAACTAATGTTACTTTATCTGTTAATTTTTATAAAGAACTTGCAACACTTTATATTATTAGGATTCTAATGGTGATATCCACATACAACAAAATGCCTTTTTTATATTTAAAATATGATTAATGTTAGTAAGGAAATAAAGATGCTATATTATATTTGCACAGCATGAAGATAAACGTTTATATCGTTTTAGTTTTATTATCCTGTTTGGTATTATTCAATAGCACAAAGGCATCTTTGACTTACGCTTATTATGAAATAGATCCAATTGGTTTTATTGATAATCTCTGTGAAAATAAAGACAAACCGGAACTGGAGTGTAACGGTAAGTGTCATTTAAAAAAAGTGGCAGAATCTCAAGACAGTAAACAAAACGCTCCAGAAAGCATTATTGATTTTAAAGAGCTTATTTTATTCTCTAGCAGGATGGAGTCTATTGTTTTTAATAAAATAGAATACATAAAAAAACAAAACTCAACCGTCTATCAGAATTTATATTCTTTCACTAACTCTTATTATTGTTTTCAGCCTCCAAAGGCATAATTTACTTTCGTAATTGGTAGTTGTTACTACCCAAATTATTTAAGTTAATTAATATTACTACAAATGAAAACATTATGGAGTATGCTTTTGTGCATACTAATTACAACTGTGTCTTTTGGTCAAGAAAAAAACACGACTAAAAAAGATACTACAGATCAAAAAATCACAAAACTGAACGAAGTTATTGTTACTGGGAATTTAAAAACAGATCCTGTGTTAACAGTAATTTCTAATAATTATGAAGAGCAAATTGCACAACCTAAAAATGTAGCAGATTTATTTAATGACATTAACGGCTTTTCGGTAATAAAAAGAGGGAATTATGCAATAGACCCTTCATTTAGAGCTTCGCAATACGAGCAATTAAATATTCAATATGATGGTGGTACCAAGGCTATGCATGCCTGCCCGAATAGAATGGACCCCATTACTACACACATTATTCCAGAAGAGGTTTCAAAAATTGAAATCATTAAAGGACCATATACTGTTAGATATGGAGCTACATTTGGCGGTATTGTAAACTTGGTAACTCAAAAACCAGATTATGAAGACTATGGTTTACATGGCAAAGTTTCTGCTGGTTATGAAAGTAACGGAAACTCCTTGGTTAACTTAGTCCAATTACAATACATTCAAGAAAAGTTTGATATTGTTGCGAATGCCGGTTATAGAGATTTTGGAAATTATGAAGATGGAGATGGAATAGAAATTCCTTCGTCTTTTAGAAGTACAGATTATGGTATTAAAATAGGTTATAATTTTACAGAAGATCAACGTTTGCAAGCGCATTGGAGACAGTCTTTTGGTCGCGATGTATTACATGCCGCATTACCAATGGACACAGAGTATGATAATAGTAGTATCATGTCTTTAGATTATAAACTAGATAATATTGGAAAAACAGTAAAATCATTAACTGCTAAGGCTTACTATAGCTTTGTTGATCATTTAATGACTAATGATAATAGACCTTCGTTTATGATGATGGAAGCTGCTTCTGCTGTTGATGCAACAACACTAGGAGGGAAGTTAGAACTAAACTGGAGGCCATTGGAAAAAATAAATGTGTTTTCGGGTATAGATGCCATGCATATTGCTAGAGATGGAGGGAGAACTAGATTGGTGAAAATTATGAACGGTAATGTGTTACCAACACCTATGACTTTTAATGATAAGGTATGGCAAGATTCTTATATTAATGATTTAGGCGTGTTTACAGAGGCCAAATATAGCGTGAATCCTAAAACGGTATTTACTGCGGGTATGCGTTATGATAATGTAACTTCAGATATACAAGATCCAGAAGCTGATTTTGACGCTATGTACAACCTAGAGAAACGTACAGAACATAATGTAAGTGGAACCGTTTCAATTAAAAGTAGAGTAACTGATAATTTTACGATAGAAACTGCTTATGGTCGTGGCGTGAGGTCTGCAAATATGATTGAGCGTTTTATTAATCACTTTACTGTTGGTCAAGATCCTTATGAATATGTTGGGAACCCGGATTTAAAAGCCGAAGTAAACAATCAATTTGAAATTGGATTTAAAGGCAATGAACCTTTAAAAAATGGTTTTAATAGCTTTAGGTATGAAACATCTTTTTATTATTCATTTTTTGAAAACTATATTGTAGGTGTTATAGACCCAAGCGTAACAAAGAAGTTTAATCCTATGGCTCAACCTACAGAAGTAAAAGTGTTTCAAAATATTGAAGAAGCATATAAAACTGGGTTTGAAGCTATGGCGCAAATAGATTTCTTGAAAGATTATTATTTTAAAACTGAGTTTGCTTACGTGTATGCTAAAAATAAAGATTTGGCGGAATCTTTACCACTTACACCGCCTTTTAACACGAAGTTGAGTTTAGGGTTTAAAAAAGAAAAACTGTGGGCAAGTGTACACTATAATGTAGTCTCTAAGCAAGATAATATTTCTAAAAGTTTTGGTGAAACAGAGACCGATGGATACCAGACTCTAGATGTGCGTTTTGGCGTAAAACCTATTAAGAATTTTACATTGGGTGTTGCTGTAATTAATGCTCTTGATGAAGCTTATAATAATCATTTAAACTTCTCGTTTACTAATCAAGCAGACTTTGGAAGAACACCAATTACTGACCCAGGACGTAATTTTTCTGCCTTTTTACAGTATAAATTTTAATACATATATATAGTGTAAATAAAAAAGTAGCGCATTTATAATGCGCTACTTTTTTTATAATTAATGATATTAAATAACCCTATTCTTCTTTAGGTTTATCATTTTTTCTGTCACTACTGGTCATGAATTTTATTAAAAAACCAACTAGAGTTAGACAAACTAAACCAAAAATAGCAATCATTATTACGCCGTTACTCCAGTTATATAGTGCAATGTTTTGAGTTATCATAAATACATGTTTTTTATATCGTTTCTAAAATGTAAAATTATTAATCATAAGTTTTATTAAATATGATATTTGTCAGTGTTGGTTCTGATTAGTTCATGTTTTATAAATTATGATTGCTAGCTAGAATTACCTAATATTAGTTGTGTTACTTTCCATAATTTGCTCATACCTGACTTGATTATTTATCAAAAGTAATACTCCAAATACCTCGAACTTCGTTTATATCATAGCCAATAGCTTGATCTTTTGGATATAATTCGGCTATTTTTTTAAAAGTTGCCGTTTCAATCGTATTGTTTGGTGTACCATGACATTGTAAGCACATGGTATTTGTGGTTATTGGATAAAATACTTGAACTTTATTATCCATTTCTTTTACAATTGGGTTTGGTTCTTCTTTATTTAAAATAACCTTTTTAAATGCTTCGATATGCTTTAATTCTTCTGCATTAGCCTGGTTGCTTTGGTTTCTAGGTTTATCAGAAACACGTTTAATATTTGCGTTATGAACTACAGACATACTATCTGTTAAAGGATATGCTTTTTCATTACAAAAAGCTAAGGCTTCTTGGGTCCCCTTTTTTTGAATGGTTCCCATTAAATTTTTACCTAAAACCGCTTTTGTAGTTAAAGCATATTTTAACCCGCGTTCTCCATAGGGTAAATCTTTAAACTGAATTTCAGATTGTTGTTTTCCATAGCCATTCCCTCGGCCTTTTCCATTTCCTTGACCTTTTTTCATTCCTTGTCCTTTATGCATCCCTTTTTCTTGATTGTAGTGGTCTTCAAACCATTCAGGTTGGTCAATTTCAAAATCATACATATAGTCTGCAATTTGCTTAATGGTTTCTTCAGGGTACGGTGTTTTTGGCATTACACCAAAACGTCTTACAGCACCAAACATTTTTGCATCATCTTCATTTGGGTTTTTTATCCACGCTTGCATAGCTTCAATAAATTCTTCTTTAGAAGTTTCATTTTTGATGTAATGCTTTTTTATGGCAATCATTGGTGGGGCAATTCTATCGGCCTCGCTTGCTGTAGGGCTATGGCACACATAACAATTGGTTTCCATTAATTTTTTCCCAGGATGTTTATTTGCTTCCATTTGTTTTTCAAAAGCAGAGTATTCTTTGTTTTTAGAATTATTACAGCTAAAAATAAAGATTGATAGAAGGGTTAGAAGCACAATTTTTTTCATTTGGTAAAAATTTAATTATAAAACTTAAAAGTAGTTTAAACTATTATTCTGCATTGTAACTTAGGTTACTTAATCAATAATTCCTTTTTAAAAAAGTTATAAGAATTAATTTCGATTAAATTTAAATAAGATTTGGTAGAGTTTTAATAAAAAATGTATATTTGCACCCACGAAAAAAGGCCTCGTGGCGCAACTGAATAGCGCACTTGATTACGGCTCAAGAGGTTATAGGTTTGAATCCTATCGAGGTCACAAAAAAAAGCTTTCAATTTATTGAAAGCTTTTTTATTTTTAAAACTATTTTGTTTTACTCAATACACTTTAGCTTGTCAATAAAAAACTCTTTGTAGTCAATGAATTTTATTTCTGTTGATCCTTCAGTTCCGCGAATTGCAATAGATTTAATAGGCGATGTTTTTAATATATTTATTTGAGTTGTTGTTAATCTAGCTTTGAATAGAAAAGTGTCTCCACATTCAATATCCCAAGAATGATAAAAGGCTATTACTTTACCACTCTCTAACGTAACTTTTACGCTAGATCTTTGGTTTGGTAAATAAGAAGCGCAACCCAAATCTCCTTTATAATTAAAAAACACATTTTCTTTTCTGCCTTGTTTATAAAGCTCAACGGTTAAGTTATTCCCTAAACTATAAGGTTCTGTTCTAATTGTGGTGATGTTGTAAAACTTGTCGTATTCATTAATTTGATAATGGCATGAATCCCTAAACTTCATGCGTTCTAAAAGTGCTCTCTTTTGTTGTTCTTCTTTAGAAATAGCAGTTGATTTGTTGTTTTCTTCAACTTTAGTGCTGCTTTTTCTTAAAGCTTCTAATTCTTTTCTTTCTTGTTCTATAATGCGAGCAATAGAGTCATTTTGTCTTTTTAACTCCAAGAGTTGTTTTGACTCTAACTCTCTTACTTTTAAAATAGAATCGTATCGTCTTTTTTCAAGAAGTAGTTTTTGTTGTTCTTTTTGGATGTCATTATTTGCTTTTTCGGCAGCTACTTGCTTTTCTTTAGCAATACGTTGCTTTTTAATAGCTTCTTCTGCTTTGGCAATAGAATCTTTACGTTTTTGGATTTCAAGCTTTTCTTTCGCTTTAGCAGCTTCTTCTTTTCTTTTTTGAAGTTGTAATTGTTTTTCTGTGTCTTCTTTTGCTGCGGCAATAGAATCTTTTATTCTTTTCTGTTGAAGAATTCTATTTTCCTCTTCAATAGCTTTTTCATCAGCCTCTTGCTTTTCTTTAGCAATACGTTGCTTTTTAATAGCTTCTTCTGCTTTGGCAATAGAATCTTTACGATTTTGGATTTCAAGCTTTTCTTTCGCTTTAGCGGCTTCTTCTTTTCTTTTTTGAAGTTGTAATTGTTTTTTTGCGTTTTCTTTTGCTGTTGCAATAGAATCTTTTATTCTTTTCTGTTGAAGAATTCTATTTTCCTCTTCAATAGCTTTTTCAGCAGACTCTTGTTTTTCTTGAGCAATACGTTGTTTTTTAATAGCTTCTTCTGCTTTGGCAATAGAATCTTTACGATTTTGGATTTCAAGCTTTTCTTTCGCTTTAGCGGCTTCTTCTTTTCTTTTTTGAAGTTGTAATTGTTTTTTTGCGTTTTCTTTTGCTGTTGCAATAGAATCTTTTATTCTTTTCTGTTGAAGAATTCTATTTTGCTCTTCAATAGCTTTTTCAGCAGCCTCTTGTTTTTCTTTAGCAATACGCTGTTTTTTAATAGCTTCTTCTGCTTTAGCAATAGAATCTTTACGTTTTTGGATTTCAAGCTTTTCTTTCGCTTTAGCGGCTTCTTTTACTTTCGCAATAGAATCGATTCTCCTTTTCTCTTTTAGTATTCTATTTTGTTCTTTTACTATTAAAGCTAAAGAATCTTTCTTTCTTTGAGCTATTTGCTGCTTTTTAACGGCTTCTTCAGCTTTCGCAATAGAGTCATTACGTTTTTGAATTTCTAATAGGTTTTGTGCTTCTGCCTTAGCTTTAGCAATAGAGTCATTTCTTTTTTGTTCAGCTAAAAGCCTATTTTTTTCTTTTGTAGCTTTTTCAAGCGCGTCTTTTTCTGCTTGAGCGATACGTTGTAAACGTTGTTCTTCTTTTGCTTGAGCAATAGAATCGTTCCGCTTAATTTCTAATAATTTTCTATTTGCTTCAGCTTCAATTTTTGCTATAGAATCTAATCGTCTTTGTTTTATTAAATCTATTTTTTCTTGTGCTTGTCTTGCTATTGCATCTGCCTTTTCTTGCCTTTGCTTTCTTTCTTGAATAGCTTTTTCTCGTTGCTTTTCTTCATGATCAAAATAAAGATCCATCATTTGTTCATTCACAAATAAATATTGATCATTCACAAAGCCAACCTTATCTTTGTATTTGACTTTATAAGTATAATTACCTAAAAAAGCAGTAACGACGCATTTTTGATTTTCTTTAAATTCTGAAATAATTTCGGAAGATTTAGCTTCCGATAAATGTAGATTCCCGTCTTGAGAAAACTTAGTAGGAATGCTAGCTTCTTGTGCAAATAATTGTATGCTAAAGCTTAGGAGTACTATTAATGGATAAATATGCTTAACCATAGGTTTTGAGATTTGTGGGGGCATTTGTATTAATTCGATGTAAATGTACTATTAGAAATAATTAAAATACAAAAATTAAGCCGAAATGCTATTTTTTGCCTATTAACCTAACGCATTTCTTGTTACAAACCATCTCCAGCCTATAATAGCCATCTGTAATTTAGTGGCTTTGGCTAAATCTAATTGCTTTTTAGAGTAACTTGGTAAGATGAGTTTATTAACCTTGGCTAAAAATTTAAACGCTTGCTTCTTCACTTTATAATATAATTTAAGTACAAAAATAGTAAAACTTATTCTAGACTAAGTTTTACATGGTTCTTGGTTTAGATAATTGAAATAATAAAGATTATTATATCAATTAATAGTTCAGCAAGTGCGATCATATTTTTAGGTTTTAAAAGTTAGTAAATACGGTTATTTATATCAATGTTTTTTGAAGATATGTATTTACCAATATGCCCGCCAAATACTTTTATTAAAATCGATAAATTTGAATACTAATTTGTAAGTATAAAGATGAATTTGGTTTCGTTATTTATGTGACTAACTTCAATAAGGTGTTAATATGTAATTAAAAAAGTATATTTATGTATTAATATGAAATAATTATAGGGAGTTTTTGTGATGGTTTTTTAAAACCAAGGGGTATTTTATTATCAAAACATAGTTTTTTAGTTATTTCATTATTTTATGAATTATAAAAACAAAAAAAGACACTCAATTATGAGTGTCTTTTAGATTCATAATATTTGGTAATATGAATTATTCTTTAGTTATAATTTCTATTACTCCATTTTTTCCTTTATCACCGTATTTTTTTACAGCCTCTTTTCCTCTAAGTGCTATAATGCTTTTAAAATTATTACTCTTAATCTCTAATGCTTTTGTTCTTGAACTCACTTTACCGTTAATAAGATATATTGGCTCTTTACCTTCTTCAATACCAATAGAACTGATAGGGCTTTTGTTTTTGTCTAAATGAATAGTAGTATTAGAAGTATTTTTGGTTTTTATTTCTATGACACCATTTTTTCCTTTATCACCATATTTCTTTAAAGCACTTTCTCCTTCAAAAGCAGTTATAGTACTGGTATTGCTATGATTTAGACTTTTCATAATGGTTTCATCGATTTCTTTTCCGTCTAATATTATTAAAGGTTTATTTTTAACTGTATCTCTTATTATAATATTACCAGAGTTTTTGGTTGTTATAATAACGTCACCATTATCCAAATCTCCACTTTCTTTTTTTTGAATCATAATAACGCCATCCTTCGCTTTATCGCCAAAATATGATATTGCTTTTTCATCTTTTAAAACAGTAACACTATGTATTTGTTCTGTATCAAGTTTACTAAATTCGTCTTTACTTATCGCTATTCCATTAACTAAATAAACTGGGTTTTTCCCATCGTAAAGATTAATTGTTTTAATACTTGTACTATCTAAAGGTCTACTATTAATAGATTTTGTTTTCCCTTTAGTAGTTAATTTTATTGCTCCATATTTGGCTCTTTCTCCATAACTATCTAAGGCATTTTGTCCTTTCAAAACTTTCATTTCTTTAATGCTTTCTGGTGTAACAGCACGCATTTCTTTTTCGGTTATTTCTTTTCCATCTAAAAAGATTAATGGCGTTTTACCATTTTTATCACTTATTCCCTTTATAATTATACCAGAGTCACTCCTTCCTATCATAATCGGATCGTCATTTGATTTATTTTTATCTTTAGTGTTTTTTTTAATAAAAACAATACTGTCGGAAGAAACTAACCTATTATTCTGTTTAAATATTGGAGTATTTATTGATAGTTCAATTACCTCATTTTTACCATCCTCTCCATATTTTTCAATAGCTTTTTCACCTTTTAAAACATTCATAGAATTAATATCATCTGCATTTAAATCTTGAATGTCTTTTAGTTCCACAATTTTACCATTCAAAACAAACAAAGGGTTATCTAAACCATTTTCTGGTATTAAATTACCCAGCTTTTTAGAGTTTTTGTAAGCAGCTGCTTTTTCCGGAGAAGGAAATCCTGAAACTACTTTCCAATCCGTATCAGAAAGATTACCAATACTGATTTTATTATTTTCTTTATCAAGAACTATTTTTATAGCTTTAATTGGTAATAGGGAAGATGTGTTAAAATCAGCATTAGCGGTTTTATTTTTTATGCCGATAGTAATGGAAGTAATTAATCCTTTAATACGTTTTAAATTGCTTATTTTAAGAGTATACCCTTTAGTTTTGAAAAGTTTTTTTATCTCCTCAAAATCTGTGTCTTTAAAATTATCTAGAATGTGGTAGGTGTGAACACTATTTTGGTTTGTAGTAGTTAACTGCAAATCTTTTTTGTTTGGTTTTTCTTCCTTTTCAATATAGATTTCTTCTGTATTAAAGCTCATTAAAAATACAGCTAGTAAAGGAATAACAAGGACATATTTAATCTGATTAATTTTTCTTGATTTTGATTTGTGTAACATGACGATTCGTTTTTTGATTAATGAATTATAAAAATTATTACTTAAAGTCATTTGATGAGAAGACAGACTTGTTTTAAGCAATGTAGTTTGATAACTTTTTTTACAGTTAAATTTTTGTTGAGCATTATGGTCTGCAATAAACTCTAAATTTTGTTTTACTATTTTACTATACAACCAGATAAACGGATTACACCAAAGCGCAATACATGTGAGGTGTATAAATAAAATATCTATACTGTGGTATTGATTGGCATGTACTTTTTCATGTTCAATAATTTGATCTAACTCATTTTGATTAAATTGTTTGGGGTTGTAAACAATCCATTTAAAAAATGAAAATGGAGATACATTCGTTTGTGTTTCTACATAAGTATATTTACTGTGTTTTGTTTTCTTATTTCTTAAAATAACAAGCGCTAAAGCGGCGATTTGAATAAAAAACTTAATACTAAATATCATAACTCCCAGACCATAAGTTATGATGACAAAGTCTAACCATTCTAAACCAGAATTAACAGGAACTGCAACAGCATTTTCGAATGTAAAATTAGATAAATCAACAGGTGTATATTCTATGTAAATAGGAATCACAATCATCGGGATAGTAAAAGCAACCAACAAACCAGCCAACAGAAACCATCTGTTTTGTATAAAAAATGTATGGTGCTGCAATAACAGTTTATAAAACATGTAAAAAATAGCAATAACTGCACTAGCTTTAAGTATATACTCCATCGCTATTTGTTTTTTTCAATCAGTTTAATAATCTCTTTTAACTCGGCAACGCTTATCTTTTCTTCTTTGGCAAAAAACGACACTACGTTTTTATATGAGTTGTTAAAATAGTTGTCAATTGCTAAATTCATAAAACGTTTTCTGTATTCTTCCTTCTTAATAATAGGGTAGTATTGGTGTGTTTTTCCGTAGGCATTATATGCAACATAACCTTTATCTTCCAAATTCCTAATAATAGTAGAAAGCGTGTTATAATGAGGTTTTTCATCTATAATTTCAGCAAGCACATCCTTAACAAAAGCCTTTTCAAGCTTCCATAAAATATGCATAATCTCTTCTTCTTTGTTTGTTAGTTTTTCCATAACTACACTTTTTTTGTCATTTTCCCCGAAGGAGGAAATCTTATAAATTTATGTTCTTATTATTTTTTAGGCACCTACCTGACTACTGACATTTTTTTTAGTAACTCAAAAAACGGATGCTACCATCATTAAAGCATTACAAACCTATAACTATTTTTATAGTTATACAACTAAATTAGTAGTTATTTAACTAAATTTTAAGTTTTCAGCTTTTGTTTATCAGCTTCAAAATATAGTTAAAGCATCAAAAACTTTTAACTTTTAACTTCTAACTTTTAACTTTAATTTATCTTCGTAAAAAAAATAATTTTATGAGTATTCTTTGGGTTATCCTTGGTTTTATCTTGTTAGTAATAGGAGGTGAGTTTTTAGTGCGTTCATCAGTAGCTTTATCATTTAAGTTTAATATCTCTAAAATGGTAATAGGTATGACGGTGGTATCATTTGCAACATCTGCACCAGAATTACTAGTAAGTTTACAAGCAGCACTATCTGGTTCGCCAGCAATTGCTATAAATAATGTAGTAGGCTCAAATATTGCAAACATAGGATTGGTATTAGGTATTACAGCTATGGTTGGCTCTATTGCTGTAGATAAATCATTTTACAATCTTAATTGGCCAGTCATGATGGTGTTTTCAATAATGCTTTATTATTTTTTAAAAAATGATAATGTTTTAACGGCTATAGAAGGTGGTGTTTTATTTACTGGGCTTATTGTTTTTTTAATTTACCTTATTAGAAGTGCAAAAAAAGATATTGTTGTAGAAGATGTAGATGATACACTCTCAACCGTTTCTAATTTCAAAATTGGCTTGTGGCTATTAATAGGTGCGGCATCTCTTTATTTTGGTAGTGAATGGTTAGTTTCTGGAGCTAAGGAAATCGCAACAGCCGTTGGAGTAAGCGAAGCTGTAATAGGTGTGTCTTTAATTGCTATTGGTACAAGTGTGCCCGAACTAGCAGCATCAGTTATAGCGGCTGCAAAACAAGAAAAAGCCATTTCTCTAGGGAATTTAATAGGCTCAAATATTTTTAATATTGCTTCTGTTTTGGGTTTAACATCTTTAATAAAACCAATACCAGTAACCGAACCTCAAATACTATCAAGTGATATTTTTTGGATGCTCGGTTTTTCAGCTATTTTAATACCACTTATTTTTCTACCTAAGCGTTTACAAATAAGTAGGTTTAAAGGTTTCTTTTTGGTTTTTGCCTATGGTGTTTTTATGTTTTTAGTGTTTACTAAAGGAAAGTTTTAGTTAGTAATAATATTGTGATTTATATTTAAGTACAATTTGATTTAATTATAAAAAAACAATAGACTTAAGTGGTGTATAAATTTATAAAACTCCATAAAATTGGTTGAAATTTTAGAGATAACACATCAGGAAACTTTAAGTATTCGCCACGAGGTTATGTGGCCTGATAAGCCTATTGATTATGTTCATATCCCAAATGATCATCAAGGAAAGCATTTTGGTTTGTTTTTTAATGGTAAAATGATATCTGTTATTTCTTTGTTTATTGTAAATAATGAAGCTCAATTTAGAAAATTTGCTACATTAATTGATTATCAAGGTCAAGGGTTTGGTTCAATCTTAATAAAAGAAATTTTGAATATTGTTAAGCGTGAAAATGTTGATAAAATATGGTGTAATGCTCGTGTTGAGAAGTCTAACTATTATACTAAATTCGGAATGCGGCTTACAGAGCATAGGTTTAGAAAAGGAGGAATAGAATATGTTATAATGGAAAAAAGATATAACACTTTATAAGCGCGGTGCAAGCCATTTAAAACGAACAAAATTGACAATTCGAAAAATAGCAGAAAATGAAATCGGATTCCTAAAAGAAATGCTTTATGAAGCAATATTCGTGGAAGATGGACAACCGAAATTACCGAAGTCGATTATAGAAGAACCAACTTTAACAAAGTATATAGTTAATTTTGGTTCTAATATATCCGATTTGTGTTTAGTTGCTGTGGAGAAAGGGGAGTTAATTGGAGCGTGTTGGGGCAGGTTTTTTAACGAAAATAACAAAGGATACGGGTTTTTGGATTCAGAAACACCTGAATTGAGTATAGCTATAAAAGAACAATTTAGAAACAAAGGAATTGGAACTAAATTAATTGAGGAAATAGCCAAATTATATCAAGGATTAGATGTAAAGTCTATTTCTTTGAGCGTGGATAAAAACAATTCAGCAATTCTACTATATAAAAGAATTGGATTTAAAGTGAAAATGGAAACGGAAAAGGCGGTCGTAATGCGAATGGAATTTGAAATAGAAAAAAATGGCTTACAATAGGGGCTATAAAAAAACGCTAACAAATTAATGTTAGCGTTTTTAATATAATATAATGCGGTAAGATTATTTAATTGGTTTTACCGTTTTAATAATTCTTGCAGCAACTTTGTATGGATCTGCGTTTGAAGATGGACGACGATCTTCTAACCATCCTTTATATCCTTTTTCTACAACAATAATTGGAATACGAATTGAAGCACCTCTATCGGAAACTCCATAAGAGAAATCTGTAATAGATTGTGTTTCGTGCTTACCGGTTAAACGTTGTTCGTTAAACTCTCCGTAAACTTCTATATGCTCTTTTGTTACTGGACGGAAAGCTTCGCAAATTTCTTCATACTTTTCTTTAGAACCACAAGTTCTTAAGATTGTATTTGAGAAGTTAGCATGCATTCCTGATCCATTCCAATCAGTATCTCCTAATGGTTTTGGGTGGTACTCGATGTACATGCCACGACCCTCAGTTAAACGGTCTAATAAATATCTAGAAACCCATATTTCATCTCCAGCTTTCTTAGCGCCTTTTGCAAACAATTGGTATTCCCATTGTCCAGAAGCAACCTCTTGATTAATTCCTTCAAAGTTTAATCCAGCATCAATACATAAATCTGCATGCTCTTCAACTAAATCACGTCCGTGAGTATGTAAACCACCAACTGAACAATAGTACATTCCTTGTGGAGCTGGGTAACCACCTCTTGGGAATCCTAATGGTAATTCTGTACTAGTATCCATAATAAAGTATTCTTGTTCAAATCCGAACCAGAAATCATTATCATCATCTTCAATAGTAGCACGAGCGTTAGACTCATGTGGAGTTCCATCAGCATTCATTACCTCAGTCATTACTAACCATCCGTTTCTACGTGTAGGATCAGGATAAATTGCAACTGGTTTTAAAATACAGTCAGATGCTCCTCCAGAAGCTTGTTTCGTAGAAGAACCATCAAAAGACCAAAGGCCTAATTCTTCAACAGTTCCTTTAAAGTTTTCATGTTCTTCTACCTTAGTTTTACTTCTCAAGTTTTGAGTTGGGTAGTACCCATCTAACCAAAGGTATTCTAATTTAATTTTTGCCATAATGAATATTTTATAATTGAAATATTGATAATAATATCACAAATATATATTTTTATAGTTTCACTTTAAATTTATAGGGGGTGTTTTAACAAAATGGTGTGTTATTTTTATTTATACCCTATTATTTTAAGGTTTATTTTAAAAAAACATGATTATTTTATAAAAATACTGAAAAAAGCTTAAAAGATTTTTTCAGATTTAAGGTTTTATTGGTAAACCTGTTTACTTTTGCTTATCTATTCATAATCAAATATTTTAATAAATATATAAAGGATGTCTACACTAAGGTTTCATGCTATTAAAGAATCGCTTAAATATAAACCTGTTTTGGTTGAAGAAAAAGAGCGTCGTTCAGATTTATTTGGTAAAAACGTGTTTAATGAAAACGCGATGCGTCAATATTTAACAAAAGATGCATTTGTTGGTGTAATGAATGCCATTCAATTTGGAAAAAAGATAGATAGGAATATAGCCGATCAAGTAGCATCATCAATGAAAGATTGGTCGTTGTCAAAAGGTGTGACACATTATACACATTGGTTTCAGCCATTAACGGGTACCACAGCAGAAAAGCATGATGCTTTTTTTGAAACCGTAAGCGGCGGCATGGCTATCGAGAAATTTGGAGGCGGTCAATTAGTACAGCAAGAACCAGATGCGTCTAGTTTTCCAAACGGCGGCATTAGAAATACGTTTGAAGCTAGAGGTTATACCGCTTGGGATCCTACATCGCCAGCGTTTATATATGGTACAACACTTTGTATTCCAACCATATTTGTGGCCTACACAGGTGAGGCGTTAGATTATAAAACACCTCTTTTAAGAGCGCTTCATGCGGTAGACAATGCATCAACCGCAATTTGTAAATATTTCGATAAAAACGTAAAAAAAGTAACCACCTCTTTAGGTTGGGAACAGGAGTATTTTTTAATTGATAAAATGATGGCTGCCAGCCGTCCAGATATTGCATTAACAGGGCGTACTTTGTTGGGGCATTCTTCGGCAAAAGGGCAACAATTAGACGATCATTATTTTGGATCTATTCCAACCAGAGCATTAAATTTTATGCGCGAATTGGAAACCGAGTGTATGCTTTTAGGTATTCCAGTAAAAACAAGACATAACGAGGTAGCACCAAACCAATTTGAGTTAGCACCAATTTATGAGGAAGCTAATTTAGCCGTAGATCATAATGCCTTATTAATGGATATTATGGGTCGTGTGGCGTCGCGTCATAACTTTAAAGTCTTACTACACGAAAAACCTTTTGCTGGTGTAAACGGCTCTGGTAAACATAACAATTGGTCATTATCAACAGATACTGGTGTGAATTTATTAGCACCAGGAAAAACACCAATGTCTAACCTGCAATTTTTAACCTTTTTTATAAACACCATAAAAGCGGTACACACGCACGAAGCGCTGTTGAGAGCAGCTATAGCATCGGCAAGTAACGACCATAGATTAGGGGCAAACGAGGCGCCTCCTGCTATTATTTCGGTATTTATTGGTGAGCAGTTAACCAAGGTTTTAGAAGAGTTAGAAGGCGTTACAAAAGGTAAGTTGTCACCTAAAGAAAAAACAGAATTAAAACTAAATGTAGTTGGTAAAATACCCGATGTTTTATTGGATAATACCGACAGAAACCGTACATCGCCATTTGCATTTACAGGTAATAAATTCGAGTTTAGAGCCGTAGGGTCTTTGGCTAATTGTGGTAACCCAATGACGGTTTTAAACACCATAGTCGCTAAGCAACTTAAAGACTTTAAAAAGGAAGTGGATGTACTAATCAATAAAAAAGATTTAAAAAAGGACGAAGCTGTTTTTAACGTGTTAAGAGAGTATATTAAATCTTGTAGGCCAATTTTATTTGAAGGCAACGGATATGGTGCCGAATGGGAAAAGGAAGCTAAAAAACGCGGATTAAGTAATAATAAAACAACACCAGAAGCATTAAAAGCAAGAGTTTCAAAAGAAAGTATAGCCCTGTTCGAAGAAATGAATGTAATGAGTAAAATAGAAACCGAAGCCCGATACGAAATCGAGGTCGAGGCATACATCATGCACATTCAAATAGAAAGCCGTGTTTTGGGCGATATAGCCAGAAACCATATTGTGCCAACCGCAGTAAAGTATCAAAATATACTGGTAGAAAACGTGCGCGGTTTAAAAGAAATTTTCGAAGCAAAATATAAAAGTGTTTCAAGAGAACAAATAAATTTAATCGAAGACATATCAAATCATATAGAAGGCATAAATGCCAACGTAACTAAAATGATTGATGCTCGAAAAACAGCAAACGATATTAAAGACATCGAAAAGAAAGCGCACGCCTATTGTAACCAAGTAAAACCTCTATTCGACGATATACGTTACCATTGCGATAAACTAGAATTGCTGGTCGACGACGAAATCTGGCCACTAACCAAGTACCGCGAAATGTTATTTACTAGGTAGTTTTTAGTCACTTCGTGAGTCTCAAATTTATTTAAGATTGTATCGAGAAGTTGGGCGTTACCACAAGGGTCCGGCTTTACGCTATATCTTTTTGCAGAAAAAGCAAAAAGGATGCCGCTTCAATCCCTAACGTAGGTGTTTGCTAGCTTCAGTTTTTAAACTTCAGAATTTTTTATTTTTGTAACGGTTGGTTCAAATATTATATTTTTAAAAAAGCGTATAATTATTAACTTTAAAATAATTATAATTTACAGTATATATTTACATAAAACCAATCTATATAGTCAAATGATATTTTTATGAAAATTAAAACACTCATACTTATAATAATTAATAGTTTAATTGTATTTGTAGTTGCAGTATTATCGTTTTCATTTTATAAACAATTTTCAAAAGTTTTAGATGATCGTATTTTATTACAATTAAATTCTATAAAAACGCTTAAACAAATTCAAATTGAAAATTTAATAAAGTCTGAATGGAACCAGTTTTTAGCTGCCCCCGAAAACTATCAAAACCTAGACAGCATAAGCTTTACAATTCCAAATAACATAAAAAAAGTTGAAGGTATTTATGATTTCACATCGTATCATAATAATAAAGAAACTTCTATAGCCTTTATTTCTAATTCTAAAAAAGGTAAAAAAATAAAAGTATTAGATTATAATAAAATAAAAGCCATACTTCTAGAACGCACCGGCATGGGTGAAACTGGAGAATCTTATCTTGTTGGAGAAGATTTTAAAATGCGATCTCAGTCTAGATTTTTTCCTAGTAAGGTGCCGTACAGTATGTCGGTTAAAACTAAGGGTGTAATCAACGCATTATCTGGAGAAGAAGGTAGAGGTGCCTTTGAAGACTACCGAGGTGTTGATGTTTATAGTGTATACAGTTTAATAAATATTTCAAATCTCAAATTAGTTATTCTTTCAGAGATAGATGTAAGTGAGGTTAACGTGCCTTTAAAAAATTTAAGGCTCAGACTTTTAGGGTTAACTTTAGGTATTCTTCTAGTTGCAGTTATATTATCTCTTTTTCTCACTAAAATTATTTCAAACCCTATTAAAAACATGGCTAAAAGTTTAAAGATTATGGCCGAAGGTAACTATGTTCAGGATAATCCGTTCACTAAAAATTCTAGCGAAATAAAAGAAATGTTCGATGCTTTAGCTCATTTAAAATCCTCTTTGCAAGGTGCGGTAAAATTTTCTGAAGATATTGGGAAAATGGACTTAAATACGCAATATGCTCCTAAAAGCACGCACGATTTGCTGGGTAAAAGTTTGTTAGTAATGCGCGATAGACTGGTGGAATATAGAAATAACGAGGGAAATAATAGAATAATGGCTAAACGTATGTTGGTAGATGGTCTGGAAAGCGAGAGGCGCAGACTTTCTAGAGAGCTACATGATGGTATTGGTCCATATTTAACATCTTTAAAATATTATATTGAAAAAAATGTTGAAAATGAAAAGCAGAAAACAGACATGAAAAGAATTGTAGATGAAACAATCTCTGAAATTAGATTAATGTCAAATGCATTAATGCCTTCTTCTATTGACGATTTTGGAGTTGGAGCTACGCTTACAAACTTTGTAGAAAGCTTAAAAAAATCTACAGCAATACATATTGAATATGAAGATTTAACTAAACACGAAGAAACTAAAATAACAAATCATCAGGGTATTAATCTTTTTAGAATAAGTCAAGAGCTAATTAATAATTCCTTAAAACATGCTAAGGCAAATAATATTAGAATAACATTATCAGAATTTGATGAGTTTATTTCACTTTTTTATTTTGATGATGGTATTGGTTTTGATAAAAATAATGAGACATTAGGTTCGGGAATTATTAACATTAAAGAACGTGTGGAAATTTGTAACGGGAAAATTGAAATAGACTCTACAACTGGAAACACTACTTTTGAAATTGAATTACCTGTAGAATTATGAATGAAATTAAATTAGTAATAGCTGATGATCATGAACTTTTCCGAAAAGGATTAGCCGAATTACTTAAAAAGCATGACGATATAAAAATAGTTAAAAGTGTTGGTGACGGTAGTGAATTTATGAAGTTGGTATCTAGTGAATTGCAAGCAGATATTGTTCTTTTAGATATTACTATGCCAAAAATGGATGGCTTTAAAGTCTTGAAAGAAATGAAAACTTTAAACTCTAACATTAAACCAATTGTTATTTCTATGCATAGTGATGGTAATTATATAGCTAAATGCGCGAAAGATGGTGCTTATGGTTATTTACTAAAAAACACCGATGAAGAAGAATTAACCCTGGCAATAAGAACAGTATACAGAGGAAAGAAATATTTTAGTACAGTAATTTCTGAAAAAATGATAAACTTTATGTCAACTCAAAGTATTAGTGAAAATATTTTATCAAATAAAGAAACTGAAGTTTTAGAATTAATTTCTGAAGGATTAACAACAAAACAAATTGCTGCCAAACTATTTGTAAGTTCTCGAACTATAGAAACGCATCGCGCAAATATTTTAAAAAAATTAGAAGTAAAAAATACAGCCGAACTCATAAAAAAAGCCGCAAAAATCAATTTAATATAAAATAAAAAAATATTTCTATCCGTATTTATACGGATAGAAAATGGGTAGATTCACATAAATCTAAAAGCCTATGAATGCTCTTAATTTTGCTATGAACCATAAAAAAATAGTTATGAAGAAAGTAGCATTAATTTTAGGATTTTTAGTTGTTTCGTTTGGGGCATTTTCACAAGAGAAAAGTAATGTAAAGCGAAGTGATTTACAAGGGCCTGCGTATAAAAACTATAAGTCTTGGAAACATAAAACCGTACCTACTAAATTATATACAACAAACAGAAAAAAAGGACTAACAGGACCAGAATATAAAAATTATAAAACGTGGAAAGACACCTCAAAGGTTGAAGAGGTTGTAATAACTAGCGGTCACGAAAGACAAAAATTAACAGGACCAGCATACAAAAACTACAAACCTTGGAGAAATAACAAAAAATAGTTGTGGTTCGATAAGCAACATATATTTGAAAAATTAATTTAATAAATATTCAATTGTGTTGCTTACTCAAACTTAATAAAAAAGCAATTGCAATTAATTTCAGTTGCTTTTTTTAACTAATTAGCTTTTATAAGTTAATTTATTATGTTGTTAAAAGTTAGTTTCAAAAGAAATCTTATCCTATGACATTTTATAATAAAATAAAGTGGGTTCTTGGAATTTTAATGGTTTTTATATTGATTTTATGTACAAACCTAATTGATAGAAATAATTTTATTCGTGTAAAAAATTCAGTTGTAACAATATATAACGATAGAATCATTGCAAGTGACTTGATATTTGAAATGTCAAAATTATTTCACGAAAAGGAAATTGCAGTTATATTATTAGATTCTGTTTTTTTTGAATCAAACAAATTCAAAAATTAATGATGATATTCAAAATCTTATTTCGAGGTTTGAACTCACTAAATTAACTTTAAAAGAAAGTAAAATTTTTGATAACTTAAAAGAAAATATTGAATCTTTAATACATTCGGAAAACAATTTTATAAATTCAAATTTTGTTAATGACCATGAGGTTATTAAGCATATTTCTAAAATTAAAAATAACTTAAATAGTTTATCTAAAGTTCAACTTAATGAAGGCAGAAGACAAATGTCAATAAGTAAATACGCCATTGATACTGTTGAATTATTTACTCAAATAGAAGTGTATTTTTTAGTATTCTTAGCTATTATCATTCAAATTATTGTCATGTATCAACCTAAAGAAAAGTCTTGATTTTTCAATATAATAAAGCAAAATCAGATTGTAGGTTTTATAATTTAAAATTATTGGTTTAAAACCCGTTAATAAAACACCTTTCATATTTCAATTAATGCCTATTAATTTTAAAATATTACTTTACTTTTGCATCACAATACAACATTATGAGTCAAGAAGTTTCAAAACGTTACGCACAACGTGGTGTTTCGGCATCAAAAGAAGATGTACACAATGCTATTAAGAATATTGATAAAGGATTATTCCCAAAAGCATTCTGTAAAATAGTTCCAGATTATTTAACAAACGATGACGATTACTGCTTAATTATGCATGCAGATGGCGCAGGAACAAAATCGTCTCTGGCGTATATGTATTGGAAAGAAACTGGCGATGTGTCTGTTTGGAAAGGTATTGCACAAGATGCCTTAATCATGAATATTGACGATTTATTATGTGTTGGCGCAACAGATAACATCATGTTATCTTCTACCATAGGAAGAAATAAAAACTTAATTCCGGGCGAAGTGCTTTCTGCTATTATAAATGGTACCGAAGAGTTGCTTGAAGATTTAAAGTCGTTTGGTGTTACCATACATTCTACGGGTGGTGAAACTGCCGATGTTGGCGATTTGGTAAGAACCATAATTGTAGATTCTACCGTAACAGCAAGAATGAAACGTACAGATGTTATAGACAATGCAAACATTAAAGCTGGCGATGTTATTGTTGGTTTAGAAAGTTTTGGTCAAGCATCTTATGAAAAACAATATAACGGTGGTATGGGAAGCAACGGGTTAACATCTGCCCGCCACGATGTGTTTAGTAAATATTTAGCTAAAAAATATCCTGAAAGTTTTGATGCCTCAGTCCCAGAAGATTTAGTGTATTCTGGAGGTGTTAAATTAACAGACCCTGTAGAAGATTCACCAATTGATGCTGGACAATTAGTATTGTCACCAACAAGAACTTACGCGCCAATTATAAAAGCTATTCTATCTAAATATAATAGCGATTCCATTCATGGTATGGTACATTGTTCTGGTGGCGCGCAAACAAAAATTCTTCATTTTGTAGATGAGTTTCATATTGTAAAAGATAATATGTTTCCAATTCCGCCACTCTTCAAATTAATACAAGAGCAATCAAAAACCGATTGGAAGGAGATGTATCAAGTATTTAACTGTGGGCACAGAATGGAATTGTATGTATCTCCTGAAACAGCCCAAAGTATTATCGAAATATCAAAGTCTTTTAATGTTGATGCTCAGATAATTGGTAGGGTAGAAGCATCAAAAACTAAAAAGCTTACAATAAAATCTGAGTTTGGAGAGTTTAGTTATTAATTAATATTTTCTAATTAACCAAAAACAGACATGAAGTATTTACTAGTATTTATTGTAACCCTCTGCTTTCAATTTTCAAATGCGCAACCAGATTCTCTTTATATAAAAGAAAAGAAAGAGAAGTATACGGGTCCGCAATGGAAACAAAAAAATAAAGCTACGGTAGATATTAATCAGGTTTCTTTTACCAATTGGAATTCTGGTGGTAGTACATCAATTTCAGGGTTAATAGGGTTGGTTTCTTCGTTAAATTATTCAGATAAATTCTTTAATTGGAAAAATAACGTTTCAGTACGCTATGGTATAAATAAGCAAGAAGCAAGAGAAACAAGAAAAACCGATGATTTGTTCGAAGTTAATTCTAATATGGGGTATAATCCTGATGGTGAATCAAATTGGTTTTATTCAGCACGACTTAATTTTAGAACACAGCTTACAAATGGTTTTAAATACCCAAATAAAGACGAGCCTATTTCTAGATTACTAGCTCCTGGCTATTTGTTTTTTGGTGGCGGTATGGAATATGGTAGAAATATTGATAAACTGTCTTTTTACTTTTCGCCATTAACTTTAAAAGCAACTATTGTTTTAGATGAAGATTTAGCAAATGCGGGGTCTTTTGGGGTTACACCGGCTGTTTTTGACGATGACGGAAATGTAATTGTTCCTGGTGAACAATTTAGACAAGAGTTAGGTGTTTTAGTAACCAATAGTTACGAAATGGAGGTTGCTGAAAATATAAATGTGAAAAACCAAGTAAGTCTGTATTCAGATTACGTGAATAATTTTGGTAATGTAGATTTAGATTGGAGAATTGATTTCGATTTTAAAGTAAATTCGTTTGTAAGAGCTACTCTTGGTTCTCATTTAAGATACGATGATGATGTGAAAACAACTGTGCCATCAGAAATTGAAGGTGAGTTTGATGAAGCTGGTGCGAAAGTGCAATGGAAACAGTTTTTAGGTGTTGGTTTTGCCGTTGATTTCTAAAAATATTATATTTTATTTCCTGAAATTATTTGTTAACTTTTTTATGTTAATAAATTTTTAAAATACTGATTTTTAGTATTTTAACCTATTTTGTTTGTAAACTTTATGATTTTTATCATATTTTAAGTTGTACATTTATGTTTTATTTACAAGAATAAAATAATCCATTCAACCTAAAAAATCATAATGTACCAAATGAGCACAAAACTTGCCAAAAATCCATCCAAAACTTACACTTCTGAGGAAGCTTTTAATGCATCTGTAAAATATTTCAAGAACGACGATTTAGCTGCACGTGTGTGGTTAAATAAATATGCTTTAAAAGATTCTGAAGGTAATATTTATGAGTTAACGCCTAATGATATGCATAAGCGTATTGCAAAAGAAATTGCAAGAGTAGAAACTAAATATGCAAATCCGTTAACAGAAGATGAGATTTTCGATTTAATAAAAGACTTCAAATATATAGTGCCACAAGGAAGTCCAATGGCAGGAATTGGTAATCCGTTTCAAATAGGGTCTTTATCAAACTGTTTTGTAATTGGTAATTCTGGGGAATCAGATTCTTATGGTGGTATCATGAAGATTGATCAAGAGCAAGTGCAGCTTATGAAACGTCGTGGTGGTGTTGGGCACGATTTATCGCATGTAAGACCAAAAGGTTCTGCAGTAAAAAATTCGGCATTAACCTCTACAGGTCTTGTGCCTTTTATGGAGCGTTATTCTAATTCAACAAGAGAAGTAGCTCAAGATGGAAGGCGAGGGGCGCTTATGTTATCTGTATCAATTAATCATCCAGATTCAGAAGATTTTATTAATGCTAAATTAGAGCAAGGGAAAGTAACGGGGGCGAATGTATCGGTTAGAATTGATGATGATTTTATGAAAGCCGTGAAGAACGGAACTGACTATACTCAAAAATATCCAATTTTTAGTAAGAACCCAAAAGTATCTAAATCTATCGATGCTAATGTGTTATGGAAAAAAATTGTTCATAATGCATGGAAATCTGCAGAGCCAGGTATTTTATTTTGGAATACCATAATTAATGAGTCTATTCCTGATTGTTATGCAGATTTAGGGTATAAAACAGTTTCTACAAATCCATGTGGAGAAATTCCATTATGTCCATACGATTCTTGTAGATTATTAGCAATTAACTTGTTTTCATATGTAGAAAATCCGTTTACGCCTCATGCAAAATTTAATTTCGATTTATTCAAAAAACATGTTGCCTTAGCACAGCGTATTATGGATGATGTTATTGATTTAGAACTTGAGAAAATCGATAAAATTTTAAAGAAAATTGATGAAGACCCTGAATTAGACGAGGTAAAAGCAACCGAGCGTAATTTATGGTTAAACATTCAACATAAAGCTCAAGAAGGAAGAAGAACCGGTGTTGGTATTACTGCTGAAGGCGATATGCTTGCAGCATTAGGAATTCAATATGGTAGCGAAGCAGGTAATGCCTTTTCTTTAGAAGTGCATAAAACTATTGCTATTGAAGCCTATAGAGCTTCGGTGCATTTAGCAAAAGAGCGTGGAGCCTTTTCAGTTTTTGATGCTGAACGCGAAAAAAACAACCCATTTATTCTAAGATTAAAGGAAGCCGATAGTAAATTATATTACGAAATGCTAGAGTATGGTAGACGAAATATAGCATTGTTAACAATTGCGCCAACAGGAACTACAAGTTTAATGACGCAAACGACTTCTGGAATAGAACCAGTTTTTATGCCTGTTTATAAGCGTAGAAGAAAAGTAAACCCGAACGATAAAGATGTTCGTGTAGACTTTGTTGATGAGGTTGGAGATTCTTGGGAAGAATACGTTGTATTTCATCACCGTTTTAAACAATGGATGGAAGTAAATAGCATTGATAGTTCTAAAAACTTTACTCAGACTGAGATTGATAAATTGATAAAAAAGTCGCCTTATTATAAAGCAACTTCAAATGATGTAGATTGGTTGAGTAAAGTAAGTATGCAAGGGGCTATTCAAAAATGGGTAGATCATTCAATTAGTGTAACTATTAATTTGCCTAATGATGTTTCTGAAGATTTGGTTGGAGATTTATACTTAAAAGCATGGGAAGTTGGTTGCAAGGGAGTAACGGTTTATAGAGATGGATCGCGCTCTGGAGTGTTGATTTCAAATGACGAGAAAAAAGAAGAAAAAACAGAAGCACATTTAACTGCATTTCCTAAAAAACGCCCAGATGTTTTGGAAGCAGATGTGGTTCGTTTTCAAAATAGTAAAGAAAAATGGATTGCTTTTATTGGTTTGATTGATGGTAAGCCTTATGAAGTGTTTACAGGACTTGCTGATGATGAAGATGGTATATTAATTCCGCGTTGGGTAAACAAAGGGTTGATTATTAAAAACAAAGATGAAGATGGAATCAAACGATACGATTTTCAATACAAAAACACAAGAGGCTACAAAACAACAATAGAAGGCTTGTCTCATAAATTTAATCCAGAATTTTGGAATTATGCCAAGCTTATTTCTAGTACACTTCGTCATGGAATGCCTATTGATAAAATTGTCGATTTAATTAATAGTTTGCAATTAGATAGCGAATCAATCAATACCTGGAAAAATGGTGTGGTAAGAGCTCTAAAGCGTTATGTTGCTGATGGAACTCAAGCTAAAGGGCAAACATGTAGTAACTGTGAATCTGAAAACTTAATCTATCAAGAAGGTTGTTTAACTTGTAAAGATTGTGGGTCTTCTAAATGTGGTTAATATAGAAGATATTTAAAATTATTTATAAAAAAAGGAAGTCGTTTGGCTTCCTTTTTTTATATAAACTCTTTTAGAACTAATAAAAAAGGAATACTAATAACTAAATCCATTATAAATAAAAGCGAAAATAGCTTTAAGGTTGATACGCCTAAATTCTTATATAAAATAAGTTTTCGTTTTGCTCGGGTTTCGTTAAAAATATGCCATAATAGAAACACCAAAAGTAGTTTTGAAGAGATAATTAGTCCAACATTAAATTTTAGAAATGAAAACAACATATTAATAATTAAAGACCATATTATAAATGGCCTGTAAAACGTTAATATAGATATGAGTTGTTGCATAAGTAACTAGAATAACGATATTTATTTAAAAATATTTTTGTTTAACCATTATATCAAAGGTTTTCAACCATTGAAAATTCATAAATTATCGTATTTTTGGTTTCCAATTAAAAAAGGCAGATGTTAGAGAAATTACAAATAGTAAAGCAACGTTTTGATGAGGTTAGCGATTTAATAATTCAACCCGATATTATTACAGATCAAAAGCGTTACGTTGCGCTAAATAGAGAATATAAAGACCTGCGAATCCTAATGGATAAGCGAGAACTATACTTAGAATTGACTAATAATTTAGCCGAAGCGGAAGAAATTATTGCCGATGGAAGTGATGCAGAAATGGTTGAAATGGCCAAAATGCAATATGATGAAGCTAAAGAAGGTATCCCGAAGTTAGAAGAAGAAATAAAAGTACTCTTAATACCTAAAGACCCTGAAGACTCTAAAAATGCTGTAGTAGAATTACGTGCTGGTACTGGTGGAGATGAGGCTAGTATTTTTGCGGGCGATTTGTTTAGAATGTATTCTAAATATTGCTCTGATAAAGGATGGAAAGTGGATACTGTAGATTTTAGTGAAGGTACTAATGGTGGTTTTAAAGAAATTCAGTTTGAAGTTACCGGTAATGATGTTTACGGAACTTTAAAATTTGAAGCAGGTGTACATCGTGTACAACGTGTACCACAAACAGAAACGCAAGGTCGTGTGCATACTAGTGCTGCAACAGTTATGGTTTTTCCCGAAGCTGAAGAGTTTGATGTTGAAATAAACCCAAAAGATGTAAGAATTGATTTTTTCTGTTCTTCTGGTCCAGGTGGGCAATCGGTAAATACTACGTATTCTGCGGTGCGTTTAACACATATTCCAACCGGATTGGTGGCACAATGTCAAGATCAAAAATCACAACATAAAAATAAAGAGAAGGCATTTAAAGTATTGCGTTCACGTTTATACGATTTAGAGTTAGCTAAAAAGATGGAGGAAGATGCTGCTTTGCGTGGTACCATGGTAACAAGTGGAGATAGAAGTGCTAAAATTAGAACCTATAATTATCCTCAAGGTCGCGTAACAGACCACAGAATTGGTTTGACACTTTACGATTTGTCCAATATTGTAAATGGAGATATTCAAAAAATTATAGATGAATTACAACTAGCTGAAAATACTGAGAAGTTAAAGGCTAATAATGATGTGATTTAAAATAAACTACGCTACGTGACTACAAACCAACTAGTAGAACAAATCAAAAAAAAGAAATCCTTTCTATGTATTGGATTGGATGTTGATTTAAATAAAATCCCAAAATATCTTCTAAATGAAGATGATCCTATTTTTGCATTTAACAAAGCTATTATTGATGCTACACATCATTTATGTGTTGCTTATAAACCCAATACAGCGTTTTATGAAGCTTACGGGATTAAGGGGTGGCAAGCCTTAAAAAAAACAATAAACTACATAAACGAAAAGCATCCAGAGATTTTTACAATTGCTGATGCAAAACGTGGTGATATTGGTAATACGAGTACGATGTATGCTAAAGCCTTTTTTGAGGATTTAGCCTTCGATTCTGTTACTGTAGCACCGTATATGGGTAAAGATTCAGTAGAACCATTCTTGGCTTTTGAAGATAAGCATACTATTATGTTGGCTTTAACATCTAACGAAGGTGCTTTTGATTTTCAAACCAAAAACATAGACGGGAAAGAAGTTTATAAGCACGTTTTAGAAACTTCTAAGTCTTGGAAAAATGCTGAAAATTTAATGTATGTAGTTGGCGCTACAAAAGCGGAGTATTTAGCAGATATTAGAAATATTATTCCAGATAGCTTTTTATTAGTGCCTGGTGTTGGTGCTCAAGGTGGAAATTTGCAAGATGTTTGTAAATATGGAATGAATGATACTGTTGGTTTATTGATTAATTCATCAAGAGGTATTATTTATGCATCAAGCGATACTGATTTTGCAGAAGCTGCTGCAAAAAAGTCTGAAGTGCTTCAAAAAGAAATGGAAGCTATTTTAAGTTAATTTAAATGCTAATTAATTGATAACTTTTAAAGATCAACTTAATAGAATAGTTCATCTTAAAGACACTCCAAAACGTATTATATCATTAGTGCCAAGTCAAACAGAACTGCTCTGTGATTTAGGCTTAGAATCTAGTTTAGTTGGTGTAACTAAATTTTGTGTCCATCCGCATTATATTAAAACAAATGTAACTGTAGTTGGAGGAACTAAACAAATCAATTTAGAAAAAATAAAAGCGCTACAACCAGATGTTATTCTTTGTAATATGGAAGAAAACACTAAAGTTATTGTTGAGGCTTGTGAATTAATTTGTGCTGTACACGTATCAGATATTTATAATATTGATGATAGTATTGAGCTCATTCAACAATATGGTTCTATATTCAATAAAAAGCAAAAAGCGATTTCAATTTCGAATACAATTAAATACGAAATGAATCATTTTAAAACGTTTATTCTAAACAAGTCTGTTTTAAAAGCTGTTTATTTTATTTGGAAAAATCCGTGGATGGTTGCTGCAAATAATACTTTTATCAATTATTTACTTCAGCTTAATAATTTTGAGAATAAGTACGCATCGAAAATGAGATATCCAGAAATAGATATTTTAAAAACAGCTACACATGAAAATGTAGATCTTGTTTTACTGTCATCTGAACCTTTTCCGTTTAAAGAAACGCATAAGCAGGAGTTACAAGAATATTATCCTAACGCCACAATTGTTTTAGTGGATGGCGAAATGTTTTCTTGGTACGGTTCTAGACTTACAAAAGCGTTTAGTTATTTTAAATCGCTCCGTTTAAATCTTCAGAATAGTGCACTTTAGTAGTATCGTCTACAAAGTTTGATATTCTTTTTTCTAATTCCTTTAAACTTAAAGTTTTACTTAGGTCGGGCTTAATTTTTCCAACTCTACAAAATTGTGTGTTCATAACGCTCATTATTTATACTTAAAATACGTGTAAATAGCTTATTTAGACGTCATTGAAACGTTAAAAAATTATTAAATCTCGACATAAAAAAAACCGAATATAAATTATATTCGGTTTTTAAATCTAATATTTCAGTTTTTAATCTTGTAAAGCAAATACTTTTTGAAGTAAATCTGTAGTTCTTGATGATACTTTTGTTCTAATATCTTTTTCTTCAACAGCAATCATGGTGTAAACACCTTTTAAAGCTTCACCTGTAACATAATCTGTTAAATCTGGATTTACATTATTGGTAAAAGGGATTGTGTTGTATTTGTTAATTAAGTTGCTCCAAATTTCATCCGCACCAACTTTACTAAATGAGTTTTTTATAACAGGGTTAAACTTAGCGTAAAGTGCTTCTTGAGTTTTTGATGTTAGATATTGTGTTGCAGCATCATTGTTTCCTAATAAAATATTTTTTGCATCATCAAACGTAATACCTTTAACTGCATCAATAAAAATTGGAGTCGATTCTTTTACCGCGTCTTCAGCAGCTCTGTTAAGTACTTTTAAACCTTCATCGGCTAAATTGCTTAATCCTATGTCTCTGAGCGCTTTGTCTACTTTTTGAAGCTCTTCAGGTAATAAAATTTTAACTAATTCATTTTTAAAGAAACCATCGGTTTGCGTTAGCTTTGTAACCTGTTTGTCTATCCCTAAGTCTAAAGCTTGTCTTAAACCTGATGCTATTTCTGTGTTACCAAGAACACCGCCTCCTCCTTGTGGTAATTGACTAACTACTTGTTGTAATTCGGCACAAGATATTAGGTTAAATATTAAAAAAACAACTAAAATTTTACGTATCATGATTTTGGGTTTTATATTTTGGCAAATATAAATTTTAGTTCTTAAACCAAAATGTCTTTTAACTATATTTAATAAAATACTATTTTAGCACAATGTTTGTTATATAAGTAATAACATTGATAAAGAAATCAAGTTTAAGTTCCCTCTAAAAATGAAATTTAATAAGACTACTCTCTATTTATTATTTTTTTTAAGTTCGACATTTGTATTCGGGCAGATAAATATATCTGAAGAAATTCAGCCATCTGCTTTGGCTAAGCAAGAAAGTAATACGCTTTATTTTGTTGATTTTTGGGCTACTTGGTGTGGACCATGTATACATGTTTCAAAATATTTAGAAACACTTCAAGAGCAATACCCAAATGATTTTTATGTGCTTTCACTAACAAAGGAAAGTCCAGATATAGTTGATCGTTTTATGTTAAAACATGAATCTAAATTAGCTATTGCTTTAGATTATGAAGGTGAAACTTTTAAGAAGAACAATATAAGAAGCTTACCTTATGGTATTTTGTATAATGCTTATGGCGATGTGCTTTGGGAAGGGCACCCCGCAGACTTAAAAGGGTATCAAATAGGAGGGTTTCTAAATAAGAATAAAAAGCGTATTAGCGTTTCAGAAATGTTTAAAGTCAAGACTTACGAAAAAGTAGAAATTGTAGAGGAAATCGAGCAAGAGGAAGATTTCGAAATTATTAATTTAAATTTTGTTGAAGATAATAGCGAATTACGAGTTGTAGATCATAAGTCTTATTTAGAACTAAAAGGAAACTTGCGGTCTATTTTAGCTTATACCTTAAAGAGTCATAAAAATCAAATTAAAATACCTGAAGAATTAAATAAGTCTTACGAAATGAGGTTTAAATTTAATTCACCAGCCTATTTTGATAAAACAAAGGTGGTTTTAAGGAAACTAAGATTAAAGAAGAATGATGCTGAAATTGAAGGAGAAGTTTTAGTTTTTGATATCAAAGAACCTCGATTTTGGGGTGATGATCAAATTGATTGGGGTCCAGACACACCTAAGTTTTTAATTGGAGACTCAGAGATAAAAGCTGATGGTGTTAGTTTAGAAGAAGTAAAATATAAGCTTATTAACTTATTAGATGTTCCAATTTTATTGAATCATAATGATATAGATGTAAATCTTATACATGATTGGGATATACATTATAAGTATTTTGATTTAATGGTATCTGGAATGTGGGATAGCTATGGTATAAATGTGTCAAAGAAAAATGTTAAATATCCTCAACATGTGATTTCTAAAAGAGGGTTCTTTTAAGATAACATGTCTTTATTCTCTTCTGTTTCATTGATAGGTTGTATACATGTAATTCTCTTATAAGCTTTCTTAGGACTTAAATATCATAAGATTATATATCTATCACTAAACTTGAAATAACGAATAGTCATTATCATTATTTTTCTAGAATTATTATTATCGTATTACTAAGCTTTTTAGATTTTCTTTTTTAGTGTATAACATGCTTTCATATAATTTATTAAATGCAACGTCTTACATTTTTAGGTAATAATAAAACTTATACGTTATTCTAATCGAGTTACAGGGAGTAACCTTTAAGTTTTTTATCGTTCATGTTTAATTCTGTCGAATATGAAACTAAAAAACAGTTTTTTATAATTCAATAAACACATGATTTTTATATCAAACTAAGGTTGTTTATTGTTTTATTACCTAGCCCCTATAAAAAATAAAAGCCTGTGAAATTAATTTCACAGGCTTTTTATTATTTAAAATATCTTTATTAGATACTCTCTGAAAAACTTGAATTAGTTATTGATAACTCTAAATTCAGTTCTTCTGTTTCTTTGGTGTTGGTCAGCAGAACAGTCAACTCCGTTAGAACAACGGTTAACTAATCTAGACTCTCCAAATCCTCTTGCAGTTAAACGGCTTCTAGAGATACCTTTAGATACTAAGTAGTTTACAACAGAATTAGCACGTTGTTGTGATAAAGACATGTTGAAATCATCGTTACCTCTTGAATCTGTATGAGACATAATCTCAACGTTTACAGGCTTGCTGTTTAATAATGCTAATAAGTTATCGTCAATAATTTTCTTAGAAGCAGCAGTTATACGTGCGCTACCAGTTTCGTAAAAAATTGGTAAAGCGTTAGCTTCAAATAATCCACAATCAACTTCTTCCCAAGTAGTGATACCACCTTTCTTAGCTAAAACAGTTCTTGTTACAGTTTGAGATTTAGCAGGAATAGTGTTAGATCTTGTAGTAGCAGAAGTTGCTAATACTTGACGCTTGATAGTTGCATATTGAGCAGGAATGTCAACTTGGTCCATACGAGCAGGAGTCTTAACTACTTGCTTAGTGTAAGTTCCAGGTACTTCGCTAACAGGAGTGTTACTTACTGTAGCATCTTTAGCTAAAGTAGTAAAAGATACATCTCTGTATTGTGCTGGGTAACCAACAAAACAAGCTACCATACAATCTTCCTTGTTTGGAGAATCACAAGCAGTTTCTTTGTATTCCCATCCTGAAGTTGCAGGGTAAGTTTCAAAAGTTCTTGAATTAGTTCCAAAAGTTGCAGGAATGATGTTTAAATCACTTCTTCCTTCTTTCTTAGTGTAAGGAACTTCAACAGTTTCATATACCGCAGGGATATAAACTAATTTTTTAGAAGCTTCTTTAATAAGTACACGATCTTCTACAGTTTTGTAGGTAGCAGGTACAACTTCTAATGTTGTGTAAGCAGGGTAAACTTCGATAGTTTCTTGAACATCTTTGAATTCGTCCTTAGTAATACACTTTACATAACATTTCCCAGGTTCTGGGCTTGAGGGTAAGTTTTGAGCTTGAGCAAAACCTAAGCCTAATAAAAAAGTTAGGCATAAAAATAAATTTGTTTTCATAAAAATTAAAATTTAGTTAATGGTTAATATTTCCACACTTGTAAGACACAGAAAAAATTAATTGGTCACAAAATTAATGAATATTAACATTTGAAAAGCAAAAAAAACCTTTTTTTATTAAGTTTTTTTTAACATAACATCAGGAAAAGATTACAGTCTTGTTGTTAAAAACCATGACTTTCCTGTCTGCGTGTAACTTAACAGCGTTTGCCAAAACTATTTTTTCTAGATCTCTTCCTTTAGAAATTAAGTCAGAAATTGCGTGAGAATGTGTGACTCTTGTAACATCTTGTTCAATTATAGGGCCTGCATCTAGCTCTTCAGTAACATAATGGCTAGTAGCACCAATAATCTTTACCCCACGTTTATACGCTGAATGGTAAGGTTTGGCTCCAACAAAAGCCGGTAAAAACGAATGATGAATGTTAATTATTTTATTTGGATACTTATTAATAAGTTTACCAGAAACAATTTGCATATATCTTGCTAAAACAATAAAATCTATGCTATGTTCTTTTAAAAGTTGTAATTGTTTGTCTTCAGCCTCTTCTTTGGTTTCCTTTGTTACTGGAATATGATAAAACGGAATTTTAAAATTATCAGCAATAGACCTTAAATCTGAGTGGTTACTTATTATAAAAGGAATCTCTAAATTTAACTCACCAGAATTATACCGTCCAAGTAGGTCATATAAACAATGGTCGTATTTAGAAATAAACAAAGCCATTTTAGGTTTCTTTTCAGATGAATAAATTCTCCATTTCATTTTAAATGTATCGGCTAAATCAGTTTTAAAGACAGATTTGAAATCATTTGTAGAAAAAGAATCCGAAATAAACTCACTTTCTAAACGCATGAAAAAGATATTTTGCTCTCTATCAACGTACTGGTCTATATAAACAATATTACCGCCTTCTTTTGCTATAAAATTGGTAACCGAAGCAATAATGTTAGGTCTGTCCTTACAATGTATTAAAATGGTAATCTTATTCATAAAAGTTGTTATTCGGCACTAAATTTAGTTTAAAAATGATACAAGGGAGTGTTGTGATTAAAATTTTATATAATATTTTGCAAACCACTTATTTTTTTGAATATTTCGTAAATTGCAAGACTAATATCTAATAATTTTTACGAATGAACCACCAAATGGTATATAAGCCAAAACATAAAGTTAGAATTGTTACAGCAGCAGCACTTTTTGATGGGCATGATGCGTCCATAAATATTATGCGTCGTATTATTCAAGCTACTGGAGTTGAAGTGATTCATTTAGGACACGATAGAAGTGTTGAAGAAGTCGTGAATACTGCCATTCAAGAAGATGTAAATGCTATTTGTATAACATCGTATCAAGGAGGGCACAATGAATATTTTAAATACATGTATGACCTTTTAAAGGAAAAAGGTGCAGAACAGATAAAAATATTTGGTGGCGGTGGTGGCGTTATTTTACCTGCTGAAATTAAAGATTTAATGGATTATGGAATTTCTCGAATTTATACTCCAGATGATGGCCGTGAAATGGGGCTACAAGGTATGATTAATGATTTGGTGGAAAAGTCTGAAGCCCCTCCTAATCTCCCCAAAGGGGAGGAACTGCAAACAGGAAAAGTTTGTAATGAAGAGGACTCTTGGTTAGTAAAGATGGGTAATGCAAAAGTTTTAAAAAGTTTAAAAAATAAAGAAGTAAGAACCATAGCAAGATTAATTTCATTAGCAGAAAATAATCAAGAAGCTTTCAAAAATATTTTCACTCAACCGAGCAAGAGTTCCTCCCCTTCGGGGAGGTTAGGTGGGGCTTCTGTATTAGGGATTACGGGAACTGGTGGTGCTGGTAAATCTAGTTTGGTTGATGAATTAGTAAGACGTTTTCTAATAGATTTTCCAAAGAAAACAGTTGGAATAATTTCTGTTGACCCTTCTAAAAGAAAAACGGGAGGTGCTTTATTAGGTGATAGAATTAGAATGAATTCTATAAACAACTCAAGGGTTTATATGAGAAGTTTAGCAACACGTCAATCTAATTTAGCTTTATCTAAACATGTAAATGAAGCCGTTGAAGTTTTAAAAGCTGCGGAATTCGATTTAATTATTCTAGAAACATCTGGTATTGGGCAATCTGATACAGAAATTATAGAACATTCTGATGTATCCTTATATGTAATGACTCCAGAATTTGGTGCAGCAACACAATTAGAAAAAATTGATATGCTTGATTTTGCCGATTTAGTTGCTATAAATAAGTTTGATAAAAGAGGGTCGCTTGATGCTTTACGCGATGTTAAAAAGCAATATATGCGTAATAACAACCTTTGGGATGTTCATCAAGATGATTTACCTGTCTTTGGAACTATAGCATCGCAGTTTAACGACCCAGGAATGAATACGCTTTATAAAGCAGTCATGGATAAATTGGTTGAAAAAGTAGATTCCGATTTAAAATCGACTTTTACCATTTCAAACGAAATGAGTGAAAAGATATTTGTTATTCCGCCTTCTAGAACGCGCTATTTATCTGAAATAGCGGAGAATAATCGTGCTTATGATAAAAAAGCAGATGCACAAGTAGAGGTTGCCCAGAAATTATATGGCATTTACAAAACAATAGACTCTGTTGTTGGAAAACAACCTGTATTAAATAAGTTTGGAATTGATTCTGAATCTATAGTTTCTTTTGAAAACAAAGACTTTATTAGACTTTTAGTTGCAGAATTTGATAGAGTAAAACTTGATTTAGATCCATACAATTGGGAAATTATTATAGGATGGGATGAAAAAGTAAACACGTATAAAAACCCAATTTATTCATTTAAAGTTAGAGATAAAGAAATAAAAATTGAAACGCACACCGAATCTTTATCGCACACGCCGATAGCTAAAGTTGCTTTACCTAAATATCAAGCATGGGGCGATATTTTAAAATGGTGTTTACAAGAAAATGTTCCAGGAGAATTCCCGTATACTTCAGGTTTATACCCATTTAAAAGAACAGGAGAAGATCCAGCAAGAATGTTTGCAGGAGAAGGCGGGCCAGAACGAACTAATAAGCGTTTTCATTATGTAAGTGCAGGTTTGCCAGCTAAGCGTTTATCCACAGCTTTCGATAGTGTAACACTTTATGGTAACGATCCAGATTATCGTCCAGATATTTACGGGAAAATTGGAAATGCTGGGGTTTCTATTTGTTGTTTAGACGATGCTAAGAAATTATACTCTGGTTTTGATTTAGCAAACGTAATGACTTCTGTAAGCATGACCATTAACGGGCCAGCACCAATGTTGCTTGGGTTTTTTATGAATGCTGCCATAGATCAGCAATGCGAAATTTATATTAAAGAAAATAACTTAGAAAAGGAAATAGAAACTAAAATAGCGAATCTTTATAAAAGAAAAGTTCGACCTAAATATAATGGTGATTTACCGGAAGGTAATAACGGATTAGGATTAATGCTTTTGGGGGTTACGGGAGATCAAGTATTACCAGAATCTGTTTATTCAGAAATTAAAAAAAATACCATAGCACAAGTAAGAGGCACCGTTCAAGCTGATATTCTAAAAGAAGATCAAGCACAAAACACTTGTATTTTTTCTACTGAGTTTGCTTTGCGTTTAATGGGCGATGTTCAAGAATATTTTATTAATAATAACGTTCGAAACTTTTATTCGGTTTCAATATCTGGTTATCATATAGCCGAGGCAGGAGCGAATCCAATTACACAGCTAGCATTAACCTTATCGAATGGCTTTACTTATGTAGAATATTATTTAAGTCGGGGTATGGATATCAATAAATTTGGTCCAAACTTATCATTCTTTTTCTCAAATGGTATCGATCCAGAATATGCTGTTATTGGTCGTGTTGCTCGTAAAATTTGGGCAAAAGCCATGAAGCATAAATATGGGGCCAATGCTAGAGCACAAATGCTTAAGTATCATATACAAACATCGGGTAGAAGTTTGCATGCTCAGGAAATCGATTTTAATGATATACGAACCTCACTTCAAGCGTTGTATGCGATTTATGATAACTGTAACTCGTTGCATACCAACGCTTACGATGAAGCGATTACAACACCTACCGAAGAATCTGTACGACGTGCCATGGCCATTCAGCTTATTATAAATAAAGAATTAGGATTGACTAAAAATGAAAACCCAATACAAGGTTCTTTCATTATTGAAGAATTAACCGACCTGGTAGAAGAAGCCGTTTTGTTAGAGTTTGATAGAATCACAGAACGCGGTGGTGTTTTAGGAGCTATGGAAACAATGTATCAACGTTCTAAAATTCAGGAAGAAAGTTTGTATTACGAAACACTAAAGCATAATGGTAAATTTCCAATTATAGGAGTTAATACGTTTTTAAGTAGTAAAGGCTCACCAACTATTTTACCTGCGGAAGTTATTAGAGCGACAGAAGAAGAGAAAGAATTTCAAATTAAAACTTTAGAAAATCTTCATAAAGCAAATGATACAGAAGTCTTATTGAAAGCACTTCAACACAAAGCGATTAACAACGAAAATATTTTTGAGTCACTAATGGATGTGTGCAAAGTATGTTCATTAGGTCAGATTACCAATGCTTTGTTTGAGGTAGGTGGGCAGTATCGCCGAAATATGTAAGCAGAGAACCAAGTTTTTGAAAAAAACTTGAGTGAATCGCTTATCCCGAACTGGATTCGGGATCTCTAGAGAATCACTTTCCTATTTAAGCAAAGAGAGTGAATCACTTATCCAGAGCTTATTTTGAGATTGTAAAACTTGAATTCATCTTGATTTTTTAATTAAAACGATTTAGATATTATCTTCATTTATGATTTTATTATATCGAATAGTTGCTTTTTTAAGATTTTCAGAGAGCGTTTTTAACCAATTTAACTGACTAGTAATTAAATAGGCTTCTTGTAATTGATGCAGGGTTTTGGTGTTTATTTCTATGTTACCCTTTTTTATGTTTTTATCTCGTTTAACTCCTAAATCATAAAATGCATTTTGAAGATTCTTTTGAGCATCATCAATAGGTATTGCATCTTTTAGTGTGTTAGGGGGTACATTTTGTAAAATGGCGCGAGACATTTGTAACGTATTTATAACCCTATCTATAACAGCATCAAATTCTTTAGATGGTGGTGTGGTTTTATGATTAAGTATAAAACTTCCAATGGAAGCTGTAGCAGAAATCATAGTTTGGTTTAGGGTTGTTAAATTATAAATTAACTGAAATTCTTTTTGTTTAGATTTTGGATCTTGAGTTAAACGTTGAAAAGCAGCATTTAAATTACTAATTGCTAAAAAAGATTCTTTTCGGGCAATTTTATAAGCCAATTGGTTATTGGTTTTATTATGATATAAATCTTTAGTAGCTAATAAATAAGTTTTGTTTTTCTGTAAAGCCTCTAATAAAACATGTTTTAAATTGTTTACTTCCCAGCTAGGCCATAATAGATAATTGGCAAAGATTGAAATACTAGCTCCAATTACCGTATCAATAACACGATATTGAATAACCTGTAAAGCATTTGGGGTAATTATGGAGTAAATAAAAATAACATTAATAGTAATTAGTGCAGCGGCAGATTTATAGTTTTGTTGCATTAAAGCAAAAGCTAAAGTCAAAGAAATAATGGCTAAAACACTATAAATAATTACATTTTGAGTGATTAATACAATACATATAGCAACAGTAGCTCCAATAAAGGTCCCAATAATACGGTTTTTAGAGCGCTCTTTTGTTAACCCATAATTGGGTCTCATAATTACAATAATGGTTAAAAGAATCCAATATGTGTTTTGAATATCTAATATAGTGCCCAATACAAATGCAAATACAAGGGCAACAGTAATACGAAGTGCATGCCTAAACAACGGGGCTTTAAAACTTAAATTTTGAATTAAAACATTTGGGTGATACTCTTGTAGTGTTAAAAATTGGCTGGCATCTTGCCGTTTTAATGAAACACTAGAGGCGTCTTTCACGTTTGCCATAACACGTCTTATAGACCTGATTTCTGCAAGTAATTGTTCTTGGTAATCATATAGGTTTTGTAATGCCAAGGCACCTTCACGTGCTTTAGGAAGTGTTATGTCTTCAACATAGATAGAAATTATTTTTTTAGCCTTAGCTAAGGATTTTAATAAAGGATTTTTATTAGGGATTTTTTTATTTTGAATTAGTAATTCAGACAACCGTATAAGATGGTTTCCTAGTATCTTATTTAATTTTTTTGCAGGCCGTAAATAATGTTTTCTGTCGCTAAATAATCTATCTAGTTCTTTGTAATCTAGCTGTTTTGCTTCAATAAGTTCAAAAATGTTTATAGAAGAGATAAAGATTAATAATTGTTTTTCGTCGTAGTGAGATCGACCAGATTTTTTTCGTTCACTATGAAAAACCTCTCTTAAAGTTTCGTGCTTTTCGTTTATTTGTGTTTGAAGTAAAAAAGCTTGTTGTGTAAGTGCTTCTCTTTTACTTTTTTTTGTGAGTAACCTAGCTCTTAAATTTAAATATTCTCCAATAAGGTTTAGGGTGTCAGAAAGTAGCTGTGTTTCATCCTTTTTAGGAACTAATAGTTGAAAAATATACGAGATACATAGATACCAAAGTCCACCAATGCTAATAAGTGCAAGATGTAATAAAATGTCTGTGTGGGTTGTTTTCTCTGCAGCAAAAGCAAGTACCATGGCTAATAGTCCAGAAAAAGATACTAATGAGGCTCTAAAACCATAAACAGAAATTAAAGATATTGCAAAAGAAATAATGGTAATAGCAAGTATTAATAAAGGAAAAAATGGTTTTAAAAATAGAACAATAGCCGTAATAAGTACGGTTAATCCAATGCTAATTAAAATAGCGTTAACCTTTCTTTTTAAACTGCCAGGAATATCGCTAGGAGCATTTAAAAATATACCTACAACTATGGCCGGAGCAAATTGAAAATAGCCTAAAAAATAAAGTAAAATTAATGGTAATAATATGCTAGAGGTAAGTCTAATCCCTCTATAAAAGTTAGCTCCTTTTAAAAATAGCGTTAAGTTTTTTAAATGGTTTCTCAATTTTTTTTACAAATATTTTATAAAGATAATTTTTATAATAAACAGGAGATTTTAATGTGATGTTTTTTTTGATTTTTACGTCTTTTTTAAAAATCTACGGCTATTATATGAATTTGTAAATTAGATATCATGAAAAATATGGAATGTAATTCTAGATGGTTGCGTTTTTATTTCTTCTTTTTTACGCAACCATTACAGAATATCCTCATCTATTAATTGAAAACAAATGGTCATTAAAAATGAAAAAGTATCTATTTATAGTTTTGCTTGTAGTAATATCTAGCTGCTCATCAGACGATAGTAAATCAACAGAAGAAGGTATAGTTGGGAAATGGAAACTTATAGAACAATATTCCGACCCAGGTGATGGAAGCGGAGATTTTCAAACCATAAATAGTAATAGAGTTATTCAATTTCTTAGTGATGGTACAATTGAAATAAACGGATCATTATGTTTTATGGCTTCTGATGTTGGAGATGTGGAAACAGGAACTTATATAATAACAAGTTCCAATGAAGCAGATACAACTTTTGATGGAGAAATAATTCCAAATACGTGCAGCTCTCGTTCTGCTAGAGTTTATTTTGATTTACATAAAAGCGGAAAATTAGTCCTTTGGTACCCTTGTATAGAAGGGTGTGGGCAAAAATTCAGTAAAATTTAAGCTTACTATAAAGTAAGCATCCAAGTACTCTGTAGCTTTTTAAATTTTTTCAATTCACTTCTAAGAATTGGTAAAAAGTCTTTGCCATTGCTATTTGAGCGTTCTAATCTATAAGAGTTTTTATATAGTTTATTGGTAAGACGCTTAAGCGAATCAAGATGTTTGTATTTTCTATCAGAGTTGCGTTCTAGTTCTGCATTCATAATTTCAGGAACTAACGATACAGATTGCTGAATTATATCACCAGAAAAATAAATATCATCATCTTCAGAACCATCTGTTTTTAAATTAGATAGGTCGTAATTTAGATATGTAGATATGTTTTGAGATAAGGCAAATATCTCTAATGCTTTTTGGTAAACCGGTAATTCCGATAGATTTGGTGGGGTATTATGTAACATGATGTTTTTGTAATAGCATTTTTACCAAAATTACTCACAAGAAATGATAATTTACTTTAGATTTTAAAGTAAAACTGTATATTTACTTTAAATTTTAATTTATTTAGGCTAATTTTAATTAAAATGAAAGTAGATTCGATTAACAATAAGATTTTAAAATGTTTGCAACAAAATGCTAGGCTATCTAATGCCGAAATTGGTAGGCAAGTTGGTATAAGTTCTCCGGCAGTATCAGAGCGAATTAAAAAGATGGAAGACCTCGGTATTATAGAAGGTTATAATACTATTGTATCAGCCTATGAAATTGGCTATCAGTTTAAAGCCATAATAACGTTAAGAGCTTTTATGGGGAAATTAAAACCCTTTCTAGAAAAAGTGAAAACTTACGATGAGGTTATTAATTGTTACCGAATTACTGGTGATGAAAATATAGTCATGGAAGTTGTTTTAGAAAACCAGAAACACCTTGAGTCTTTTATAGACCAATTGATTACTTATGGCGAATCAAAAACTCAAATTGTGCTCTCTAGAGTAGTAAAGCAAAAGGAAGTCATTCCTGTTAAATAATAATTTAAATACGCCAAGGCGGATTTTTCCTGTTCTTCCCTGCATAATATAAGATAATAGTATTCCCATCTGGATCTTGCAAATACGCTTCTCGCCATAACCAAGGCTTATCTTCGGGTAATTTATTAAAAACAAGGCCCTTTTTTTGAAGGTCTGCTACCCATACATCTAAGTTTTCTTCTTCAAAATAAATAGCAACGCTTTGTTGTTTTTTTAATTTATCTACTTTTTCAATAGAAAATGTAGCATCACCATCAGGACATTCAAACCTAACATATTTTGGGAGTGCATCAACAATAAGATGCAATCCCAAAATTTTATAAAATTCTACAGCTTTTTCAACATCAATAGAAGAAATAGTTATTTGGTTTAAATTCATATTCTAAAGATTTAATAATCCTTTTTCAGTTTTAAATAACTTTTTAAAATTAGTAAAAGTAAAGCGCAGAAACCACCTATAACGGTAATCATATACCATGTATTATCAAATCCCCAGCCATCAACCATTTGCATACCAGCTTTGTGTCCAAAAATATGAGCCATAGAAAATGCAATAGAATACAATGCCATATACTCACCTTGATTTCCTTTTTTAGCACGTTCCATGGCAAATGCATTAGAGAACGGGAAGGCTATCATTTCACCAATAGTCATTAAAAACATACCAATAATTAATATTCCAGACCAAGTTGTAATATTTAAAATAATAAAACTCGATGCGGTTAATACTGCACCAGTCAGCATAAGTTCAGTTTTAGAAAACCTACTATTTTCCAGCCATTTTATTAGTGGCATTTCTAACAAGAAAATAATAAACCCGTTCGCCCCCAATAATAAACCAATATCGAGTTCCGTTAAAGCGTGTGCCTCTCTATAATAGATTGGCATTGTAGAGAAGTATTGCAAAAAGATAACACCAAATAAAAACATGGCCACTAAAAAAATAGAGAAGGCTTTGTCTTTATAAGCAGAATCTGGATTTTTAACAACTATATCGTCTAAAACTGTAGCTTTTTTAGGGTTTAAAACCATAAATAGTACACCGGTTGCTAAAATACATGTAATACCATCTACCCAAAATAAACCAGAGTAGCCTAAAGTTGTTATAATAATTCCACCAACAGCTGGTCCAGCAGAAAAACCTAAGTTTATCGCTAAACGAATTAATGTTACACTTCTTGTTTTATTTTCGGGTTTGCTATAAGCACTTAATGCAACAAACATGGCAGGGCGAAACATATCGGCCACAAGCATTACCAAAAAGATACCAAAACATAGCGCATAAAAGGTGTTTAAAAACTGTAAGGCTATAAACAGCACGCCTGTACTAACAAGACTTCTAACCATCACTTTATAATAGCCAATAGTATCTGTAAGTTTTCCGCCAAGCCATGATCCAGCAACCGACCCCAAACCGAAACACATCATTATAGTACCAACATTACTTAATGTGAATTTTAAATCTTCAGTTAAATACAACGATAAAAAAGGAATCACCATGGTTCCGGCTCTATTTATAAGTGTAATTAAGGCAAGCCACCAAACTTCTTTAGAAAGTCCTCTAAAAGTATCTAAGTAATTGTTGAATAATTTTTTCATAATTTTTGGTTGTTCAGTTTTCTACATATTTTAAATTGGTTTGTTTTTAGCGCAAAAAAAAAGTCCGACTGCGAAGTCGGACCTTTTAAATATTGTAATACTTTATATAAATAATATCACCACAATATATAACTAGCCCAACAACTTGTCTTTAAACAAGAGGTCCATTGCTTTCTATAAATAGTGACGTTATTACGCATTTTTATTTCTTTTTAATGCCCAAATCTAGTTAAAATAAATTTAACTTGTATTTTTACAATGATAATATTTTATTATGAAGAAATTAATTTTAGTAATAAGCCTAAGTTTTTTGCTGGTTTCCTGTGGTACTAGTTTTCAAAGTTTTTACAACAATCATAAGGCAGATATGGGAACAACTTCTTTTCAAGTTCCTAATTTTATGAAAGCTGTTTTAAGTAATATTTCACCAGAAGTAAAAAATGGTATTGGTAATATTTCAGATTTTAAATATATTAAGTTCGAAAATGTGGATGCTCTAAAACGTCAAAGCTTAATTGCAGAAATGAGCGCCGTTACAAATGGTGGATTTACAGATGTTTTTAGAAAAAACGAATTAGACAACACACGCATTATATCTGTAATAGAATTGGGCTCGGTAGTTACCGATGCTATTATTTTTAATAGCACAGAAACCGAAATTACCGCCTATTATTTACAAGGCAATTTCGATCCAGAAAAAATTAAATCATTCACAGACGAAGATACTTTTAACACCTTCTCTACAGATTTATTACAATCCTATAACACCAACCTAAACCCATCTTTTAACCCTAAGAACTAATGGAAATTTCGACAACAAAATTATTTGGGCGCTACCACAAGGGTCGGGCTTTACGCTACAAGTCCTCGCACTTCCTACGTCAGGCTGTGGGCTATTCGCTGCAATCCCTAGCGCGGGCATATCAGCCAACATCAAGTAAAGGGTTAGCTTTAATATTTTTTGTAATGTTTTCGGTGTTTACCAGTTGTGCGCAAGAAAAGCGCGCTATAAAAGGCGAAACCGAATTTCAAAAAGAAATGAATGCCGATTATAAAGACGCCAGCAAATCGCCATTAAAAGACAAGGATAGAAAAAACTTTAAAGGTTTAGACTTTTTTAAGTTCGATTCAACTTACGTTGTGAAAGCAGTATTAAAAAGAACACCAAACTCCAAATGGTTTAATATGAAAACTACAACAAGTAGAGTTTCTAAAGAACGCGTTTATGGTATTTTACATTTTGAATTAAATGGAAATTCATTTAACTTAGAAATTTATCAAGGTAAAGATTTAATGAAAAAAGAAGGCTACGAAAATTATTTGTTTTTACCCTTTCTGGATGAAACCAACGGACTAGAAAGTTACGGTGGTGGTCGCTATATCGATGCTAGAATCCCTGAAGGCAACACTATGGAAATTGATTTTAATAAAGCTTATAATCCATATTGTGCCTATAACGATAAGTATTCTTGCCCAATAGTGCCAAGAAAAAACTATTTAAAAACTAGAGTAGAAGCAGGAGTTAAAGCTTTTGGGAAACACTAATTATTAAAAGCATTACTTAACCAAATACATCCCAGCAAAAACGGCTAAAAACCCGATAACAAAACTAGCAATGGTATAAACTGCAAAACTTGTAAAATCACCAGATTTTAAAAACATGTGGTTTTCATAGGCAAAAGTAGAAAAGGTTGTAAATCCACCACAAAACCCTGTGGCAAGTAGTAAAGTATGACTTTGAGATAGGGTGTTGTTTTTTGCGGCTAAACCTAAAATAATACCTATTAATAAACTTCCCAGAATGTTGGCGGCAAAGGTGCCATAAGGAATTCCAGTTTCGGCATTGTTAAGGTATTTGCCAATAATAAATCGTAAAACGCTACCAAAACCACCACCTAAAAAAACCAATAAGATATTTTTCATATTTAACACCATTTATTATCTAAAATAACTGCAACAAAATAACCTTTTTTCCTTTCTACTTCAAAATAAAAATAAACCGTAACTAAGGCTATGCTTAATTTTTCTTTATCGTATAAAGAAAAAAATCACAATTTTATTTTACAGAGATTCCAAATAAGAAAAGATGTTATTTAATTGGGATATAAATTTCTGTAATCCAATCTGCAGGATTTGGGAAATCACCAGGATCGTTAGTGTAAATCTCAAAAGGTTTTAAATTAGATTGTTCTAAGTTGTTTTTGGTAACATATTCCATTGTCGATTTCCAAGCTTCAGGAAGATTTGTATAATTACCTTTTAAAGTTGTTTTTATAACTTTTGTTTTCGGGATATAACCACATAAAACCTCACTCGCTCTATCAACATTAACTCTATCTCTAACGGGTATAGCATTACTCATAATAACGCTGCCATTTTCATTATTCATTTCATTATATATAGTAAAAGGCATACCGTTAGCAACAATATTGTTTTGAGCCATATAACTCATAATTTCACCATATTGTTTGCCCATTATTTGGCTAATATTAGTACTTGTAGCAGAGGTTGTTTTGTACATGTAAAATCCGCCACCATATTCTGTTTCACCATTAATTTTCACATTATAAACCTTCATGTTTTCTTGAACAATACTATCTAGTTTTTCTAAACTACGTTCGTAATGTGGTGCAATCTGTTTTTCCATGCCTCCCATAAAGGTTGCAAAAGCTTTAAAGCCAAAAGGTAAATCTTTACCAGAAATAGACCATGTGGCTTCTGTAGAGCCATCATCGTTTGGTTTAAATTCCCATGTAATATCAGATGGTGGGAAATCTGCAAATTGCATTTGTTGATTTATAGATGTATTAGCAACGGTTTCAATAGTTTTCATGGTGCCAATACCATCTTTATCTTCCCAAGTGTAAGAACCACCAATGCCATTAGTTTGTTCTGGAAGTGTAATTTTCATCTCTGGATCGGCTTCAGCCCAAGACGACCAAGCTTCCCAATTTTTATAATCAATAACGTTATTGTAAATAACTGCCGCAGGTGCGTTTATCGTTCTGGTTCTGCTTACTTGAAACTCATTTGGCTGGACAGCAATATAAATAGCAGTTCCAATAATAGCAATTAGAAATAAGAATAAAATATATTTTAGAGCTTTCATTTCAAAAGTTTGAGAGATTTTATTTCAACAAATATAAACATTTTTAATTTTCGATTAATAAATTATTACATTTGTTGTATTCAAGATAAATAATCATTAATTAAAAATTGCATTATCAATTAATTCAATAATTTTATTGGCATTTTGAGCGATTATTTAATCAATCAATAAAATCAAATAACAAACAAATGAAATTAAAATCTATCTTAAGTTTAGTATGTATTACCGCTATGTTATTAGCGTGTGGTAACGATAAATCTGAAAGCAGCAAAGACACTATGGTTTCTAATGAAACTGTAGCATTTAATTACAATGTGGAACAATTTGCAGATATAAAAGTGCTGCGATATCAAGTTCCAGGTTGGGAGCAACTTACATTAAAAGAACAAAAATTGGTGTATTATCTGGTACAGGCTGGTTTGTCTGGAAGAGATATTATGTGGGATCAAAATTACCGTCATAATTTAAAAATTAGAAAGGCTTTAGAAAATATTTATACCAATTATAGAGGCGATAAATCTACTGAGAATTGGAATGCATTTGAAACTTATTTAAAACGTGTTTGGTTTAGTAATGGTATTCATCATCACTATTCAAACGATAAAATAAAGCCAACCTTTTCTTCTGATTACTTGAATGAATTATTAAAAGAAACAAATACCGTTCTAGAAGGTGAAGCTTTTAATGTGCTTTTTAATGATAAAGATTCTAAGAAAGTAAATCAGGCTAAGAATGTTGATAATGTAGCGCTTTCTGCTATAAATTTTTATGGCCCAAATGTTACTAATAATGATGTTGAGCGTTTTTATAAAGCGAAAAAATCTCCAAACCCAGATAAGCCTTTATCCTATGGTTTAAACTCACAATTGGTAAAAGAAAATGGTGTTTTAAAAGAGCGTGTTTATAAGTCTGGCGGATTATATGGTGATGCTATTGATGAAATTGTAAAATGGTTAGAATTAGCAAAAGGTGTTGCTGAAAACGAAGCGCAAGGCGATGCTTTAGGTTTATTAATAAAATTTTACAAGACAGGCGATTTACAAACTTGGGATGATTATAATGTAGCGTGGACAGCTGCTACAGACGGCAATATTGATTATATAAATAGTTTTATTGAAGTATATAATGATCCTTTAGGTTATAGAGGTTCTTACGAAACCATTGTACAAATTAATGATTTTGATATGTCTCAAAAAATGAAGGTTGTTGCTGATAACGCCCAATGGTTTGAAGATAATTCTACATTAATGGATGCGCATAAAAAGAAAAATGTAGTTGGTGTAACTTATAAAGTAGTAAACGTAGCTGGCGAAGCTGGAGATGCATCACCTAGTACGCCAATTGGGGTGAATTTACCAAATGCTAACTGGATTCGGGCTGCCGTTGGAAGTAAGTCGGTTTCATTAGGAAACATTACCAATGCTTATAACAATGCAGCAAGTTCTGGGCGTTTAAAAGAATTTGTTCACGATGATGAAGAGTTTGAATTAGAAGAAAAATATGGACAGCTAGGAGATAAGTTACATACTGCCTTGCATGAAGTAATTGGGCATGCATCCGGACAATTAAATCCAGGCGTGGGAGAAACTAAAGAAACGCTTAAAAATTACGCTTCCACCTTAGAAGAAGGGCGGGCAGATTTAGTGGCTTTATATTATTTGTATAACCCAAAACTTCAAGAGTTAGGGTTGGTAGATGATTGGAAAGCCGTTGGAAAAGCAACGTATGATGGTTATATTCGAAATGGTTTAATGATGCAGTTAATACGTTTAAATTTAGGTGATGATGTTGAAGAAGCACACATGCGTAACAGACAATGGATTTCGGCTTGGGTTTTTGAAAAAGGAAAAAAGGATAATGTAATAGAAAAGGTTAAACGTGATGGAAAGACCTATTTCAATATTAATAATTATGAAAAGCTTCATGAGCTTTTTGGGCAGTTATTGCGCGAAACACAACGTATAAAATCTGAAGGCGATTTTGCAGCAGTTGAGGCTTTAGTAGAAGGCTATGGTGTTAAAGTAGATAAAGAAATTCATGCTGAAGTTTTGGAACGAAATAAACAGTTTAATTCGGCACCTTATAGCGGGTTTGTAAATCCGATTTTAGTTGCAGATAAAAATGATAATGGAGAAATAGAGTCTATTAAAGTTGCCCAGCCAGAAACTTTTGCTGGACAAATGCTAAATTACAGTAAACAATATAGCTTTTTACCAGAGGTGAACTAGGCGTTTTTTAACTACAAAGATAAAAGCAGAATCTTAATTTAAGATTCTGTTTTTTTATTTACACTAAAAAATAATAGTAATAGGTTTATAACAATTAAAAGAGAGGTGATAATAAGTGTTTTCATGATATTAAATAATTAATGTTTGTAAATACATCAAGATAATATCAAAAGATCAGCAAATTATTTATTCAAGGATCCGTTTTTTTGTTAACACTAAAAACTAATAGTATAATATTAACAATTAAAAGCACGCTAATAATTAATAGAACATTCATTTAGTATGGATTAGTTATACATAAGATGCACTACTTTAAAAAAGGTTGCGTTAAAATTGGATATTTATTTATAAATATTTTTTGGTTAATTTATTTCGTTGATAATGAGTTGTCTAGGGCGAGTAGTTAGTTTCTACTTAAAGAAAAAACTTAATAGCCGAAATAAATAATATAAAAGAAATAAAGGCAATTAAAACCCAAACACTACCAGCATAAAATTTTTTGTGGAGTTTAAAATCTTTTCGGTAGGTGTATGCAATTATTATAGCAAAGACTACGAAGAATATAATTCCGAAAATGATTTGACCTTTACTAAACATATGGTTACTTTTATGCAAATTTAATAAAAATAGGATGAGATTTCCGCTTTTACGGAAATGAAAAAACAAAATAAAAATGAAAAATAAAATTGAAGCTGTAAAAGCATTTCATACCGCATTTAAAATTGGACATAGAGAAACCCCTAAAGCAGACTTAGGTTTAGCTAAAAACATGTTGCGTTATAAATTAATGCGAGAAGAAAATGAAGAGTATCTTGATGCAGCAAATAATAACGATCTAGTTGAGGTTGCAGATGCACTTGGCGATATGCTTTATATTTTATGTGGAACCATTATAGAACATGGTATGCAACACAAAATTGAAGAGGTATTTGAAGAAATACAACGCAGTAATATGAGTAAATTAGGAGAAGATGGACAACCCATTTACCGTGAAGATGGTAAAGTGCTAAAAGGGCCAAATTATTTTAAACCAAACATTCAAGCTATATTAGATAAATAATTTTTGCTTTTGTTATAAGTTGAAATACATGAATTATTAATATTTTATAGATGAAAAAAAATGTTCTTGTTTTAATTATTGTATTTGGTTTTATTCTTGCTAGTTGCAGTAATAAAAGAGAAGGTGTTGCTAAAGTATTAGTGTTTTCAAAAACCTTAGGTTATAAACATAAGTCAATTCCAACGGCAATAGCGGCCGTTAAAAAATTGGGTTTGGAAAATGGTTTTGAGGTCGATACAACAAAAAACGCCGACTTATTTACCGATGAAAATTTAGAAAAATATAGTGCCGTAGTCTTTTTAAGTACTACAGGTAATGTATTAGATAATAAACAAGAAGCAGCTTTCGAGCGTTATATTCAAGCGGGTGGTGGTTATGTTGGTATTCATTCTGCCACCGATACAGAGTATGATTGGGGATGGTATAACAAATTAGCTGGTGCACAGTTTTTAAGCCATCCAAGGGGTACACCAGAAGCCGATTTTATTGTTATAGATAAAGACTTTGTAGCCAATAAGCATTTAAAAGATTCGGTATGGCATAGAACAGATGAGCTTTATAATTACAGAAAATTAAACCCAGATGTAAATGTTATATTAACGCTAGACGAATCTTCATATAAAGGTGGAGAAAATGGGGATTATCATCCTATTGCGTGGTATCATGATTATGATGGAGGTAGAGCATTTTATACAGGCGGTGGTCATACTCATGAAAGTTTTGCCGAGCCAGATTTTTTAAAACATATTTTAGGAGGTATTCAATATGCGATAGGAGAAAATGAAAATTTAGATTATAGTAAAGCGACTACTCAAATGCCGCCAGATGGTGATCGGTTTTCAAAAGTAACTTTAATTAAAGGTGACTTTTTTGAACCTACAGAAATGGCTGTTTTACCTAATAACGATGTGCTTGTTGCAGAGCGTAGAGGTAAAATTAGACTATATAAAGAAGCGACAAAAGAATTAAAGGACGTTGCCATATTAGATGTTTATGATAAAACGTTAAACACACCAAATGTAAATGCAGAAGAAGGACTTATGGGCTTGCAAAAAGACCCAAATTTCGCAATTAATAATTGGATATATGTGTATTACAGTCCAACAGGTGAGGCGTGGATTAACCGATTATCTCGATTTAAGTTTAAGGATGATGTATTCGATTTAGATTCAGAGCAAGTTATTCTTGACGTGAATTCAACCCGGGAAATTTGCTGCCACACAGGTGGGTCTATTGCATTTGATGCTGATGGTTTGTTATACCTTTCTACTGGTGATAACACAACACCTTTCAATGAGAAAAATGTGGAATATGTTAGTAGCGGTTTTGCGCCGTTAAATGATATCCCAGGGCATGAGCAGTATGATGCAAGACGTTCATCTGGAAACACCAATGATTTAAGAGGTAAAATTTTAAGAATTAGAGTTAATGAAGATGGCAGTTATGATATTCCAGAAGATAATTTATTTGCCGTAGGAACAGAAAAAACTAGAGCAGAAATTTATACCATGGGACATCGTAACCCGTATCGTATTTCTGTCGACCCCAAAAAAGGCTATTTATATTGGGGTGAAATTGGTCCAGATGCTAGAAAAGATGAATTTAAAACTCGTGGTCCAAGAGGCTATGATGAGTTAGGACAAGCGCAAAAAGCTGGAAATTTTGGGTGGCCATTATTTGTTGCCGATAACAAACCTTATGTCGACTATGATTATAAAACTGGTGAAAGCGGAATAACCTTCGATGCTAGTAAACCTATAAACGATTCCAAAAATAACACAGGACTTACAATATTACCAGAAGCAATGCCAGCTTTTGTATACTATCCTTATGCCAAGTCTAGCGATTTTCCGCAAGTAGGTACGGGTGGCCGAAGTGCTATGGCTGGACCAACGTATTATTCAGATTTGTTTTCAAATGGAGGTGGGTTACCTAAGTATTATGATGGAAAAGTAATTGTATATGATTGGATGCGTGGCTGGATGATGGCTATAACGAATTTTCAGGATGGTTCTTTCAATAAAATGGAACCTTTTGCTCCCGATGTAGAAATTAATTCTGCTATCGATATGGAGCTTAGTCCAGATGGGAGACTGTATATTTTAGAATATGGCAGCGGATGGTATAGTGATAATTTAGACTCGTCTTTAGGATATATTTCTTATAACGCAGGTAACAGGTCTCCTGTAATAGAACGTGTTATGGTTAATAAAAACTCTGGCGCAGTTCCGTTGGCTATTACTGCGAAAGTCCAAGCTTTCGATCGGGATGGTGATAACATAGTTTATGTCTGGAATTTAGGAAATGGAGAAACCAAAGAAACTTCAGAGCCAGAACTAGAATATACGTATACAAATGTTGGTGAATATAATATTTCTTTAGATGTTAAAGATGATAAAGGCGGTATTACAAACACCAATTTATCATCAATAGTTACGGGTAATTCAAAACCTATAGTAACTATTAGTTTATTAGATGGAAATAGATCAACGTTTACTTCAGGAAAACCAGTTAAATATAAAGTAACTGTAACCGATCCAGATGGAAATACAGATATTAATCCAAAAAACATTTTCGTTTCTGTAGATTATTTAGAAGGTATGGACGAGGCTAATGTGGCGCTTGGGCATCAAGAAGCTTCTGTCGAAATAACTGGTAAAGCCTTAACTCAATCTATGGATTGTAAAGCATGCCATAAAGAAAAAGAAGCTTCTATTGGTCCAAATTATTTAGCTGTTGCTGAAAAGTATAAGAAAACGAAAAAAATCATTCCATATTTGCAAAATAAAATTGTGACAGGCGGCGGCGGCGTATGGGGCGAAGTGATGATGCCTGCACACCCAAGTATCTCAAAAGATGAAACGAGACAAATAGCAACATATATTATGTCTTTAGCTAAAAATAATAGCGATAAAAAATCATTACCTCAAGAAGGTCGTATTGTTCCAAGTGCTTCAAAAGATGAGAATGTACTTGTGCTAAAGGCGAGTTATACAGACAATGGTTTAAATGGCGTAAGACCATTAATAGGCGCTACATCGGTAAGACTTAAAAGAGAGAAGTAATCGTTTGTAAAAACTTAATTGAACAAAAAAACCTCTAAAATTAATATTTTAGAGGCTTTTACTTCTTATTTCTATTTAACCTTATAACGCCATCCAAAAGGGTCTTCGGTTTTATTAGTTTGTATATCTGTAATACGCTTTTTTAAGAAACTAGCATACGTATCATCAAGTTTAGGTAATTCGTAATCAGCATCTTTATAACCAAATCCAGCAATTGGAGAAATTACTGCAGCTGTTCCAGCTCCAAACATCTCTTTTAAAGATCCGTTTTTAGCAGCTTCAACCACTTCAGAAACCGTAATTTTTCTAACTTCTACATTAATACCTTCCGTTTTAGCGAGTTCAATAATACTTTTACGAGTAATCCCGTCAAGAATTCTATCACTTGTAGGTCCTGTAATTAAAGTATCATTAATACGAACAAAAATATTCATCGCACCAGCCTCTTCAATATATTCATGTGTATTATCATCTGTCCAAATTACCTGTTGGTAACCTTTTTCTATAGCCAATTGCGTTGGGTAAAACTGTCCAGCATAATTACCACCAGCCTTAGCAAAACCAACACCTCCATTAGCAGAGCGTGAATATTTTTCTTCAATTAAAACTCGAACTTCGCCAGCAAAATAAGCTCCAGACGGCGCGGTGCAAATAATAAATTTATATTCATCGGCAGGCGATGCATGGAAACCATTACCAGAAGCAAATACAAATGGTCTTATGTATAGAGAACTTCCATCTTTTTTAGGAATCCAATCTTTGTCAACTTCTAAAAGTGCCTTTAAACCATCCATAAAATAGTTTTCAGGAAGTTCAGGAATCGCTAATCGTTTAGCCGAAATGTTCAAACGCTTGAAATTTTCTAAGGGACGAAATAACCAGACCTTCTCATCAACATCTTTATACGCTTTCATCCCTTCAAAAATGGATTGCCCGTAATGAAAAATTTTAGCCGACGGATCTAAAACAATAGGTTGGTAAGGCACAACCTTTGGTGCTTGCCATTTACCATCTTTGTAATTGCATTCCAACATGTGGTCAGAAAAAACACTTCCAAATTTTAAATTGTTAAAATCTACGTCGTTAATCTTAGAGGTTTTAGCCTTTAAAATCTCTATGTCGTTGATTATTGTATTCATACTTCTAGTTATTTGTAAATACAAATTTAAAGAAAATCGTTTTTAAAAAAGCGCTATATTTACATAAATAGTATAAAATTGAAATATTTACATTATGAAGTCAATTACCTTAGTGATTATATGTTTATTAACGTTAAATTCTTGTAAAAATAAAAGTCAAGAAGTTGAAGAAAACCCAGTAAAAATCGAAAAAATAGAATACGCCACATTTGGTAAACACATTATAGCTAACGATGCTGTTAAAGCAAGCTCTATGGCGGCACATTATAAAACCATGAATTCGGGCGATAGTATAGACTCAAAAATAATAGCAGAAGTTAAAAGTGTATGTCAAGCCAAAGGCTGTTGGATGCGTTTAAATTTAGACAACGAGAACGAGGTTATGGTAAAATTTAAAGACTACGGTTTTTTCGTGCCTAAAGATATTACGGGTAAAAACGTTGTTATAAACGGAAAGGCTTTTGTAGAAGAAGTATCAGTTGATGAGCAACGTCATTATGCCGAAGATGCAGGGAAGTCTGCCGAAGAAATTGCAAGCATAACCAAACCAAAACGCACGTATTCTTTCTTGGCAGATGGTGTATTAGTAGCGCAATAAAACAATTTCAAAATTTTGGGCGTTACCACAAGGGTCGGGCTTTCACTACTCGCTTCCTCCTTCGTCGGCGAGCTCAAACATGCCGTTCAATCCCTAACGCGAGCAAGTTTGTAAAAGTTAGTAGTTTAATTTGCAACCAATAGTCTATTTGCCATTCAAAAAAAATAAAACATGAAGCGTGAAATCATAATCACCGGCGATGGCTCAACAACCATTCAAATACCAGAATGGAACGAGCAATACCATTCAAAACATGGTGCTATTCAAGAGGCCTATCATGTATTTATAAAACATGGGTTGCAGCATTTTTGTCAATCAGAACAAAGTGAAGAATCTCAAACACCTATATCCATACTAGAAATAGGCTTCGGTACAGGACTAAACACATTTATCACCTTAATTGAAGCCCAAAAGTTAAAGCTAAACATCAATTACAATGGCGTGGAAGCCTATCCAATCTCTAAAGATGAACTAAAGGCATTGAATTATACAGAAACCTTAAAAGCAGAAAATAGCGAATCAAGTTTTCAAAAACTTCATGACACACCATGGGAAGAAAAACATCAAATTAGCGTTGGGTTTACACTAGTAAAACAACAACAGTTGTTTTCAGAAATAAAAGATATAGAGGCGCATAATATCATTTATTTTGATGCTTTTGGAGCCAGAGTACAACCCGAATTATGGACAGAAGCTATTTTTGAAATCATGTACAAAGCCTTAAAACCACAAGGTGTATTGGTAACCTATTCTGCAAAAGGAAGTGTGCGCAGAGCCATGCAAGCCGTTGGTTTTATTGTAGAAAGGCTTCCAGGGCCTCCAGGAAAACGTGAGATGTTACGCGGAACAAAGAAATAGGCTGTATTCAGTTGTTAGTCTCAGTCACAGGCGGCAGCACATGTTACATAAATTAAAACTCCCATTTTTTCTTTGCACTACTGCCTGCTGGCTGGTAGGTTTGCGCGATTTTTTAATTTTTGCCATTCAACTTCATCACTTTATTCTGTTAAACCTAACATAAATCATTAGCATTCAAAACTCATATTTCGTAATTTTATATAAAAAAGAAAATGCGAGTTTTAATAACAGGAGCAACAGGGTTAGTTGGTCAAGAAATAGTTAAACATTGTCATGAAAAAGACATAAAAGTCAACTATTTAACCACCAGTAAGTCTAAACTTGTTCAAGACGAAAATTATAAAGGGTTTTATTGGAATCCTAGAGAAAAAGAAATCGATACAGAATGTTTTTCAGGTGTAGATGCTATAATTCATTTAGCAGGAGCAACCATTTCAAAACGGTGGACTTCTAGCTACAAAAAACAAATATTCTCTAGCAGAACAGAAAGCACAGCTTTATTAATAGATGCTTTAAAAGGAATAAACCATAACGTTAAACAAATAGTTTCTGCAAGTGCTATTGGCATATATCCAGATTCTTTAACTAATTATTACGATCAATCTCATAATGAAGTAAGCGATTCTTTTTTAGGGCAAGTCGTTTCGGTTTGGGAGCAAGCAGTAAATGAGTTTTCAAAACTTAATATAACTGTTTCAAAAATCAGAATTGGTTTGGTGTTATCAAATAAAGGAGGCGCATTGGTAGAAATTGTTAAACCCATAAAATTTGGTTTAGGTGCAGCTTTTGGTTCTGGGAAACAATGGCAATCATGGATTCATATTCACGATTTAGCCAATATGTTTTTATACGTATTAGAGCAGAAGTTGGCGGGCATTTATAATGGTGTAGCTGCAAATCCAGTTTCTAATACCGAGTTAACAAAAACAGCAGCAAACGTGTTAGAAAAACCTTTGTTTATGCCCAATATACCTAAGTTTTTTATGAAACTTGTTTTAGGCGAAATGCATATTTTATTATTTGAAAGCCAAAGAGTTTGCTCAAAAAAAATAGTGCAGAAAGGTTTCGTTTTTAAGTATAATTATTTGGAGCCCGCTTTAGTAGATTTATTGTGATTATTGGAGGTGTTCGTTTAGTGTGATTGTTTATGATTTCGTTGGGTGTTTCAGCAACTAATTTAGCAAACTTTTACGAACCCGTGAAAATTCCGCAGGAATTGTCGCAAGTAGGGAAGAACAAAGCAATAAATTATAGACGGCTTAAGTTTTTTTGTAACACGTTATTTTATCCATTCAATATTTTTTAAATAATCTTTATAAATGCAATAGTCTCTATCGAATTTTCTCTTAAAAGATTTTATTGTTAGTATAAATAACCTTTTACTCAAATCATTAACTAAATAGAATTCTAATTTTCTAGTTTTTCTATTTATTCGTAAATCTATCCAGTTTGTTAAGTTGTTATTGATTTTAATTGTACCAAATTCCCTAAAACTTTTATTATTGGAATATTTCTTTAAAGATTTATCGAAATAATCATCTGATTTTTCCGAAACTATTGAACCTATTTTTATTTCTATAATAGGACTATCGTTTTGCTCAGTATTATCACTAAATTCGTATACTATAAATTCATTTTTTTTATAGATTTTCGAATCAAAGGTTTTTGGTATTAGTATTGAGAATTGATTGACAGAGTCTATAAAAGTCTGATACGGCATTTTGCCAGAAATGCTACAATAATTCCAATTTGGAGCTTTGTTTTCTTTAAGAGTTTTTTTATTTTTTGTCCATTGATCTTCATTATTTTGAGCACATAACACAGAAAATGTAAATAAGAACAAAGTCGTAAATAATAATTTTAAATTACCCATAATTCAATTATCCAGTGTGTTGCAGCGTAAAGATAAAGTTCCATTTCAATGAACTTTATCGCTTGTAAACGAATTTAGTGGAAATTTTTTACAAATTTAAGCCTTGGTTAAACAAAAAAACCACCCTAATTTCTCAGAGTGGTTTCCAATAAAAATAAGTTTTATCAATTAAGACTTCGCAGCAGCCTTAATCGTTACTTTTAATTCCATATCATCATTAATAAATTTATCACCTAAATTATCAAAAATAGATTTAGAACCATATTGTACGTTCCATTTTGTTCTATCAATAGCAAAAGTTTCGCTAGTTAGTGTAATACCGCTATTATCATTAGTAACAGTCACAGGAAATGTAACATTGTTTTTAGCTTCTTTAAGCGATAAGTTTCCAGATAGCATCATTTTACCTTCAACTTCTTCTAAACCAGTAATTGTAAAACCTGCACTTGGGTATTTTTCAACATCAAAAAAGTCAGCATTTTTTAAGTGTCCAACAAGTTTGGCATTTCCTTTATCATCTGCAGGAATATCTGTAACCACAATAGAATTCATATCAATAATAAAAGAACCGCCAACAATTTTCCCGCCAGCAACATCTAGCACACCACGCTCAATAGCAATGGTTCCGTTATGAGATCCAGTTGGCTTATAACCTTTCCATTCAATAGTTGAAGCATCGTTATTAACCACATATACTTCAGAATTTAAAGTTTCTTCTACCGCCTCAGCAGCAGTTGTTGTAGCTTCTTTTGCTTTGTCTTTACAGCTTGTAACAGATATAGCCACGGCTGTAATAAATAAAATAGTAGCAAATTTCTTTTTCATTTTAAATTGTTTTAGTGTTTATCCTGTAAAATTACGCATTCACACTCAAAAAAAAAATTAAAATATTTTAATGACATTATGACATTTTTATAATATTGGCAGTACTTTTGCCAACTTGAAATTAGGATTGAAAAAATTGAATTTACCATGAGTAAAAAAGATATAGAAAACGAGCAAGTAGAATCTACTCAAGAGGAAACTGTTGAAACTGAAGAGCAGGTTGTAGAGGAGCTAACAAATGAAGAGAAACTTGAAGCAGAAGTAAAGCAAGAAAAAGATAAATTTTTACGCTTATTTGCTGAGTTTGAAAATTATAAAAGACGAACTGCTAAAGAGCGTATTGAATTATTTTCGACTGCTAGTGAAGATGTTATGAAAACATTATTGCCTGTTTTAGATGATTTTGAGCGTGCCTTGACGCATATTGAAGACGATAAAGAAGCGGAAGAGCTACGTAAAGGGGTTTTATTAATTTATCAGAAATTAATAAAAACGTTAGAGCAAAAAGGCTTAAAGCTAATGGAAGTGAATAAAGGCGATGTTTTTAATGCCGATAACCATGAAGCAATTACGCAAATACCAGCTCCTACTGATGATATGAAAGGGAAAATTATAGACATTGTTGAGAAAGGATACCTTTTAGGAGAAAAAGTAATTCGTTTTCCAAAAGTAGTTATAGGGCAATAAAATTATAAGATGGCTAAAAGAGATTATTACGAAATATTAGGAGTAAATAAGGGCGCAAGTGCTGCAGAAATTAAAAAAGCTTACAGAAAAAAAGCTATTGAGTTTCACCCAGATAAGAACCCAGATGATAAAACTGCAGAAGCTAAATTTAAAGAAGCTGCAGAAGCTTATGAAATATTAAGCGACGACAACAAGAAAGCACGTTACGATCAATACGGACATCAAGCCTTTGAAAATGGCGGCGGTGGCGGCTTTGGCGGCGGCGGCATGAATATGGACGACATATTTAGTCAGTTTGGTGATATTTTTGGCGGCGGCGGCTTTGGCGGTGGTGGTTTCTCTGGTTTTGGCGGTGGCGGTGGCCAACGTCGTGTAAAGGGTAGTAACCTGCGTATTCGCGTTAAATTAACTCTTGAAGAAATTGCTACAGGAGTTGAAAAGAAAGTGAAAGTAAAACGTAAAGTGCAAGCACCAGGTACAACGTATAAAACATGTTCTACATGTGGAGGTTCTGGTCAAGTAACACGTATTGCAAATACTATTTTAGGTAGAATGCAAACGTCTGCACCTTGTAACGTATGTGGTGGGGCAGGACAAATTATAGATAAAAAACCTAGTGATGCAGATGCGCAAGGCTTAAAAGTAGCAGAAGAAACCGTTTCTATTAAAATACCTGCTGGTGTTGTTGATGGCATGCAACTTAAGGTTTCTAGTAAGGGTAATGAAGCTCCAGGAAATGGCATTTCTGGAGATTTAATTGTTGTTATTGAAGAAGAAGTACACGATAAATTACAACGCGAAGGCGATAATTTACATTACGATTTATATGTAAGTTTTCCAGATGCGGTTTTAGGAACATCGAAAGAAATTGATACCGTTACTGGCAAAGTGCGTATTAAGGTTGAAGCCGGTGTGCAGTCGGGTAAAATTTTACGCTTACGCGGAAAAGGAATACCAAGTATAAACGGTTATGGTAAGGGCGACTTATTAGTACACGTTAATGTGTGGACGCCTAAGACTTTAAATAAACAACAAAAAGAATTTTTTGAATCGATGCAAGAGAATGAGCATTTCTCTCCAAAGCCTGAAAGTTCTGATAAATCTTTCTTTGAAAAGGTAAAAGATATGTTTTCATAATAAAAACTGAATTTTCGGTTATTTATGATACTTATTGATATAAAAAAATCCACTTTTAAAGTGGATTTTTTGGTTTTTATAAATGAAGAAATTTAAGAGTTTTGCTATTAGTATTGAAAAAAAAACTATATTTGAATATCACTAATTTATTTTAGTGATAATTTTTCTTTTTCATAGCAATTTTTTTCCCATCCTTAATTTTATTGAGGGTGGGTTTTGTTTTTTTAGTGAGACTTCGTTTTTGGAAGTCTGCAGGACACACCTAAAATTGTAAGTGGTAACGCATTCCGAATTTATTTGGGAATCTCTTTTATATTTTAGTAAACTATGACTGTAATAAATTAACTTGGTGTTTTGTAAGGCATTTATTTTGGCGGATTTACTCGCGTTAGGGATTGTAGTGAATAGCCCACAGCCTGACGAAGGAAGTGCGAGGACTTGCAACGGAAAGCCCGACCCTTTATGGGGAACGCTAAAATAATTTAATAAAAAAAACTTAGGTTAATAATAACTTAAAGCATTAAGTATCTCGCCTAAACATTTAATATATTTACCTTTTACTAGTCAATTAAAAATTAAGTATGAATAACTTACTTGAAGTTAATAATGTTTCTAAATATTTTGGAGATTTTAAAGCTTTAAATGATGTGTCGATTTCTATTCCTAGAGGTAGTATTTTTGGATTGTTAGGGCCAAATGGCGCGGGAAAAACAACGCTTATACGTGTTGTTAATCAAATAACGATGCCAGATGCTGGTACCGTAGTTTTAGATGGAGAATCACTTTCTCAAAGACATATTATGGATATTGGTTACTTGCCCGAAGAGCGTGGTTTGTATAAATCGATGAAAGTTGGTGAGCAAGCCATATATTTAGCGCAGTTAAAAGGTTTAAGTAAGGCTGAGGCTAAGAAGCGATTAAAATACTGGTTTGAGCGATTAGAAATAGGGGATTGGTGGAATAAAAAAATTCAAGAGCTTTCTAAAGGGATGGCGCAAAAAATACAATTTGTGGTTACGGTACTTCATGAGCCTAAACTCTTAATTTTTGATGAGCCATTTTCTGGTTTCGACCCTATAAATGCAAATTTAATTAAAGACGAGATTTTAAGATTACGTGAAAATGGCGCCACGGTTATATTTTCTACACATAGAATGGAATCGGTTGAAGAATTGTGCGATGATATTGCTTTAATTCATAAATCGAATAAAATACTTGACGGAAAGTTAGTTGATGTAAAACGCCAATATAAAATCAATACGTACGAGGTTGGTATTCGATCTAATAATCAACTAGAATTGGAAAAACAATTGTCTGAAAAGTTTAACGTTTCAAAAGCTAATTTTAAAACTTTGGAAGATGAACTTAAGTTAAATATTAAACTGCATGAAGGTGAAAAACCTAATGATTTATTAAGTTATTTAACTCAAAAAGGTGAAGTTTCTCATTTTGTAGAACTCATACCAAGTGTAAACGATATTTTTATTCAAGCCGTTAATAATAGCTAAGCATGAACCATTTACCACTTATTATAAAGCGAGAATATATAACTAAGGTTAAAAACAAGTCGTTTATTATCATGACGTTTTTAAGTCCTTTAATAATTATATCATTTATTGCTGTTGTTGCATATTTAACACAATTAAATAGCGATAAAACGCGTGTAGTATCTATTTTAGATGAATCGGGATTGGTAAAAGGGATTTTTGAGGATTCTGAAAATACAACCTATCATTATCTTGAAGGGATGTTGCTTGAGGATGCTAAAATGCTAGTTCAGGAAAGCGAAGGATACGGGTTGTTATATGTTGCTGATGTTGCTGATGGACACTTAAAATCTAAAGATTTAACCTTCTATTCTGAAGAATCGCCATCACTAACTTTAATGACAACTATTGAAAGTAAAATTCAATCTGAATTAACACTACAAAATAGAATACATGAAGGTATTGATGTAGATAAATTAAAAGCTACAATAGTAACTATAGACATTAATCAAGAAAGTTTTAAAGGTGAAAAAACATCAAAAATAGATAGCGTTGTTAAACTCATTTTTGGTGGAGCAGCTGGGTATTTACTGTTCATGTTTATTATTATATATGGAAACATGATTATGCGAAGTGTTATTGAAGAAAAAACCAGTAGAATTATAGAGGTTATTATTTCTTCGGTAAAACCAGTACAATTAATGCTTGGTAAAATTATAGGAACATCATTAGCAGGAATAACTCAATTTGTAATTTGGATTATATTAGGTGGTGTTTTAATGACTGTAGCGTCGTTCATTCTTGGTATAGATATGGCGCAAATGCAAACGCCACAGCAACAATTGATAAATCAAGCTATGGAGAATCCAGAAATAAATATGGAGATTCAAAGTATTGTAACAGCATTTTTTAATTTACCATTAGCCAATTTAATTATTGCTTTTATTTTGTTTTTTATTGGTGGTTACTTGCTATATAGCTCGTTTTACGCAGCAATAGGAGCTGCTGTAGATAATGAAACCGATACCCAACAATTTATGTTGCCAATACTAATACCGCTTATTTTGGCCGTTTATATTGGTATATTTACGGTAATAGAAGACCCTCATGGAACTATTTCGACAATATTTTCGTTTATACCATTAACATCGCCTGTGGTTATGTTAATGCGAATTCCATTTGGTGTTCCAATTTGGCAACAAGTATTATCTTTACTCATATTAGTAGGCACTTTTATGCTTACCGTTTGGTTAGCAGCAAAAATATACCGAGTTGGTATTTTAATGTATGGCAAAAAGCCGAGTTACAAAGAAATAATTAAATGGATAAAGTATTAAAATGATGCAGACTTTAGAAAAAATTGAAGAAGCTATTACAGAAAGTTCTTTATGGGATGGTCTTTCTAATTTTCTAAATCGGCATTACGATTTTAGTAAAGACATAAGTATTTCTGTAAAAGATGTACTGGTTATTATTACAGTTATTTTTTTAACAACCGTATTGCTAAGATTTGCTTTAAAGTTAATAACAAGAAAATTACCAGATAATGATAAAAGTAAGTTTAATGTTATTTACGGGTACTTTAGATGGTTAATTTATATCATCATTCTATTAATTACTTTACATAATTTAGGGGTTAATGTAACAGCTGTGTTTGCAGCCTCTGCAGCCTTAATGATAGGTATTGGTTTGGCACTTCAAACCTTATTTCAAGATATCATTTCTGGAGTATTTATTCTTATTGACCAAACGGTTCATGTAGGAGATATTATTGAATTAGAAGGAAAGGTTGGTAAAGTTGAAGAAATTAAATTAAGAACCACAAGAGCAACTACAATTGATAATAAAGTACTTGTTATACCTAATCATTTATACCTAACAAATAGCCTTTATAACTGGACACAAAATGGTACTTCAACTAGAGAAAGTGTTCAGGTTGGTGTGGCTTACGGAAGCGATGTAAATTTGGTAAAAAAATTACTATTGGAAGCCGCTAAAAGCCAAAAGGATGTTATGAAATATCCAGAACCAACGGTTCTATTTACAGACTTTGGTGATAGTTCTTTAGATTTTAGAGTCGCTTTTACCATTAATGATAGTTTTAATGCGCGTATACCTAAAAGTGACATACGTTTTGAAATTGATAGATTATTTAGAGAAAATAACATAACCATACCATTTCCGCAAAGAGATGTGCATATCTTTAACCAACCTCAGTAAATACAAAACATCAGCAATATTATAAGCAATATGATTAATAAAGATATAAGATTTGTATTTGTTTTATGCTTCTCTTTTGTTTGTAATTTATCAATAGCTCAATTAACAGATATTGCTCGTTTAGAATATTCATTTATTCCTCAAAGTAATTCTGAAGACCATTACACAAGATTAAAAGCACTTTTTAATTATCCAATTAAAGTTAAAGAAGATAATTATTTAATTTTAGGAGCCGAGTATAACCGTGTTTTTCTTAATCTAGAAGAAGAATACCCTTTTGATACATCTATTTTAAGGAGAATTCATGTTATTGATTTAAATATTGGTTACACTTTTAAATGGAATAAAGATTGGCGTTTTGGTGTAAAAATTAACCCTAGAATTGCTTCAACACTTTCCAGAAGATTAACATCTGAAGATTTTTTTATGAACGGAGGTGTCTTTTTTGTTAATGATAAATCTAAAGATAAAGGAATAAAACGTCCTTATCGCTTAATTTTAGGATTAACCTATAATGCTACTACAGGTATACCATTTCCGTTGCCATTTATAAGTTATTATAGACCTATTAATGAAAATTGGAGTTTTAATGCAGGTGTCCCAAAATCTAATTTAAAATATACATTTAATAAAAGTAATAATATGCAAGTCTTTGTGGGCTTAGATGGATATCTTGCTCACCTTCAAGACCCTGCCATTATAAATGGTGAAAAGATAGATCATATCTCATTATCTGTTGCTGTTGGAGGACTTGGGTATGAATATTGCTTTACTAAACATTTAGTAGCCTATATGTATACCGGTTATACATTTAGATTAAATAACGTGTTACGTAATAAAAATAGAGATGAAGTTTATAAATTAGATGATTTAAATGCATTTTATTTAAGAACAGGAATAAAATTTAAAATATAAGTATGTCGAAAATATTAGTAATAGAAGATGAAGCTGCGATTAGACGCGTGCTGGTAAAGATTCTTTCAGAAGAAAATGATGCCTATAAAGTTGATGAAGCTGAAGATGGTTTGTTAGGTATTGAGAAAATTAAAAATGAAGATTTCGATTTGGTACTTTGTGATATTAAAATGCCAAAAATGGATGGTGTTGAAGTGTTAGAAGCCATTAAGAAAATAAAACCTGAAACTCCAATAGTTATGATTTCTGGTCATGGTGATTTAGATACCGCTGTAAACACCATGCGTCTAGGGGCTTTTGATTATATCTCAAAACCGCCAGATTTAAACCGTTTATTGAATACCGTTAGAAATGCTTTAGATAGAAAAGAATTGGTTGTAGAAAACAAAATTCTGAAGAAAAAAGTAAGTAAGAAATATGAAATGATTGGCGAAAGCGATGCCATTTCTCAAATTAAAGACATTATTGATAAAGTAGCACCAACTGATGCTCGTGTATTAATTACAGGACCTAACGGAACAGGAAAAGAGTTAGTAGCACATTGGTTACACGAAAAAAGTTCAAGAGCTAAGGGCAATTTAATAGAAGTGAATTGTGCTGCAATACCTAGCGAGCTTATTGAAAGTGAATTGTTTGGGCATGTAAAAGGTGCATTTACAAGTGCCAATAAAGATAGAGCTGGTAAATTTGAAGCGGCAAACGGTGGTACTATTTTTCTAGATGAAATAGGAGACATGAGTCTTTCTGCTCAAGCTAAAGTTTTACGTGCGTTACAAGAAAGTAGAGTACAGCGTGTTGGTAGCGATAAAGATATTAAGGTTGATGTTCGCGTAGTTGCGGCAACAAATAAAAATTTAAAAAAGGAAATTGAAGAAGGTAGATTTCGTGAAGATTTATATCACAGATTAGCTGTAATTTTAATTAAAGTTCCGGCGTTAAACGATAGACGTGATGATATTCCTTTACTAGTAAAACACTTTTCTCAAAAAATTGCTAGTGAGCAAGGTACTGCTAAAAAAGGCTTTTCTGATAAAGCTATAAAACTACTTCAAGAATACGATTGGACTGGAAATATTAGAGAGCTCCGTAACGTTATAGAGCGCTTAATTATCCTAGGTGGTAGTGAGGTTAGTGAACAAGACGTAAAGCTATTCGCCTCAAAATAAATTTAAAAACATTACAAATGCAAACAGATCAATACAAAGTAACATCAAACATATCCTTAAAAAAATCAAAAACTAAAGTTGTAATTGACGATGCCGAAAAAGAACTTAAAAAAGTTAGAAAGCAATTAGGCAAGTTACAAGACACGATATATGCTCATGGAAAATATGCTGTATTAGTATGTCTTCAAGGTATGGATACTGCTGGGAAAGACAGTTTAATCCGCGAAGTTTTTAAAGATTTTAATGCTCGAGGTGTTGTGGTTCATAGTTTTAAAGTACCAACAGAATTAGAGTTAAAGCATGATTATTTATGGAGGCATTACATAGCACTTCCTGCTCGAGGAAAGTTTGGTGTTTTTAATAGAACCCACTACGAAAATGTGCTAGTAACTCGTGTACATCCTGGATATATAATGGGCGAGAATATTCCAGATGTTAATTCAGTAGACGATATAAATGAGGGCTTTTGGGATAAACGTTTCGAGCAAATAAATAATTTTGAGAAACATATCGCAGAAAGTGGAACTATTATTTTTAAATTCTTTTTAAACCTTTCAAAAGAAGAACAGAAAAGCAGACTTTTACGTCGTTTAAATAAGCAAGAGAAAAACTGGAAATTCTCTCCAGGCGATCTAAAAGAACGTAAGCTTTGGGACAAATATCAGGAGTGTTATGAAGATGCTATAAACAGAACATCAAAACCTCATGCGCCTTGGTATGCTATTCCTGCCGATGATAAGCCTTCTGCAAGATATATCGTAGCTAAAACCATGTTTGATGCTTTAAGCGCTTACACAGATATTGAAGAACCAGAGCTAGACGACGATATTAAAGCTAATATCGAACTATATAAGCAACAACTTAATAACGAATAGTTTTTGGGCGTCTTAATACGCTTTACTCATTAATATTATTATAAAGTTTGGTATTCGTGAATATAAATATTTCACTACTCGCTCCTCCTTTGTTGGGAGCTCAAGCATGCCGTACAATTGTTAACGCACATGCCGTATGTTATTAACACAAATTTAAAAGCCTGTTTAGTGTTCAACTTTTCAGAAATAGTATCTTTAAAAAAAATTAATGGTTTGTCATTCCTGAAAAAGCTGGAATCCACTTAATAAATTATAGACACATGAAAAGAATCCTTCTATTTTTAATATTAATTAGTTCATCAATTAGTTTTTCTCAAACTGATCAAGAAGTACTTAAAACCATTTATACGCAATCTTTAACCAACGGAAAAAGCTATGATTGGTTGAGCCATTTGTCTAATCAAATAGGAAGCAGGTTATCAGGATCTTTAGGAGCAGAAAGAGCGGTAGCGTACACAAAAGAAGAACTAGATAAATTAGGTTTAGATAAAGTTTGGTTACAACCAGTTATGGTGCCTAAATGGGTTCGTGGCGCAAAAGAATTTGCTTTTATTGAAACCAAACCTGGAAAAACTACCAATGTAAACATTTGTGCTTTAGGTGGCTCTGTAGCTACACCAGCCTTAGGTTTAAAAGCAGAAGTTGTTGAGGTTCAGAATTTCGAAGAATTAGAAGCGCTTGGAACAGAAAATATTAAAGGCAAAATAGTGTTTTATAATCGCCCAATGCAAGCCGATTTAATTCAAACCTTTGAAGCTTACGGTGGTTGCGTTAACCAACGTTACAAAGGAGCTGTTGAAGCAATAAAATTTGGTGCCGTTGGTGTAATAGTACGTTCTATGAATTTACGAATGGACGATTTACCGCATACAGGAAGTATGACATATGATAATTTACCTGTTGATAAACGCATTCCATCTGCTGCAATTAGTACTAACGATGCTGAGTTATTAAGTACCATGCTAAAGTTAGATAAGTCTATTAAATTTTACTTTAAGCAAAGTTGTAAACAGCTTAAAGATGTACAATCTTATAACGTTATTGGAGAAATTACTGGAAGCGAATTTCCAAATGAATATATGATTGTTGGCGGCCATTTAGATTCTTGGGATTTAGGAGATGGTTCGCATGATGATGGGGCAGGTGTTGTTCAATCCATGGATGTGTTGAGGTTGTTAAAAGAATCTGGAATTACACCAAAGCGCAGTATTCGGGTTGTTTTATTTATGAATGAAGAAAACGGATTACGTGGTGGTAAAAAATATGCGGCCATTGCAAAGCAAAAAAATGAAAACCATGTTTTTGCATTAGAGAGTGATTCAGGTGGTTTTACACCTCGTGGTTTTAGTTTCGATTGTACCGATGCTGCATTTAATCAAGTTTTAAGTTGGCAACAGTTATTCAAGCCTTACCTTATTCACTATTTTGAAAAAGGTGGAAGTGGAGCAGATGTTGGTCCTCTTAAAACAGAGTCGAATGTTTTAGCTGGTTTACGTCCAGATTCTCAGCGTTATTTTGATCATCATCATGCAAGTAATGATACGTTTGATGCTATTAATAAACGTGAGTTAGAGCTAGGCGCTGCAACTATGACATCATTAATCTATTTGTTTGATAAATATGGTGTGAATCCAATTTCAAATAAAGAAGCAATAAAAGATTAAAGTATTTTAGAAGCGACAAATGAAGAAATCAATTTTAATTTTAGCCTTAATTTTAACAACACGTATTATGGCACAAAGTGAAGACTCATTACCTTATTATCGAATACCAGATTATCCGGAAGCCTATACTCCGGGAACGGTTGCTTCTGGAATGGTTGATGGTTTGGGCTTTCGCTATTATTGGGCAACAGAAGGCTTGACTGAAAAAGATTTAATACATAAAGCAAGTGAGTCTGGTAGAACTAGTGCTGAAACTATTGAGCATATATACGGTTTATCTAAGTTTATTCGAAATAGTGTTTTAGACAAAAATAAAGACGAAAATAAGGCTGAAATGTCTTTTGAGGAAACGCGTAAACGCACTTTGCATAATTTCAAAATAGTTTCTGATGCTTTAAGAGATACAGAAAAATCATTTAATCTTGAAGATACTGAAGTTCCTTTTTGGAATATTATTAACGGACCTATTGCAGATGCTTTATGGCATTGCGGACAAGTAGTCATGTTACGGCGGGCGTCAGGAAATCCATTTAACTCAAAAGTTAGTGTGTTTAGAGGTACTGTAAAAGAGTAGTTTAAAAAGTTAACCTTCAAAAAAGGCGATAATTATTCAATAATTATCGCCTTTTTTAATAGATTTAGAATAATACTTATACTGTTCCTTCTTTTTTAGCAAGTTTGCGCAGTTGCTTTATAGTTAGGGTACTGCCGTCATGACTCCAGCCAGGTGCAGCAAAAGCATACATGAATTTATGATACCAGTTCTTGGATTTCTTCATATCGTTCCAAATATCTTTATATTCATGTGTTAATATTACTAATGGGTTGTACGAATTAGGCGCATGAGTTACACCATATTTAATCTCAATATTTTCGTCTAGTTCTTTCCAAGTACCAAACATTTTATCAAAAATATTTAAAAATCCACCATGGTTTTTGTCCATATACTCAAGGTTTTGAGCATGATGTACTTGGTGCATGGTGTGTGTATTCATAAATTTTTCTATAAATCCCATTTTGGGAATGTACACAGAGTGTAATTGAAATTGCCAAAGTGCTTCAATACCTAAACACACTACTAGCATTTCTGGCGGAAAACCTATAGCGGGTATCCACATATAGAAAAAAGGCTTGTAAAAAATAGTAAACCACCCGTTTCTAACGGCTGTGCCTAAATTAAAGTTATCTGATGAATGGTGAACAATATGCGCTGCCCATAAAAAACGGACATTGTGGTTTTGCCTGTGAAACCAATAATAACTAAAATCGTCTAATAATTGACAGATTAGCCAGATATACCAAGCATAACCAAACGATTCCCAGCCCATAATATTCATACGAACACCGTCTACTAACGGGTTAAATATTTCATAAACATAATTAAAAAGAACTATGGCAGCAATAGTTTTGGTAAGCGGTGCTAAAACGGCAGAACCTATGCCCATAGCAAGACTTGCCATTAAATCTTTATTATTGTAAAGTTCTTTACTTTTTTTGTCTTTTCTATGGTGTCTGCTATATGAAAATTCAAGAAGTATGAGTCCTAGAAAACAAGGTACACCATAAACGAGAGGGTTTGTAAAATCCATTAAAATTACTGTTTCTTCAAAAATAGGACGATTTTATTTGTAAATTGTAATAACATAGATTTTTTTCATAAAAAACCCCCTTTAAAACATAAGATAGTTTTAAAGAGGTCCTATTATTTTTAATTAAACGATTATTTGGCTAAAACAGGTGCTTTTTTAGAGCTAAAGTCAACTTCAACTTGATTGTTTAATATATCTTCAAAAGTTTCTCGTTTTCTAATTAAATGTGCCTTGTTATTATACCATAAAACTTCGGCAGGTCTGTATCGTGAATTATAATTACTTGCCATAGAGAAGCAATACGCACCAGCATTTTTAAAACTTAAAATATCACCTTCGTTAATTTCGTTTATACGTCTGTTATTTCCAAAGGTGTCAGTTTCACAAATATAGCCAACAACAGTATAAAAACGCTCTCTTCCTTTTGGGTTAGAAATATTTACAATATCATGATGAGATCCATAAAGCATAGGTCTTATTAAGTGATTAAACCCAGAGTCAACTTGAGCAAAAACTGTTGAAGTAGTTTGTTTTACAGCGTTTACTTTAGTTAAGAAACTACCAGATTCACTTACCAAAAATTTACCAGGTTCAAAAGCTAAGGTTAAATCTTTACCATAAGCTTTGCAAAACTCATTAAATCGTGCAGATAATTTTTTACCTAATTCTTCAATATTAGTTTCAATATCACCTTGCTTATAAGGTACTTTAAATCCTGATCCGAAATCAATAAAATCTAAATTTTTGAATTGTTTAGCGGTATCAAATAATATTTCACTAGCGTATAAAAATACTTCAATATCTAAAATATCACTTCCAGTATGCATATGAATACCGTTAATTGTCATTTCGGTATTTTCAACAATACGTAAAATATGAGGTATTTGATGAATTGAAATTCCAAATTTAGAATCTATATGACCAACAGAAATATTAGCGTTTCCCCCAGCCATTACATGAGGGTTAATACGAATACATACAGGAACTTTTGGATGTTTTGTACCAAACTGTTCTAATATAGATAAGTTATCAATATTTATTTTTACGCCTAATTTAGCAGCTTGTTCAATTTCATCTAAAGAAACACCATTTGGAGTGTAAATTATCTGATCTGGTGAGAAACCAGCGGCTAAGCCTAATTTAACTTCTTGTATAGAAACGGTATCAATACCAGAACCTAAAGATTTTAAAAGTTTTAGAATTGATATATTTGATAATGCCTTTACTGCATAATTAACTTTTAATTTCTTAACACCTTTAAAAGCAGATGTAAGTCTTTTGTATTGGTTTTCAATTTTTTCAGCATCATATACATATACTGGACTTCCAAAATCTTGTGCAATTTTAAGCAACTGATTATCTAACATGGTTTCATAATTTTTGTCAAAGATATTTCTTTGAATTAAATAAAAAATAAAAAATTAAAAAATAAATCAAATTAAACATTTTGTTAATTATTTAACATTTGTTTGGTGTTATTTGATAATAGAAGTTTTCATAAAATATTATTAGGGTAAGTAATCGCTATTATTTACATTTGTGTTTCTTAAAACAGAAGGATATTATGAATTTACACGAATACCAAGGTAAAGAAATATTAAATAGTTTTGGCGTACGTATCCAACGTGGTATTGTTGCTCAAAATGCACAAGAGGCAGTAGCAGCTGCAAAACAATTAACTAGTGAGACAGGTACAAGCTGGCACGTTATTAAAGCACAAGTACATGCTGGAGGGCGTGGAAAAGGCGGTGGAGTTAAACTTGCTAAAAATTTAAAAGAAGTTGAAGACATAGCTGGACAGATAATAGGCATGGATTTGGTTACACCTCAAACTTCTGCTGAAGGTAAACGTGTACATCAAGTTTTGGTTGCTGAAGACGTATATTATCCAGGAGAAACTGAAACTAGTGAGTTTTATGTATCCGTTTTATTAAATAGAGGTACTGGACGTAACATGATTATGTATTCTACTGAAGGTGGAATGGATATTGAAACTGTTGCAGAAGAAACACCGCATTTAATTTTTACAGAAGAGATTGATCCTGCTGTTGGTTTATTACCATTTCAAGCAAGACGTGTTGCTTTTAATTTAGGGTTATCTGGTTTAGCGTTTAAAGAAATGACAAAGTTTGTTACGAATCTTTATACGGCTTATGTAAAATCTGATTCTTCTTTATTTGAGATTAACCCGGTTTTAAAAACAAGTGATAATTTAATTATGGCTGTTGATGCTAAAGTTACTATTGATGATAACGCATTGTATAGACATAAAAATTATGTTGATTTACGTGATGTACGTGAAGAGAGCGCTATTGAGGTTGAAGCTGGAGAACTTGGTTTAAATTATGTTGATCTGGAAGGTAACGTTGGATGTATGGTTAACGGAGCAGGTTTAGCAATGGCAACTATGGATTTAATTAAGCAAGCCGGTGGAGAACCAGCTAACTTTTTAGATGTTGGTGGAACTGCTGATGCGGCTCGTGTTGAAGCAGCATTTAAAATTATATTAAAAGACCCTGCTGTAAAAGCAATTCTTATAAACATATTTGGAGGTATTGTGCGTTGTGATCGTGTTGCACAAGGTGTTATTGACGCTTATAAAAACATGGGAACTATAAATGTGCCAATTATTGTACGTTTACAAGGTACAAATGCAGATATCGCTAAAGAGTTAATTGATAACTCTGGATTAGATGTTATGAGTGCTACTGAATTTCAAGAAGCTGCTGATAAAGTACAACAAGTATTATCTTAAAAGCCCATATGCTAAATTAGTTTTAGCATATCTATTATATAAAAAAGAGCAACAATTAATTGTTGCTCTTTTTTTGTGCTGTCTTTTCTCCTTTTTTTGGCATTGGTCCTCTAAGATGAATTACAAGTCCGTTTAAAAAATTACGAAGTATTTGATCGCCACATTCCATATACTTAGGATGATCTTCTCTTCTAAAAAAAGCTCCTAGTTCACTTTTAGATATTCTAAAGTCTACAAGCTCTAAAATCTTTACAATATCATCATCACGTAATTTAAGAGCGACTCTTAATTTTTTTAATATATCATTATTTGTCATAGTTCTTCTTTAATGCCTTTAAGTGTATGTATTTCATCGATTTTGATTCTTAACATTATCAAAACTAACGTTTAATAAGTTTCTGCAAAGATACCTTAAAAGTTGAAATTCTAAATAGAAAAAAAGTTTAAACAAAAAATATGTAAAATATTGAAATACAGCATGTTAATAGTGTTTTTGATTAGCGTATTATTTGGCTTTAAAAAGATAAAGCGTTAATTTTTTAGTTTAAAAAAATCAAATTTTTGATGAAGTATATAAAAACCACGACTAAATACGTACCGTTTTTCGATAAGTTACATTATATCCACGATTATTAATGGACTACTTCTGTGTAACTTTATAGTGTAATTAATTGATCCCTAAGAAATCCCTAAAAATGGTAAATAGAGTAGAAAAATTAAGCCTTCTGTCAGAAATGATAGCTTTTGCGAAATATGATAAAGACATAAGACGTATAGAGTATAACTTCTTGTTAGGAGTAGCTAAGCAGTTGGATATATCTCGTGAAGATTTTGAGTATTTATTAGAAAACCCAATAACTTATACGCATTTAAAATCCCATAGTGAACGCATTGTTCAGTTTCATAGATTAGTATTGTTAATGAATATTGAACAAGAAGGTAATGAAGATAATAATTCGCCAGGCGTTATAAAGTTATATAACTTTGGATTAAGAATGGGTTTAAGCCATGAGTCTATTACTAAGGTATTATATTTAATGGAAAGTTTTCCTAATAAAATAGTACCGCCAGATGTTTTGATTGATATTTTTAAAACACAATATAATTAAATCTCTCTTTTCAGATTATTCTGAAAAACATAAATAATAGTGTTGATTATAATTTACAAAAGTAAATTATCGAAAAGCTAAAGGTTTATTCCTTTAGCTTTTCTAATTTCTGTTGGTAACTCTTTATTTCATCACGAAGTTTTGCTGCCACAATAAAGTCTAATGCTTTTGCTGCTTCCTCCATAAGTTTTCGTCGTTCTCGAATTTTCTTTTCTAGTTCTGGTTTACTTAAATACTCACTTTCAGGTTCTGCAGCTTTTAAGGCTTCTAATTCATAACTATACGTGCTAATTGAGTTTTTTGTTAACGCATTGTCCAAACTTTTATTTAAGGCTTTTGGAACCAAATTGTGTTTGGTGTTATACGCTATTTGTTTTTCACGTCTGTATTCAGTTTCATCAATGGTTTTTTGCATGCTTTTTGTAATTTTATCAGCATACATAATAGCTTTACCATTTAAGTTTCTAGCTGCTCTTCCAACGGTTTGGGTAAGAGAACGTGCAGAACGTAAAAAACCTTCTTTATCGGCATCTAAAATGGCTACAAGCGACACTTCTGGCAGGTCTAAACCTTCACGAAGTAAATTTACACCAACCAATACGTCAAATAGACCTTTTCGTAAATCTTGCATAATTTCAACGCGCTCTAAAGTATCAACATCACTATGAATATAGCGACAGCGAATTTGAATTCTATCGAGATATTTAGTTAGCTCTTCTGCCATACGTTTGGTAAGAGTAGTTACTAAAATACGTTCGTCTTTTTCAATTCGTAGTTGAATTTCTTCAATTAAATCGTCAATTTGATTTAAACTAGGGCGAATTTCTATAATTGGATCTAATAAACCTGTTGGGCGAATAACTTGTTCCACATATACGCCATCGGTTTTTTGTAATTCGTAATCTGCAGGTGTCGCACTTACATAAATAACTTGATTTTGAATCGCTTCAAATTCTTCAAATTTTAAGGGACGGTTGTCCATTGCTGCTGGTAATCTAAAACCGTAATCTACCAAGTTTTCTTTTCTGCTTCTATCGCCACCATACATGGCATGAACTTGGGAAATGGTAACATGACTTTCATCAACAACCATTAAATAGTCATCTGGGAAATAATCCAATAAACAGAAAGGGCGTGTTCCAGGTTGTCTGCGATCTAAATAGCGCGAATAGTTTTCAATACCAGAACAATAGCCCAATTCACGTATCATTTCTAAATCGAACTCTGTACGTTCTTTAAGGCGTTTTGCTTCTAGGTGTTTGCCAATCTCTTTAAAATAATCATGTTGTTTAACTAAATCATCTTGAATCTCTGTTATGGCTCCTTGCAATACATCGGGTGAAGTAACAAACATGTTTGCAGGATATATAGTAAGTTGGTCGTATTTTTCAACAACTTGATTGGTTTGAATATTAAAAGATTCTATGTCTTCAATTTCATCTCCAAAAAAGTGGATTCTAAAAGCATCATCTGCATAACTCGGAAAAATATCTACAGTATCTCCTTTAATTCTGAAATTTCCGTGTTTAAAATCTGCTTCAGTTCTTGAGTATAAACTTTGAACTAATTGATGTAAAAGTTTTGTTCTTGAAATAACCTGATCTCTTTCTAGAGCAATAACATTTTTTTGAAACTCAATCGGGTTTCCAATACCATATATACAAGATACCGATGCAATTACAAGTACATCACGACGTCCAGAAAGAAGAGAAGATGTCGCGCTTAGTCGCATCTTTTCAATTTCTTCATTTATGGATAAATCTTTTTCTATATACACTCCAGAAACAGGAATGTAGGCTTCTGGTTGGTAATAGTCGTAATAGGAAACAAAATATTCAACAGCGTTATTAGGAAAAAACTGTTTAAACTCAGAGTATAATTGAGCTGCTAAAGTTTTATTATGTGCTAAAACTAAGGTTGGTTTTTGAACTTCTTCAATTACATTTGCCACAGTAAAGGTTTTTCCAGAACCTGTTACACCGAGTAGGGTTTGGTATTTTTCGTCTGAATTAATACCATTAACAAGTTGTTTTATAGCCTGAGGCTGATCGCCAGTAGGATTAAATTCCGATTCTATTTTAAACTGCATTCTACAAAATTACGTAAAATATAAGTGCTATCGTTTTAAAGTGAAATGACCTGAAAATTGCCTGCCATCTTCTAGGAAAACTTTAAACCAATAATCGTTAGTAGATAATATGTTTCCGTTAAATGTGCCATCCCATCCGGCATCTTGTACTAAAAGCTGTTTTATTAATTTGCCATAACGATCAAAAATTAAAACGGTGGTGTTTGGCTGGGTGTTTTCATTCACACCTAATATTTTCCATAAATCATTAATTCCATCTCCATTAGGAGTAAAATATTTAGGAAAGCCAATAACAGATATGTTTAATGTTGAAACACCACAGATATCATCTTTGACATGTATAGTGTAAAAACCGGGTCTTACATTATTAAAAACAGGTTCTGATTGGTAATTAATAAAAGTAGACTCCTCTTCTTGAAGGGCATATTCGTAATTACCCATTCCTAAATTAGTTGTATCAATAGTAACCGAGTTGTTTTCAGAAAGATCAACTATTGTAACGTCTTCTTGGTTTATAGTTGCTTGCTCTGAAGCATCCACAAAAATAGTTCTTATTCTTGAACAGCCTGTTCCGTTTGTTTTGGTTAATGTGATACTATACGTTCCCGGAGTTGAAACCGAAATAGTTCTTTCGTTGGATACAAATTGGTTGGTTGTTGTTTCATCTAAACTTGTCCAGAGCCACTCATAATCATAAGTGTCAAACGAACTGGTTTCAAAAGGTTCTAAATCAATTGAAAATGTTGGATCTGATGAACAAACAAGTCTTGGAGTTTCAACTGTGAATTCTGGTATTGGGTTCACAACTAAATTAATAGTTGTGGTTGCAACACAGGTTGTATTGATAGGGTTTATAACTTCAACAGAAATAGTTTGATTTTCTGAGATAAGCGGATTAGGTAAACTGGTTTGATCAATTAGTAAAACGCCATTTTCGTCTGTATAATCATAGTAAATTTCCATGCCATTTTGAGCGCCTAAAATGGTACTTGTAAATGCAGAGGTATTAAAAGGGTAGTAACCATCGTCATCTATGTCTCCAGCATCTCCATCGCATACAATTTGATCTGGAATTGTATTTGCAAAAGGTTGCTCATCGACTGTAAATGTTAAAGTAGTTTCATAATAACATGGGCCATCTGGAGCCAAAGTTGTATTATTTGTAACTCGAATCGTTATCGTTTGTGTTTCTGTTGAAAATGGATTTGGTAACGGACTTGGTAATGCTGTTCCCATTTCATCAAAATAAGTTATGGTAAAATCACTAGGGTTTTGAGTTCCTAATACATCACTTTCAATTTGAGAGGTGTCAAAAGGGTAAATGCCATCATCGTCGTCATCACATTGTCTGTCAACAGTTACAGTATTTGCCTCAGGTAAAGCTTCTACATTTAGTAAAATATAAGCTCCTAAACCTAAACAATCGTTAGATATGGCACTATCAATTCTTACATATATAAATTGAGTATGGGGATAACCAATATTTCTATAATTTGAAGGGTCTGTAATTTCATTGATTTCCGCTAAAGCATCTGCTTCATTTCTATAATAACGTGGTGGTAGAATAGTTTGTCCCACAGGAATGAAATTAATTATAGCAGCAGAAACACTACTGAAATCAAAGGTTGAAATACCATCTCTATCATCATTATTTGAATTGTTATCGCCATTAATATCAAGAAAGTCATCACATTGATTAAATGTTTCGAGAAAAGTTGGAGGTATTACTGTAGTTGAAACATTGAGTTGAATTTCGGCTGTTGATGCACATCCTAGTTGAGATTCTATTCGTGCCCAAACCACATCGGAACTTATAGTTCTATTCTCAAAAGTTGTTGGATTATTGACATAATCAGGGCTAGTCGTATCTCCAGAAATAGCTCCGGCTTGTGTTACATAATATGAGAATGATTCATTTGCCGCGTTAGTTGAAATCTCATTATTAGCTTCAGTTAAATTAAAAGGACTAAAACCCAATGTTGTTAGATCGTCATCATCACATTGAATCAAAACTACCGGTGAGTTTACTATAGGCAAGGGGTTTACAGTAAGTTCAACTACATTGGAATATAAGCCACACGTATTACCATTTCTATCTAATCGAACTCGATAATCATATGTGTTATATGCTAATGGTGTATTTGTAATATTTAGATTTGCTGTTTGCGATCCATTATAAAAAGCATCATCCACAACCGTTAACCAGTTAACACCATCGTCAATACTAAATTCCCAATGATAGTCTTCCGTTTCATCTGAAACTATAGATAGTGTCGTATTGGATGTTTCACAGACGGTAGTATTTATAGGTTGCGTTGTAATAGTTAAAGGGGCATAATTTAGATAGTCTGCATCAGGTATCGTATAACCATCACTAGCATTATTAACTAAGCCAGAAGTGTTTGTAGTTGCTAATGCATCTCCTAAAACAGCATCACCATTTCCATCGGAAAAGCCAGCTTCAATAACATCGCTACAGCCATCACCATCACTATCTAAATCTAAATAAGAAAAGATGCCATCATTGTCTAAATCATTTAAAATATAGCCAATTTCATTACTATCTGGTGCAGTTTCAGCGTTATCTGTCCAACCATTTACCCCAAAATTTGGGCTGTCATCAATACCGTTTAAATCGGTATCCGATAATGTTCCTAATTGGCCTGTTTCAATTAAATCGTAAATACCATCGTTATCACTATCTAGATCATAAAAGTCTAATGTGGTATCGTTATCACTATCGATCGGTAAAGCCGAAATATCAAAAATATCATCTAAACCATTTAAGTCTGCATCAATAAAGGATAAAGTAACAAGTGTCCCTTGATTTTCAATAATATCAGGAATACCATCATTATCACTATCTAAATCAAAGGCATCTTTTATGCTGTCTAAATCATTATCTTTCTTAAAACATGTAAGCGATATGTTTCCAGTAAAGCTTGAATCAGATGTTGTATTTTCAAGATGATGTATAAATGAAAAACCATCAACTTGGTTTGCTAAAAATTCATAAGGTGTCGATCCAGAAGGTGTCGGGTTGATTTTAAAATGGATTTCGGATCCTGACATTGTAGTTATTCCTGTTTCAAAAACACCATCGAAATTAGAATCTATTAATAGTCTATCATCGGGGTCTATAAGTGTAATGTTTTTATTTACTGGTAATACTTTTGCAATAAAGAATTCACCATCAACACTTGTATGTGTAACAGAAATATCTTCTAGAAACTTAACATTAACAGGTTCTGTAAATGATAATGTATATGTATTGTCTCCACTTGTAGTTGCTGGGATGGAGCTTATTATGTTTCCTACACTTGTTAGCCTTACTGTACTTGTGCCAGCCGTAGAGCGATTTATTACTGTATTATTAGCAGACAAAGTGGTATTCATCGTTTCATCTTGAAATCTAAGTATAGGAGGTCTTGTGTCCGATAAGTCCATAACTACATCGCCTCGAGATTCGGTACAATTTAAAATGCCGTCATTATCATTGTCAATATCAATATTATCAATAATGCCATCATTATCTCTATCATCAGGGCATACACTTATAGGTATCTCTACAGATTCCAAAGGGACTCCCGTGCAAGTAATTATTCCTATTAATTTATATTTTCCTGGATTAGTTGGTGTTATAAAGGGAACGTTTGACGCTACAATATTAAATCCTGTACCATCATCAAACCACCATTCATAACTGTCAAAATTTTGAGTATTTGCAGCTTCTAGGGTTATATTAGGAATGCAGTTTCCTAAGGTCGCAAATTGAGCATCAAAATTTATTTCAGGAGGAGAAGGGAATCCAGAATAGAAACTACCAGATGTTGCAGAACCATTATAATTAAAATAGGCGCAATACAATTCATCATCACTTTGAATAGCTATATTTCCATTAAGACCTGTTACTTTATAAGTAATATAGTCTGGTTTTCCATCGACTGGGTTAGGAGTAACCCCAATAGGATTACCATTTATAGTTACAGTTGCTCCAACCTTTGTTACAACCGTTACACCTCCAGAATAATTGGTGTTACCAATTTTATTAATATTTGCAATATTATCTAGGTTTCCACGTGTTTCACAACTTAACGGGGGTACAAAAAAGAGACCTTGGTTGGCTTCGCTAGGGGAGCCATTATTTCCAAGTCCGCCAACGCCTTGATATGCAAAAACAGGTTGAGATGTTTCTACATACATATTATCATTGTTACTATATTGGTTACCTTCAATTACATAATAATCGCCAGCATTTATAGTTGTAATAGCTGCATTACCATTAATGCTTATTGAAGTATTATTAGAATGCGCAACAATTAAAATGTTTTCCCAAGCATCGTTTCCATCGCCTTTTACAAAAATGTATTCTGTTCCAATTTTTGATGCTCCAACTATTTGGTCGATACCATAATCTCTACCATTACCCGTTCCAAAACTCCCGTTTGTTGATCCGCAATTAACTACAATAGGTTTGTCTGACTGAACTAAACAACCAATTAATCCATCTTGGTTTATTGTTGCATCTGCAGCATTTATTGCTAGCGTATAACTTTCGCCTTCGTTTAAAGTCGTGTTTACTGGTGTTGCACCTGTGTAATTTTTTATTATTAATCCAGCAGGAAGATTACTAAAGTTAACTTGTGTATTGTCTTCAGTAGCCATTACCGAAACAAAATTCAAGTAATTTTCTTGAGGGTTACCGTTGGTGTAGCTACCAATTCTAAAAGTTGTACCAAGTGCGGAAGCTCCTTTACTAACTAGTGCTCCAGCCTGAGCACCTCCACCAGCATTCATTCTTACTGATACGTAAATGGGGGCTTCAGCTTCAATAATATACCCTCTATCATTTGTTACAACACTAGATTCTGTAGATGGTATAAATAGTTGACCATTACCTGTTCCAATTGAAATTTCTTGTGGTGTTACATTTGAGAGTGAACCTGTAATATAGCTTGCTATTGGTTGCCCAACAGGAATAATTGTATACGAAATATTAGAATTACTGGGTGTTGATAGGTAAATATATTGATCTTCTGCATTAGCATTACCAGTTGAAGCACTTGTTAAAGGCGGGATAAAGTGTTTTTTACTTAATTGAGAATGCCCGTTGAAACTAAACGCGATACATATAATGATTAATATAAATTTTAGAGAATGCTTTTTAGCTATTATATTAAACATAAGGGAAAAATTTAATTAAATCGAAATACTAAAATATGCTATTTTAGTATTATAAGACTTATAAAATCTCCTAAGGTTTAATAATTAAGGTAAAATACTTAATTAGTTTGGCGTATGTTTTATAGATTGGTTTATCTTTTTAAAGTAAAATGACCTCTTAAATTAAAGGATTCTCCATCTTGAATAATATCTGCTGAAAACCAGTAGTCATCAGAAGGCATAGGGTTTCCATTGTAAGTGCCATCCCAACCTAAAGAGTAATGAGGAAGCATTTTTATTAATTTACCCTGTCTAGTGTAAATGTAAACTAGTGTTCCTGGTAATTGATCTGCTCCAATAATATGCCAAGTATCATAAATACCGTCGCTATTTGGAGTTACAAATTTTGGGATATCAAAAACAAAAACCTCTCTTGAAACATCCATACATCCATTTAAGTCTCTAACTGTAACTATGTGTCTGCCAAACGAAACATCTTCAAAAATATTTGATGTTTGTGGCTCGGCATCATCTAAAATGAAAACGTAATCTCCTATTCTTGAATTGTCTATTTCTACAGTTATACTATTTGGGTCTTCAAAATCTACAGTTTGAGTGATTGTAATTTCGGCCTCATCAGATGGGATAACATCAAAATTATGAGTGTAAGGGCAATCATCACCAATAATATTGTGTCTAGTTACAGTTACAGAATAACTTCCAGCTTCAGTAGGGTCAATTGTTATTTCACTAGTTGTTTCTCCAGTAGACCATAAATATGTATCTCCAGTTACGCCTGTATCTGCAACAACTATAACTGGTTCGTTATTACATAAGGGTACAATTTCATTTATAGGAATAACGGGTTTAGGGTTAATTCTTAAATTAAATTGAGTAAGACTATAGCATCCTGTGTTGTTGTTTTCAAGCCTAGCGTAAATAGTTTCATTATCTGTCGCTAAATAATTATTAAGTAATGCATCTATTTCATTTTCAGAATTATCTAAATTTAAATAGTATGTAATGGAATAATTTGAAGGGTTTAAGCCGCCCAAAATAGAGTTGTTATTATCTGTTAAATCGAAAATTAGTTCTCCATCAAAATCATCATCACATGCTACTAAATCTGGAGGTGTATTGGCTATTGGGTTTTCATTTATCTGTAAAATGAAAGATGTAATTATTGGGCAACCTGTAGTTATGTCTGAAACTCTAATAAATATTTCATGACTAGCTGCTGTGTAGTTAAACGTACTATTTAATGAAGGCGCATTATCATCGGCATCCATTTCATTTGCATGATAGGATATATTTACTATTGATGTATCATCAACTACCATATCGTTAATTTGAGATAAATCATAAGTATCTGTGTCATTATCACAAATAGGAATTGTTCCAATCGTATTTATAGTTGGTGGCAAGTCTACAAAAAGCTCTACAGGAACTATAGTAAAGCATCCCGTTAAATTATTTGCAATTTTAATATAAATAGTGGTTGCTGTCGAATTAAAGTTTGACGGATCGGCAATTGCATTTGAGTTGTCTAAAACATCATTGAAATTTATATCAGTTTCATTCTCAAAATAATTAATTGATAGATTGCTTTTAACTCTATCTAAAATTTCAAAATCTGTAGTTATAGTATCTATATTATAAAATGTTAAATCAAAACTTGCAATACCATCTGCTACTGCTGCACATTCTGTTAATGATGGATTATTAGTAACAATATCTGGTGCCGCAACAATATTTATTCCAAGTTCTTCAATGGTATAACAAAATGGCGCAACGCTACTTTCAATTCTTACATATATACTTTGTGGGTTACGAACATTTGTGTAATTTCCTGGCAAAGGATCTTCAGAATCTTCAGCTTTTTGCGGTGTTAAATAAAACGAAATCTTTAAAGGGTCTGGAGAAGTTGATTGAATTTCGTCGGCTTTTTCGGTTAAATTAAATTCATTAAAACCATCATTACTAGCGTCATCACAGACTAAAAAATCTATTACGGGATCGTAAGTAGGGTAGGGTGCTACTTCAATTTTAATAGAACCTGTGCTGTAGCATGTACCAATTTCGGCTGTAATATTTTCAACGCGAACATATAAAGTTTTAGAGTCCGAATTGTAAGCAACAGTTTTGTCAATAGCATTTGATAAATTGCCATCTGTAGCATCAATTTCATTTTCAAAGTAATATACTTCTTTTCCAGTTTGGCTATTTAAAATATCAGCGTCGGTATCAATTAAAATAAAATCAGCAAAATCTTGTCCATCATCTTCACATATTTGAAAATTAATATCTGTAGGTATTATTGGTAATGTGTTTATAATGGCTTCAAAAGAAACAATAGTATAACAACGCTCGTCTAGAATAGGATTGCTCGTATCTTCAACACGTATGTAAAAAGTTTGTGTATCTGTATTATAATCACTTCTATCTCCTTCAGGAATTGCATTTGTATTATTGTCTGCATCGTCAAATGAGTTAAATACATCTACATTTAAGCCAGTTCTATTTGGTACAGCTTCAACAATTTTATCTTCAAGATTAATTATAGAAAAGCCATCTTGATCATCATCACAAACAACAAAATCTATAGGCTGCACAGTTGAAGGAGCATTTAGTATTTCAATTTGAAAAGGATTTACAGTTGAGCAGCCAGAATTTATGTTTTCAATTCGTGCGTAAAGTGTTTCAACTGAGCTAGTGTTATTGTAAAATGGTGGTAGTTGGTTTGCTAAGTTATTATTTTGAGCATCTGTTTCATTATTAAAATATGTAACAGTAAAATCGGTATTTCCTGCTGTAACAATATTAGTTACAGAACCAGGTTCGGTTGATTGAAAATCTATACTCGCAATTCCATCATCATCACTATCACAATACGAAATAACTTGATTTGGAAAAAGCAAAATTGGGTTTACTAATAAAGAAATTTCTGTGTTTTCGGTACAACCTCCTCCTTCAATACTCACATATAAAACCTGTGGACCTACAGTGGCATATGGCGTTGATTTATCTAGGGCATTATTACCATTGTCTCTATCATCTTCTTCTTCATAAAATGTTACTGTAATTGAATCTGGTAACTCATTTCCGATAAAAGTTTCTATAGTATTTAAATCAAAATCTAAAGTGTCTGAACTATCATTGTTTGAATCGCACAGCGCAAAGTCTCCTGTATCTGTTCCAGTTAGTAATAAATTTGTGTGAATTTCAAAAGGGACAATGGTGGCACAACCAGTTATATCATCTACAATTCTTAGGTATATAGTTGCTGAGCCTGGTTCGGTTACTGCATTTGCATACTGATAGTTTGTTTCATCTGCGATAACATTTCTATTCATTTCAGCATCATCAAAAGTGTTATGAAATGTTGTAGAAACTCCAGTTAAGCCATTTAAAATATCACTAATTACTTCTGTTAAATCAAAAGCAGCTTCACCATCTAAATCTCTATCGCAAGCATCTAAGTATTGGGTATCTCGGTTAACAATTGGACTTAATGTAATATCTACATCTAATTGTGTAGTAGTTGTACAGCCAGTTGTTGTATTTATAATTCTCACATAAACTAATTCGTTAGGCGTATTTGTGTTTATGTAAGGTGATGGAATTGGGTTGTTTCCAGTATTTGCATCTGCAGGGTTGTAATGGTAAGTAACAAATAGGTTTGGGTCTCCAGATGTAATTTCGTCATCTTTTTCCGTTAAATCGATAATTGCAAAACCGTCTGGATTGTCATCGCCATCACAAACTTCTAGTGGTGTTGGTGTTACAATATTTGGGATTGGGTTAACAATCAAGTCAAAAGTTGTATAAGAAAAACAATTACTATCAGAATCTTGAACTCTAACATAAATAGTTTGAGGAGATGCTGTGTTTTGTATAGGTGTTGTTATTGGGCTTTGGTTTAGTCGTGCTTGGTTATCTGTTAAATGATAACTAAAGGTGTAATTTGTAAATGGGGCATTTGCAATAACTTCAGAGTCTTTTGTAGAGAGATCGAAGGTTTCTATTTCGTCACCGCTAGAATCATCACACAATTGATAATCTGAAATAGGGTCCATGGGCTCTTCTGTGTTAAGAACTACAACTATTTCGTCTTCTTCTGTACAATTAGAACTGTTAACGGGTGAAGTGACTACAACGCGATAAATTCCGTCTTGAACTGCTGTGTAAGTCGGGTCTGTAGCACCAGTAATTAGACCACCATTACGGTACCAAGCGTAGGAAACAAGTGAGTTTTCTAAATCTGCATCTAAAGTCACAGAACTGGCACAAGTTGTTATGTCTTCTCCTAAATCTAATATTCTAAAACTATCTCCTTCAATAAACACGGCGGAGTCGTAACCGCCATTATTTTGATCTGCAATTATTAATTTAATGTTGTAAGTTACATTTGGTAATATTACTCCAGAAGCTGTAAGAACTGTTGTTCTCCCATTATAATTTGTGTCTCCAAGACCATAGCCTTCAAAATATTCATTGTTTTGGGCTGGACAAATACCAAAAATTTCATCATGTATAGTATTTGTATTTACCGGCGTTGTTGTACCAGGAATTAATGCGATGTTTTGATATGGGTCTGTCGTTCCTGCTTCTTTAATGAGGAAAACAAAACCATCAGAAAATTGACAAGGGAATTCTGCAAAATATTCTTCTGAGGCTAATATGTAATTAAATTGAAATTGATTTGATATAGATGTGAAATCGAATTCTATAGACGTCGCATTTAAAGTATTTGTAATACCTAAAGCAGTTTCTAAATCTGGATCTGTTCCCCATGTATTTGAGCCTTCACTAAGAATAGGTGTTCTTACAGCATTACCACCTGAAGTTGCCCCTCCTGTTGATAGCATAATACCATTTTCAAAAGGGAAATTAGAACTCCCTCTTTCAAAATATGCATAACTGGCAAAACCACTTGACGCCCCATTTACCGAAGAGCTAATATTCGAGATATTAACGCAGCCATTAACTAAATTATTTTCTATTAATGGTTGTAACCCAACTGAATCATCAATAGAAATCTGCTGAGCAAACACAAAATTACTATTAAAACATAGTAAAAGTAATATGAAGGAAATAATTCTCATAACTTGTAGGTACTTTCTAGTTCGTTATTATAATGTTAATTTATTATAATTAGTGGGGCTAATTTTGGGCGAAAAATAGATATTATTTGGATGAAACGCAAAAAATATCGGATAAAACGCATTTTATTCGATGTTTAACACTTTTATGCTAGTTAACTAATGCAAAATGATTTTTAAAAATTCTTCCATCTTCTAATTTAACTGAAAACCAATAATCATCATTGGGCAGAGTGTTTCCATTTAATAAACCATTCCAGCCTTGGCTTGTTGGATCTAATTCTTTTACTAATTTACCATATCTATTAAAAATTTGGATTTTAGTATTGCTTTGAATGATATCTGAAATGCCATAAACTTGCCAAGTATCATTAACACCATCGTTATTAGGTGTGAAAAACTTTGGAAACCCAATTACTGATGCTATTTCATTAACAACTCCACAATCGTTTTTTATGTCTCTTACTAGAACATTATATATACCTGGGAACACATTCTCAAATAGGTTGCTGTCTTGGTATGGTTTTATAACATTATCATTTTCATCAACAAGACTATATTCGTAAACCCCTTCACCTGTAACGAATACTGTTATGGTATTATTTTCTGAAGCATCAGTTATATCAAAAGCTGGTGTGTTGAAACTTGCAATATTTGAAGGTTCTACGGTTACAGTTCTAATTTTCGAACAATTGTTATTATCTGTTACAGTAACCGTATAAACACCAGGAGCATTTATTTGGGTTTCGTAAGTTGTATCTCCATTAGACCAATCGTATGTGTAATTATTTGGATCGCCATTTAAAACAGCAGCGTCAATGGATATGGTGTCCGGAAAATCATTTAAACAGTAATACACCAAATCTTCTGTTTTTATGTCCGGAAGCGGGTATACGTTTAGAAAAACTTGACTAATACCGTAGCAATCATTAACGTTTTCAACACGTGCATATACGGTTTGAGAATAGGGTGTAGTATTTGTAAATGTTGTACTTAATGGGTTTTGTTCTAATAGAGAATCATTAAAACTGGCATAATACACAATAGTTAAACCACTTGGATGACCGTTTAAAATAATACTATCAGCATCAGTTAAATCAAACTCATGTAAACCATCTTCAATACCATCATCATCACAGAGTGGAGGTAAATGTGCATTATTGGCATCAGTTACTGTAACATCTAGTGTTAATTCTGCAATACTTGTGCAGCCTGTTACGGTGTTTGTTACTTCTGCAAATATAATTTGCTGGTTTATAGTGTTATTAAAGCTATCTCCAGTTATTTCATCAGTTTTTGCCATATCTGTGTAAAAACGTATTGATCTTTCTGGAGTTCCTCCGGTAATTAGCTCACTAGCTTCATTAATATTAAAACGTGTTAATCCATCAGCTAGTCCATCTTCATCACATTGTATTAAAGTGTAGTCAAAACTATCTGGAGCTTCATTAATAATTAGGTTTAATGTTGTAATACTTCTGCAATTAATATTTGTAACATCTTCAATTCTAACAAAAACCTGTTCTGTAAATGGATCTGCATTATAATATGAATTAGAAATTGCTCCAAGGCGACTATCTGCATCAATAAAAGATGTATAGTACGAAATGTTAAAATCTGCAGGATCTTGTCCATTTAAAATTTCGTCGTTTTTAGATGTTAAATCGAAAATTACCCGTCCGTTTTTATCATCACCATCATCTAAATTATCACATAAAGTATAATCTTCTGGATCAGCGAAATCAGGTCCTAAATTTACATCTAATTGAAAATCGGTTAACTCAAAACAGCCGGTATTATCGTTTGTAATTCTAGCATAAATAGTTTGCGGATTACTTATGTTTGTATATGGACTTGGTAATGGGTTTATGCCAATATTGGCATCACTAGCAGTTTCATGATAGGTTACAGTTACATCTACTTGACTACCAGTTATAGGAGCTGTATTATCGGCTATGTTAAAGTCTGTAAAACCATCAGGAGAAGTTGCAATGTCATCATCGCATTTTTCAAAATTTAATGCTGTTCCTGTTACACTAGACTCATCAGAAGGTGGTTCTTCAAATGTAGCTGTTCCAGTCCATTGCAGATTAAAGGCACTATCTCCTTCTGGTCTGTCTATAACAATAAAATAAGTTTCGCCAGCAAGAACATCAAGCCATCTTACAAAGCTATTGCCACTATCTCCTGGACCTTCCATTGTATCGGTTTCCGAGGCTCTCATGCCAGTTGTATTGTAACTTAGGTTTGCACTTGGAGGATAAGTGGTAGAACATCTAATTGTAGCACCTAAGTTATTACAAGGTACATTTGGACCAAATATGAAAAAATCATAATCTTCTGTAATCCTAGTGCTTTCTGGAGTGAGCGTGAAACCTAAAGTGCCATTAGTAATTGTTGTAACACTAAGCCATACACTATTATTCTCATTGCTCCCGCAGGAGAGAGGAAATTCATTTATTCCTGCTCCATTTACATCTAAACTAATATCTGAATTTCCACAAGTAATTACAGCATTTACACAGTCATTAGGAGACTGACAGTAAATTTGACTTGAAAATAATACGACAGTTAATACTAGGATAAACTTGATAAGTGTTCTCAACATATTAGTATTTAAGGGTAAAATGATTTTTATAAACTCTACCATCTTGCAGTTTTACAGAAAACCAGTAGTCATCAGCGGGTAATATGTTGCCGTTTAGGGTGCCATTCCAACCAGATTCTAAAGGTGATAATTGTTTTAATAGTTTACCATAACGATCATATATATGAATTTTTGAGTCTGGTTGAAACATTTCGGAAACTCCTAAAATTTGCCAAGTATCATTTACGCCATCGTTATTGGGAGTAAAAAATTTAGGAAATCCAATAACTGATACGTTTTTGTCTACAGGGCCACAATTGTTCTTCACATCTTTAACTACGACATTGTATATGCCTGGATAAATATTTTCAAATAAATTACTGTCTTGAAAGGGCCTCGTAATAATTTCGTTACTATCAATTAAACTATATTGATAAGTACCTTCACCAGAAACAAAAACGGTTATTGTATTGTTTTGTGTTACATCATTAACATCAAAGGCAGGTGTTTCAAAAGTTGCAATATTAGATGGTTCAATTGTAATGGTTCTATTTTTTGAGCAACCAAAAACATTCGTTACAGTAACGGTATATGTTCCTGCTTCATTTATTTCTGTTTGATATTTGGTGTCTCCATTAGACCAACTATAGCTATAATTACTTGGTGAATCATTTATAAGACCAGCATCTATAGTAATTGTATTTGGAAATTCATTTAAGCAATAATATTCAAAACCTTCGGTTTCAATATTTGGTAATTTGTTTACAGTAAGTAGTACTTCACTAATTCCATAACAGCTGTTTTCATTTTCTGCACGAGCAAAAATGGTTTGAGTATAAGGTGTTGTATTAGTATATGCTGTTGCTAAGCTATTTGTTTCTAATAGCGCATCTATATATGTTTCATAATATGAAATGTTTAACCCTGTTGGTAAACCATCAAATACTATAGCATCTGCATTACTTAAATCAAAATCGTGAAAGCCGTCTTCAAAACCATCATCATCACATTGGCTTAACTCAGCATTATTAACATCTGTAACGCTAACTTGTAAAGTTAATTCAGAAAAACTATGACATCCAGAACTATCATTTATTACTTCAACAAAAATGGTTTGCGGGTTTGTAGTGTTAATAAATATATTGCCATCAACTTCAAATACTCGAGCAGGATCTAAATAAAACTTAGTGGATCTATCAGGAATACTGCCGGTTAAAGCATCATTAGCTTCATTAAGATTAAAATAGGTAATACCATCGGCACTATCATCTTCATCACACTGCAATAACGTGTGATTATAAGCTTCTGGATTTGGTGTAAAATTAACAAAAGCTTGACCTTCTAATATGCAATCTCCATTATTTGGCTCGATAATTAGCTCGTAATGTCCAGCATTAAATATTTCTAAAACAAAACTTGGTTCTGGTAATGGGTTACCATTATACGACCATTTGTAGGTTGCACCTGGCAGATCATCTGCTATTAAGGTATACGAGCTGCCATCACAAATCTCTAAATTTATAGAACTCTCGCCATTTTTAATAATGTCTATTTCTGTATTAAAAAATGAAGCTATAAAAGGAGGTAAACCTTGTGAAGAACTAAATGGGGATAAGCTTACTGCGTTATGATTGTAATTACAGCCTGCGCCAATTACATTAGGATTTTCAATGGCACCAAGAAAAGGTATGCCTTGTGTATAAGTTGCGCTTAAGGCTCTATAAATTTTACCATTAGGACCAAGTTGTAAGCCACCTCTGTATAATTGTCTATTATCAACTATAAAAGCAGAGGAAATAAAATCTACATCTGATAAGTTGTATTGTATTAACTGTGAGTTGTGGTTTGAAAGTATTTCATTGTTAGCTGAGTTTCCAAAATCAAAAAAATCATTAGATGCATGTACATAAAGCAGATTGCTGTTTGGAGAAAATTCTAAACCATATGGTACATTAGCAGTACCACTTATAGTTATTGATTGTTGGTTACTAACGATGCCTGTAGCTACGTCAAAATCATAAATGTATAAGCCATCAGATGTATTAGCACACGCCATTTTTGTGCCATCTGGAGAAAGTTTTAAGTAGCCTCTTACATCACTAACGCTAATTGAAAATGTTGTTGTAACGGGCGCAGTATTAACGCCAAGGTCGCTTACTTCAAAAGCATGAAACGAATCGTAATTATCAGTAAGCCCATTTGCAGAAGCAAATGTTAAAACCCATATAGATTCTGAAACACAATCTTTAAGAACAGCTGTGATTTTTTCTGTGCAATCTTGTAATAAATTTATGTTTTTTGAAGTTACAGCGCCTAATCCACCATCAAGAGTAATGTCTATCTCAGAATAGTTTAAACCTAAATGTGATTCTCTATTGCTATGGTTATCTACAGTAAAAACATAATAGGTGTTTTCATCTTTTGGTTTAGGAACTATAATGGCAGATTGTGTGCTAGATGGATCACCAAATAAGTTAGCGCCATTACTCATAATATCATGATTTTTATTCCAAACGGTTATGCCATCGGTATAGAATAATAAATCTCCATTATCATCAGAAATTGATGTACACCCTTCAAAAGTATTTATTTGGCCATCACTAAGCGAGGAAACAGTATTATTTCCTAAATCAAATTTCACACCACTATTGTATCCAAAATACCAAGTAGAAGCTTCGTTTTGAGAGTAAATGTTTAGTCCAACGAGACAAAAAATTACGAATAATACAGACTTTTTCATTTTTCAGTAGCAATAAGCTACCAAAGATATCACAAATCTCTCTTTTTTAATAATCTATACGATAAAAAGATGAATAGCGCTGTCCAAGCAATTACGATAGCAAATTCATACCAATGTACAGCATAGTCATAGGCTAGCTCACCTTTGTTGGGGAATTTTGTCATGGCTATTCTTTGAAAAGGTTGGTCTATTAATTTATACATAGATTTTAATGGAAAGAAATTTTGAATTTTTTCGGCTAAGGCTCCATCAGATTGCCATGCAATTAAACCAAAGAATATCCATTCTAATATGAATAAAATAAATAAGAATGCTAAAGCAAATGCCGATCGTTTTACTAACATACCAAGAAAGAGACATAGGCTAAAAAAGCCAATTAATTTTAAAAAGTAGGCAAACAAAAATTCAACTTCTCTAAATATTATTGAAGCTTCAGTATAACTTGAATAGTATAAACCAATACAGAATGAAATTAAAGCAATAAGTATAGTAGAAACTAGTGAGAAAAAAATAATGGTATAAAATTTAGAAAGTATAAATTCCTTTTTGCTTAACCCATCAATAAGGTTTTGTTTTATTGTTTTGTTACTGTACTCATTGCCAATCATACTAACCACAACAATAGCAAAAAAGAATTTGAATTGCGACGCAAAAAAGGTTGTTAAGTGCCAAATAATAGGGAAATTAAAAATACCTAATTCTCCTAGTTCTAACGTAAAGAAACCAAATACATTAATTTTTAATGATGAAAGTAAAATAACAAAGAATGGCAAAATAAAAGATACAAATATGAGTATTTTACTAGTTCTGTTAAGTAATAGTTTTTGTAATTCTAAATTTAAAAGTCGTAACATTCTGGTTAGTTTTGGTTGTTGTCTGTTAATTGTAAAAATTGCTCTTCTAGACTTTCTTTACGCTGTACTAAGTGCGTTAATATTACGCCTTGTTTAAAAAGGTAAGTGTTAAAATCTTCAGATTTCATAGGTTCATTTAAAAAGGCCGTAACCAGATGGTCTTTAACTTTAACTTTTCCAAAAGATTTATGATTTTCTAATAATTTAACCAACTCGTCTTCTTTATTAGATTTAAGCTCAAAAAATCCATGGCTGGAAATCATTTCATCTACGCGTCCAGAATATAATTTTACTCCTTTACGAAGTACAACTACATGAGAGCAAACCTTTTCAACTTCATCTAATAAATGCGATGCCAATAAAATGGTGGTTCCTTTATCTGCTATTTGCTTTATAATTTCTCTAATTTGGTGAATACCTTGAGGGTCTAAACCATTTGTTGGCTCATCAAGAATTAAAATTTCGGGGTCGTTTAATAGGGCAGATGCAATAGCCAAACGCTGTTTCATACCCAAAGAATAGGTTTTAAACTTACTATCTTTTCTATCTAAAAGGCCAACTAATTCTAGTTTTTCGTCTATTTTACTATGTGCTACACCTTTAATTTTACAAACTAGTTTTAAGTTTTGAGTGGCCGTCATGTACGGGTAAAAATTAGGGCGCTCGATTATAGCGCCTACTTTTTTTAAGGCATCGTGTGTTGAGGTGTTACCATCAAACCAATGAAAATTCCCTTCAGTTTTATTTACTACATTTAGTACAATGCCTAAAGTTGTTGATTTACCGCTTCCATTAGGTCCCAAGATGCCATAGACGTTACCTTTGTTTATGGTGAACGATAGATCTTTTACAGCAGTTAAATACCCGAATTTTTTAGTAAGGTTGTTTATTGTAAGTATAGATTCCAAACTCTAAAGTGTTTTATGCCAACAGTAAAAGTTAACAATGGTTAGTTATTTAAGTAAGACGAATGTCTTTAATTTTTGTTACAAGCATATCGATAAAAACGTTAAATTTGAATAAGTTAAAATTTTATGCAAGATTTAAAAATATCTAAAAAGAAACCTTCGTTTCCTATTACACCTCAGTTAAGTGGTTATCTCTCTGATTATAACAGAAATGTTAAAATCCCTATTTTTTATGATGATTTATTGCGTTTTCAAGGCTCTATTATTGTTTACGATAAAGATGATAACGATACATTATGGATTCGGGTTTACTATAACGAATTTGAAAGAGAAGAGATAGAATCTGCCTTAAAAAAGGTATATACTATTTTTCATTCTGATGGTAATGAAAATATAATTCCTCTTTTAAGTATTGATGCTATTGACTTTTGCACCTTTGGAAATTCAAGGCCTTTTAGAATTAAAATAAGGAATATTTTAAATGATAATTCCACATATTTCTATGTTAAAACTGCCGATGCTTCGCGTGTTTATGGTTTAGAATTAGAACATATGTTATCGCCTTATAATTTAAATTTTTTAGTTTACGAAAACACATTAATTGAAGAGCATATTGCTGGTATTCCGGGCGATGAGTTTATTAAAAATATGTTGCCAACCTGTAGTAAATCTGAAAAATCCCAAATAGCTAAAGAGTTTATAAAGTTTAATGAACGTTGTATGATACGTATGTTAGGCGATATGAGGTCTTATAACTATGTTATTGTACCAACTCATGATTTTGATAAGGTGGTTTACAGAATACGTGCTATAGATTTCGATCAGCAATCCTATGAAGGTAAGTTTAATATTTACAGACCTCAATTTTTTAAGGAGAATTATGAAATGGTTCAGCTAGTTGCTAATAGTATTCAAAAAATGTCTATAGATCAATATAAAACTGAAGAGCGTTCTATTATGGTGAAACGACTTAAGAGTTCTCATATTAGATTAGGAAGGTTATTAAGTTGTATTGAATCTGATGTTATATCAACCAAAGAATATGTAGATCTATTAAAAATGACCATTTTTGATTATACTCACGATGTTAATTTTAAAAAGAGTAAGAATATGGGTGAGATTCTGAAATACTCATTAGAGTTCATAAAACGTAATTATGAAAATGTAAATTTAGAGAATTTAAAGCGTTATTAATTCCAGTTTTCGTTGAAGTCTAAATCTTCATAATCATCTACATCAATACCGTCATCAAATTCGTTGTAGTCGTCGTCTTCATCTGCTTGAAATACTTTTTCCGGAGCAGTATCGGGTACTTGACCTTGCACAAACATTAAGTTTGGGTAATCATGACCTTCGGTTTCATCAACAATTTCAGCGAGTTCAACATAAAATGTCCACATACTCATAAAGTCGTAAACATAAATAAGTTTTGTTTGGGCTTCATGTACCACACTATCTAATGATGTTTCGTTCATTAAACGTGCGGAGCCATCATCGCTTAAATCAAATAAGGATATCTCTTCGCCTTGTTCCCAAACATCGTTACTTATGTAAAATGAAGCCATTTCAGAACCATCAAAGCCAAAAGACTGTGTTACTATATTGTGTAAATCTTCAAGCGTATCTGTTTCACGAATTTCTAAATCGCGAAAAATATCTTCATCTGTGTCGTTATCTAAAATAACTCTAAACCTGTAAATCATGTATTGCAAATTATGCTACAAAGGTAGCTTTTTTTTTAAGTTATTTAGAAAATCTATGAAGTGTAAATGTCATGGCACTTAAAAGAAAAAATGCGCCTATTTGATGTGCTACACCTAACCAAAGAGGTACTTGTAATATAAGAGTAAAAACACCTAAAACAAACTGAACAAAAACCAATATTATTAACCAATTAACACCTTGTTTCTGGTTTGTATCGAGGCTTAAGTGTTTTGTTTTTTTCCAAATTAAAAACACAGAAAACACAACTAAAAAGGCTAAAATACGATGAACAAATTGTATGCCGCTAGGGTTTTCTATCAAGTTTTTATAAAACGGTTCTAACACATAAACCGTATGATGGATAAACTTTCCATCATTCATAAGCGGCCAATGGTTATGAACTAAACCAGCTTTTAATCCTGCTATAAAAGCACCGTAAATAATTTGAATAATTAAAATAATGAAACTTACAATAATAAGATTTCGAATAGATTTATTTGCAGGCTTACGATTAGGATACAACATATCTAAAGCCACCCAAAGCGTTGCAGAAAAAGTAATAAATGCAGTCGTTAAATGAGCTGCAAGTCTGTAATGGCTTACATCTGGCATATCAACTAATCCGCTTTTTACCATATACCAACCTAAAAAACCTTGAAAAGCACCTAAACCTAGTAGCACAAGACATTTTTTGATAGAGCTTTTAGTAAGTTGTTTTCTAATTAAAAAGTAGATAAATGGAATTATAAAAACTAAACCTATCGAGCGCCCAATAACACGATGCAACCATTCCCAAAAATAAATGTTTTTAAAATCTTCAAGTGAAAAATGACTATGATATTGTTGGTATTCTGGATGTTGTTTATAAAACTCAAAAGCTTCTTGCCATTCTTGATCACCAATAGGAGGAATGGTTCCTGTGATTAATCTGTAGTTCGACATAGATAGCCCAGAGTCAGTTAGTCTTGTAATACCTCCAACTACCACCATTATAAAAATTAAAACGCAACCAGTAAGAAGCCAATAAATTACTTTTTTATTATCCTTTTTCATATTAGATAAGTTCTTTTTTAAAACACACGCTATTAGCTATGTTTTTGTATTGTCCGTAATTTGGAGTTATTTTATAATTCATTTTTTTGTAAAACGAAACAGCCTCTTTTTGCCGTTTTCCTGTTTCTAAAACACAAGTTTTAAATGCTAATTCTTTTGACCAATTTTCAAGCTCAGTTAAAATTTTAGAGGCAACACCTTGACCTCGTAAATTTGGTTTTGTAAACATCCGTTTAACTTCAACTGAATAATCATCTATAGCTTTAAAAGCTCCGCATCCAATAGGTGTTTCATTTTTATATGCGACCGCAACATGCTTTAAAACATCAATATTATTGTATTGATTATAAAATTCATGCTCTTCACCATCAATAATTTTTAAATAGTCATTTAAAGATTTTACTAAAAAAACAAAATCTTTATTTTCTGAATTTGTTCTAATTACTTTAATCATGATTTAGGTTTTAATCCTAAAGCTTTTCCTCTTTCTAACATTAATTGATAGGCAGCATCATATTCATTTGGGATATCGCCTTCAAGAATGGCTTCTTTAATAGATTCCTTTATTAAACCAATTTCTCGTGATGGTTTTAAATTGAATGCCTTCATTATTTCTTCACCAGAAATAGGAGGCTGAAAATTTCTAACATGATCGCGGGCTTCAACTTCAATAATTTTTTCGCGAACTATTTTAAAATTGTTATGGTATTTATTAAATTTTTTAGGGTTCTTGGTCGTTATATCTGCTTCACAAAGCGTCATTAAATCTTCAACATAATCTCCAGCATCAAAAACTAAACGACGTACTGCAGAATCCGTAGCCATATCATCAGCTAAAACAATGGGTCTTGAGCTCATAAACACCATTTTCTAAACGAATTTCATCTTATCATTCAATGGCAGTTTTAGCCTTTTAAATAAATGATAAACCATTTTAGAGCCTTCAAACTCATGCCCATGAAATGTCCAACCTACTTTTTTGCTAAATTTTTTAGTTGGTGCTTTGCCTATATCATGCAACAATGCAGCCCAACGTAACCAAAGGTCGTTTGTGTTTATAGATATGTTATCTACAACTTCAAGTGTGTGATAAAAATTATCTTTATGGCGTTGCCCTTCAACTTCATCAATACCTTTTAATGCTGTTAACTCGGGTAATATATACTGTAATAATCCAGTTTTTTCTAATAATAAAAAACCTTTTGATGGTTTTTTACTTTCAAGAATTTTATTAATCTCGGTTACAATACGCTCGTTAGTAATAATTTTTATTCTATCACTATTTTTTGAAATAGCATCAAGGGATTTGGCTTCTATAGTAAAATCTAGTTGTGTTGCAAACCGAATAGCACGAAGCATTCTAAGTGGATCGTCACTATACGTAATATCTGGGTTTAACGGCGTAATAATGATTTTGTTTTCTAAATCTTTAATGCCATTAAAAGGATCTAATAAATTGCCAAAACTATCTTCACTTAAATTTAAGGCTAATGCATTAATTGTAAAATCTCTTCGGTTTTGATCGTCTTCTAAGCTTCCGTTTTCAACAGATGGATTTCTGCTATTTTCAGTATAAGATTCTTTTCTAGCTCCAACAAATTCAATTTCAATATCTTCAAATCTTAACATGGCAGTACCATAAGTTTTAAAAACTTGAACTTTTGGTTTGTTAGGCAGGTTTTTGGCAACCTGTTTTGCTAGTTTTATTCCATCTCCAATAGCAACAACATCAATGTCTTTAGCATCGCCACGTTTTAAAATAAAATCGCGCACAAAACCACCAATAACAAAAGCATCTAATTGTAGTTCTTTCGCCGATTTTGATATGATTTTAAAAATAGGATTATTTAAAGCTTCTTTGTAATTCATTGCTGATTTTTGAGGTTTTACTCTCGTATAATCTTAACAATTCCATTATTACTTAACTTAATAATTGACGATGGTTTTGAAAAGATTTTTTCGTGGTGCAAATTTACAACATAGTCCACACCTTTTAAAACCTCTGGTGCAATTTCTTTGAATGATTTTGGTGTTGGTGCTTTGCTTACAGTTGCAGGTATTGAAACAATAGCGCCATTTAATTTTCTTGTTAGCCAATAGCAAAAATCATCATCAGGAATTCTTATGGCGATACAACCATCTTTCCTAATTATATTTTTGGCTAGGTTTTGCGCATCATCATAAATTATGGTGGTTGGATTGTCTGCTATTTCAATAATATTTATGGCTGCACTTGGTATTTGTTTAATATATTTTTTCAGCATTCTATCATCTGATATTAAACAAACAATATCATTATAATATTTACTTTGCTTTAATGCATAAATTTTATCGATAGCTTCTGGGTTAGATGCGTCACATCCAACGGACCAATTTGTATCAGTAGGATAAAGTATAAGACCTCCAGCTTTTAGTGTTTGTAATGCTCTGTTTATTTCCTCATTCATGTTTTGAACCTTATATTTGCATGGTTGTAAATTTACAATAGAAAATTGTAGTAATATTACATCCGTTTATTTTATTAAAATGAAAGAAGTAAAAGTATTTAATCAGAATTTAGACAAAAGTTTTCAAGAAAAATTAACTAAATTAATACATGGTTTTGATAGTTTAAGTGGAGGTGAAGGTGAGCGAAATGTCATTAAAATAATAAAAGTAAACGACCATAATTTAAATATTAAAGGGTTTAAAGTACCTAACCTTATTAATCAAATTGCTTATAATTTTTTTAGAAAAAGTAAAGCACAACGTTCTTTTGAGTATGCAAATAAACTAATTAGTTTAAAGGTAGGTACGCCAAATCCGATAGCATATTTTGAGTATAAAACAATACTGTTTTTTAAGAAAAGCTTTTATGTTAGCGAGCAGTTAGACGCTGACTTAACTTATAGAGAGCTAGTTCATGATTTTAATTATCCTGATTATGATAATATTCTGAGAGCTTTTACAAGGTTTACTTTCGATTTGCATGAAAAAGGCATTCAGTTCTTAGATCATTCTCCAGGAAATACATTGATAAAAAAACAAGACGACAATACGTATAAATTTTATTTGGTAGACTTAAACCGAATGATTTTTGGAACTTTAGATTTCGAGACTCGAATTAAGAATTTTGCAAGATTAAGCAAACATAAATCTATGGTTGAGGTTATGAGTGATGAATATGCAAAATGCACTGGTGAAGATTATACAAAAGTTTTTAATTTGATGTGGCAAGAAACACAAGAATTTAGAGCAAAATTTACAAGAAAAAAAGAATTGAAAAAGAAGTTGAAATTTTAATTTTTCACTCTTAACTCCTTAAGTTTTTTATATCTATAGCTAACACCATAAGCGCTCAAATAACAAATTATAAATCCTTCTTTGCCATCTAAAACACCAAGTCTAAAAATATAATTTGTAATGAACTTATAGAATGGCCTAATGTAAAAATGGAATGCATTTGGTTTTTTTCCTTTTTTAAATAATTCTAGAGCTTTAAGACTTGCATAATGCTCCATTTTAGATTTATAATGTGAAGCACTATCAAAACAATAGTGAAGCATAAAATTTTTAAGTACCATACTTTTACCTTCAATTTTAGGCATTTCATGCACTATTTTATCTTCTATATATTTTACTTTGCCTTTTTTAAATAACCTATAAGTTGTGTCAGTTTGAAAGCCACTAAAACGAATGCGTTTTTTCTTAAAAAAATATAAACGCTTAAACATAAAACCAACATGGTTGTTTGGAGTATTTATTACTTTAAAAATTTCAGTTTTTAATTTAGGTGTAATACGCTCATCGGCATCGATAAATAATAGCCATTTGTGTTTTGCTTGCGCTATTGCGAAATTTCTTTGGTCGGAAAAATTCTTAAACTTTCGTTGTATCGTTTTAACGTTTTTTATTGTGCTTAATTTTTCAAATGTGCCATCATTACTATAAGCATCAATAACAATTATTTCATCGGCAAAACCAATATTATCAATTACTTGATCTATATGATTAACTTCATTATAAGTTATTAGTAATGCTGATATTTTATTGGGCGTATTCAAATTATAATAACCATAATTTATCTAGATAAGAAAAATTAAGTTTTAAACGATTTTAATTAAAACTGATAAGAATGAATTTGATGAGTTTTTAGATTGCGTTTTAGCGAATCAAATTTAATAGTTTAAAATTTAAATGACTCTTCTAGTAAGATAAAAATAATTATTTTCGCAAAGAACTTTATTTTTAAGTATGGCAAATCCTAGTATTACATTAATAGTTGCTACCTATAACAAGCCAGATTGGCTAGAGAAAGTCTTATATGGTTATAGTTGCCAAACTTACAAGAATTTTGAAGTTATAATTGCTGATGATGGTTCAACTGAAGCAACTAAAAATCTTATTGACAGGTTTAAAGAAGAATATCCAGTTTCTATAACGCATTTATGGCATTTAGATGAAGGTTATAGAAGACAAACCATATTAAATAAAGCTATAGTAAAAGCAAATAATGAATATGTTGTTTTTACAGATGGCGATTGCATTCCAAAGTCTGATTTTCTTGAACGCCATGCACGATACGCCGAAAAAGGTAAATTCTTGTCTGGTGGATATTGTAAATTAGATATGAATTTAAGTTTACTTATATCTCAAGATAATATAATTTCTGGTAAATGTTTTGATGTAAATTGGTTACAAAGCAAAGGGCATTTAGGGAGCTCTCAAAAACGAAAATTAGCAAGTGGAGAGTTAAAATCTAAAATTTTAGATTTTATAACGCCATCAAACGCATCTTTTAATAATTGTAACTCTAGTGCTTGGAAGGAGGATCTTATTGCAATTAATGGATATGATGAAAGAATGCGATATGGAGGTCCAGATAGAGAATTAGGTGAAAGGCTTGAGAATTATGGAATTAAAGGTAAACAGATTAGGCATAGAGCGTTGTGTTTACATCTTGACCATGAACGAGGTTATAAAACAAAAGAGTCTTTAAAAAATAACCTAGCTATTCGGGCTAAAACAAAAAAGGATAAACTCGTATGGACAGATTTTGGTATTGTTCAAAAAAATTAGTTAATTCTGTTTTTTAATCCATCTGTTTTTTTATCCAATTTAAGATATATTGTAGCGTGTTCTCATCTGCCATATCTAAACTCTGAAAGGTTATAAAAAGTTTACTTTTATTTTTTTCAAATCTATTTAGTTTAACTCTAGTTAACCATAATTTTTTATAAGACCTAAAATAGGTTAACTGCGAATTATTCCTATAATGGAATGTGTTTTTCTTAATTTCTAAATGCTCAGATAATGATGATACAATAAATTGATTCGCATTTCTAAACCTATGTTTGATGTTGTTTTTTAGAATGTCATTGTTTTCAAAAAAGTTTTGTAAAGTTGATTTTCTTAGACATACTGGTGTATGAAAACGTCTTATGTATTTATCAGTTTTAGCTAATTTGGCACTATTTTGCTGAAATTTTTTAAAACTAGTTTTTCCTTTTTTTTCAGTTTTACCTAATAGGCTTAAAATTTTATGATAAGCCTTTCTCAGTTTTCTGTTTTCATTGAATTCTTGCCATTGACCTCTAATTATTGGTTGCTCGTTTATAAAGAAGTCGCTAACTGATGTCTCTCTCATTAAAAAAGTATCATCATTAAAAATAATAAAATGTTCAGATAAATTTGGTATTTTAAATAGCATTGAGCCAATAGAGCACGAATTAAAGCAAGGTAAATATTCTTCATACCCTTTAAAAATAACCTTGTGGTCAATTAGCTCTAGATTAATGTTTTTACTTAGAGCATTTTTTTTTAAGGTGTTAAAGGAGTCTGGACTTTGATTGTCAGTTACTAAAAAAATGTTTTTTACAAATGGAGCGAATTCAATTATAGATTTAATTGCAATGTCAATTTCCCCAATAGAATTATACCGTTTTAGGTGTTTTTCTGAAGAAAAGTTAATTTTTGTTTCAGAATAAGTGTTTATTTTTTCTTGCCAATTTTTATCATTGCCATCTACCCATGTTATTACAGCATCTACTTCCGTATTTACTACTGGTTTCACCATTTTTTTAATTTGATTGAAAAAGTTTAAAATTTTTATAAAGATAAAAAATTATTTAAGGTATATATGCTTAAATAAATATACAAATCTGGTGAAGGACATTTTTGAAGGGTGTTTAATTTTTTTTAATTGATTAAAGTTAATTTATATAATGATAAAAATTTTATAAAATTCGAGGTGTAAAGCCTATAATTGAAATATGTTTTTTTCTTATATTAATTAATAGTATGGTTGAACTCTTTATTTGATATGAAACACTTGTTGAAACCTAATAGTTCAGTTTGCATAAGTTATTGACTGAATTCGTTATATATAAAATAAGGAAAGCTAAAGAATATAAAAACATTCTTTAGCTTTAAAAAAGGAATAAAATTTGTTAATCAGGTATGAACTTTTATAAATAGATACAATTTTAAAATTTAAACTTGGCAGATGATATTTTGTCATTCCAATTTTTCCAACGTGCAAATGGACCAGAACCTACTCTATAATATAGCTTTTTTAAATCCTTATGTAATTCGCGTAGACCACGACCATCATAAACGAATGATTGCCCCAAATAATTTTGATGTTCATAAATCGTTACGACCATAAAATTTACATAAATTGAACTGATAGCGTCATTATGGTTAATTGTACTTAAATTTGCTGTATTGTATGAGTTGAATGGGAAAATACTACTACCATTTGACCCAAAAGATGAACTTGTATTATTTAGATATCTAAAATCTGGGATGTTAAGATCGTGAGTGAAATTAGTTCCAGTTACATAGTAACCACCATCATTAAATCTAAAATTAGTTCTTCTATACAAATATGCTTCTTGATTAAAGTTAGTTCCTTTATCTGGTAGTGTTGCGGAAATTGAAATACTAGACTTGTTTAATGTTGCTTTCTTTTTTGAATTTAAACTTCTTTTAAAAGTAGTTGCTTTCAATTCATTCTCAGCATATAATGAAGACTTTTCATAACTCTTCATGTTTTCGAATAAATGAAATGTTGTATCATTTACATATACTGTAACAAGTTGCTCATTTTTTTCGTACACGCTAGAAAGAAATTCATCATCTTTACCTGTGAGTAATAATAAATTTTCTTCATCTGATACATCAAATTGTAAACTATAACTTTTTCCTTGATATATATAATTTACCGTCTCAATATTTATTTGAGTTGGATCTTGCTCGTTATAATCGAACGCTGAAGTAGTTGGTTTAGATTGGGTAATCTCGTTTTTAGTACATGAAAGTATTAATAATGTTAAAAAAGCTACTAAATAAAATGTTTTTTTCATAATTCAAGTGTGTAAGATTAATAATATGTTAAATGTAGGTGTTTTTTTGAAATAACCATTAATCCTACAAATAAATTTAAAAAAAACCTTACACAGGTAGTCGGTTTTAATAAAAGTACATTTATAATTGCTTTTCAATAGTCTAAATTATCTCTGTATTAAGTTTATTGATTTTTTTTCTAAACAAAAAAAACCAGAGAAGTTAATCCTCTGGTTTAATTTAATTTATTTAAAACCTGTCAACCAATTTCAGGACGACTCAAAATAGCAATTTAATAATTAAACCGCTACACTATGTTCTCTTAAAGCATCATTAAGTGATGTCTTCTTGTTTGTACTTTCTTTACGTTGTCCAATAATTAATGCGCAAGGTACATTATAGGTTCCAGAAGGGAATTCTTTAGCGTAGCTACCAGGAATAACTACAGAACGTGCAGGCACTAAACCTTTATATTCTATGGGTTTATCTCCAGTAACGTCAATAATTTTAGTACTCATTGTTAATACAACACCAGCTCCTAATACAGCTTCTGTTTCAACACGAACACCTTCAACTACTATACAACGGCTACCAATAAAAGCATTGTCTTCAATAATAACTGGTGCAGCTTGTAAAGGTTCTAAAACACCACCTATTCCAACACCACCAGATAAATGAACATTTTTACCAATTTGGGCACAACTTCCAACAGTAGCCCATGTATCAACCATAGTGCCTTCATCTACATAAGCCCCAATATTTACATAACTAGGCATTAATATAGTGCCAGCAGAAATATAAGCACCATGTCTTGCAACAGCATTCGGCACAACTCTAATACCACGTTCAGCAAAGTTTTTCTTTAATGGTATTTTATCATGGTATTCAAAAATACCAGCTTCTAAAGTTTCCATTTTTTGAATAGGGAAATATAAAACAACCGCTTTTTTTACCCATTCGTTAACTTGCCAGCCACCTTCAATTGGTTCTGCAACTCTTAATTCTCCTTTATCTAATAAATCTACTACGTTTCTTATAGCTGTGGTTGTAGCTTCTTCTTTTAAAAGATCTCTATTATCCCAAGCTTTCTCTATGATTTGTTGTAATTCAGTCATTGCTAATATAATTTTTGGCAAATATAATAGCTATCATTTAAAAACACATTGAAATTGATGTAATAATAACAAGATTTAAATAAGAAATGTTCAATTTGCAAGGGGTTTTTAAAGGATAAAATGTGCGTTTTATCTTTTTATCTGTATACATATAAGTTTAAATACAAAAATCGATGTTTTTTATCGATTAATTTGGGTTTTAAGCCGTTTATCGTTGAAAACAAGTCGGTTATCTTATCATCGAATATACGTGGCATATAACTAATTTATTGCTGATGAAATCACATCTCGATATATATTTGACCCATCGAACAACGATAAACTTTTATGAAAACAAATTTTTACATATTATTAATTTTATTACTAACAGTCTCTTTAGGGAATGCACAAAGTGCTTCTGAAGTTGTAGAGATTGAAGTTAATAAAACTATTTCTATTGAAGATGAAATAGCTCCTGTATCTGCAGAGGTTAATACTATTAAAGAAAATGATTCATTATTAATTGATGCTTCTCAAGTAAACGAGACAATCGCTCGTAGTTCTAGCGATATTAGAATTTACTTAAACCGTAAAAGAAAGGTTAGTAACATCAATATATTATTTAGAGAAATGAATAAAGCTATTAGAGCTTAAAAATATTGTTCAAGTATTAATAATTAAGGTTAATTATTTTATAAAGGCTATTCTAAAAAGGATAGCCTTTCTTGTTTTTTAAGTTATTTTTGCAAAAAAGAAATATGGCAAGAGTTTTAGCATTAGATTTTGGCACTAAAAGAACGGGTATAGCTGTAACAGATGAGTTACAGATTATTGCTTCTGGGCTAACTACGGTTGATACTAAAGAGTTACTTTCATTTTTAAAAGATTACATTAAAAAAGAATCAGTTGAATTATTCTTGGTAGGTGAGCCTAAACAAATGGATAATACAGCTTCTGAGAGCGAAGTGCATATTATTAAATTTATTGCTAAACTAGAAAAAGTAATTCCAAACATACCAATAAAACGTGTTGATGAACGTTTTACATCAAAAATGGCATTTCAAACCATGATTGATAGTGGTTTAAAAAAGAATCAAAGAAAGAACAAAGCATTAGTAGACGAAATTAGTGCAACACTTATTTTACAGAGCTATTTATATTCAAAATAGTTAATTTAAAAAGAACTCCACGATATCTTGCTTCTAAGATCCATTTGAAATTGTTATTCCTATATATGCAGGAATTTAAAAAGAATAATTTTTTGTTAAATACAAGGCATAATGTATAAGTATTGTATTTTTGCAAAGATTAATAAAAGTAAAGAATGATTTTACCAATAGTAGCATACGGAGATCCGGTTTTAAAAAAGAAAGCCAAAGACATTACTAAAGATTATGCAAATTTCGATACACTTTTAGAAAACATGTTCGAAACCATGTATAATGCTTATGGAGTTGGTCTTGCTGCTCCACAAATAGGTTTGCCAATTCGAATGTTTTTGGTTGATACAACACCGTTTGCAGAAGATGAAGATTTAAGCAAAGAGGAACAAGAAAATTTAAATGGTTTTAAGCGCGTGTTTATTAACGCTAAGATTGTAGAAGAAGAAGGGGATGAGTGGGCTTTTAACGAAGGCTGTTTAAGTATTCCAGATGTTAGGGAAGATGTGTTTAGAAAACCTATTATTACCATTGAGTTTCTTGACGAAAATTTCAAAGCACAAAAAGAAACTTTTGATGGACTTAGGGCTAGAGTTATTCAACATGAATACGATCATATTGAAGGCATTCTGTTTACAGATAAATTATCTAGTTTAAAAAAACGTTTAATAAAAGGTAGACTTACCAATATATCCAAAGGAAAAATAAATATTGATTATAGAATGCGTTTTCCTGCCCAAAAAAAGAAGCGATAATATTTGCAAGACATTAATAAACATTTGATATTTGCGCCTTTCAAAAAATAATTTATGAGTTTAGAAAAAGTAATTTCAATTTCAGGAAAACCAGGTTTATTTAAATTAATAACACAAACACGAGGTGGTTTTGTTGCTGAATCATTAGTTGATAAAAAAAGAATTTCTGTTAGTATACAGAACAATGTTAGTGTATTAAGTGAAATTGCTATTTATACTTTAACCGAAGAAGTTCCATTAATTCAAGTTTTTGAGAATATTAAAAAGAAAGAGGATGGTAAGCCAACATCTGTAAAAGCTAAAGACAGTAAAGATAAATTAGAAGAGTATTTCTTTGATGTTTTACCAGATTATGATGAGGATAGAGTTTATGCTAGCGATATTAAAAAAGTAATACAATGGTATAATTTATTGCAACAACATGATATGTTAGATTCGTTATCTGATGAGAAAGCATCAGACGAAGAAGAATAACATTTTAAATATTAAATAGTTAAACCTCCCATTGTGGAGGTTTTTTTATGCTTTTCAAGTAAGTAAGGTTAAGTTTTTCCGACTGTATAGTTTCTAACAAAACTATTTATCACAATGAAATCACTCTGGTTTTTTGACGATGTTAACCTTTTCAAGGTACTCTGTCCACATAAATTCAAAGCCTACAAAAAAGATCATGACTTTGATGGCTATAAAAAGAAAGACTATATCTATTTTGAAGAAGACTCTGCAAATAAAGTTTACCTTATAGAAAAAGGGAAAGTTAAGATTGGGTATTATAGTGAAGATGGTAATGAGGTGGTAAAAGCTATTTTAACTCGTGGCGAAATTTTTGGTGAAACAGCTATTCTAGGTGAATCAACAAGAGAAGAGTTTGCTCAATCTATTGATAATAGTACAAGTATTTGTCCAGTTGGTGTAAATACTATGCATGAGTTAATGCGAAACAATCAAACCTTCAGTTTAAAAATATATAAGGTTATTGGTTTTAGATTGAAAAAACTAGAAAGGCGCTTACAATTATTACTTTTTAAAGATGCTAAAACTCGACTTATAGAATTTCTAGACGAATTATGTTCAGATTATGGTTATGATTGTGAAAAAACTGGAGATAAAGTTATTCATCATCCATATACTCAAAAAGATATTGCCTCATTAATTGGTACGTCTAGACCAACACTAAATATTCTATTAAACGAATTAAAAGAAGAAAATATCATCGAATTTACTAGAAAAGAGATAAGAATTCATCATAAAAGTGCGTAATGTTAGATAGCTAACATTTTATAATCTATAGGAGGTATACTTTTGAAGTATTAAACAACTTTAAAAAAAAATATATCATGATTAAAAAAATGTTTTTAGCAGTAATAGCAGTTGGGATTTTTGCTACTTCTTGTAGTAATGATGACGACGGAACCGTAACATCAAGATTAAATATATCTTTAGATGGATTAGAAAATTTAGGAGACGACTTTGTATACGAAGGCTGGATTATAGTAGATGGTAGCCCAGTTTCAACAGGTGTTTTTACAGTAGACGATAGTGGTAATTTATCTGAAACTAGTTTTTCAATTGAAAAAGAAACTCTTGATGCAGCAACTACTTTTGTATTATCAATAGAGCCAGCAGTTGATCCTGACCCTGCCCCAGCAGATACAAAGCTTTTAGTTGGAGACTTCTCTGGAGATTCTGCAAGTGTTAGTTCAGATGGCATTGTAGCAGATTTTGCTTCTGCATCTGGAACATATATTTTAGCAACTCCTACAGATTCTGATGATACTAATGAATCGAGCGGTGTTTGGTTTTTAGATAATTCAACTGGATCTATGGTAGCAGGTTTAGATTTACCAACACTTTCTGCAGGTTGGCAATATGAGGGTTGGGTAGTATTTGATGGTACACCAATAACTACAGGTACGTTTTTAGATGCTGAAATGGCAGATGATAATGCGGCAACCTCGCCTTTTAAAGGTAGTGTAGGTAATGGACCGGGATATCCAGGTGAAGATTACGTAAAGGGAACCGCAGCAGGAGTAACTTTTCCAACAGATTTAAAAGGAAGAACGATTGTAATTTCAGTAGAGCCAAGTCCAGATAATAGCGCTGCACCTTTTGCACTAAAGCCATTGGCACACGTAGTGCCGGATAATGCGGCAGATCATACCGCTATTTCTATGGGGGCTGGACCTGTAGCTAGTTTAAGTGGTACAGTTTCAAGATAAAAATAAATTTTTTTGTTAGATTTAAGGCATGGTTTCAATTTTTGAAACTGTGCTTTAATATTTTATAAAATGAAACTTTCTAAAAGCAAAATAAAGAACATTATATTTTTTATAATTATAGGGGTGTTATTAATTCCGCAAACCCGCCAACCCATTCAAGTATTACTTCATAAGACTTTAGCCGTTTTTAGTCCTTCTGTAATAGAAGAGTCGGAACAAATTATAATTGAAGATTATAATTGGAAATTGAAAGATGAAAATGATGCTGTTTTTAATTTTGAACAAACAAAAGGCAAAGTCGTTTTAGTTAATTTTTGGGCAACTTGGTGTCCACCTTGTATTGCAGAAATGCCTAGTATGCAATTATTGTATGATGATTATAAAGATAAAATTGAGTTTGCTTTTGTTTCAAATGAAGAATTCTCTAAAATTAACACATTTAAGGTAGCAAATAATTATACTTTTAGTGTTTATAGCCCAATAACAAAATATCCTGAAGGGTTTGATGTGTCAAGTATTCCTAGAACTTTTTTAATAGATAAAGCTGGGCATATAATAATTGATAAAACTGGCGCTGCCAATTGGAATAGCGATTCGGTTAGAGAAACTATTGATACGTTGCTTAAAAAATAAAATACTTTATAATTTACTTTTTTTGAGAAATTTACTATAATTTTAATACTTAATAAAAAGCAAATTACAAATTGAAAATAGTTGTATTAGACGGTTACACGCTTAACCCAGGAGATTTAAGTTGGAAAGGTATTGAGCAATTTGGTGATGTATTGATTTATGACCGAACAGGAAATAATTCTGAAGATATAGTGAAAAATATTGGTGATGCTGAAATTGTTTTTACTAATAAAACGCCTTTGTCTAAAGCTATTTTAACACAAGTTCCTCAATTAAAATATATAGGGGTTTTAGCGACTGGTTATAATGTAGTAGATGTAAAAGTAGCTAAAGCATTAGGTGTTGTAGTTACCAATGTGCCAACTTACGGCACTCAAGCTGTGGCGCAATTTACCATGGCTTTATTACTTGAGATGTGTCATAATGTTGGTAACCATTCAAATGCTGTAAATGAAGGTGAGTGGACTAAGTCATTAGACTTTTGTTTCTGGAATTCACCGCTAATAGAGCTGGATGGAAAAACTTTAGGAATTATTGGTTTTGGGAAAATAGGACAAGCTACTGCTAAAATAGCTCAAGCTTTTGGTTTGAATATTTTGGCTTACAGCCGAAGCGAAAAACCAGAATTAGAAACTGAAACGTGTAAGTTTGTTTCGTTTGATGAATTGTTAGAATCATCAGATATTATAAGTTTGCATTGTCCTCTAACTGATGATACAAAGGGCATTATTAACAAAGGGAATATTGATAAAATGAAAGATGGTGTAATGCTTATAAACACATCTCGTGGCGGATTGATTGTTGAAGATCATTTAAAAACAGCCCTAAACTTAGGTAAAGTTTTTGGAGCAGCCGTTGATGTGGTTTCAACTGAACCTATAAAGGCAGATAACCCGTTATTGCAAGCCAAAAACTGTATTATTACACCTCATATTGCATGGGCTTCTAGAGCAGCAAGAGCTAGATTAATGCAGACTACAGTTGAAAATTTAAAGGCTTTTTTAGAAGGTAATCCTGTTAATGTGGTTAATTAGTGGTTTCAAAAATAATCAAAGTGTTTTAAAGAACGCCTTTATAAAACTCCAAGAAAATAACGACATCATTATTTTTAGTTCTTCAAGAAAAGTAGAATCTTCATCTAGAAAACGAAACATTGTCTGCACGCTGTTCTTATCATAAAACTGTTGAAATATCCATTCGCCTTTATGGTTTTCATCTTTTAATACTTTTAAAAAGACTTTATCATAAAATTTATATTTCTTTTTGAATAAATTAGAAGATGGGGTTTTATTTGCTTTAATGTTATCAATTATTTTTTCAATTTTTTTTTCTGTGTTTTTAAAAGAATAACCTGTTGATCCTTTTACCCAACCACCACCGGTACCAATTTTAGTAACTTTATTTGTGTTGAATTTTTCAAAGGGGAAATTACTCATAGGTATTTGCCCTTTTTCAGTTTCAATAATCGAATAGTTTTCTATTTTTAAATAATCGTTTATATACTTCTTAATAAAATCATCGTACGTGTTTTCATTTACAACATGAGAAGTAAAATAGGTAAATTCAATTAGAGCTTCAGTTTCAGAAAAAGGTAACACATAGGTAAATGTGGTTTGTTCACCATCTTTCAACCTATAATCCATCATGGTGATGTTGTTTTTGTCGAAAGCCTTATTTTCAGACTTAATAATCCATCCTTTAAAATGCTGAATGATTGAAATATATTTTTTTGATTGTATTGAAAAAGTTTCAGGAATTCTACTATCAAAAATATGCGTGGCGCTATAATTGTTTTTATTGGTTGAAACTTTAATAAGATTACCTTCATGCAATGATTCAACACGTTCAATTATAAAATCAATATTATTTTTAGTAGAAAGCTTTTCTTTTGCGTAATTATAAAAATCAATTGAGCGTATCGACTTATATGAATATGGATTGAGTTCTAAACGTATCTCTTTTTTGGATGTTACTATGGAAGCTTTATTCCATGATTTGTAGGTGATTTGATCCCATTGTGAATCTTCTGTTTCCCAAAAACTCCATGTTTTATCATTCGTGTCCTTTTTTGATGGATCAATTAAAGCAATGTTTTTTGTATTAAAAAAAGCATCCAAACTCATTTTTAAAGCAAGTTGTAATCCCGCTAACCCATTGCCAATGATAATATAATCGAAATGGGTATGGTTTTTCATTTAAGAAGTCTGAAAATACTATTTTTTAAAATATTTAAATGGCACAAACAACATACCGAAGCATTCTCCATCTTCTTTACCTAGATGTTTATGGTGAATTTTGTGTGCGCGTCTTACGCCTTTTGCATACCAATTATTAGCATTTCTAAAAAGCTTAAAGCGTTGATGTATAAAAATATCATGAACTATAAAATAGGATAATCCGTATGCAAAAATACCTAAACCTATAGGTAATCCAGCCCAAAAGCTAGTGTTTTTCCAAAGTAAAAAGAAACCAATACTAACAATTGCGTAAAATATAAAAAAGGCGTCGTTACGCTCAAACCAACTGTCGTGATCCTTGTGATGATGGTCTTTGTGCAAACTCCATAATAAGCCATGCATTATGTATTTATGAGTAAACCAAGCCATAAACTCCATAAAAGCATAAGTCCCTAAAAATATAAGAATCCAGTATAACGTGTGCATGATTAAAATTTACATTAAATTTAATTGATATTTTACATAACTCCGCATTAAAAGCTCAATTTTTTTTGGGTTTGAAACTCGAATTCTTGAATCTTTAATTTTTAATGCAGGTGTTTTTTTTAGTTTTTTAAGAAGTTGGCTATAATATCTATAGGCCATAAAAACGCCAAACTTAGCTTCAATGGGTAGTTTTTTTATACCACTTAATCCTTTTTGAAAATCAGCTTCTATATCGTCTATAATATTTTGTTTTGACATTTCGTTGAGGTTTTTTAAATCTGTATTTGGAAAGTAGGTTCTATCTAGCCCTTCGAAATCAGCTTTTAAATCTCTTAAAAAGTTTACTTTTTGAAATGCAGAACCTAAAGCCATTGCTGTATCTTTAAGTTCATTGTATTTTTCATCATTACCATTTACAAAAACTTTCAAGCACATTAACCCAACCACGTCGGCAGACCCATAAATGTAAGCCTTGTATTCTTCATCAGTCAAATAAGTTGTTTTGTGTAAATCTAATCGCATACTATTCATAAAAGCGTCAACTTGTGTTTTGTCTAAGTTATGTTTATGAAATGTATGTTGAAATGAATTTAAAATTGGGTTAAGACTTATTCTGTCTTTTAAGGCTAATTCTAAATCATCTGAAAATCTATTGAATAAAGTTTCTTTATCATAATCATGAAAAGAGTCTACTATTTCGTCAGCAAAACGCACAAAACCGTAAATATTGTAAATATCACCACGTATAGATTTATATAGCATTTTTGTAGCTAACGAAAACGATGTGCTATATGTTTTTGTTACCAGCTTGCTGCTATTATAAGAAACTTTGTCAAATATGGACTTCATATTAATTGCTATGGTATTTGGTTATTAAATCTGCAACTAACTTTCCAGATATTAATGCCGGGGGAACTCCCGGGCCTGGAACCGTTAATTGGCCTGTAAAATATAAATTAGTCACTTTTTTACTTTTCAATTTAGGTCTTAAAAATGCTGTTTGAGAAAGCGTATTTGCCATTCCATATGCATTCCCTTTGTATGAGTTGTACTCTTTTACAAAGTCCTTTACACAAAAGGATTCTCTAAATATAATATTATTTGTAACATTTTGTTTAGTAAGTTTTTCAAAACGAGACATAATGATGTCAAAATATTGTGCTCTAATAGCTTCTGTATCTTCTATTCCCGGTGCAATTGGTATTAAAAAGAAACCTGTTTCGGAGTCTTTAGGAGCCATAGAAGCATCTGTAACCGATGGGAAATTAGCGTAAAATAAGGGGTCTTTTGGCCATTTCGGATTATCGTAAATCTCTTCGGCATGGGTTTCAAAGCTGGTGTCGAAAAATAAATTATGATGTTCTACGTTTTTTAATTTTTTATTAAAACCAACATAAAATAGTAGGGAAGAAGGTGCAAAGGTTTTTTTAGACCAATAGCTTTCAGAATATTGACGGTATTCTTGTTTTAATAGTGTTTCAGAATGATGGTAATCTGCACCACTTAAAACAATATCAAATGGTTTTTCTTCTCCATTAATTACTATTGACGACACTATTTTATTATTTACATTAATTTTTTCTACTGGGCTATTTGTTTGAATCTTTACTCCAAGTGTTTCAGCTAGACTTTTCATGGCTTTTATAACTTCATACATACCACCCTTTGGGTGCCATGTTCCTAAACCAAAATCTGCATAGTTCATAAAACTATAAAAAGAAGGTGTTTTGCTCGGCTTTGCGCCTAAGAACAGTACAGGGAATTCTAAAGTAGAAATTAATTTTGGGTTTTTAAACTTCTTTCTAACATCGCCACTAATTGTTTTAAAAAACTGATCCACCCTAGTTGCAGTTTCTGGAGTTACTAACTCAAAAGGAGAAAGACCCGGTTTTAAAACCACTTTATTAATGGCTATATCATAATTTGTTGCTGCTTTGTTTATAAATTTTCGAAGTAGTTTAGCGCTACCCGGTTCTATTCGTTCAAACTCTAAACATATTTTGTCCATCGTATCACCAATGGTAATAACCTCGTCTTTAAAAAATATTTTGTAAGCTGGGCTTAGTTTATCTAAGGAGTAATAATCTGATGTTGTTTTTCCGAAGTCTTTAAAAAATTTTTCAAATATATCTGGCATCCAATACCAACTAGGACCAATATCAAAAGTGAACCCTTCTTTTTTAAGTTGTCTAGCACGACCACCTACCGAACTATTTTTTTCAAATATAGTGACATCGTACCCGTTTTTTACCAAGTAACAACTCGCTGATAAAGCAGAGAATCCAGAACCAATTATGGCTATTGTTTTTTTCATTGTTTAATAAATATAATATAAAGTTAAACAAAATAAGGCACTTTATAAAACTTTAACTAAATTTTCTATAGAATTAAAGATACTTACTTTTTTAGGAAGATCTTCTAAATTAGCTTCAGATAGTTTTTTTCCTAACAAAAACAAGTTAGTTTTATCACTATTAAGCAGCATTTCATTAAAAGTTTTAATGTAACCTAACATATCTTTAGCTTCAGGGTAAACTGTAAAATAAGATACAAAAGTAATGTCTTCAAAAAAGTCAAGTAAATCAGTAAGACTTTCCATAGGTACGCTTTCTCCTAAAAATATTGTGTGGTAGCCTTTACTTCTTAATTGATAGTTTACAAAAAGGAGACCGATATCATGAATTTCATTTTCAGGAAGAAAAAGAACAAATGTTTTTGAAACCGGTTTTGGCTCTAAAAGCTGCAAGCGTTCAGTATTTAAAAGTATTTTTTGTTTAATATGCACAGATAGAAAATGTTCGTGTGCAGGAGTAATAGTATTAGTTTGCCAAAGCATACCTATTTCATTAAGTAGTGGTAAGAATACAGAATAAAATATTTCGCTAAATGTTTTATTTTCTAAGAGGTTGTTGTAAGTGCTGTAGAATAAAACTTGATCGAAGTTTATCATTGCCATTTTTAGAGCATTTATAGCATGATCCTCAACTTTTGCTCTAGATGCTATCTCCCTTACTTTTATAGGAATTTGCTCTTCATCAAGACTGGCAATTTTAGATATTTTTAAACCGTTATTGTTTAAATATGAGATATTTAATAGTTTTTGAAAACTAGTTAAACTATAATTTCTAATATTAGTGTCAGACCTATTCGGGCTAAGTAAGTTATATCGTTTTTCCCAAATCCTTATGGTATGCGCTTTAATACCTGTAAGGTTTTCTAGGTCTTTGATACTAAAGTTTACTTTAATATTGTTCATTAAAATTTAATTTTTATTAAACAAAAGTACATTTTTTTTATTTGATTAGCAATTATTCACAATAATTCATTCTTTTTTTTGATCTAAAAACATGATTTTACTTAGCTTTTATAAGTTATAAAATGATTATTTTTAAAATCGGTAAAATCTTAATTTTTTAGTATTGAAAATTTTTAATAAATCAGTATTCGTTTTTGTTTTAATTGTGTTTTTTTTCTCGTGTAAACAAAAAGAATCTAAGTATACAGGTAAGTCTGAAGTCATTGAGAATGTTTTTAAATCTACTAAGTTAATTCCAGATAATCATTTTTTAGGAGACCAAAAATGTAAATCATGTCATGAAGATGAATTTGAATTATGGCAAGGCTCACATCATGATAAAGCTATGCAAATAGTTTCAGATTCAACGATTCTGGGAGATTTTAACAATACAAAATTTAAAAGTCAAGGCGTTACTTCTCATTTTTTTAAAAAGGATGACGATTTTTATGTTAATACCGAAGGCCCAGATGGGACTTATGAAGATTATAAAATTGAATATGTTTTTGGTGTTAAACCCCTTCAACAGTATATCGTTCAATTTCCAAATGGTCATTATCAATGTTTAAGAACAGCTTGGGATACTAAAAAAAACACATGGTTTGATTTGTACCCGAATTTTAAAGTAGTCCATTCTGAGTGGTTGCATTGGTCTAGAGGTGGTTTAAATTGGAATACCATGTGCTCTGACTGCCACTCAACAAATGTTAGAAAAAATTACGATTTTGAAACCCATAGTTACGATACCAAATATGCGATTATAAATGTAAGTTGTGAAGCTTGTCATGGGCCTGGAAAGGACCATGTAGAAGAAGTTAATAGACTTGGTGGAGAATACAAGCCAAGTGGTCATTTAAAAATGGTAAGTATTTCAGATTCTAAAAAACTTGTAGACGAATGTGCAAGATGCCATATGAGAAGGGAACAAGTTACCGATCATTTTAATTTTGAAGGAAGCATGTTAGATCATTATTTTCCTCAATTAATTGAAGAAAACCTTTACTATCCAGATGGGCAAATTTTAGATGAAGTTTACGTGTATGGTTCCTTTGTTCAAAGTAAAATGTATCATAATGGTGTGAGTTGTATTAATTGCCATGATTCACATTCGTTACAATTAAAATTTCAAGACAATCAATTATGCACGCAATGTCATTTACCAGATTCTTATAATACACCTTCTCATCATTTTCATAAAGAAAATTCCGAAGGTTCAAAATGTATTGAGTGCCATATGACCGGGAGATTTTACATGGGGAATGATTACAGACGAGATCACAGTTTTAGAATACCAAGACCAGATTTAAGTTTAAAATATGGGTCTCCAAATGCATGTACAGAATGCCACGATGATAAAGATAACGAATGGGCTTGGGAGCAATTTAAGAATTATTATGGAGAGCCAGATAACAAGCATTTTTCAGAGCTTTTGGCACCTGGTATCGTTGGGGAGGAAAATGGTTTAAAAGATTTGTTAGAATTAGCAAATGATAGTATTTACCCTGAAATTGCTAGGGCATCTGCAGTAAAAACCATGAATAATTATTTAGACGCAACAAGTATTGATAAAATGATTAGTTTTTTAAATGACGATTCACCCTTAGTAAGAGGAGCGTCTTTAGATGTATTAGGAGAATTAAATGCACAAGATTATATAGAATATGCTTTGCCGTTACTTGAAGATGAAAAACGGTCTATTAGAGTTAAAGCATTTTATGTTTTAGCATCTTTAGATGAAATTCAAATACCAGAAACATATAAAGAAGCATATGGAAAAGTAAAAAAGGAATTTGATACCAACCTAAAGGCAACAGCTGATTTTGTTGGAGGTAGAATTAAAAAAGCTAATTATGCTTTAAGAAAGGGCGATTTAAATACAGCCATACAAGGTTATGAAAGTGCTTTAGAAATTGATAACCTGAATAATATAATTAGAACTAATTTGGCTAACCTGTATTATCAAAATAAAGATTTTAAAAATGCAGAACTTGCTTTTAAAACTATAATTAAACAAGAACCAAAATTTGGACAAACGTATTATTCTTATGGTTTGTTATTGGCAGAACTAAATAGGTATGGTGAAGCTATTTTACAGATGCAAGAAGCTATAAAACTGATGCCCGAAAACACAAGAATATATTATAATATAAGTTTACTTTATAATAAGCTAAACGATTTAAAAAACGCAGAAGCATATGTGTTAAAAGGGCTTAAAATAGAAGCAAATAATGAAAGCTTATTATATATGTTAGCTTATTTGTACTCAAAAAGTAATAAAACAGAACAAGCAAAAACGGCAATCAATAAATTAATTCAATTATACCCTGGTAATACTAATTACCAAAATTTTTTAAATCAATTAAATAATAGAAGTTAATTTAAGTGCGCACGAGAAGATTCGAACTTCCACATCCTAAAACGGATACTGGCCCCTCAAGCCAGCGCGTCTACCAATTCCGCCACGTGCGCATTAATAAAGTGTATAAAAATAAAAAAAGTTAAGCAATAAAGCTTAACTTTTTTTGTGACCGGGCTGGGGCTCGAACCCAGGACCCTCTCCTTAAAAGGGAGATGCTCTACCAACTGAGCTACCAGGTCATTATTCCAAACTAACATAACATATGTTCCTGTTAGCGGGTGCAAATATAGTACCTATTTTTAATTAAACAAGAGTTTTTTTAAATAAATTTTTGTTTTTTTGCACCCTAAATACGTATGTTTTTAATAATCAATTTATAACGAAAAAATGATCATTGTATTAATAGGGTATATGGCTTCAGGAAAGACGTCAATTGGAAAGAAATTAGGAGCAAAATTGAATTATAATTTTCTTGATTTAGACGATTATATAGAAGAAAAGGAGAATTTAACCGTTAGTGAAGTATTTAAAACTAAAGGCGAAGTTTATTTTAGAAAGCAAGAAGCCCTTTATTTAAATGCCTTAATTAATTCTGAAAATAATACAATTTTGGCAGTAGGAGGAGGAACACCTTGTTATAGCGGGAATATGGATGTTATTTTGGCTGCTAAAAATGTTAAGTGTGTGTACTTAAAAGCGACTTTACCAACATTAGCAAATAAATTGTTACGTAAAAAAGCAAAGCGTCCATTAATTTCTCATATTGAAACACTAGAAGAAATGACAGAATTTATTGGAAAGCATTTATTTGAGCGTTCTCATTTTTATAATCAAGCAGAAATTAAAGTCTCTATTGATAATAAAACAAAAGATGATGTTGTAGAAGATATCGTTATAGAATTATTCTAAAACGGCACTAAATTCTTTTCCTTCTAAAACAACGTCAATATGCTCGTGTAATGAAGTAGATAAAGAAATACCCTTAAAGTCTGCTTTTACGGGATATTTTTTATGATTTCTATTTACCAATACTGCTGTTTTAAATTGTTTTAAAGGAACATTTAAAAAATGCCTTACACCATATATTAGAGTTGTGCCAGAATTTAAAACATCATCAACAAGTACGATAGATTTATTTTTATAATCTTCTTCAGAGATAGATGTTTTTACATCCTGCCACGGATTTTTTTTATCAATGCTAACTTTACAAAGTACAGGGTTAATATCTGAAATTTTTTGAAGCACCGTTTTTAATTTTTTGGCAAAAACATAACCATTCTTATCTATACCAGCAAGAATGACTTCTTTTTCATTAACATTGCTTTCGTAAATTTGAAAAGCTATACGCCTAATTTTATGGTTAATTTCGTTATGATTAAGGATAACATTAGTCTTAACAGTCATAAATTATAATTGAAAATTAAAATATAAAATTACTCATTTTCATCTGTATAATCATCAATATCTCTTCTATCTTTTTTAGTTGGCCTTCCAGTACCTTTTTTTCTGTAGTAATCTTTAGAGTATTTTAAAAGTTCTTTGGCTTCAAATTGTTCTTTTGGGGTAATATCGGTTCTATAAAGATCCACTAATTTTGCACCAACTCTACTTTCTGGTGTATCATTAACCTTTAATTTGTAATTTATTTGGTCTTTTCTTATTTGAATAGTGTCTTGAGGGTAAACTTCTCTGCTTGGTTTTACTACGTCGTCATTCACCCTAACTTGCCCTTTTTTACAAGCTGTTGTTGCAATAGTTCTTGTTTTGAAATACCTAATACACCATAAATACTTATCTACTCGCATACATTTTTATTGTAAAACTACGTTAATGTTGTTGTGCAAGAATACATTAAAATTGTATCTTGCAGCCTCAAAAATACGCAATAATGAGTTTAAGAAAAATAGGGTTTTTTATATTAAGTTTTGTTTTGGTTTTTTCTTCTTGTAAAAAGGATGATGATGGTGATACAGAAATCATCGTAGTGGAAATTAATGATAGGACAGAACAACAGGCTATTGATGATGCTCTCCTAATTGATTATTTAGAAACACATTATTATAATTCTGATGTTTTTATTGATAATGCAGACCCTAGTATTTCTGAATTAATAATTTCGGAACTAGCTGATGGAGAAGTTCTTCAGGACGGTTTTACATTATTGAAAGATGATGTAGAGACACACTATATTACTTATGAAGATACCGATTACGTATATTATATATTGAGAATAAATCAAGGAGGTGGTCTTGAATCGCCAGCTTTTACAGATACTGTAAGAGTAAATTACGAAGGATTTACTCTAGATGGAAATGTTTTTGATAGTAGATTCACGCAGGATATTGACTTAGTATCTACTATAGATGGTGTTTATGGATGGGTTAAAGTTTTTCCTCAATTTAATACCTCTACTAGTTTTGATGAAAACGATGATGGAACAATTAATTATTTTAATCATGGTGCTGGCGTAATGTTTTTACCTTCAGGATTAGCTTATTTTTCTATTGCTCAAACCGACATTACCTCATATTCACCATTAATTTTTAAGTTTGATTTGTTGCAATCATTTGAAAACGATCATGATAATGATGGTGTGCCTTCATATTTAGAAGATTTAAATAATGATGACAATCTTATTGTAAATTATGATGATTTAACAGATGAAACGGATGATGATACTGATGGTGATGGATTTGCAAACTTTAATGATGCAGATGATGATGGTGATGGCGTACTTACCATTAATGAAGATATAAATAATGATGGCGACCCAACAAATGATATTGGAGCAAATGGGATCCCTAATTACTTAGATCCAGAAGAAACAGCATCTAATGAAGATTAAAAAATAACCTTTATAATAAAATAAAAAACCTCGCCATGGCGAGGTTTTTTATTTTATTATTATAAGTGATTGAAATTACAATAAAAGAGATAAACTCAATATTAACTGATCAGGTCGTGTGTCAAGTCTACTTGTGTCAATTGTGTTTCTTCCTAAAAAAGAAGCTTCATTATCGCTAAAACCGCGTTCATACCTTAAGTCAATACCAAGCTTCTTAAAGTTAAGTCCAATACCAAAATTTAAACCAACTGAAAAATCGTTTTCAACATCATTTATAGCAATACCATCAAACTCAGAGTCTAAAATGTATTGTAATGATGGGCCACCAAATACGCTAATTGGTCCTAAAACTTTTATGCCTACTAGAAGAGGGGCATCAAGTTTTTGCATTTCAAAACTATCATCATCATAATCACTTTTTGTGCTGGTGTAAACTATTTCAGGTCTAAAAAACACCTTCTTTCCAATTTTTCCAAATAAACCAATGTGATATCCAGTATTGCGTTCTGGGTTTTTAGAGTTCATTTCAATAGCATCAAAATAATCGCCGTTTGCATTGTAATTTAATCCCGCTTTTAAACCAATACCTTGTTCTGTTTGTGCCATTGTAGCTGTCGGGATAGCAATGGCAATCATTAAAATAAAAAATAAATTTCTCATAATGTTCGTTTTTTTAGATTTCATTAACAGTATCAAAAACGTTGCCAAAAGTAATTTATTTTCTTTTCAATACAATCATTTTCATTTTTCAGTTAATTATCTTTGCCACTTATACGGGTTAAAGAATGAAATTTGAATTATTAGCAAAAGATGCTCAAAGTAAAGCTAGAGCAGGAAAAATAACTACAGATCATGGTGTTATTGAAACGCCTATTTTTATGCCGGTAGGTACTGTAGCTACAGTAAAAGGAGTGCATCAACGTGAGTTGAAAGACGATATAAATCCAGATATTATTTTAGGGAATACCTACCATTTGTATTTGCGTCCGCAAACCCATATTATAGAAAAAGCAGGAGGCCTTCATAAATTTATGAATTGGGATAGAAATATTTTAACCGATTCTGGCGGGTATCAAGTTTATTCTTTATCTGCTAATAGAAAAATTAAAGAAGAAGGCGTAAAATTTAAATCTCATATAGATGGAAGTTACCATACATTTACACCAGAGAATGTTATGGAAATTCAACGAACAATAGGTGCAGATATTATTATGGCTTTTGATGAGTGCACACCGTATCCTTGCGATTATAATTATGCAAAGCGTTCAATGCACATGACGCATCGTTGGTTAGATAGATGTATTAATCATCTTGAAAAAACACCTTTAAAATACGATTACAATCAAGCCTTTTTTCCAATAGTTCAAGGAAGTACTTATACAGATTTACGTAAGCAATCTGCCGAATATATTGCCAATGCTGGTGCAGTTGGTAATGCAATTGGAGGACTTTCTGTTGGAGAACCGGCTGAAGAAATGTATGCCATGACCGATGTGGTTTGTTCTATTTTGCCTGAAGATAAACCAAGATATTTAATGGGAGTTGGAACGCCAATCAATATTTTAGAAAATATAGCGTTAGGTGTAGACATGTTTGATTGTGTTATGCCAACTCGAAATGCTAGAAACGGAATGTTATTTACGGCAAATGGAAGTATAAATATTAAAAATTTAAAATGGGCGGATGATTTTTCACCTATTGATGAGATGGGTATTACATTTGTAGATACAGAATATAGTAAAGCATATTTAAGACATTTATTTACTGTAAATGAATTGTTAGGTAAGCAAATTGCAACCATACATAACCTTGGGTTTTATTTATGGTTGGTTCGCGAAGCAAGAAAACATATATTAGCAGGAGATTTTATAACTTGGAAAGACCAAATGGTAAAACAAATGAATAACCGTCTGTAAATAGATTAATGAAGATATTAGATTGGTACATATTAAAAAGGTATTTATTTACATTTACCATGTTATTATTATTGTTTATTCCAATAATGATAACCGTACATCTAGCCGAAAAAATAGGTAAAATTCTTGAAAACGAAGTGCCTTTTAGTGAAGTAATGGTATATCTTTTAGATTTTACGGTATATTTTAGTTATTTACTTTTTCCTCTTTTTTTATTTATATCCGTTATCTGGTTTACTTCAAAATTAGCAAACAATACAGAAGTTATCGCTTTTTTAAGTTCTGGAGTGTCTTTTACACGATTTCTCAGACCATATATTATAGGAGCATCAGTAGTAGCTATATTTTCTATAATTCTAGGTTTGTTTTTAGCCCCAAAAGCTAGTGAAGGTTTTAATGATTTTAGTTATAAATATTTAAAAAAAGGAAGAAAAGCTGTTGATAATACAGATGTATTTAGACAAATAAACGATCAAGAAATCATTTATGTTAGTAATTTTAATATTGGAAACAATGTTGGGAATAATTTCACTTTGGAGCATTTTGAAGGTAATAAACTTAAATATAAAATAACTGCGAGTAGTATTAGGTACATCCCAAAAGATACTATTTACAGATTAAAAAATTACGTAAAAAGAGATATTGGAGAGCATGAAGATGGGCTTGAAATATTAAAAGTAAAAGATACGCTCTTTTCATTTAATGTTAAAGATTTGACTCCGCCTATTTATGCTGCAGAAGTTTTAATGTATGATGATTTAAAACGTTTTATAAAAGAAGAAGAAGCAAGAGGTTCCTCAAATGTAGGGCGTTTTAAATTGGTTTTATATAGAAAATGGAGTTTACCAGTTTCAGTATTTATTTTAACAATTATTGCTGTTGCGGTATCATCTCAAAAGCGACGAGGTGGAATGGGAGTTAACCTGGCAATTGGTATTTGTATTGCTATGATATTTGTTTTCTTCGATAAAATATTTGGTGTTATGGCCGAACAGTCAGATTTCAATCCTATTGTTGCGGTATGGTTTCCCAATATCCTTTTTGGTATTTTAGCAGCATATATGCTATACAATGCAAAACGATAAAGTAAAAAATATTCTTCATCTTCATTTATTAGTTTTTATAGCTGGTTTTACAGCAATTTTAGGAGAACTTATTACAATAAAAGCAATTCCGCTCGTTTGGTTTAGAATGGTTATGGCTTTTGTTTTAATGTTTGTGTATGTCAAAATAGCGAAGGTTAAGCTAAAAATTAATTTTAAATCTATTACAAGGTTATCAATAGCAGGTATAATTATAGCATTACATTGGATTACTTTTTTTGGAGCTATTGATGAATCTAACATATCTATAACATTAGCTATGTTTTCTACGGGCGCCTTTTTTGCATCGTTTATAGAGCCTATAATATATAAACGGAAAATTATTTGGTACGAAATAGTCTTTGGGTGTATTGTGATTTTTGGTGTAGCCGTAATTACTCAAAGTGAAATGAAATATTTAACAGGAATAGTTTTAGGTATTTCTTCAGCTTTTTTTTCATCATTATTTGCTGTGCTTAATGGTAGTTTTTTAAAGAAACATACGGCAACAGTTATTTCATTTTATGAATTTTTAAGTGGCGTAATTTTTATATCTATTTATATATTGTTTTTTGGTGATGGTTTTTCTTCAGATTTCTTTAGTTTAAAACAATCTGACATATGGTATTTATTGATACTAGCGTCTATTTGTACAGCTTATGCATTTATTGCATCTGTATATATTATGAAAACAATTAGCCCTTATACAGTAGTTTTAACCTACAATCTTGAGCCCGTTTATGGTATTGTTATGGCCGTAATATTGTTTCCTGAGAAAGAAAAAATGGGTGCGTCATTTTACATGGGAGCAATGATTATTATTGGTGTGGTGCTTCTTAATGCAATAATTAAAAATGGCAAAAAATTAAAAAGAAAGACGACATAACCCTTAAACAAAATTAAAGTTTTTATATTTGTCAACTAACCAAAGTTAATAGCTTAAATTGAAATTCTTATGGAATACTTAGAATTTGAACTCCCAATTAAAGAACTTGAAGAACAATTACAAAAGTGTAAAGTAATTGGAGATGAAAGTGAAGTTGATGTTACAGAAACCTGTAAGCAGATTCAAAAAAAGTTAGCGGCTACGCAAAAAGAAATATATAAAAATATTACGCCATGGCAGCGTGTGCAACTTTCACGTCATCCAGAAAGACCATATACATTAGATCATATTAAAGCCATTTGTGGAGATTCATTTTTAGAATTACACGGAGACAGAAGTTTTAAAGATGATAAAGCTATGATTGGTGGATTAGGGAAAATTGGCGATCAAAGTTTTATGTTTATCGGGCAGCAAAAGGGTTTTAATACCAAAACGCGTCAGTATAGAAACTTCGGGATGGCAAATCCAGAAGGCTATAGAAAAGCATTACGTTTAATGAAATCTGCAGAAAAATTTGGAATCCCTGTTGTAACACTTTTAGATACTCCAGGAGCTTACCCAGGATTGGAAGCAGAAGAACGTGGGCAAGGTGAGGCTATAGCTAGAAATATTTTAGAAATGACACGTTTAAAAGTACCAATTATTACAATTGTAATAGGTGAAGGTGCTTCTGGTGGTGCATTAGGTATTGGAGTAGGCGACAGAGTTTTAATGTTAGAAAACACATGGTATTCTGTAATATCTCCAGAATCTTGTTCTTCTATTCTATGGAGAAGCTGGGAATATAAAGAACAAGCTGCTGAAGCTTTGAAATTAACAGCTACTGATATGAAAAAACTAAAGCTTGTTGATGGCATTATAAAAGAGCCTCTGGGTGGAGCGCACAGAGATAGAGTAAAAACATTTAAATCTGTTAGCGATGCCATAGTAAAGAATTATGATGAGCTTAAAAACTTATCACCAAAAGATTTAGTAAACCAGCGTATGGATAAATATGCGCAAATGGGTGTTTTCAAAGGTTAAGCCTTTTAAAACAACAACTTATAAAAAAACTGAAGATCTAATCTTCAGTTTTTTTATGCTTATTGACAATATTTGCGACTTATTAACAGTTCAATTGTTAATGAGTAGTGAACACAGAATTATTTAAAAAACCTCAATTCAACCTTCTTTTTATTACTTTTGATTTATGAAACAACCCAACCAACTACAAGGCTATAAAGTTGATAAAAGCACTATTATCAATTTGGAAAAAGGTAAAATACCGCCGCAAGCCCTTGATTTAGAAGAGGTTGTTCTTGGAGCAATGATGATTGATAAAAAGGGTGTTGATGAAGTTATTGACATCTTAAGTGCAGATGCTTTTTACAAAGAAGCCCATCAACATATATTTGAAGCTATTTTTCAATTGTTCGAAAATAGTGAACCTGTCGATTTATTAACCGTTTCAACACAGTTAAAGAAAAATTCAAAATTAGAATTATCTGGTGGCGATTTTTACCTCATTTCTTTAACTCAAAAGGTATCATCTTCTGCACATATTGAGTTTCATGCTCGTATTATTTTACAAAAATTTATTCAACGTAGTTTAATAAAAATTTCTAGCGAAATTATTGAAGAAGCTTACGATGAAACAAGAGATGTTTTCGATTTATTAGATACTGCAGAATCTAAATTATACGAAGTTACCCAAGGAAATATTAAAAAGTCTAGTGAAACTGCTCAAGATTTAGTTATTCAGGCAAAAAAGAAAATTGAAGAGATTTCTAATAAAGAAGGGTTAAGTGGTATTCCAACAGGCTTTAATAAATTAGATAAATTAACCTCAGGATGGCAGCCTTCAGATTTAATTATTATTGCGGCGCGTCCTGGTATGGGGAAAACAGCATTAACCCTTTCTATGGCTAGAAATATTGCTGTAGATCAAAATATACCAGTTGCTTTTTTCTCTTTAGAGATGGCTTCTGTGCAATTAATTACCCGTTTAATTTCTAGTGAAACTGGACTATCTTCTGAAAAATTAAGAACCGGTAAACTTGAAAAACACGAATGGGAGCAACTTAACGTTAAAGTTAAGGGCTTAGAAAAAGCGCCATTGTTTATTGATGATACACCGTCACTTTCTATATTCGATTTAAGAGCAAAAGCTCGTCGTTTATCATCTCAACATGGTATTAAACTAATCATGATTGATTACTTACAGTTAATGACGGGTGGTAGTAACCATGGCGGAAACCGTGAGCAAGAAATATCGATGATTTCTCGAAATCTTAAGGCTCTAGCAAAGGAACTGATGGTTCCTGTAATTGCATTATCACAATTGTCACGTGCGGTTGAAACTAGGGGAGGAAGTAAACGTCCGTTACTATCAGATTTACGTGAATCTGGAGCCATCGAGCAAGATGCCGATATTGTTAGTTTTATATTTAGACCTGAATATTATAAAATTGATGAGTGGGATGATGAAGAACGTTCTCCAACCGAAGGTCAAGCCGAATTTATTGTTGCAAAACACCGTAATGGTGGTTTAGAAAATATCCGTTTAAAGTTTATCGGACACTTAGGTAAGTTTGATAATTTAGATGATTTTGATTCACCATTTGAATTTCATTCTAAAATGAATGCAGCTGCAAATGATGATACATTTACAACCGATAATTTTAAAGCAAGTCCAGACCAAGCTTTTGGAAGCTCTTTTAATGATGGTGATGATGACGAGGTGCCATTTTAATTAATCACTTAAAATTTTTATAAAATATATTTTCAGATATTTTTTTTGAGTATCTTTCTGCATAATATATAGAGTTTTGTCATTTCGAAGAAGGAACGACTGAGAAATCTCATAAAGCTTAGCTTCATTTTGAAAAAGATACTTGTTACATTACTTTTTATATGTTTAGGTTTAAATGCCTATGCATCATACATTCTAATCCCAATGGATGTAGAGAGTCAAAAAAATCATTTAAAAGCTTATGGAATAACCTATTGGACACTTAACAAACAGTTAAAGGTAAAATGGTTGCTAAACTATAAAGGCGGTTCTTTTTTATTACCTGATACGGAAGCAATTCAGAAAGAATGCCAAATACGAGGCGTTTCATTTGAAGTTATATCTAATTCAAAAGCGGAAAGTATTTTAGAAGATATAGCAAGTCCTAGTCAAAATATGGAAGCTGTAGTTTTAGAAAAAGCACCAAAAATTGCAGTATATACGCCCAACGGAAAACAACCCTGGGATGATGCCGTAACTATGGTTTTAAAATATGCAGAAATTCCTTATGAAACCGTTTATGATGAAGAAGTATTAAATGATGGATTATTGCTTTTTGATTGGCTGCATTTACATCATGAAGATTTTACAGGGCAATACGGAAAGTTTTATGCGCAGTATAGAGCGTCTTCTTGGTACATTGAAGAGAAAAAAGCTGCGGAGAAACTTGCTCAAGAACTAGGATACAATAAAGTGTCAAACGAAAAATTAGCTGTTGCTTTAAAAATTAGAGATTATGTAATTGGTGGTGGCTTTATGTTTGCCATGTGTAGTGCTACAGATAGTTTTGACATTGCATTATCTGCTGAAGGTGTTGATATTTGCGAGCCAATGTTTGATGGAGATGGGAGTGATGCTGGGTATCAAAACAAAATTGATTTTAGTAAAACATTTGCGTTTTCAAACTATATATTAGAGAGAAACCCTAAAGTTTACGAGTTTTCTTCTATTGATATGACACGTAAGCGTAACATACCAAAAACAACAGATTATTTTAGTCTTATGGAGTTTTCTGCAAAATGGGATCCAATTCCAAGTATGTTATGTCAAAACCATACCGCATTAGTAAAAGGTTTTATGGGGCAAACAACATCATTTACCAGAGACGAAATTAAATCGAATGTCTTGGTAATGGGCGAAACTAAAATAAATGGTGAAGCAAAATATATTCATGGTATAAAAGGCAAAGGTTTTTTCACCTTTTATGGCGGACATGATCCTGAAGATTATCAACATAGAGTAGGAGATGCTAAAACTGAGTTAGATTTACACCCAACATCACCGGGTTACCGTTTAATTTTAAATAACGTTTTATTTCCAGCTGCCAAGAAAAAGAAACAAAAAACTTAATTTTTTGAAGTATTCTTTTCTTGTGTAGTATGTGGCTTTTTGATGATTTTATCATTTTCTAAACATCTAAACATCTAAACATCTAAACATCTAAACATTTACATATGGCTTCAAAAAAATCAATTCTTAGAAAAATTCAAATTGTTTTAACCAATCACTTTGAAACTCCCGAAGCTGCTTTTAGCTTTTTTGATAAAAGTGGGGACGGTAAATTATCAAAAAGTGAAATAACTAACCTTTTGAAAGAAGCCGAAATTAGCGGTTTTATAAGAGGGCTTGTAGGCTCTAAACTTATTGAAGGTTATGATAAAGATGGCGATGAATTGATTGACTGGAAAGAATTTAAAACGGCAATTTCTGAGATTGCAAAAGATGCTGAATAGTGAATAAAAATTTTTTGTAAAGCATGATTGTCGTCCAAAAAGAATTTACACTAAAACCATTTTCAAGAGGTTTTCATTTAATTACAGATGAAATCTTAGAAGCAATTCCTGAAATTAAGCAAATAAAAATAGGGCAGATGCAGGTGTTTATTAAACATACATCGGCAAGTTTATCCATTAATGAAAATGCAGATTATACGGTAAGGCTCGATTTTGAAAGCCATTTTAACAAGATGGTTCCTGAGAACGCAACTTATTATAAGCATACATATGAAGGTTCAGATGATATGCCAGCACATATTAAATCATCATTGTTAGGTGCATCTGTACAAATACCAATAACTGAAGGAAAGCTTAATTTGGGTATTTGGCAAGGTGTTTACCTATGTGAACACAGAGATTATGGAGGTTCAAGAAATCTAGTAATTACAGCTTTTGGAAGTTAATTTTTGGCTTGTATTAGTTTTTCTAAAATATATTCAACCCCAAAATCATCATTACTTTTCGTTTTGTGATTAGCAGTTTTTATTACATTTTCATGTGCATTTTCCATAGCAAAACTATAAGTAGCTAGTTTCAGCATTTCAATGTCATTATTATAATCTCCAAATATTAAAGTTTCATCAGGTGTAATACTATAGTTGTTTTGAAGTATGTTTATAGCATGACCTTTATTGGCTAACTTGTCACTAATATCTACCCAGTTTTTTGCAGATACTTTTATTTCGTAATCTGTTTCAAATTTGTCGAATAATGGATAAATGTGTTTTTCCGAGTCATCAGCATGGTATAATGCAATTTTGATGATCTCTTCTGTTATGTCATTAATACTATTAATCAAAGAGAATTTAGGGTAATACTCTTTTAAAGTTTCAATGAAGTTATCTGAGCTATCATAACTGAAATAAGCTTTAAATTGTGTACAGTATACCGGATGAATTTGGTTGTTCGAGTTAACCAAACTTTCAATAGTTAACAAATTATCTTGAGCTATTGGTGTCGATAAAAGGAGTTTATCTTGTTCTATAACAATCCCTCCATTTTCAGCAACAATTATAATGTCATCTTTTATGGTGTGGAGTTTTTCAATAATACTATAGTATGGTCTACCACTTGCAGCTACAAATAGTATATTATGTTTTTTCAATGCTTTAAATAATTCAAAAAACAAAGGACTAACTTCATGTTTGGAGTTTAGCAAAGTGCCATCCATATCTGTTACAACAAGTTTTATTTTAGATAAATCCATATATAATTTTTATTAAAAATAATTCTTACAAATTAGCCCAAGCTATTTTTTGATAAAAAAAATGTATCGAGAACTTTATAGTAATAAAAAAAATCCGACTCTTTCGAATCGGATTTTTTATTAAGCGAATAATATGTTTTACAATAGGCTAAGCGCCTTATTTTACTTTATCAACTACAGCTTTAAAAGCCTCCGGGTTGTTCATAGCTAAATCTGCTAAAACCTTACGGTTTAATTCAATATCATTAGCTTTTAATTTCCCCATAAATTGAGAATAAGATAAACCATGTTCTCTGGCTCCAGCGTTAATACGCGTAATCCATAATGCACGGAATGTTCTCTTTTTTGCTCTACGGTCTCTATACGAATATTGCATCGCTTTGTCAACCGCATTTTTTGCTACTGTCCAAACGTTTTTACGTCTTCCAAAGTAACCTTTTGCTTGTTTAAGCACCTTTTTTCTTCTGGCTCTTTTAGCTACAGAATTTACTGATCTTGGCATAATTTTAAATGTGTTTTGTAGTAGGCGGTTTATTTAGTTGTTGGTCTCAGGTTATTAGCTTCTGTCTAAATTTAGATTTTAACTTTTAACTTTTAACTTTTAACTTTTAACTCTTTTATTGAGCCTAACTCCAGGGTTTATAAATTGTTTTAACCGATTAAAACGAATGTTACTTTAAACGCATCATTGTTTTAATGTTATCCTCATCTGCTTTATGTACTAAACCATCATGAGTTAACTTAAGCTTACGCTTTTTAGACTTCTTTGTTAAGATGTGACTCTTAAAAGCGTGCTTTCTTTTAATCTTACCAGTACCTGTAAGCTTGAAACGCTTTTTGGCACTAGATTTTGTTTTCATTTTAGGCATTTTCTTTTCCTAGTTTTAATTATTTCGCTTAATTATCTTAATTCCTGATTTCCTCAGAGTAATTACTTTTTTGGAGCAATAAACATAGTCATACGTTTACCTTCTAATCGAGGCATTTGCTCTACTTTACCATATTCTTCAAGATCTTGTGCTAATTTTAATAATAAAATTTGCCCTTTCTCTTTAAATATAATAGAACGTCCTTTAAAGAATACAAAAGCTTTTAGCTTAGCACCTTCTTTTAAAAACTTCTCGGCATGCTTCTTTTTAAATTCGTAATCATGGTCGTCTGTATTCGGACCAAAACGAATTTCTTTAATAATAACTTTAGTAGCCTTAGACTTTAAAGCCTTATCACGTTTCTTCTGCTCGTAAAGAAACTTTTTATAATCCATAACCTTACATACAGGAGGGTCAGCATTAGGAGATATTTCTACTAAATCTAACTCTTGTGCGCTTGCTACTCTCATAGCGTCTCCTTTGGTGTAAATACCAATCTCTACGTTGTCGCCAACAAGACGAACTTGTTGAGCAGTAATCTTAGAGTTAATCTTATGCTTATCTTCTTGTGAAACCCTTCTAGGTTGATGTCTTCTTCTAATTGCTATGGCCTTATGGTTTTAAATTAAACTTATTATTAATTATTATTAAAACGATTTTAACGTTTTTTTAATGTCTTCTTTTATTATTTCAGAGAAAGCATCTACAGTAATCATGCCTAAATCTTCTCCACCGTGTTGTCGCACAGTTATTTTACCTTCTTTCTCTTCTTGTTCCCCTATAATAATCATATAAGGGTGTTTCTGCATTTCTGCTTCACGAATTTTCTTTCCTATAGTCTCATTTCTATGATCTACAAGGGCGCGAATTTCGTCATTTTCTAGCAAATTTAAAACTTTTTCAGAGTATTTTTCATATTTCTCGCTAATTGATAAAATAATAGCCTGAGTTGGCATCAACCAAAGCGGGAAATTACCACCTGTATGTTCCAGCAATAAAGCAACAAATCGTTCCAAACTTCCAAAGGGAGCACGGTGTATCATAATAGGTCTGTGCGACTCATTATCACTACCTTTATAACTTAAATCAAAACGTTCTGGTAAGTTGTAATCTACTTGAATTGTACCTAATTGCCAGCGTCTTCCTAAAGCATCTTTTACCATAAAATCTAACTTCGGACCGTAAAAAGCAGCCTCACCTTCTTCTATAACAAAATCTAAACCTTTATCGGTTGCAGCATTAATAATTGCTTGTTCCGCTTTTTCCCAATTTGCAACATCACCTATATATTTGTCTGGATTTTCAGGATCCCTTACAGAAACCTGTGCAGTAAAGTTTTCAAACCCTAAAGATCCAAATACATAAAGAACCAAATCAATAACATCTTTAAACTCTTTATCCAATTGTTCTGGCATACAAAATATGTGCGCATCATCTTGAGTAAAACCACGTACACGAGTTAAACCATGTAATTCTCCACTTTGCTCATATCTATAAACAGTACCAAATTCTGCATAACGTTTAGGTAAATCTTTATAACTCCATTGGCTACTATTGTAAATCTCACAATGGTGGGGGCAGTTCATAGGTTTTAATAAAAACTCTTCACCTTCTTTAGGGGTTGAAATTGGCTGAAAACTATCTTCACCATATTTAGCATAATGTCCAGAAGTTTCATAAAGTTCTTTCTGTCCAATATGTGGTGTAACCACCATTTCATAACCTGCTTTTTTCTGCGCAGCTTTTAAAAAGTTCTCTAAACGCTCACGTAAAGCAGCTCCTTTTGGCAACCATAAAGGTAAACCTTGTCCCACTTTTTGCGAAAATGTAAAAAGCTCTAACTCCTTACCAAGTTTTCTATGGTCACGTTTTTTAGCCTCTTCAAGCATTTGTAAATACTCAGTAAGTTCCTTTTGTTTAGGGAAAGAAATTCCATAAACACGAGTTAATTGAGGTTTATTCTCATCACCACGCCAATACGCACCAGCAACACTTAATATTTTAACAGCTTTTATAATACCAGTATTAGGTATATGTCCGCCTCGACATAAATCAGTAAAAGTAGAGTGGTCACAAAAAGTAATCGTACCATCCTCTAAATTTTCAATCAATTCTGTTTTAAAAGCATTGTCCTTATATAATGATAAAGCATCTGTCTTAGAAACCGCTCTTAAACTAAAGTCATGTTTCCCTCTTGCAATCTCTATCATTTTAGTTTCAATGGCCTTAAAATCTTTTTCTGATACATTATGCTCACCAAAATCTACATCATAATAAAATCCATTTTCAATAGCAGGTCCAATAGTAAGCTTAGCACCAACATATAATTCCTCAATTGCTTGAGCTAATACGTGTGCAGAACTATGCCAAAAAGCAGTTTTACCAGCATCATCTCTCCAGGTATATAAAATTAAAGCACCATCGGTGGTTAATGGGGTTACTGTTTCTATAGTTGTACCATTAAAATTCGCCGAAATTACATTTCTAGCAAATCCCTCACTAATGCTTTTTGCAACATCCATTGGTGTAACGCCTTCATCAAACGTTTTCACACTACCATCAGGTAAAGTAATATGTATCATAAATTAAATTGAAATTCGGCTGTAAAGATAATGAGTTCAAAAGTATAAACAAACCCACACCATATATATATAGGTATAAATTTTAATTCGGGCGTTTCCCTGCGGGTCGGGCTATCCGTTTCAAGTCCTCGCACCTCCTATGGTCGGGCTGTGGGCTATCCACTACTATCCCTAACGCGGGCAATTTAGCTATTTTTAGTTTTCTTCAATTAATTTATCCTAATATTAAAGTCATAGATTTATATATTCTATACCTATATATTAGTACAGTAAATCTTCATATAAAGTAAGCAGCGCAAAAAAAGGTGTATATAATTTAAATTTTGGAATAATTTTCCAAAAAACTTTCAGATGTAAAACACAGAAAACAAGCCTATTAAAAGCGGTGTAAAAAAAACATTAAAAAAACATTAAAAAAAGTATTGTAGAACTAAAAAAGGATAGTAAGTTTGCAGCCGCTAAAAAACGGTATTAGTTTTATGGCGAACGTTCATAAAAAGGTTGATTAATTTTAGATAAAAGGGTTAAAAAAAACTTTTTAAAAAAATATTAAAAAACACTTGTGAGAGTTAAAAAAGGTTGTAGATTTGCAGCCGCTAAAAACGGTAAATATCGCAGATAGCAAAACGCTCATAAAAAGGTTTAATGTTTGGTTTGGAAAGTTCAAAAAACTTTTTAAAAATAAATTAAAAAACTATTGTGAGAGTTAAAAAAGGGTTTTATATTTGCACCCGCTTAACAAGGAAACAAGTTAAGAAGACAAAGAAACAAGTTCATAAACATATTGAATTGACAGCGTAAAAATTAATTTGGAAACGAATTAATTTAACAAAGAGAATAGACCATTTTGAGTACTAGAGATTCTGATTAGTTGTTAAAAGTTGTTGCATTTTATTTATAAGATAGTAACACACAAAAATTAACGATGAAGAGTTTGATCCTGGCTCAGGATGAACGCTAGCGGCAGGCCTAACACATGCAAGTCGAGGGGTAACATGGAGTGCTTGCATTCTGATGACGACCGGCGCACGGGTGCGTAACGCGTATAGAATCTACCTTTTGCTGAGGAATAGCCCAGAGAAA